>JAGOQQ010000001.1:176376-191192 GCA_017991395.1 Minisyncoccota bacterium | reverse complement strand
TGAATAGAGATTTGCTGATGCTTGTATACTACCAGTTTGTGTATTGTAGAGACCACCTGTTGAAGTGTTGGTTCCATATCCAGCAAAACCTGACTGACTGTATTCTGTGGTGTTGTCACCGATAGAATTTAGTCCATCTGTAAGAAACTTTGCAAAGACAGCGTCGATGATTGCTGCAATTGATTCATTGAGTTCGTCTGCAAGTTCTGCTTGTCGGATCGAAGAACCAAGCGAAATGTTTAACTGCTCTGAAATAGTTCTTCCTGGTGTTCGTGTTTCCCATCGCTTACACGTAGATTTTTTCTCATACTCAGCTCTGTCTTCAGCAACTTGTTCAAGATAAGCGTTACTTGCATCATTTTCAATTTGAGCGCGTTCTTGTGGTGTGAGCTCTGCAAATTCGTCAGGAGTCATTCCCTCAAATGGATCACCATATACTGGTGGTTCGAACCCTGTTCCTCTGACCCAGTCTGTTGGGTCAACACACTCTTTGAGGCCGAGAAATCCTGCGCCTTGATTTATTTCATCTTGAGCAATTTGAGCGACGGATTTGTCTGTACCAGCAAGTTGTTTTGTTTTCTGATTTGCTACATTGATTGAAGCTCCAATCTGGTTGTTTTGAGGATATTGTGTTTGAAGTAACCATGCTTCCCATCCACCCACAGAAAAGTCGGCACTAAATTGTTCCACCACACTTCTTCCAAGATACGCATCCACGTTGTATTTCATTGCTGCATTAAAATCATAGAGCTGACTGAGAATGAGTGACTGAGCGAGACTTCGGGCAAACGGCGCGCCTGATGTTTCGATAGATAGAGTGATTGAGCCAATTTGCTCATCCGCAATACTGTTGAAAAATGATGCAGGGTCGCGCACATAGAGCGGATTCCCTTCAAATCCAGTGTTTATCCAGTTTATTGTGCTGTCTGTAAACTTTTTCAAAGTCGCCTTTGCGATAGATGTCGCAACAGCATCGAGACAGAGTTCTTTTCCAGTTTCGGCGGCGTAGGCGGCATTGCCGGCTCCGGTTGATATTGGCACCGCGGTCGCTCCTTCAGCTTGGGCTAAAGATTTTGCTCCCAGCCATGCAGTACCTGCAGCAGAAAGACACGCAGCAGCTGCACCAATTAATGCCTTACTTACTCCTGGAAGAAGTTTTTTGACATCGAGAACTTTGGCTTCGGCGTGTTTTGCCTGAATCAACGGCAGTGTTGATGACGTCAAAATAGCACAAAGTAAAACGAATGCGATAGATTTTGAAAAAATATTTTTCTTACACATGACGGTAATTAAAGTATATCATGTTGCGCGAGCAACTCTGCGTATACACGTATGATTCTTGTGAATTCAGTGCTTTGTTCTTTGTATTGTGAAAACCCAGTAGCACCCAGTATTCCATTTGTGTCGATTTGTGAAATATTCTTTATTGCAACACTGAGCTTGTGTGTGTTGTTTATGAAATCTCTGTGTAATATCAACATTGGTTGAGGAGTTTCAATCAGCGCCAGTTCCTTCGACATGTTTTCATAGGTTGTACTAATAGGCATCAGAGTAGCGAGTGAGGTTGTTTCTGCATTTTCATAATACTCAGCAAATACTGTAAATTCTTTACCAAGACCACGTTCTTCGTATGAAGTGAGGAGTGAATCGATTTTCTTTAAATATACTTTTCTTTGTTCTAGTGTGTCGGTAGACGTTTTTTTGATATCTGAAAGTTCTACTATGTTTGCAATTGCAGTATTGTTTGAAAATGATTTTTCGGTAATTTCAGCAAGACTCTTGATGGATGCTTCGTTTAGGGCTCCTTTTTCCTTGAGAGACATAATACTTGCAAATATATCTCTGCTGAAAATATCTGTTTCGTTGAGTTCTTCATCTGTCGCGTTTAAATTGTCAGCATTTTCAATGCTGAGTTTTTTTCTTCGAGATTCAATGTCTGAAAGATCATCAATGCCGTCATCGTTTGAGTCTTTTAAGTCTGGGTTTGTGCCCCATAATGATTCTTCCCAGTCGCGCACACCATCACCGTCACGGTCACCATCAATGATTTGCTCAGGTGTAAGGACAAGAGTTGTTTTTTTGTTCGAGGCTTTTGCTGAAAACCCACTTTTTGACACAAGAAAATATCCAAGTCCTGCAACAAGACACACAGAAAGGATTATTGTGAATTTTTTACTTGGTAGAAAGCGTGAAATACTCATAATTACAAAGTTGGAGAAGAAATACCATACATAATTACTGGCAATACAAGCACCGGTTCACCTCCTGCGGTTGCACAAAGAGGCATTAATTTTGCGGAGTAAAGCCCTAGAATATAAGAACTTTTAAATGCCAAACCATATCCTGCAGGAATACCTGGAGCAATATAGTAAGGTGCTGGCGGGGCTACACCTTTAGGTAGTATTGTTACAGGTCCTGTCCCTGGACAGACAATGCCTGGTATATTAGATGAAATTACCTTTCCACCAAAAGGCATTGGAATAACCGCATATGCAGTTTGTGCAATCATGAGTGCGCCAAACACAAAAACAAATATCATTAATAGTATTTTCTTCATACACACAGTATACAACTAACTAGAAAATTTATGAAAGGATTCGTGTGATGTCGACCCATTGTGAGAGCGTCAGGTCTTCTGCGCGTACTTTTTCGCTTAGAGAAAGATCAGAAAAGAGTGCCAACACTTTTTCTTTTGGGAATTTAAGTGAAAGATTTCCGGCGAGAATTTTGCGTTTGTGTGCAAAACCAGCATGAAGTACATCGAAGAAAATAGTTTCTTCTTGTGGGGTGAGGTTTGGCTTCTGTATGTCTTTGATATGAAGAATTGCTGAGTCAACCTTTGGAGCGGGGCTAAAATCGCGCGCAGGAACTTTCTTTATGTATTTTGGTGTGCCGTAAAGTTTGACCGAAAGTGAAAGCAGGCTTTCTTTTCCATCTCTTGCTACGATTCTGTCTGAAACTTCTTTTTGCACAAGGAGAACCATATCTGTTGGTTTGTGCGTTGCGGTGAGAAATTTTCGAATAATTTGTCCTGTGATGTTGTAGGGAATGTTTGCGATTAGTTTATAGTTTTTAGTTGGTAGCTTAAAGAAAGAATCATCAAGGTCGAGTATGTCGCTGTGGATTAGTGTAAGTTTTTTAGTGGAAATATATTCTTGATACTTGTCTGAGAGATATGCAAAAAGCTCATCGTCTTTTTCGATTGCGATAAGCGTGGCACCTGATTGCAGGATATGTTCGGTGAGTGCACCTTTCCCTGGGCCGATTTCAACAATTGTGTCTTCTGGGGTAATTTGTCCAGTTTCAATAATTGTTTTGAGTGCAGATTTTGATTTGAGAAAATTCTGCCCGAGGGATTTTTTTGCCTTGTGGTAAAACATGAGGTCAATATAACACAGAAACGTGAGACGTAATACGTAAAGCGTAGAACGTTAATCACAGAAACACCGAGTACAGAAACATGGAACACTTAAACATAAATCACAAAACCAAAGCATTTCGTGTCATCCTGAACTTGTTTCAGGATCTCAAGAATTCTTTCCCCTCCTTGCTGAGGAGGGGTGCCTGAAAGGCGGGGTGGTGTATTTTAATAAATACAAGGAGCGGCGCCGAGTTTTGCATAAGTGTTCCCTTAGGCGGCGCTCATTGTGTGTTGATGTGTCTTAGTGTTCTCGTGTTGCATGTTTAATGTTCCAGTGATTTTGTATTTCACGCTCTACACTCCACGTTCTGCGTTCCCACACTTCCCCTAAATATAAATTGTCTTTATGTTTTTTCCCCACTCACGCTCCACCAAGTCTTCAGGTATGTCATACACAAACTCTGATGGAGCAGTGATTTCTCTCATTCCAAACACTGTGCGAATTGATGCGTATGAAAGAAAAAGTTTTTTCTTTGCACGAGTAAGTGCAACATAGAAAAGTCGTCGCTCTTCTTCTTTTTGATCTTCGGTTTGTGCAACACCTTCTTTCCTGTGTGGAAACAAATTATGTTCGAGGCCTGTGATAAATACATATTCAAACTCAAGTCCTTTTGATGCGTGCACGGTCATCATCCGCACAGAATCTCTTTGGTCTTTTGCTTGATCAAGTGTGTCTTGATCAGATGCAAGGGCTGCGTCTTCGATGAGTTTTTCGATTCCTTCGAGTGCAGGTAGTGTGTCGTATTTTGTCGCGAGTGTTGCGAGTTCTTTGATGTTTTCAAGTCGCTCAAGATCATCATCCATGCCACCCTCGAGTTCACGTTTGATGCCAGTAGTTTCAATAAGAAACTTGATTGTCTCACTTGGTGAGTGCGATTGTGCAAATGTATTTATCCGATCAAGTGCAAGATAAAAATTGTTTATTTTTATTTGCATTGACTGAGGAAGACTTGCACGATCTCCTGCAAATAGTTTTGTAAGTGTCACCTTCCCGATTCCCCGCACAGGGAAATTGATGATTCGTTTGATGTCTGAAGTAGATTCTTGGTTTAGTGATGCACGCAAATACGAGATTACGTCTTTGATCTCTTTTCGCTCAAAGAATTTTACGCCGAGCACTTGATACGGGACACCTTTCATCAAGAGTGCTTCTTCGAGTACGCGAGACTGAAAGTTTGCACGGTAGAGTATTGCCACTTCTTTCGGATCAACACCAGATTCAAGGATGTCGTATATTCTTTCTGCGACAAATCTTGCCTCTTCGTTCTCATCAAAACCTTCAAACAGTCCTATTTGCTCCCCGCCCTCTTTTTGAGTAAAAAGATTTTTGTCTTTTCGAATTTTATTTTTTCGAATTACCTCATTTGCTGCGCGAAGGATTGTGTCAGTTGAACGATAATTTTCTTCAAGTAACACACTTTTGGCATCTGGGTATTCGTTCTCAAAATTAAGAATGTTTTTTATATTTGCCCCACGCCACCCATAAATATTTTGATCACCATCACCCACCACGCAAATATTTTTGTACTTTTGTGCGAGAAGTGTTGCAAGTCTGTACTGCACTTCGTTTGTGTCTTGGTATTCATCCACGTGAATAAATTTCCATCGTTCTTGATAGTAGGAAAGTACATCTTCGTGTTGCGTAAAAAGCTGCACAACTTTCAAGAGTAAGTCATCAAAATCAAATGCATTTTCTTTTCGAGCAAGTTCTTCGTATCGCCTCCAAATCATTGCAACAGTTTTCTCATATGGACTTATCGCATCTTTTTCAAATGTCGACTGTGTGATAAATTCGTTTTTATTTCTAGAAATGACACTTTTTATTTTGCGTGGTTCCCATTGTTTTGGATCGAGGTCGCGCTCTTTGAGTGCATCTTTAATGAGTGAGAGTGCGTCACTTTCATCAAGTATGGTGAAGTGTCGGGTAGCGCCGACTTTCAATGCTTGCTCTTTGAGGATTGAGACACACAATGAGTGAAATGTGCTGACAAATGGTCGCTCTTCTTGTAGGCCTTCCTTCTCAAGATTTGCAATCACACGTTCGCGCATTTCTTTTGCCGCCTTGTTGGTGAATGTGATTGCGAGAATTTGATTGCCTGGTATCCCTTCTTTGATTAAATGAATAATTCTGTGTGTAACAGTTTTTGTTTTGCCTGCACCTGCTCCCGCAAGTATCAAAAGTGGTCCATGTGTGTGAAGTACTGCGTCTTTTTGTTTGTCATTGAGTCCGTGTAAATAGTTCATCTATGACACTATAGCACATGAGGTAATACGTGGAGCGTAGAACGTAAAACGTAGATCGTAAATGCGGGTTTTCAAATGAAATACTAAAAGAGCGGCGCTGCAGGCGCCGCTCTTTTAGTATTTATTATTATTCTTGTACTTGATTCATCACATCCATCGTCTCTTTCTTGAATGCTTCAGACTCTTCCTTGATTATTTGCTCAATAGTAGGAACTTTTTCCTTTAAGAAAGCAAATATTTCTTCCGGGCCCTTGTCTTGCTCAAGAATCTTATCAAATTCATCTTGCTCACCTTCGGACATTTGATCAAGGGCTCGCATGAGAACTGATTTGTAAATTATTCCACCAATTCGTGCGAGCAATTCTTCTTGTTTCTCTGGTGGAAGTGTACTCAATCCAAATTCTTCACCGATTTTTTGTAGTAAAGGATTCATTGTGTTCGCGAGAAGTAAGAAGTGATAAGAGGACAGCGAATTAAATCTCTATTCCCTCACCACTATTCCATACTCCCTTCTTAATTATATACTCCGTCGTTATCTACGCTTCGACGTGCGCGGATTTTTTGTCGAGTGGATTCATCGATTGTGATTTTCTTTTCCTTGTCGGACTCATCTATCAGGTTGAGCAATTCTTTGTCATTTATGCCGTGTGTAATTTTGTATTCATTTGCTCGAATAAAATAATCTTTGAGAAGTTCTCCGTCGTTTGGTACAAGTCCTGTTTCGTTTTTAAGTGATCGTGCATACTCACCAAGTGTAAAGAATTCACCATCTTGTGTATTTTGAAGTTGTTGCGCATCCATTGCCTCAAACAAATCTTTTCCAAGTGCGTTTTTCTCTTCAATGAATTTTAATGTGCGTGCCCATTCTTCAGTTTGTGTACCTGGTGTTGAGCCGCCTAGAATAAAGTTTGGCTTTTGGAAAATACTATTGATGTCTTTTGTAAACTCTTTTTCTGCGAGCGTGTGTACGCTTTTTGCATCAAGTCCGCCAACAATTTCTTGTGTGGTAGCTACCTCTGGATTTGTAGGGATCGATGCTGGCCCAGAACTTTTCGGCATCATGGCATCAATTTCTTGATCCGGCGAGTAATACGTATTTCCGCGAAGATTTATTTCTGGTTTTACTGGAACAACATCAGCGTACGGATTTTTCTCAGGTCCTAAAATATTTGGCTCTCGTGGAACAACATTCGCATATTTATTTCCTTCTGGTCCTACATCTCCAATCTCAGGCTTTACCGGCACGACATCTTTGTATGGATTTGGCTCAATATTGACTGGTGTTTTGTTTGGGACACTGTCAATCATTTTTCCATCAAATCCATCACCTTGTGAAAGTGTGTCGATAGTACCATTGATGTCTTTGAAGAAGAGATTTCCTTTCGTATCGATTCCAATCTGCTCTCCTTTCAATAGCATTGCACTTTCTGCACTTTGTGATGGATTGTAAAATCCATATTTGATTGCAAGTTCTGTTGGGTCACCTTCGAGTATTTCTCGTGCATTTGCTGGTGCGAGTTTTGGATCAGGATACGACTGTGCAAGCTTTTCTTTCAAGTCTTTGAATGTTTCAATTGCACCTAGCTTGTCTGCTTCCACTGATACAGTACTTGTCTCTGGTGTCGGAGTTTTGGGAGTTGAAGGTATTTCCTCTTCTGGAGTTTCTGGTTGTGAAGGTTCTATCTTTGGTTCAGAGGGTGGAGTGGTTGGTGTTTCTGGTGTGACCTCATTAGATTTTGGTGTTTCTTCGATTTGAGGTGTGTCACCCTCTTTTATTGTCGGAGTCTCTGACTCTCCAGGAATTGTGCTTTCAACAGGAGTGTAGGGTGTATCAAGTATAATTTTTGGATTAGGGGATTGAACCAGAGAGTCATATCCGACTGGCTGATCTGATTGTGAAAAGATTTTCTCCCCTGCATTTTTTATTGTCTCTTCAGTCATTTGCATTCCTACTAGCTTGGAAGCCTCAACTTTTTGTGCAGTCTCATATATTGAATCTTTTACACTCTCAAATTGGTCTGAGTTTGCAAAATTATTTGTTGCAAGTCCTGCAGTGAGCGAAACTACTCCTTTCATGATTAACCGAACTCTTTTTGCGCTCTGTTCGAGTTTAAGTTTGTGCTCGTGCGACTTTTCTGCATAAGAAAGTGCGCGGTCGAAATTTTCGAGATCAAAATCTGCGATATCAAAACGAGCATTTCTATCAATCCTGTTTAGGTCTTTATTGAATTCTTTTTTCAAAAGTGAATCAACCCCAGCACCAACTTGTTTTCCAACATAGACACTTGCAACACCTTTGGCAATCTTTGTTCCAAGATATGTTCCTGCGACTCCGGCTGATGCAAACGCTCCTGTGGTCGCTATTGCACCTGTAATGAGTGCCGAGCTGATGACAGTTCTTTGCCAAGGTTTGAGTTTGAGATAGCTATCTAATGCTTTGCTCAAAATACCCTTTTGTTTTGCAGGAAGTGTTTCTGCTTGAAGTGCAAGTAATGATTCGCGTTCTTTTACAACAATCTCGTCAAACAACTCACCTTTCATATACATTTCAAGAGCTTCCGACTTCTCCTCTTCTGTGATTTCTCCAGTCATTGCCTTCTCTTCAATTTTTCGTATTTGTTGATTGATGAGACTTTTTCCAAACGAAACCTTCATTTGATCATATGATGACTTCAATTCTTTGAGTTCTTGAGGAAGATCTTCTTCTTTCACCTTCTTTCCAAATCCGAAGAAATCACGAATCTTGTTGATACTATTTTGTGTCTTTCTTTTGTTGTCGAGGAACGATTTTTGTTTTTCTGCGTACACTGCACGAGCTTGTTCAAGCGCTAAAAGCTCTGGGGATTTTGCGATTCCACTTTCTGGACTTAGTTCAGCGCCATCTTTTGATTCAACAGGTTTCAATATTCCCTCTTGGTATGCTTCAGCGACAGTTTTTTCTCCAGGATTAAATGTGTCGTTGAGATTTTTTTCGTCTTGTGCAAATGATTCATTGACTGTTTTTGTTTCGGTTTCTGGTGATTCAGTGTTTGGTATTTCTTTCAACTTTAGACTTTCAGCTTTTAGCTCAGTGTTCTCGTGTTCTTCTGACTTGTATGGACTGAGATTTTCAAGTTCAGAAATTTGATCATCAATCTGTCGTACAAGTGTATTGTCAAAAGTTTGATCATTTCCCTGTGTGAGTAAATCGCGTTTCTTTTGAAGGTTTGCAATGTTTTCTTTAAGGGTGTTGTGTTGATTGATGCGAAGAGTTGATGCATCGATTTCTTCTTGATTTCCTTTGAGTGCCTTGTCTGCAGTTTTGTCCGCAGTCTCTTTTATTGATGCACGTGCCTTCTTTTCCATTTCATTCAATGTCTCATCGAGTGATTTTGATACAGTAGCAGTATCTGGAGAAATTTTTGTTTCAGGCGATTTTTTTGTACTAGCCACACTCTCTTGTGAACCAGCCACTCCATATCTTTGTGTGCTTCGGTCGAGTACAGTAAACTTACTGTTTGCAGTTCCAGGTTTCAATGGCCAGACAAGTTTATTACTAGTTTTTATACTTGGCTTTTTTGAAGAAGATTTCTCATCCTTTTTTGTATCATTGATGGTACTTGTTTTTTCTGAGGCTTTTTTTTCTACACCAGTCTTGAGTGATGTCTCGGTTGTTTTTGTAGGTAATGCCTTGTTTTCAAGAGAGTCTGTTTGTGTTGGTTTAATTCTGTTTGGCCAGATAATTTTACTTGCACTTTTTGACTCAGTCGGTTTTTCGATAGATTTTTTGTTGATATCACTTACCATCTTTTCCGCATCTTGTACCATTTTCTTTTCCTCTCGCTTTTGTGCGGCTGCTTCCCTCTTTTTGTCTAATCGTGCGAGCTCTTCAGCGGTTACATTGTTTTCAAAAATTGTACTAATCAGCTTGTTTGATTTGCTGGTAATAAACGATTTTGCTTTCTCATCTTTCTTTTTGAAGTACTCTTTTGATTTTGGTGATTCTTCGTACGCTTTGGGTGTGTACTTAAAATCATTGTTCGTGGCAGTTGGTTTTTTTGGAGCAAAACCTTTTTTGGGTTCTGTCGCATCCTGGTTCTTTGACGCAAAAAAATCAGCAACTTCTTTATCGTCTCCCATTGCAATTAGTTGAATAGGATTCTTGTTGGTTGTTCTTTCACGACGTGTTAACTGGGTGCTTTTTACAGAAGGAACTGAGTCGCGGTCATATGGTTCAAGAGAGCCTTTTGGTCCAGCATGTGCCGAAGAAAGAGCATCTTCATTTTTGAATTTTTTTGGGCCGATAGATCTCTGTCTTTTTGCGGGCTTCTCTGTAGTCTTTTCTAGCTTAGGCGCAAATGTGTTCTCGGGTTCAGTTTTGCTTTTTTGCTTGAAGCCGATTGGTGTTCGGTCGGGATTACTTTCTTTCTTGGTGTCATCTGGTAGGATCTCGTTCTTGTTCGCTGATCTAGGTGATTTTTGTGGCTGGGGGTCCTTTTTAGGAGTAGTATCTTTTTTTTCTATTTTTGGATTTTTGCCCTTTTGGTTCTCAAAATCCCCGTTCTCGTTAACGGGTTTGTTGTATGCATCACCAAGTTGGTCAAAAGAGCCAAGTCTGCGCTCGCCTTTCATATATATGTAGTGTAACAATTACAACACATTCGTACTAATCCAAAAGGTGGAAAAACCCTTATTTCATAGTCAAATTGGACAATGATTTCTCGGTGTATGTCAATATGTTGGACTTTTCCCCATTTCGATTGACTTCCCGTGCTCGTTTGGTACCATTTTATATGTACACAGAAATCGAAATCAGGAAACCCTTGTAAAATAAGGGTACAACGACAGAAAGACTGAAAAACCCATACAAATCAAGAGTTTTTTGAGACTTAGTGAAAAAACGTGCGGTCGTCACTAGGTAGCCCTAAAAAGCGCAAAAAATCTTGATACACATATAGGCTTATTTATAAAAACTCACAAGACCCAGATTCCCGAATATCAATCGGCAAGAAGGCGAAAAAGGTATCAACAATAAAGAGTGGACCATTGGTCGCATTACTTATATTTGTTGGCTCTGCCCTCCTCGTCTTCCCTCCGTCGCAGGCAAATGCGTGGTTTTTTGACTTTCTCTTTTCAAAATCTAAAGCAGAGGAAGTGATTCCCACAGAAACAGAAAGTTCTCAAACTATGGACATTTTGCAAAGTGGTGCAAACCCTTATGCACTTGGCACAGGTGGAGCTGATATTACAGTACAAGATGATGCCCTCGTTCCAGAGTCTGGACCGATTGGAACAGTGGTAGACTTGGAAGAAATGCCTTCATCTGACCAAATTAGTATCTATGTTGTACGAAAAGGAGACACAGTAGAAGGAATTGCAAAAATGTTTGATGTGACTCCAAGTACTGTACGATGGGCAAACAACATCGCAAAAGGTCAGGCCCTCAAAGAAGGTGTGGTGATTACCATCCTTCCTATTTCTGGAGTTTCTCATATTGTGAAAAAAGGTGACACACTTGCGTCTGTTGCAAAGAAATATGGTGGTGACAAAAATGAAATCGCCTTTTTCAACAACATTGCACTTGATGAATCTCTTGAAGTCGGAGCAAAGGTTATTATTCCAGATGGTGAAGTAACTGAAATCGCACCAAAACCGAAAGCAACTACTCCAAAGTACACAATCAATCCAGTTACAAAAAAACGTGAACTCGTGAAAGGAACAAGTGGTCCAAAACTTTCTGGATATTTCATGAAGCCTGCAAATGGAATTCGAACCCAAGGATTGCACGGAAGAAATGGTATTGATATCGGAGCACCAACAGGAACACCTATATATGCATCTGCTTCAGGAAGTGTTATTGTGGCAAATGCTGGTGGCTGGGGAGGAGGATATGGAACATATGCCGTAATCTCACACTCAAACGGAACTCAAACACTCTATGCCCACATGTCTAAAATTTCAGTTGCGCGTGGAGACAGTGTATCGCAAGGTGAAGTGATTGGATACGTCGGAAACACTGGACGATCAACTGGACCACACTTGCACTTCGAAGTTCGAGGAGCGAAGAACCCTGGTGCTGATGGAAGTTGGGCTAAATAATTAAACGCTGACTATCGCAGACTTAACGCGAACAAAAAAGAGAATATAAAAAAGCGACGGCACAGCCGTCGCTTTTTATTACTTATTTTGAGTTTCATCAAGATATGTTTTTATGAACCCAATCAATTCTTCTGTGTGAGTGTTTACAATGTCATGATCCCCGCCTTTTATTATTTTTATCCTCTCTGATATTTCTATATTATTTTTAAACATTGATTGGATAATTGAAGGAGGAGTTGCTGTATCATTTTCACCGAATATTATTAATGTTTGATCTGGCTTTATTTTTTCTAAATATTTTCCACATTTTATCTTTACTATATTTAAATATGTTTTTTTTAAAAAATTGTTTCCAAATTTATAATATGGATTTTTAATAACATAACACAGATAAATATCTCGTAAAAAGTTTAATAGAAAATTTGGTAGTATGGTTGTGATACGAGATGAAATGGATTTCTTCGCATAGCCTCTTTCTAGTGCTGGTGAGACGAGGATTATTTTGATATCATTTTTCTGACCCATTTCTTTTTTCCACATCACTGCGACTGCTCCACCAAAAGAATTTCCCAAGATAGCATCAGGCTGTTCTTTGCGGACAATATTTTCACAGAACAAAACATACTCTTTTTCACCCCAAGGTTTTATGGGTGTATCCTGAGAACCAATAAATCCAGGGAAAGAAGGTATTAATAATTCATAACCTAGCTCAGTAAGTTGGTCTATAAATTTTGCTTTATTCCGCCAAGGATTTCTCTCGTTGGCGTTTTCTTGCCCCTTATAGTTTTTATAGCCCCAGCCATGAAGAAGCAGTATTTTCATTTGTTTATTTTATCATTAAAGAACTAAAACATAGAACACCGAAGTATTTGAATGTAAAGCTAGAAAAGCGGCACCTGCGCCGCCGCTTTTCTTTATATATTTGTCCAAAAACTAACCACTGGTCACCAAAAACTTTTTACTAAAGTCTAAAGACTAACCACTAAAGACTTTGTATTGCCTACTCACTATTTTTCGGTCTATATTGAAGTGCTTCAAGAATATGTGTGAGCTCTACTTCTTCACTTTTATCCAAGTCGGCAATTGTTCGGGCGAGTTTGATAACACGGTGATATGCACGAGCAGAGAGATTGAGTTTTTCTGCACTTTTATTTAATATTTCCGTCACTTCTTTTTTGAGAGGGCAATACTTCACAATATCTTTTACATTCATCTGACTATTTGTGGTGATTTGTTTTGGTGAAGCCTTGAATCTTTTCTTTTGGATGTCTCGCGCTTGTTTTATTCTTTCGCGTACTGTTTGAGATGAGTCTCCCGAAGGCCCCACTTCAGCGAGTGTTTCGTATTCAAGTGCGCCCACAGTCGTCCACATATCAATTCTGTCCATGATAGGTCCGGATACTTTTCGTGAATAACGCGAGAGATCACTTCCTGTACAAATACATGGTTTCTTATCACTTCCATAATATCCGCACGGACAAGGATTCATTGCACACACAAGTATGAAGTGTGATGGAAATGCGATCGTACCTCGTGCGCGAGACACTGTAACAATTCTATCTTCAAGTGGCTGGCGGAGTGATTCGATAACTCTCTTTTCAAATTCTGGAAATTCATCCAAGAAAAGTACACCTTTGTGTGCGAGTGTTACTTCGCCGGGTCTTGGAAAGCTTCCACCGCCGATCATCGAAACATAACTTGATGTGTGATGCGGAGAACGAAACGGTGGATGAGTAATGAGTTCATCGTGGAGTGCGCCCGCGACAGAATGAATACCTGTGATTTCGAGAATTTCTTGTTGTGTGAGTTCGGGAAGTACACTTGCAAATGCTTTTGCGAGCATTGTTTTCCCTGTTCCTGGAGGACCTGAAAGTGCAATATTGTGTCCTCCTGCCGCGGCAATTTCAAGCCCTCGTTTTGCACTTGCTTGTCCTTTGATGTCTGACCAATCAATATCAAAAGTTCGCTCTTTCCTCTCTATCTGTGTTTCGGGAATTGGTTCAATACGAAATAGTTCCTCGCCTTCTTTTGTTTTTGTGTTTAGATGTCGTACGATGTCGCTTAGATTTTTGACACCGAATATTGAAATCCCTTTCACAAGTCCTGCTTCTTTGGTGTTGCCTGCGGGTACATATATTTCTTCGAAACCTTTTCGCTTTGCTTCTTCGACAAGCGGGAGTACTCCTTTGACCGTGCGCAATTCTCCGTTGAGTGAAAGTTCACCGATGAATGCTTTTTTCTCTGGGTCAAAAGAAATAAGCTCATCGGAAAGTAAATATCCGAGAGCCATTGCGAGGTCAAAGTACGCACCTTCTTTTTTGAGATCTGCCGGTGAAAGCGAAACGATGACTTTTTGATTTTTAGATTTTGGGGATTCAAGTCCGCTATTTTTGAGTGCGCTTGCCATTCTGTCGCGAGATTCTTCTACTGCTTTGTCTGGAAGTCCCACAACAGAAAAAGAATAAAGCCCGCGTGAAAGATCTGTTTCAACTGACACCACTATACCCTTGAGTCCGTGAGTTTGAAGTGAGTACACTCGTGAGAAAGACATACCAAAAGTATAAAACTGAAAAGCAAAAGTGCAAAGAGTAAAAGTGGGAATACAAAATATAATTTACTGAATCCAAGCCTCCCCTTGAGGGGAGGACGAGACGTTAGTCACAGGAGGGGTAAAAGAATTAATTTTTAGTTTTCAATCTTGAGGTTATAGTATAAAAATCTTTTCTTTCCCACTCTTTTCTTTTTGAAACACGGATATTTTCTTGCTAGAAAATTCCTATACTCGCGCCGTCGCGCTCCGTAATGTTTCAAAAGAGAAAAGAGTATTGTTTTTTTAAAAAAATGTTTCTTGAACCGTAGGCGCCGCCCTGTTTGGATTGATGTGTTAAATGTTCTAGTGTTTTGTGTTCACGTTCTACGTTCCACGCTCTGAGTTCGCTGTGACCCGTTTTCATGTTCTCGTGTTCTCGCGTATAATACAATTAATGAACAACGATGTTCCAACACCAAATCCATTTCTTGCAACACAATCTGATGTCCCACTTCCAAACGAAAGTGTGAGTGATGTTCCTGT
>JAGOQQ010000001.1:0-176276 GCA_017991395.1 Minisyncoccota bacterium | reverse complement strand
GTTTTCATGTTCTCGTGTTCTCGCGTATAATACAATTAATGAACAACGATGTTCCAACACCAAATCCATTTCTTGCAACACAATCTGATGTCCCACTTCCAAACGAAAGTGTGAGTGATGTTCCTGTACCGTCTGATTCTGATGTACCACTTCCGCCACCGGAAGCAGATCCGCTTGTGCCAAAACCATATGGATTTAAAGATACTCACACAGAAACAAAAGTCTCGCCTAAGAGTATTCGTACATATCAATCTGATATGGCAGATGCTGTGCGAATGAACGAAGGGTCAGTAATAAAAATTGCAGTCGCAGAACAAGAAAGAAAAGCACGCGAACAGCAGGTGGAAATAAAATCAGAACGAGTGAGTAATGTATTTGCAATTGGTGGAGTACTGCTCGCACTTGTTGCAATTGGTGTCTTGGGATATTCAATTATTGCGACACGCGAGAAGGAAATAGTCGTCACTGGAACACCACTGAATCAATCACTCATTCGAAACGATGGCACAGAAGCACTTGTGATTAGTGGAAAAAATAAACAAGAAATAGCAAAAGAATTTTATGAAATCGCGAGTGTGCTAAAAGAAAAAAAGAATGGTGTTTTTAATATCAATCCCATAGAAGACGATACAACACAAAAAACACGACCCACTGCAAAAGATTTTTTCACCGCACTTCAAACATCAATGCCCGGTCCGCTGTATCGGTCACTCAGTGATGAATATATGCTCGGAAGTATTTCATTGGAAGAAAAGGGTTCACCATTTATTATTTTGAAACCAACATCATTTGATTATGCATACTCAGGAATGCTTCAATGGGAAAAGAAAATGGTAGATGATTTCTTTATTTTGTACAACATAAATGTTGCAGGTGAAAATTCATATTTGCTGAGTAAGCCATTTCAAGACAGTGTTTTAAAGAATCAAGACGCGCGAGTACTGTATGACAATCAAGGACAAGTGGTCATGTTGTATCTTTTTGTGAACAATGATGATTTGATAATAATAGCAAAAGATGAAAGTGCAGTATTGGAAATATTGAATAGATTGGGGACATTGAAATAAAGAAAAATAATATAAAGTATTTTTTAAAAGAAGACGAGACGTTAGCTTGGGTGATGTGTATAAAATTAAAATAATCGTAGTTTTAAGTATAAGAATATTTTCTTTTCCCACTCTTTCTCTTCTGCAACACGGATATTTTTCTGGTGAAAAATTCCTATACTCGCGCCGTCGCGCTCCGTAATGTTGCAGAACAGAAAGAGTATTGTTTTTTAGAAAAAAATGTTTCTTAAATACAAAAGAGCGGCGCTGTAGGCGCCGCTCTTTTTGTGCTTTTCGTTCTATGCTCTGTGTTTAACACGTGCATCTCGCTTTGTCCTACTTATTACTACCTACTATCTACTACCTATTTATATGCTCCATGCATGTTCGAGCTGCTGGATTTGCACCAAGTCTTGCTTCTTCGATGTCTTCACCTCCGACTTCGCATTTTCCATACGCGCCATCATCTATTTTTTTGAGTGCATCATTTACATCCTTCAATCGTGCTTCAAGTGCACTCATTTCTGAGCTCTTTTCTTCAAAATCTTCAAATCTGTCTGCGAGATCATTTGAATCTGGCTCAGGAGTTGCGTCTTGTGATGCGACTTCCCAGTCCCCTGTGATCGGATCGACGATTCTCCCAAGATTTTTTAGGTCATCAATAATTACGTCTTTTTCTTGAAGCAATTTTGCTTTGTAGTGATTTGTATCTGTCATGCCTACACAATACCATATCGAAGGAAATACAAAAAGAGCAGCCCCTGACTTTGCATCAATTTCTTCTAGGGTGCCGCTCTTCTTTATTGGTGTGTTTTAGTGTCTTGTGTTTACGCTCTACGATCTACGCTTTAGGTTCTGTGTGCACATTCCCATACGGATTCTTCACAAAGTCTTTGTCTCGAGCTTTGATTGATAGTCCCACACGTCCCTTTTCTTTATCTACGGTCATTACCTTGACTGGTACCTTCATTCCTACTTTTAGTACATCATCAACTTTCATTACGCGAAACGGAGCAATTTCAGAAATGTGAACCATTCCATCTGTGTGCTCGTTGAGTTTTACAATCGCACCGACTTCAATTATTTTCACCACTTCCCCGTCGTATTCTTCTCCTACTTTAAATTCGTGGGTAAGTGATTCAATCATCGACTTTGCTTTTTCTGCATTACCATCTTTCCCTGTGATATAAATCGTTCCGTCATCTTCAATGTTGACTTCTGCACCAGTAACTTCTTTTATATTTTTGACTGTCTTTCCACCTCCTCCGATGACAAGTCCAATTTTTTCCGGACTAATTTGTGTCACGATGATTTGCGGTGCAGATGGTGAAATTGTTTTTCGAGACTCTGATATTTCTTGTGTGATTGTTTCGAGAATGTGAAGTCTCGCAAGTCTTCCCTTTTCGAGTGCATCTTTGAGAATTGCTACAGGTACACCCGCAAGTTTGATATCAAGCTGAAGCGCAGTCACTCCATTTTTTGTTCCGCCGATTTTGAAATCCATATCCCCATGATGATCTTCTGGGCCTTGGATGTCGGTGAGAAGTTTGTACTTTGTTTCATCTTTTTCATCCATCATCAATCCGATCGCGATTCCTGCAACATGTGCTTTGATTGGCACACCTCCATCCATGAGTGCGAGTGTTCCTGCACAGATTGATGCTTGAGAGGTCGAGCCGTTTGATGCCATACACTCTGACACAAGTCGGATTGTGTATGGAAATGTCATCTTGTCTGGGATCACTGGCGTCAGTGCTTTTTCTGCGAGAAATCCGTGACCCATTTCGCGTCTGTTTATTCCGCCCATTCTTCCTGTCTCGCCGACAGAATATGGTGGAAAATTATAATGATGCATAAAACGTTTCTCCCCCCGAATTTCCATTCCATCAAGTACATATGCATCTTGTGGTCCACCAAGTGTGAGCACATTCAATACGTGAGTCTCGCCTCGATAGAAAATTCCAGCTCCGTGATGGAGTGGTGAAATTCCTCCCGCTTGTGCAAAAAGTGTGCGTACTTCATCGAGTCCTCGTCCATCTGCACGAAGATTGTTTTCGAGCGCACCCTGGTGTAGTGCGTCATCGATTTTGTCGTGGAGAAAATCTTTTGCGGTACTGTATATTTCGATTGTGTCTTTGTCTACTTTGACATTACCTGTCAGAGGAAATGATGCTTCGATAAGTTCACTCCACAAATCTTCTATATCATGAATATTTTTCTTGCTCTCTTTTGAAAAAAGTTTTTGTAGAAGTGTTGGTGAAATATGCTCATCAAAAAGTGTGACAACTTTTTCTGGAAGAGATGGTTTTGGAATTTCCAATTTTGCTTTTCCTTCACGTGCAATAATTTCTTTCTGCCAGGCTTCAATTTTTGTGATATGTTCCATCGCCATATCAAGCGCAGTGTTGATTTCATTCTCCGGAAGTTCAAATGCCATCGATTCAATCATGCAGACTCGATTGCTGTGTCCGCATACTGTAAGGTCAAGATCATAACCAGTATCTCCAGTGTGTGGTACATATGAATCAAAGTGAAACCCTTCGCCGTTTCGCACACGTCCAATGTGTACTGCACCCACAGGTCCCGCCCAAGGAATATCCGAGACTCCAAGTGCGATTGATGATGCATTGATTGCAAGTACTCCTGGGTCTGCACTTCCCACTGAGAGCACTGTGGTCACGACCTGAACTGCATTTTTAATATGTCGGTCGAAAAGTGGTCTGATGGTGCGGTCGATTATTCTCGAAGAAAGAATTGCTTCGTCAGATGGCTTGCCCTCGCGCTTGTTGTACTGTGATCCGAGAATCAGTCCAGATGCATAATAGCGTTCGAGATAGTCTACAGTGAGATTAAAAAATCCTTGATTACCCTGCGCACTTTTTGAAATGACTGCTGTTGCAAGCACGATTGTGTTTTCGCACTTGAGCATTACCGAACCGTTGACTTGATCAGCGAGATCAGAAAATACTGCTGTGATTTTCTTGCCCGCTATCTCAAGATGATACTCTCTTGTGTTCATATATGTTTCAAATCTTCAGGCGTTAGAATTGAAATCAATTTTCAATACTAGATGCCTGAAGACTTGGTTAGGTGTAATACCTGAAGTATACGCTTTTGAAGGAAAAAAATAAAAACCCCTTCTCGTGGAAGTCCGTGTACGAGAAGGGGTTTGAGGATGTCGCTATTATGCGACTTTTTTAATACTGAATCTACGATCATCAAGATAAGTTACTTTATCTGCTGATCTAACAAGATGCCGAGACATGAGTTTTGTATAACCCATAATCTCAACTTTTTTATTATGTGAATGTGCCAAGTCAATGAGTGACTTGAAGTCTCCGTCACCAGTTGCAAGCACGATTGTGTTGACAGCTGGATCAAGAATAAGCGATGTTGCATCAATGGCGAGTTCTACATCAAGGTTTGCCTTTAGGGGTTTGCCGAGTCTGCTTAATTCGCATTGTTTGGTGTGTACTTGTATCCCACTACGAAGAAGGGTTTGTAAAAAACCATTACTCGCAGTTGGATAATCTGGATGTGTAACAACGTATGCTTTTGCAACAAACAGCATACGGTTACAAAGTGCCTCACGAAGCGCGACGCGATAGTCGAGCCGTCCATATCCTTCTTTATGAGCGCAGTACAGATTTTGTGCGTCAAAGAGGATTCCGACACGGGGCACGGGCGGAATTGGAATTATTCTATTCAAATAGTTAATGTACTTTTTTGGACTTCTGTTTTGACAATACGTTATTTGTGCAAAATTGCAAGTTTGCATGCATTTAAAAAACCGACATATGTCGGTTTTTTTATTTTGTAATGTGTCATCCTGAACTTGTTTCAGGATCTTTTGAATTTCTATATACCACCAACTAAAAACTAATCGCTTGTATTTTTTACCCCTCCGCCCTTCGGGCACCTCCCCTCAAGGGGAGGATTGGATTCTATGTTTAACGTTCTGTGTTCTACGTATTACTTGTTTGCATTATCTCCCAATCAAATACTTTCGAGGATTTTCAGAGAGATCCATGAAGTCGTCGCAGGCTTCGCGGAGTTTTCCAGATGAAGATTTTCCAAATGAAACCACTTCAACCTGAATCCCAGAATGAATTTGCAAATATTCCACGAGTGGAATAAAGTCTCCATCACCCGAAAGAATAATAATTGCGTCGAGCTTTGGTGCCATTGTGATGGCGTCTACCGTGAGACCCACATCCCAATCCCCTTTCTTTGCTCCACCAGTAAACACTTGGAGATCTTTTGTTTTTGTTTCAACGCCCATTTTTGTGAGTGCGTCAAAAAAACTTTTCTCGTCCCCTGCTTCTGAGGTGATGACGTACGCAATCGCACGAATGAGTTTTCGTCCCGCAAGTGCTTCTTTGATAATTGTTTGAAAATTAACTTTTCGTTTGTATAAATTTTTTGCGCTGTGATACAGATTTTGTGTATCGATAAATATTCCCACGCGCTGTTCGGGATGCTTGATGATCATAAAAATTGTAAGTAGCTAGTAGTAAATGGTTATTAAAAAATACAACCTTTTTAACGAGTACTTGTTGCCAGTTTCAGAACTGGCTTAATATTAAAAATTGCAATGTGTTTGTGTAAAGAACTATATACATTATTATAACTTATTTCAAAACAAGAGCTAAAAGTTTAAAGCTGAAAGCTGAAAGAGCTCCATACTCCCCAATTTTAAGCAAGGATCGACATAAAAAATAACACAACGTTTTGCAACGTTGTGTTATTCGCACCATGTTCGCGTGAAGTTCGCACTTGTTCGCGACTATGAGCTAAGTTTCATCTTTTTGACAATTTCTGCGTGAAGAGCTTTGTCGTTTCTTTCGAGATACTTGAGATGACTTCGTCGATCTGCAACCATCTTGATAAGTCCTCGTCGTGAGTGATTGTCTTTCTTGTGTTTCTTCAAATGTCCTGCAAGGTCGTCAATTCGTGCTGACAGAATAGCGATCTGTGTAGGAGATGACCCTGTGTCCTTTTCGTGGATTTGGGCCTTTTTGATAACTTGTGATTTTTTCTTTGCTGTTAACATTGCTTACGTATAATATCATACATTATTTAAAAAAGCAAGCCCTCACCGTGCCTATATTCTTAGTCCAAAATACATCGTTTTTTAATAGAAAAAATCCCCCGAAATTTCATCAAAAGGGGGATGAGGCACTATTCTTTTTCAATATCACTGATTTTCTTTGTTCGAAACAAACACATGTCAAAAATGTAGAATCTCACTACAAATGGCGCAACTACTGTGATGATTATAATCCACAAATCCGGGTCTATCACAGGGAAATAGTTCTTGAAAATATTGAGTAGAAAATATACAAGAATTATAAACACGCAATATTTGGCAAGTGTTACGAATTTGTGTGCCCAAAGCTCTTTTGTGAAATATGTGATATTACTACTGAAGTAGTTGATACTATTAAACAAGAATTCAAAAATAAGATATAAAATCGATACACCCAAGACGAGCAGTCCTTGCATGATAATCCATATCCACCCAAAGAATCCGGGGCTTTGGCCATTCTTGTGAATGATGTTGTTTGAGTACTCATTGTACTCTGTGCGGTCGTCTGACATTGTATTATTTTTTAAGGGGTTTATCTTTCTTATAGCATAAAATCGCAACAATGAACACATGAGTATAGGGCGTGGAACGTAAAGCGTAGAACCTAGAACGCAAAATACAAAATTTCGTGTCATCCTAAACTTGTTTCAGGATCTTGTGTATTTTCTAACAACTAACAACCTTTATTTTCTATCAACCTCACCCGGACTTCGTCTCGACCTCTCCTGCTTAGGAGAGGAGGCTTTAATTTAGGATTCCTGTGTTCTTGTGTTTTAAGCTCTACGCTCTACGTCTTACGTTCTGTGTTTTTGCTATACTGTATCCATGTCATCCACTCTCGAAAGATACAAAAGAGAATTTCTCGAACATGTTGAAATTGAAAAAGGAAATAGTCTAAAAACTGTCGAAAACTACGATAGATATATTTCACGATTTTTTGATTTCGCAAAAATTTCAGATCCAAAAGATATTAGTGATGATATGTTGCGTGAGTATCGTCTTTTTCTAAACCGTGAACCAGGAATGAAGGTCAAAGGTCAGCAAGCGGCCACACTTAAGAAAAATACTCAAAACTATCACCTTATTGCCCTTCGTGTGTTTCTAAAATATTTAATGAAACGTGGTGTCACTTCCCTGTCCCCCGACAAAATCGAGCTCGCAAAGGTCAAACCACGAAGTCTTGATTTGATTGGAGGCGATGAACTATCCCGTCTCATGAATGCACCGAAAACTATTTTTTCTTTGGAGAAGTCTACAGTCGAAGACAAAGAGCGGGCACTTCGGGACTCAGCAATACTCGAACTTTTCTTTTCTACAGGTTTGCGTCTCTCGGAACTTTGTTCACTCAATCGTGACCTTGATTTGTCGAAAGATGAATTTTCTATCAGAGGAAAAGGAGAAAAAGTACGAGTAGTGTTTCTCTCAGAATCAGCAAAAGATGCAATCAAAAAATATTTGAATGTTCGAAAAGATATGGATGAGCCAATGTTTGTAAACAAATCAAAAGTAAAATCAAAAAATGCACGAAGTGATTCACGGCTGACACCTCGCTCAATTGAGCGAATTGTAAAACACTATGCGATCATGGCAGGTATTTCAAAAAAAGTTACACCGCACGTGATTCGTCACTCGTTTGCAACAGACTTGCTTTCAAATGGTGCAGATATTCGAAGTGTGCAGATGATGCTAGGGCATGCAAATATTGCCACAACACAAATCTATACACACGTGACCGACGCCCAGCTTCGGGAAGTACACAAAAAATTTCACGATAGACGAGGTGATAATAAATAAACGTTACGTACCTTTTTAAAAAAATTATGCATTTTCCGCGATAGCGGAAAATGCATAATTTGAGGGAACACTTGTGCAAAGCCAAGGGTACACTTGTGTAACGCTAGTAATAAAAAAATAAACCCCCGTAAAAAAGCGGGGGTTTTAAACATTACTCTCTTTCTCGAACAAGAAACCAATAGTAGCCGATTATTCCAGAAAAGAATGATTCCCATTTGAGCCAGCCCATTTTTATGTCTGGAATGTTGAGTATATTGAAATGAAATACTGCAAACCATAACAATACTGACAATAGTATTACAAGAGGTTGCAGACTTTCTTTCTTGATGTGGGCCACTGTGTTTATCCCACCGATCACTATTCCAAATAGAATACATTGACCTATTGGTTGAAATTCTCGAAATTGTAAAAAATAACCCAAAAAGATTGCTAAAGATATTAGAATACTCGCGTACCATATTTTTTTAATGGAAGAGCTGGAAAAAATTCTATCCGGAAAAAAAATAGCATATTTCACTAAGTAGAAAATAAATTCAATTAGATAATACGTAGAGTTGAAAATACTTGAAATACGCACAGCATAACTTTTGGAGGGGGTACTGTTTTTAGTTGTCATGAGCTTAGGCTTTAAGGTTTAATCTAATCGTATACCTATTTTATTTTTTTGCAATAAAAAACACCCCGCGACCGCGGGGTGGTAATTTTTAAAGTGCGTGCTCGAGCAATAGCTTTCTAAGTAATCCGTAATGTTCATCTTTTACTCCAGGAAAATCTCCCTGGCCAAACCCTTTACGGAAGCGGAGATTTTGAGGAATAATTTTTCGAGAAATATAGAATTCGGACCCTGTATTTTCTTCGTTGATTATCCTGTCATCACGAGTCAGTAATAAAATTGTGCAGCTGGTAATTTTTTCCAAATCAGGCAAAAGCTCGGTGCAGATTTTTTCATGATCGAGATGGCCGTCAAGTGTGATAAGATTTAGATTATTTTTTTCTAGTGCAGCCCGTGCTTCGTTTATGGATGTGGCTGTATGAAAGTATACAGATCTGTTGAGTCCATCAAGTGCACGAAAAATCATTAGTTTGATCTGTTCGGCGAAGTGCAGTTCATCTTCAATAATAAGGATTGATATTGGTTTTTGTTCTTTGTTCATTTTTATATGTATTTTTGATAACTATAGACTTTTAACACAATTAGTCAATATTATCTCGCATTTCAGAAGTATGTGACTAGTTTCATATATATAGTATAAATAAGATATGAAAATACTTACTTGGAATACCAACGGAATTCGGGCTACTCACCGTGATGGATTGTTGCTCCCTGTCTTTACTAAATTTACTCCAGACATTGTGTGTCTCCAAGAAACAAAAGCTGAAGTGTCTCAACTCCCCGACGAAGTGGTGCATGTACAAGGCTATCATTCATATTTTGAATCTTCAAAAACACGCAAAGGATACAGTGGTGTCGCAGTCTATACAAAGACAAAACCTGACAACGTAGAATATGGAATTGGTGTAAAGGAATGTGACGATGAAGGTCGGACACTCGTACTTACATTTGGGAAAATGATTCTCATCAATTGTTATTTTCCAAATGGTGGTGGTGCACCGGAGCGTCTCGAATACAAACTTCGATTTTATGATGCATTTTTGGAATTTATTGAACGAAAGAAAAAAGATGGTTTTGAAATTGTTTTTTGTGGAGATGTCAATGTCGCTCACAATGAAATTGATTTGGCTCGTCCAAAAGAAAATGTTGCACATGTTGGATTTTTGCCGGTTGAACGTGAATGGATGGATGAAGTGATTGCACATGGATATACAGATGTGTACCGACATTTTTTTCCTGACAAAGTCGGAGCGTATACATACTGGGATCAAAAGTCTCGCGCGCGCGACAGAAATGTGGGATGGAGAATTGATTATTTTTTTGTTACACCAGTACTCCTAAAAAAAGTTATAGAAATTTCAATCGAAGATGAATATATGGGAAGTGATCACTGCCCTGTTGTGATGGTGATGAAGTAATCTTGCGTCTTTTTTATGGCGTGCTACTGTATACTTCTGAACCTAAAAAATAAAATATATGAAAAAACCACTCTCATCATTCTGGGTATTGTGTATAGTGTTTATGCTTGCACTTGTCGCAATTGTCTTATTGAGTATTATGAAAATAGGAATACTGGTGGCTACGGGTATCGTATTGTTGTTTAGTGTCCTTGTGTATCGTTTGCCAAGTTTTGTATACAGAGAAGGCAAAAGATATAGAACTAGATTAACATTTGCGTGTACCGTTGGATCAGTATTTATATTTGTGTGTATGGCTGGACTTGTGATCTCCTTTCAGGACATTAAAAGCAATTATGTGATTGATGAGGCGGGTATAAGAACGTTTCAATGTGTATTAGTTGCGAGTTACTCATCGATCGCACTCATTGTGAGTAAGTTGTACGAAAAGGAAGAAAAAAGTAGATATTCTTCTAGTAACCCGACAAAATCACATCCGGTGTACAAGTGATTGAAATGGCGATCGAAAGATCGCCATTTTTGACTATTTTGTATTTTCATGTACTCCTAAAAAAAGTTATAGAAATTTCAATTGAAGATGAATATATGGGAAGTGTCCACTGTCCTGTCACACTTACGCTTGGTATATAAAAAGACCCCCAGAGGCGCTGATCTTGCGGGAAGCGGGAGGGGCGTGTGGTGTGTAAATATAAGTGTATGTTTGCGAGATGTAAATGTATTTTTAAAATGATTCTACTCACATAATACAAAGTGTGACATGTTTGTTTAATCCAGGAACTTGTTTTGTTATCCCACCCTGTGGTATTGATGTTCCCTTAAGTTTTTTAAAAATATTTTCATATTATGCACTTCTTTCCTATAAATAAAAAATCCCCGACGAGCGGGGATTGTTATAATTACTTACATCTGTACTTCTTCTGGTTGCTCTGCGGCAACTTTTTCAACTTCATTTGTTTTGTATGAAATGAAGCGCGTGAGTGCTTTTTCATAAAAAGTACTCACAAGCTCAAGTGCCTGATTAGTACTTATCAACCCAAGTGATGTTTGATGAAGGGCCGCTACTGTTACAACTTCAAGCAAAACAACTCTTTGAATTATCATGCGTACATAAAAAGAGTTTTTTTGTCTTGTCTCAAGTCGTGGATGTATTGGATTGATAAATATCGTAGAAATTGAATGTCCTTCTTCACTATATGAATCATCAATTGCACCGAGCGAATCCGGATAGATTGTATCAATTTGGATCATATATGAACACTCTCCGATTTTTACCGAATCTTTCACTGTGCTCATCCGTTTCTCTAAAGAGAGACGTTTTGACGCAATCAATTTATTTGAATTTTTTTCATATGCACCAAGAAATACCGAGTGTACATCTGTTGTTGCACATGAACGTGTCAAAGTGACTGCTAAGGTTCCGTCTATCTTTACACCATCAAATAAATCTGGTCGGTCTACTGAAAAGTAGACCGAACCTCCATCGTAGTTGCGGAGAGAAAATAAACTACTCTCTCCTTTGTCTATAAATGAAGGGCCACTGATATAAGGCCGATTTGATGGTGTGTGTTTGAGTTCATTTTCCTGAGTATCTTTTTCACCTGAACCCAACGAATGAAACTGTGGTTTCTGTGCACCCACCGGAATAACTGAAGGAGAAATAGTAGAAAGAATTTTTCCAAAATCTTTCAGGATCTCTTTATTCAGTCGCATACTCTCATCTTTCGACGCTTTATGGATCTTGTCTTCAAGTGTACTTCCAAACACCGATAGCAGTTCCGAAAGTTCACCGAGGCATGTATCATAAAAATCATCTTCAAGCCTGCTATAGTGATCGCGGAATTCATTGAGTACCTCAATGTAGATAAAACCTTGAAGTTTTGACCAAAACTGTTTATCAATACTTCTCACACGACCATCAGAGATCATGTCCGAAATTGATATGACGGGATTCATCGGCCCACATAACACTGGACCGGTAAAGTCATAGTTTGGTTTTGCGTATACTTCAATACTTACAACACCGAGGTTTTTAGTGGTATCAGAAAATGTAAACCACTCTCCCTGCATCTCATGATTTTTAATCGGACGAAGTACTTCACCATCTTTGACAAACACCCGAGGGAGTTGTCGTGAGGTAAGTGCACTGCCGAGCTCAAGCTCGATATCACTTAATTCTGACACTGAGCGCGCTTCGAATCCCGTAATAATCACTACTGATCCACTCAAACGAGCTCGTCCAGGTATATTCCATGCCGGATCTTTTTCCTTCGTGCAATACTCGTCATCATTGATTTTTTTATTTTTTGCAATTGCAAGAAGATATTCAAAATCAACTTTGATTTTGTGGTGTTCACCTGTGACTGTTTTGGACAAAATAGTAATCATTGGCTTGCGCGGATCTTTGTGTAGACCAAGTGCGCTCTTCAAGCCAGTTCCATTTTTTCCACTCGTCGAACGATCACGTTTTGATTTAGAAGAAAATCCGTACTTCATGACAGAGTCAATATTCTCCGGTAGAAAACCAGTACCATCGTCATATATAAATAACGCACGTTTTTTCTGGTATATTCCAAAACCGACAACCACTTCCGTAGAGCCAGCATCAAACGCATTATTGATTACTTCTATCAAGCATCGAACAAATTTGTATTTACCCTTGGCACCAATTGAAACTTCACGTTCCAGTACTGCTTCGTGGTTGAATCTCTTGTCGGAGTTTTTAGTAGTTTTAACTTTTTTCATTTCCCTGAGTTAAGTACTGTTTGTTTGAATTGTGAGATTTGTTTTAACGCCTCCTCTGGATTGTCCTGAAGTGCTAGCGTAATGACCCGTTGAAGATTTCGAAGAGTTTCTTTGTTTTTAATAATAAAGTTTTTCCTCTCATTATCTCCATACTGTCGATGAAGTGTTTTCAAAAGTACTTCCTGTAACTGCTCAACAAGAGACTGCACTTCAGCATCCACTGTGTGTGCTTTTTCATCCTTGTTTTGTTGTTCGACAAGATATGTTTTTGATGAATTGCCAGTTATGAAATCATAAATTATTGATCTCATAAGTGTTTTACTTCTTTTGTTGCCAATCGATAACATTAGAAGATGTTCCTGTTCCGGGATTGATCCATGTAAACGAAACTTTTCCGAAAAGTACTTGCAAATTTTTTCATCAATTACAGTATTAGTGTTTTGTAAACAAAAATTATTGTAACGCATACGCTCATCGTCAGTTAGTTCGAATTCGGGTAGATTTGTTGCCAGAAAAAGTCGATACTTTGTCGTAAACCCTTTTCCGTGATCAACGAAATCTTCATAGGCTCGATTGTCGATAAATGCTATCGACAAGAGCTCGTGTAGCTTGAGAGAGTTCTCTGAGAGCCATTTTTTGATAAGTTCCTTCATGTTTTTAATGTTCTATTTTTTCGTATTCTATCATATAATTCACGTTGTGTCAATTAAAAAATCCCCATCTGATTAGATGGGGAGTGGTATTTTGTACGAGGCTGTTTACTTGTGCGAATTGAAGATTCTCTCGGTGACATTAATCACCTTGTTGCCTTTTATGACAACAAAACACTTTCCGTCACCAAAACGTTTTGCAATATCAGAAAATGTGATACCACCAGTAGTGTGTCGAGCAACAAGTTGTGCAAGTTCACGTTCAAAATCTCCACGTTGTAGTTTTGATTTCTCTTGCCTCGTTGATGTCCTCGTGCGAGGATTCCTCTTTTTAGCAGTCTTTTTCACAGACGAGGATTTGATACCACGAGAATTTGATTTCTTTAAAGGCACACTTTCAGTACGTACACCTATAGAATCCGGAACAAGTGCATTAAAAACTTTTTTTGCACATGCACGCGTGAGTGAAATTGAGGACTTCGCTTCGTCGAATGCACATCCATTCGAGGTGATAAACTCTCGAAAGGAGTCGACCCCGCTCACATTTTTATGAAAATAAATTGAAACATAAGGTTTCCCTTTTTTTCTTACCGTGCGTACATTAACAATTAATTTTGAACTGAATTTTTTTCGTAAGAGTGATGCAAGGTGTTTCGCATCAAACAAATTATTTTTTTGTGGTGTTTTCATATGTTTTTTTACAATTTTTCGTGTTGGCACCGGAAGAACACAATCTTTCAAGTGTGCTCTGTTGATTACAAACCGGTATTCAAATTCATTCATTTTTGTCTTGTTTACAGCAGTATGAATTGAAGAGATCGAATCAACAATTTTCACTCTTGTTTTTTCAGGTGTTTTTTTCAAGAATACAAGTCGTAAAAATTTGTTATTGTCATCTCCAGTTAGTTTTAAACTAAACGATTTTGAACGATGTTTAGCTTTGACACATTCCATGAGCTCGCCGAGTCGTATCTCAGAGAGACTCGTATTGTGTTTGATTGTGCCTGGATGCTTCACTACTTTGATTGTAGTCATATGATTTGGTTGTTTATGGTTTGTTCACATTATACACATTAATCATATATTGTCAACTATTTGTAAATTCAATAATTGACTTTGATGTAGTTTCCTGTAATCTATACATAAATCAAAAAACGAATATTATGAAATGTAACCGATCACGTACACTCTTGTACACACTGTGTATCTGTATGACCCAAGGCATCGTGTATGCCCAGACTAATCACACGGCATTTGAGCTCTTTGGCGGAACCGGATACAGTCCAAGAGAGCACGCAAGTACTAGACCTCATTTTGGGTTTGGATATCAAAAGGAAATATTCAATAGCAGCAGTTTCCTTGGTGTTGCCATGTCCGGAAAAAGAGACGTACTTCGTCAAGAATCTGACACATTTGCACTCCGAAGAGGATTCTATGTTCTCAAAGGAACAACTGGAATTTCGATTAGCGACACTCGCTCAAAATTATTTGCAGGTCCTGCAGTGATTGTGGGTGGTGGTGTGTGTTGGGACAACTGGATGCTTGATGGATCCTTCCCCGTCTTTTTTAGTACTGCCCTTCAGCTCAATATCAACTTCCCAAACGATATTGATACAGGCAACGAAAAACTTGGAGTAGGAATTTTTCTACGATGTGTGTACGAAAATTTTTACTACAAAATTGATGGTGAAACAAACAGTGAAAAGCGTTCTCGTGTCAATCCAATGATTGGATATGAAGCAGGGCTTCGTGTCGCACTAAAAGGTGCACAACAGTGAGTTATTTTAAGCTTACACAAGTGCCTTCTGTATGAAAACAGAAGGCACTTTTTATTTTCTATCTAGAACGGTATACTGGTGGTATATGAAAATGAATGAATGGCCACCACAGGTCCCTTTAAAGGAGATGGTGCAAATAGAGGAAAAATCTAAAGTAAGTGCAGATTTTATAAACGCGTATCAATTTCCACTTGGTATTTTGAATTTGGTACTTTCAGGACACTTTGATATTAAAGAACAGGATGATATTGATGAAATACTCCATTCATTTCAAATGATCAAGGATAAAGGATTGAAAACATACGCCGAGCGATTCCCTGCTTCAGAATTCCAAAATCCTGTAAATGAATCCAATGAACTCATTGTTGGAGAAATAGACAAAAGAATCACGGCGGTAAAAGAAATATTTGAACACGATTGGACAATAGAAGATATAGAAAATAAACGTGACCTACTTATAGAGGCGCAGAATAAAATGAATGAAATTACTTTGATTATACGAAACGGTATCCCATATCAAGAAATCAAAATGTAAATAAAATCACCCGAGTGTTCGGGTGATTTTATTTTGTGAGACTCGCAAGCTCTGCTTCGCTTAGAATGTTTTCAAATAATGCCGTAATGACTTTATGTTGAGATTCTTTTGAAAATTCTGCCCATGGTCCGTGAAGGGGCGAACCTTTTTCTTTCCATGAATTCAGTGCTTTGCGTAGCATGTCTTGCTCCATTGTGACTAGAAGTATGTCATCCATTTCAGTGCCACGATTTTTTGATTTCTCGATCTGGTCTTTTTTAAAATCCTGTTTTGAAGCATTGATGGTGAATTGTATTCCAAAATGTTTTTCATCAAAAACCTCGTCTCTCGTCTCAATTTCCACACCTCGTTTTTTTGAGCGAACATCAATAATGAAATCAATTTTTTCTTGCACGTCTTCGTATGCATTTCCGGCGCGAACCGAAATATGTAAGTCTGGTCTATTTATAGAAATCATTTCTGCGACACCTATCATGAGCTTTTCTGCTTTGATTCCAAGCTGTTCACTTGTGATACCCGAACGAGCTTCGACCTCAGAATATGCTATTGATTTGCGCGCATCTTCCCTTTTTGTTTTTTTGGCTAGGTTTTTGGCGAGTGTTTTGTTGAGTTCTTCGGTGAGTACATCTTTGGTTGAAAGCTCTATGTATTTTTCAAACACACCTTTCCCTGCACCACTTACCTGTGTAGAATCTGGAATTGAAATATCATTTGTGAAATGTCGTGAGGCTACTATTTCTCCTGGTGAAATACTTTTTCCTTGAACTGAAAAAGATTTTTTATATTTGTCGTATGAAACCGTATTGGGACTTTTTTTACTCAACACTTTTTCCCGAAGTAGTGGCTCATATTCATGTTCGGCGAAGTGTGTCACCTTGCGCACCGACTCCTCGTCTACGTGTAAAATTTGGTCGTTTAGAAATTCGGATACAGTGTCATCATATTTTGAGGTGACTTCAATTGTTTCAGGTGTGTGTAGAAATGAATTTATTTGCTCCGACATATATATAGTATAAAGGAACTTTCAAAGAATCAGAAGATTACTTGACATAAACTATAAACACTGTATATTGAAGAAAACAAATGTAACTAAAATTGTACACAATGTATACAAGCAAAGAGGTGCTCAAAAGTGCGCTTGTGGAGAAAGGATTCTCTTCGGTGAAATTTCCGGGAGGTGGTGGCGATGAAAGGCGACACACTTCTACGGTATTGATGTGGAGTTTGATTGGTGATGAATTGGTCTTTGTGGTGCTCCCGCACCGACATGTTGATCCAGCATTGATGAAGATTGTTTCAGAGGTTCATACAAAAGACGAGACCTCATATGATACAGCAGTGCGAGAAGTTGAAGAGGAAACAGGAATACACCTCGATCGGAATAATCTTTACAAATATTTTGATTACGAGTTTGAACGAAAAGGTCAGACCATGAAGAAGCATTTTTTCATCGCAAAGATTGATGTGTCCACGATTGAGGAGTTTGGTGATCAAATAAGGGAAAGCCTTTTTGAAGAAGACTCCGGCTACCCTGTTGTGGTTACACTCGGGACACTTGTGAAATTTTTGAATGATGATAAAAATAACGCTGGTTTATATTCAAAAGTATCTCTGCGATATGCGGTGGAAAGAATTCATCAAGAAATCCCTGAGTCAGTTGGCAACAAGTCTTATGCACTTATTGCTCATTATCCAGGGAAAAAAGATATACGAAAGATTTTCAAATCATTTGCCTTGTGCTAAGAGTTCCCCGCTTTTTGCGGGGTTTTTTATTTGCCCACAACGCCTGCTTGACAAAGTATGTATTTCATTATATTATATGGCAAACAATACAAACATAAGCACATATGAAAAAAATGAAAAAAATCCTCATTCTTCTCTCGATCGGTGTCGCACTGATCGCTTCGCCGTCTTACGGTCAAAAAAAGATTACCGTGAGCAGGTCTGCGGCCTACCCTGACAATGTCGGAGACAGGCTCCACAAAATTGCAAATGATTTTGCAACCACTGTAGGAGACCATTTAAAGGCAGAGTATCCGATGAAAATTGATTCCGCCTCACTTAAGTTGACCATGGAGTGTTTCAATGACACGGTGCGCCTATCGTACCATGTCGCGTTGGTAGAGTGTGATTCAAGTGAAGCACATTTTTACTTTGACCGTCGAGGAGCATTGAGTAAAGATGTTCGGCCGTATGTTGCCGGAGCTGATGCAGAGGTCAGGTGTGCTGATCAGGCACTTGTGGTCGCCCGGGCATTCAAGAAAATGTACGGACAACTGACGTTTCAAAGATATATTGATGTTGATGTGAAATGTAGCGGATTCACGTATGCCCTGTCCGAATACTTTCTGGCAGCAAAAAAAAATTAAATGATTGACTTAAATTTGACCCGGCTGAAAGGCCGGGTTTTTTTTATTTCAAATTTTGTCCGAATTCACTCAGGAATGGTTTTTAGCTTAAAAAATAAGATTGTAGTAGATTGCTAAATATTGACAAATAGATATTATTATGATATAATATATAAAAATAAGAACCTCATGAAAACAATCATTATTGCCCTGTTCAGCATGACTATCTTGGCATCTTGCCAAAAAGATGAAATCGCCACTGTGGCACAAAAGAGTACAGTTCCTGTAGTTCAGGCTGAAGTAAAAAAGTTCAGTATGAAGTTTTCAGTTGGAACACCGATTGATACTTTGTACGAAATTCAATCTGCGTATGTCGGAACACTGATGCAAGGAAATCTGGTCACCGGTGATTACATCAGATTTGAAGGAAATGGAATTGTTGTTTCAACTGCTTTGTTGCATGACGGGACCATTTCCCAAATGATTGGATTGATCGACGGAAAATCATTTATCTGTCAGTGGACAGTAAGTGAAGTAACCGGACAAAAGGAATACTTTATTAATATTTGTGACGGCCCGCAAAACGTGCCCGTACAAATAGAAATAAAAAAACTTCCTTAGTATTGTTCTCGTGAATTATTATCCCCTGCCGTTGTGCAGGGGATTTTTTTATTTTACGAAACCATATCTTTCATTTGTATGACCTGAAGATTGAGTAAGGTCTGTATTTTTCGCACTGAAAACAAGTTCGGATTTATTCCAGTACACATTCTCAATTTCCCAGTTTTGTATCCAGTTTGTACGGATATTTGCAGATGGATTAGTAAAATTGATGACGGAATAAATGAATACTGAGTCATAAGGATCTCGAGCCACTGTAAGCGCACGATTTTCATCATCGGAAAATGCAATTGAAGTGAAATAGTAATTTTCATTCTTTAATGTTTCAATGTCTACAAGAACATATGAATTGTCCTCGTACTCTTCTTTCAAGATTATAAAATATTTATCAGATTTGCCCGCAAAAAAGAAATTAATATTTTCTTTAGCATCTTTACTTATGACATTGCACATTAGAGTGTGCGATTTGGAATTTTGCAATTTTAAACAATCGCCTTGCCGGGAAACCATGTTGTTTCCAAAAAGTGTTATATACTCCGACTCTTTTTGTGTTCTTGTGTCGTGGTCAAAATCAAGCATCGAATTAAAAAATTGTGATTCATTTGATTTTGAAACTAACTCACTAAACTTTGATGCATCTATTTCAACAGCATTTAATTCGCCAATCAATCTATCAAATATGACATCATTTTGAATTTCTAAAACAGACGAAGTGGTTTTTTCGGTCAACTGAGGTATCTGCGGTAATTTCGGTTCACTACTGAGCAATCTGAACGAAAAATATAGTGCACCTGCGATTAGTATGAGAAGTAAGTAAATATTTTTTCTACACATATTACGATTATCACATATTTAAAAAATTTTGCGCAATCGAGAAAAATCCCTACACATTCGCAAAGTCCTTTTTATTTGCGATTTTTTGCATAAAGTATATACTTGGAAAAACTTAAAAAATAGTCATCATGGATAAGGAAAACGACAGTGAACTAAAGCGTAAAGCCTTAGAAAGGCAAAAGCAGGATATCATGGAGTTTCAAATACTTATGCGAAAATCGAACGCTCGACTTATTGGTTGGGAGAATCGCGAAGAAGTATGCCAAAGATTGATTCGGGAGATTAATTCTTTGCTCAAGAATATTAATAACGCACAATGGAAGGAGATTGAGGAGTTTCAGCGTATATGGCAAAGAGATGTTTTGAATCAAAAAGTTATGAAGTCTCCTAAAAAAAGCAAAAGGTAAAAATCCGAGAAGGTAGAAAAAAAGTTAAGAAGCGAAAATTAAATAAATCAAAAAGCGACCCACAAGGTCGCTTTTTTTAATTTAGAGTTTTTAGTATCTGTTAATGCAACTAGGAGTTTTACTTGTTTTCAAAAAAGTATTTCTTGAAAATTGCTCGAAGTTTGTCGGATTTTCTTTTGTTTTTGGATATAGTAATCTTATTCTTCCCTTTTTTGGAAATGAGCAACCTTAATTCATTTATTGTTTCGTCTGATATCTTTTCTCCTTTATTTTTTTTATAAATTGTATCGATATCCTTAGAAATGTTTTCATCAAATTGCGCTTCAATCAGGTATTCCCCAAATATATTCACATAATAGTTTTCTTTTTGAAATAGTCCCTTTTTGAGTGTGTGATATTGTGCGAACTTCCCATCGAATTCGAGTTTTATTAATTGATCTAATGGATCACTGTTTCCAACTAAAACAAAAAGATTTATTCCTCCTTTTGTGATGTCATCAAACAATGCTTTTTCACTGTCTCGCCTTGCAATCATAAACCACTCGTGTGGGTTGTAAATACAAATAGGTTTTTTAAGATTCATTGTTTTGGATAATACGCCAAAGGCGTGCCCCCAAAAAATATCTGCATGGTTGTATGTTTTGAAAGTATAAGAAATCTTTTCGCCATCTTCTATATTTAGGTATTCTTCACCATTTTGTTTTATGTCGAGGTAGCTAGATTGTACACTTGAAAAATATTCAGACATTTTTTTAATCCAAAGGTGTGAAAGGGAAACTCTTTTACTTCTAACAATAACAACTTCTTCCTCTTTTAGCTTTCTTAGGGCTTGATAGAAAGCTTGTTTGGTCGTACCAGCTCGAACTTCTACTATTTTTGCCAATAATTGCACAGTACCCAAAGCCCCAACTTGAAGCTGGCTAAGAATGTGTTCCTCTATTGTTTTTGGGCTGTAAATCACAAAATAATATTAGCATAAAGTCAATTAAAAGTAAATAAGCTGTTTACTTTTAATACTAAATAAGCATATATTTGGACAAGTTATAAAATATATGTTTTAATATTAATGAAGCTAAATTGTTCTTTCAAACTTAAATCAAATAACTATGAAAAAAATAATTCTTATCGTTGAGGACCTCAAAGAGGAGCAACAGAAAGCAAAAGATGCAGTTACTGCATCAGGATGTTCACCAGTAGTCGCAGAAAACCTAGAAGATGCTACTCGTATTTTCAGTCAGCTTAAATCTAATTTATTCGGTGTTGTTACTGATCTTCACTATCCTTCTAGTCATAGGTTTAACAAAATTAGTAGTGATAAGCCAAATGGTCTTGCCATGGTTGCCCTCTGTGTAGAATCTGGGGTGCGGGTTGGTGTGTGCAGTAATGTTAATCATCATTATAGTGAATATTTGAAAATTCCTATTCGAGTATTAATGTCTCATCAGTCTTACTCTTTCTCTTCGATTCCGTTTTCTGAAGATAACAAAGACTGGGAAATTGTTCTTAAAAAACTTCTAACCCTCTAAAACACTAAGATTATGAAAATTATGGTTATTAATTACCGCAGTGCAAATCATCCTTTCGAAGTTACAGGTCATGAGTGCGTAGTGTGTGATTTAAAAAGCGCACTCATGACCCTGGTTGCTGAAGAACCAGATGTGATACTTGCTTTTGTTGAGTATTGTGACGAAGAAGAGAATCTTGCTCTCCTTGAAGACGTTAAGAGATCAATGTTAAATAGTACAAAATTTACTCGTCTTGGTTTTATGGAAGACAGAAAGATAGAGGGAGAAAGATATCTTCAGTTTCCGTATTCAGAAGAGCAATTTCAACAAGCGCTTAGTTAGTCAAGGGTAAAAAAGTATAAGGGATTTACCAAATTCCAAGGAAAACGGACGAGCCTATAGTAAAATCGTCCACATTTTTCAGGACTTAATTTCGATTGAGTTTTGAAAATGAATTAAATTAAAAAATATATGAAAAAAAATAAATTAGTAATTATATCTGGTGTCACCGGATCAATAGGTCAAGAGGTGTTGAGAAAGTATATGGTAGAACAGAATACGCTTATCTACGGTATTTCTCGAAAGGGAATCCCTGTTAGTGAGTTCACTGTTCTCCCCAGCCATCATTTGATAGTGAACGTAAACTTGCATGATAATTTATCCATAAAAGAGTTCGCAGGCAAGATTCCACAAAATGAGTATGAGAGCATTACGTATTTTCACCTCGTCGGAGAATTTAAGACAGAAATAACCAAGGATTTAAAGGTTAGTATTGAAAATGATGTAAATAATGACGGTATCGATGACTCCGTGTATTCTCTTGTTGCTAATGCTTATAAAGAGATGGTTACCTCATTGTTGGAAATATCAGAAAAATCTCACTGTGAAATTAATATAATTTCATTTGGCTCACTTGCTGACCAGCATAATATTGAATGTTTCAGTTCTTTTAGAAGGTCTAGAGAACTTGTAAGAAATTTCTCGAAAGATTGTAAAGAAAAATGCCCACTTGCAAACTTTTACTTGTTTAACACAAGTACGATGATGGCGGCAGACGAAATGCTCGAAAGACCCTTCATCTTTTCTACACCCGTGAATCCTTTGTACTGGATAACACCGCACGAATTGGTTCAAAAAACGGTAGGATTCATGGAGCTTGAAAAGGGTTTTGTTGAGGAAGACATGTATCTTCCCAACCCACACTTTAGTAGTGATTATTTCTGTAACAACGTAACCTGCGTACGAAGGGTTAAGGAACTATACAATAAAGTTGTTTAAGCGTTGATAAATTATGAGTAAAAGAGGGCGAGATTTCTCGCCCTTTCTATCAAGTTCTTGAATACACATTCGAGAATTCGTAGAAATTGCTCTTTGAAAACTGTAAAAAATAAGTATATGAAAACAATTGAAGTAATTGTTCTATAAGGTATTATTCTTGCGATTGTATTTGTTGGTCTCGGCCGAACCAATAAATTTAAAAAACATGAAAAAAAATCTTATAATTATCTCAGGGGTTACTGGAGCAATCGGTAATGCACTGCTCGCAAAGTTTGGCAGAGAAGAAAATACAATAGTTTATGGTATAAGTCGCCAGGCTGTCTCAATGAATCAATTTGTGGACACATTGTCTGGAAAACTTTTTGACTCAACCTTAATCGGATCAATTGGCACACTTGAAAGGAAAAGTTATGAATCATTTGCTACGCTTGTCGATTATTCAAAATTTGGTAGCGTGAGTTATATTCACGCAGTAGGTTTATACCCATTTGAAGTTAATTTTGATGGTAAACATTATGTGGAGAATGATAATGATGGTGATGGTATTGATGATAGAGTAAATCAGCTCACCTATGAATATTTTACTGGAATGGTTAATGCTCTGGCTTTTACTAAAAAAGATACCACGGTTAATTTTAAAGCTTTAATTTTTGGCGGGATAGCAGATATTCATCAACCAATTGTACATGAGTCATGGTGGCGAACTATAATTAAAACGAAGGATTTCATGAAATCTAGTGCTAAAAATATTTCAATGCACATACTCAATATAAGCTCAGTTCTTTGTGCGCACGAAATCGTGACTCGACCATTTGTTTTTTGTAAGACAGATGCTGATCCTAAGTACTGGCTAAGTGCATACGAAGTTGCAGATAAAACTTTTGAACTTCTAATGAATGATGAGTGTGGATTTTATGAAACAGATTTATTCCATTTTAATCCCACATTTCGTGAAGGATATTATCAAGACAGGAAGTTCACCCCAAGAAAAGTGAATGAGTTATTTAAGTAAGACAAAAGTCGTCACGAATGTGACGACTTTTTTTACACCCCGTGTTTTTTTCGAATACCTTTGAGCTCCCCTTCCTCAACTTCCTCTTTTCTATCCTTCCCTTTTTCGCCGAGTTCTTTGAGTTCGCTGTCAGAAAGTGAATTAAGTTTTAGTGTTTGAGATTTCAGATAGTCGGAATTGTTTTTTGTGTCGTCTTCCAAACATTCATCAAGTAGTGCGTGGAGAATCCAACCCATTCTTGGTCCCGGTTTGATTCCGAGTTCTTTGATGAGCACTTCCCCATTTATTTTGAGCATTCCTACAGATGTTGGTGCGCGAAGTGCTTCTTCGATCATTGCATGATATTTGCGAAGTCTATATGAAGTTTCATTTTTCTTCATCCCTACCCTGTCGCATTCACGGACTTCCATAAGCTCCCAGATGTGTTCTCGACCAATATTTACAATCGTCCGACGAACTGCAGAAAGTGTGATTGTTTTTGTGTCAGAGAAAAACATATGATAGCGGACAAATTTTACGACAATCTCGGTGATATCCTTTGGAAATTTCATTCGATCCATTATCTTTTTTGTCATATGAGCACCGACAACTTCATGACCATAGAAAGTGTATTTCCCTGCTCCGCCCGCTTTTGTTCCGTCCCATCTGCGAGTTCTCGGCTTTCCGATATCATGAAACAATGCTGAGAGTCTGATATGAAGTGGCCACTTCTTTTCACTTGCATGACCAAGTGCGTGAAGTACGTGTTCGAATACATCATAGATGTGTTCTCCTTTTTGTTCACACCCTACCCCTTCTTCAAGCTCTGGAATAATGTGTGTGAGAAGTCCGAGTTTTTGGAGCAGTCCAATTCCCACGACCGGCTGATCTGACATTATGATTTTTTCAAACTCATCACGAATTCGCTCAGCTGAAATATTTTTGATCAAATCTTTATTTTCTGAAATCGATGAAAGAACACTTCCATCAATCGCAAAACCAAGTTGTGTGGAAAACCTCACCGCTCGCGCCATTCGAAGTGCGTCTTCTTTGAATCTTTCCCCTGCATCGCCCACAGTGCGGATGACCTTGTCCTTTATGTCGGACAACCCTTCCCATTCATCCACTAGATGTCCTTTATAAAGGTCATAGGCGAGTGCATTCATTGTGAAGTCACGTCTTTTAAGGTCTTCACTCAATGTTTTGGCAAATTCTATCTTGTCTGGATGGCGATTGTCTGAATATCCTGATTCTGTGCGGTAAGGAGTGATTTCAATGATGAAACTCTCTGCTTTTTCTCCTACTCTTTCAACTTTCAGCTTTGAGCTTTCATCTTCGAACACCACTGCCACTGTTCCAAAACTGTTCTCATACACTGTTTTTGGAAAAAGGGCGATTATTTCCTCAGGTGTCGCGTTTGTAGTGATATCCCAGTCTTTTGGTTCTCGTCCGAGTATCAAATCACGAACACATCCTCCGACTATGAAACATTCAAAACCCGCATTTCGAAGTGTTTCTAGTGCGTTTTTGACATACTCTGGTATTTTGTTGTGATCGAGAGTGGTCATTCGTTTGAATGATGGTGCGGCTACCGGGAATCGAACCCGAATCTCCCCCTTGGCAAGGGGGTATTCTACCATTAAACCATAACCGCGTTATCGTTATTTTCTATACATCTCAAAAGCTAGCTTTATCCAGACAAACAACTTTCTTTTAAGTGCTGTACTCGATATTATAGTAGTTCCGACCCCAAATTGCAATTTCCTTTTCATATCTTTACCTTGAATTCTTTGTGTTTTGTAAAATTGAGATTGATTTAGGTTTAGCTCTTTTGCCCATTTGTCGATACAGATTTTTTCATCTAAATCTGGGTAGAGGTGAAGAAAAATCCTGACTCTTGCCCGACCAATGCCAAAATACCTTGTTAAAAATTGAATAAACACCTTATGAACTTCAAAATCAGTATTTGCAATGCGAAGTGCGGGCTTGCTCGCTTTCTCACCTTCTCCGACATAAAGCATTAGTCCAGCATTAAACAACGGCTCGTTTTTGTACACTTCAAACTCCCGCACCGCCTCCTCTTCGGCCACGCCATAGGTGAAAGCAAATTTGACCCTGCGCATCATATTGATCCGCTTCATTTTTTCGGGCGCCCGAGAATACTCCTTTTCAATGTTTGATTTCGAGATTTGGTCAGACCACTCCTGACCTTTGAACCATGCCGAAAGAGTGCCTTTTGATACCTTGAGCTCCTTTGCAATATCTCTGTATGACCTCCCTTCTTTCCTTAGGTCTATGGCTTTTTGTTTGTCTCGTCGCATACTAGATTAGTATAACACAGTGGTTCGATATGTTGTAAACAAAGGATATTTGCTATTTTTCAATTACAGTGTATAGTTATGGGGTCATTCAATTTGAATGCCGTTCGATCAATGCATCCGTGGTGAAATGGATATCACGTCGGTCTTCGGAACCGTTATTGGGGGTTCGAATCCCTCCGGATGCACAAAAGTCCACTTATGAAATTAGACCCATGAGAGTGACCGAATCCCTCCTGAAATCTTGGCATTTACACTCGGGTATGTTTAAATAAAGAAAAAACCACAAATATATGGGGAGACACCGAAGTAAGCAAAACAAGCTTCGAAATCCCCTGTTTCAGGCTGATTTCGGAAAATATGCATTGGATGCGTTGTTCCCAGACTGGTACTCGATCCGCTTTTATAAACCGGACGCAACCAGAGAGGAAATACTTAAAAAAAGGCTTTTTGTCTTGGAAAAAGAATTGCTGTACTTAAATGAACAGCTTAATGAAAACAGCACTTCCCCGCCACGTGACGATGATTTTAGGTCATATTCGGACAAAATCAAGGATGCATCGGAGTTAGAAAAGCGAAAGGATGTATTAATTGAAAAATTAAAAGAAATTAGGAAAAATAAGAGAAATCAAAAGCCCAGCACATAGCGGGGCTTTTCTTTTTGATAAATATGTGGTTAAATATGGAAAATCGTATAACCCATGGGAAAAAGACAAAAACTAAGAGATGAAAAGTTTGCCGAGCTTGTGCTGAGCAAAGAAAGCTACCAGTTTGCATCACAACTCGATCCGGTCGATAAAGAAATCGATTCAAGAAAAGAGCAAATTCAAAGACTCACTGAGGCTACACGAGAGCTCTATAAACTTACTAGAGGATCTCAGATTCCACTTGGTGCGCAAAGTGGATTTGCCGGAGACTAAGGAAATTATTGAACTTGTGTGCCCTTTATGAAAATAAAGGGCATTTTTATTTTGTCCTTAAAAATAAAGCAATTTATTGAAAAATATGGGTAAAAATGTGCAAAACTGTGGATAACTCGGGGGATATTGTTATTAAAGACACTGTAATGATAGGCATATTTTTATTGGACTCACTTCCCTTTTGTCAATAATATCGTTATTTATCAACGTATTACTGAAAATCACTCAATGTCCTAAACAAAATTCTTCCCGGATAAAGTTTTACACAGAGTATTTGTGGATTGTGGGTATCTTTGCATAAGTGTTACCCGTGGATCCGAATATCCTGCGAAATTATGAGCAATTTCTATAATTTTTTAACTTTGTTACACATGAAACTGTTTCACGTGAAACAGTTTCATGTGTAACAAAGCGAAGATTAGTGATAATATTGCTAAATTATCATACAGGCGGCGCTCTAGGAGTCGCTCTTCTGTATTATTAAAATTTGGTTTTTAAAAACCAGAATCCTCCTCACTTTGGAACATTACGAAGCGCGACGGCGCGAGTATAGTAATTTTCTAGCAAGAAAATATACGTGTTAAGGGAACACTTATGCAAAGCTCCAAATGAGGATGATTAAAAAACCCTGCGGATCCTGAAACAATACTGAAATAAATTCAGCACAAGGCACAGGATGTCACAAATGCTGTATTCCTATGTTTCAGTGATCTACGTTAAACGTTCTGCGCATCACGAGCTACGTTCTGCCTCCCAGGGTTTTCCTCTTAATGTTCCACGTGTAACAATTTATACTATAAACATATGCCAAAGGTTTTTACCTCAAAATCTCAGAAAGTAGGGGAGCTAGGCGAGAGTCTTGCCGAAAAGTACCTAGTCGGGAAGGGATATAAGATAATCGAGCGAAACTACACGATATCACAAGGAGAAATCGATATTGTGGCAAAGTTTGGTGATAGTATTGTGTTTGTTGAGGTAAAAGCAGTATCGGTTTCAAGCGAGTACTTTAACATGCTGACCAAGACAGGGAACACAGAAAGCGAAGTTTCAATTGCAAAAACCTTGCAAAATAAGGGCAATGCGGCAAATACTGTTCCACATGAAACAAATAATGATGTTACACATGTAACAAATCAAACAAATTCGCATCAATCTGGAGGGAAAACAGATCAATTTCATAAAGGACATGAAATACAGATAAGACCCGAAGATAACTTGCACCCTAGAAAGCTCCAAAAGCTCTATAGGACAATAGAAATCTATTTGTCCGATAAGAGTGTCCTTTATAATAAAAAATGGCGTATAGACCTTTTATGTGTCTTTTTGGATATCCACAGCAAGCAGGCGAGGGTAGTGCAATATGAAAATGTGAATATTTGAATGGGAGTGAATAGGGAATAGGTTTTAGGGGATAGTGAATTCGTTATCCAAAACTCCACTATACCCATTTAGTGTAGTTTCGCATGAGGATTGCACTAAGATTAAACTTGAAGATACCATTGACTTTTGCTCAATATTGTGTTAGTCTGACATTAAACGCACACTAAAAACTAAAACAATATGCAAACAATCCTATTGATATCGAAATCCATTCCCAAGATTATGAAGGGTGTTGAGGTCAAGATTGACCATCAAGCAAAAAGTCTTCATCTCGATGATGACTCAATAAATGAGTTATTGGAAGATTATTTCCATTTAATGAAACTCTCAAATTCATCGCAAGCCGGCTCAATGAAGACAACCGATAATGCGTCGATTGTTAGCCTTAGGCCTGACCTTGAACACCTCGAGAGGGTCGTAAGGCAGAGAAAAGATATTTTGCAAGGAGGGAGCCCCGAGGAGGTTTTTGTCGAACTCGAAAAGTACGATAAAGTCTTTTCCAAAAGCTGTAGGGAAATTCAAAATTTTTACTACAAAATTCCTAAGCCATTTTCCAGTTTGCAGCCACAAGACCTAAAGCGAATGCTATGGTTTAAGCTCTCGAATAGTTATGAGTATCCTAGTAACGAAATTTACAGAGGAAAGTTCCACTTCGTGTGGCATCCGGACGCTGAGGAATATCAGCTCATGACCAAAGTTCCCGGTCTTTGTGCTCTGTCTGCGTGTCCATTTGAAGCCTATGCTATCTCATTTAACCATGCGAATAGGGGTGTGATAACCGTCGACATTGACGCAAACCATTTTTTCACAATGGACAAGTTTACTCCAAGGATAGTGGGTGATGTTCTCACTATAAGAAAAGAGAATTTGTTTGCAAACCGGCGGGTTGATCCTTCGTCAGAATTTATGTCCAAGGACATAAAATTTGTTAAACCTTTCTTAAGATCTGCGATAACTAGATTGGATAAGGTTTACCTGGCTCACTCGATCCTCTATGATGGATTGAGATACGCATAAATAGTTTAGCGCTCCGTTTAGATACGGAGCGCTTTTTATTTTGCTATACTATATACATATGCAAAACTCTAAAAAAACATTTTATATAGTATTGGTGCTCCTTGTTTCTTTGGTAGGAATAATTTTTTATCAAAGCCTAGAGAGGAAAAAGAATCAGCCACCAGAAGGGGAAATTCCTGTGGTTAAGAATCCATCAATTGTGCTTGAATCTCCGAAAGCAGGGGATCTGCTCGATGGAAAAGTTGTTATCAAAGGTACTGCAAAGGGAGGTTGGTTTTTTGAAGGTAGTTTCCCTTATTTTTTGAAGGACAACCAGGGAAATATTATTTCTATGGGACCTATTCAATCAAAAAGTGATTGGATGACCGCGGATCCTGTGGTGTTTGATCAGACAGTAGAATTTTTTACAGACAAAACTGAAGGCGTGCTCGTGCTCAAAAAATCTAATCCGTCTGAAGATAGATCGCTTGATGAGGAAATTGAGATCCCAGTCAAATTTGTGCCAAGTGAGGGAATGAAGCTAAATGTATTTTTCGGTAATTCAATTTATAATCCAAATCAAATTGATTGTGGAAAAGTATATCCTGTTGTTCGCACGGTAAAAAAAGATCCAAAGACTGCAACGATGGCAATCAAAGAGCTATTGAAGGGAACAACCAATAGCGAATTACAGGAAGGATATAGTACCTCACTAAACTCTGGAATTGAATTAAATAAAATAACAATTGCAAACGGAGAAGCAAAAGTGGATTTCAATAGTGTGCTTGGTGAAGGTGTGGCAGGATCATGCAGAGTAGGGCAGATTCGCGCACAAATAGAATCAACACTAAAACAATTTCCTACAGTTACAAGCGTAGTGATTTCTATTGATGGAGTGAGTGAGGGGATTCTTCAGCCGTAAAACGCGAACAGTCGCGGACTGAACGCTGACTTAGTGCGGAAAAATACAGTCTTTAGTTGCTAGTCTTTAGACTTTAGTGAGTCAATAGAACACAGAGCATGAAGCCCATTCACCTCTGCGGTAAGTGTTTGACAATTTGATACTATTGTGTTATCATATTTCAGACGATAGTTCTTTTGATGTTTAGTTTTTTATTGTGAGTTTATTGGGTTTTCTTTGTTTCTAATGGAAATAAAGATAACTCAATAAATATCTAACAATGGAAATAATAGAAAAATTCAACAAACTATTCTGCGAACTTGGGGAACTATGTTTTAACATAAAAATGGTTGAACGCCCGCTGAAACCTTTTGATTTTACTGCAAAGGAAAGTCAGCCTGCTAACCCTGATTACCTTGATGAAGTATTGAACAAACATCCAAAAACAATCAGAGGGTTTTTTATGTCCATAAGACGAACACAGTGCGACTCAATTCAGTGTCTCCTTCAAGAAAACGGAGAAATTATAGTAGAGTTTTACAATAGGGATATGGAAGTTGAAAAAACTATTTCATACACTTCAGTCAAAGACCTGTCTGAAAATAAAGTAAGCATTATTCATTTCCTAACAAGAGAATGGAAACCGTTTTAACTAAATAAAAGTAAATGTAACTCAACACGCTTCGGCGTGTTTTTTTATTGATTCTGAAGCACTACGAGTGTGACATCTCAAAAATTTTAGAAAATTCCAATTAAAAAAACCGGAGCGTTGTGCTCCGGTTTTCTGTTGCATTCTATGCAACAGAAGAAGGGTTTTGTCCGAGTTTTTTGAGTACACGAACATGCGAACGAATTGCAGACCACAGAGTCGGTTCTTCGTTGTATTTGATTCCAAAACGTTCGGCAGTCTTTTTCACTATCGGCCTAATTGCAGGGTAGTGAATATGACTGATTTTTGGAAAGAGGTGATGCTCAACTTGAAAGTTGAGACCACCTACGTACCACGATAGCACTTTGCTGTGTGTGCCAAAATTTGCAGTAGTTTTGAGCTGGTGTGCAGTCCAATCATCTTCAATAATTCCATCTTTTGCAGATACATTGTCTGTGTTTTCAACAATATGTGCAAGTTGAAATACTGTTGCGATAACAAATCCACACACAGGCAAGAGAATCAAGAAACCGATTAGTGCATATGCAATCCCTTGGTAATACGCAGGAATTCCTATGAACACTGTAAGATAGAAAATCTTACTAAACCAAAAGATAATATGTTCTTTTGTGTTCATTATTATTCTTCCGCCCGATGCGGTCCTGATTCTTCCGGAAGAATATTTTCCGAAATCGCTTACAGTTATCCATAACAAATAGGTAAGTGAATAAAATAGCACCCAGTATAAGTGTTGATACCTGTGATACCATTTCCATTCTTGATCTAAGTGAACTCGCATTTTAGGGATATCAATGTCTTCATCATGTTTGTGTACGTTTGTGTACGTGTGGTGGGCAACGTTGTGTTTTTGTTTCCAAAAGTGCACATTGCCACCGACAAGATTGAGACTATAACCAAACAATTCATTGATCCATTTTTTGCTTGAATAGGATTTGTGCGCGGCGTCGTGCATTACATTGAATCCAATTGATGCGAATATCAAACCGAGTAATGGATAGAGAAATACGTATGACAGGATGTGTGATTGCGAAAACAAAATCGCACAGTACACCCCTACCAACATACTAAACAAAATAATTGTTTTACTAAATAATTTGAATGTACCTGTCTTTGGAACATGTTCTCTTTCGAAATATTCATTGACTGCGGTATTGAGCGCTTCTTTGAGTCCAAGCTGTGTGGGACTTTTGAATGCGACTCTGGTCGGGGTGGGGGAGGTAAGGTCTTTCATTTGTGAGGTGCATTTTTTGTTTATTATACCGCGAATACCACCAGAGTTAAAAGGTCAAAACTAAAAGCTAAATAAGAAAATAATTCAAAAGAGCGACGGCATAGCCGTCGCTCTTTTGAATTTCACATCCCTCATTTCATTCGGTCGGGGTGCAGGGAATCGAACCCTGCCCTCATGTTCCCAAAACATGTATACTACCGATATACTACACCCCGAAAAAACTAAAAACAGGTTAAATATAGCATAATTTTTAATTATTTCAATGATGTATTAATCTAGTTTAATATATCGAAATATAAAAGGTCCTTGGTGTGTTTTCTCAAAAGAGGTGAGTCTTTCCTCTGGAAACAATGTTGTTGGTATGCGAAGGATAATATGCTTAATAAATTCTCTTCGAATTACGCCGTGAAGGTGCCTGCAAACATTTTTTCGTAAGTATTCATCTCTAATCTCTCCTTCTATTGAATCAATCTCAAAAACTTCGAAATGATCTTGGTCAAGAGATACAGCTGATTTAATATCATAGCCTGCCATTATTTTTATTGCTCCTTTGGACATTCCTTCCGCGAAGGCAATTTTAATACCTTCAGGTGTGGGTAGTACTGAGTTTGCATAATGATCTTCGTTTGTTCCAATCTCAAAACTCTTATCTTCAACCACGCAATCAATAATATTTTTTAGATTCTCAACACGCACAATGAGGTTTCTGCTTTGCATCTCCAAATATGAGTGCTCAACATCAGACTTCAAGTTTTTATGTATTTTTTCCTCTAGAAGATTTAATAAATCCCCAGTCATTTGCTTGAGAGTTTCTATTTGCTCTGGACTTTTAACTGATTGAATTTTCTCAATTATAGAATCCAATTCAGGCTCCTTTTTGGGAATTTTTGTTTCAAGGCTTTCGTAATTCATAGTTATATTCTAGCATCCAGAATCATACTTTACAAATTCATATTATATGCTATAATAAGAAAAAAAGAAAATATATGAACATTGTTATCGAAATTGGAGATTTAACAAAGTATAGTGTTGATGCAATAGTAAATCCAGCAAATGAACGTCTTGTTCAAGGATCGGGGGTGGACGGGGTGATTCACAAAAAGGGTGGTCCTCATATTGCTCTTGAATTAAGAAATTTTAACGGTTGCAAAACAGGTTCAACCGTTGTAACTAGGGGGTATCAACTGCCAGCACGCTATGTTATACATACGCCAACTCCTAACAAAGAAATGGATAATTCAGCTGAGCTCCTTAGTAAATGCTTTATGAATAGCTTAATCAAAGCAAACCAGAGGGATTTTCAGTCAATTGCGTTTCCTTCGCTGGGCTCAGGTTTTGGTGGAGGGTTTGAAGATGTCGAAGTTGCTCGTATTGCTGTAAAATCAATTTTTGATTTTATTAGAAACAACGATAAAGTTTCACTTAAAACAATATACTTGGTCCTGTTCTCGGGTTCAAGTGAGCGAGTATTTAAGAAAGAGTTTAGTTCTTATTCAGAAGCCTAGGTTCAAAGAGTCACTTTGTGGCTCTTTTTTTATTCTCAAATTTAAAATGATAAGTGAGTCGGTCACTGTTGTGACCGACTTCGCGCCTCCGTCTTTCGATTCTCTTATCCTCAATTAGATAGAAAAAGTCGCCAGAAGTATCTGACGACTTTTTCTATGGTGCGGGATAAGAGAATCGGTCACGCATATTTTTCTCGCCGGCGCTCGAAAAATTGCGCTACCCCGACTCGGCATCGGTCACTGTTGTGACCGGCTTCGCGCCTCCGTCTTTCGATTCTCTTACCGCAGTGAGCTATAACAAAATCCACACTCTCGTGTGGATTTTGTATATCTCATGTGCGGGATAAGAGAATCGAACTCTTGTCTTCTGCTTGGAAGGCAGACATTCTACCACTAAACCAATCCCGCTTATGAAAATCATAGTATCATATTTGATTTCAAAATTCAATATAATCAGTCTTATGTACAAGCGTATTGGGAAATGTTATATTTAAAAAAATATATGATCTAAAAAACTCAAAAAAATGGTAACACTAACCACAGTTCTCGTCTGCATGCTTATGTACATCATGTTTTATAAATTACAAAACAAGATGACTAAAAAGTTAGAATTCTCCCTATCTAAGAAAATGGAGGAACGTCAAGAAGGTATTAATCTTGGTCAAACTTTGTACAAATATTTCGCGATATTTTGTTTGTTCATGCAATTAGTTATAGTTATGTATCTAATTCACTATACGATTGCAGATTTTCTAAATGATGATCTTAGAAATAAATTTGGTCAATTCATTAAACCCGGTTTATCAACTCTGTTGATTTTAGTGATTAGTTATGAAATGGTAACGACTGATTTAATTAATGCGGCATTAAAGAAACGTTAACCTTCACCATTACAAAAATTTGAATACCAAACTTATTTATAAGTTTGGTATTTTTTTTCAATAAAAAATCCCCTTCGACTTATTAAGTCAAAGGGGAAAGAAAAGAAACTCAAAACACTATTTTTTGAACCTTAGAAAGGATTCAGTTTTGTTGGTGTGAATACTCACCCCAATGTTGATATTTGTCGCATAAATGTCGAGCGACCGGCTCCATCCTGGCCGGATCGTAACATGAGGAAGCAAGTTGATTGCTAATCCTCCTCCAATGCCCGCCGATCGTACTGCATTTAGACTCACGGATACTTTTTCATCAAGAATGTATTCAAGTGAGGCATTGTATCTGTACGTGTTTTTACAGTGATCCAAATTTCCAATTAGGCGGAAATTTTTCCACGTGGCATCAACGAATCCGGCTATTGCCGCTTCCGAAGAATACTTCTCACCATTTTCCCAGGTTTTGGTTCTCTCGCCTGTATCAGTATTTTTTACTGAACTAAGCAGGTGATTGCGGTGAATCGAAATTCCTCCGCCTGCTCCAAGCCACACGCCTGGGTGCACTTGGTAGGAAGCACCCGCAAGTGCGTTCCTCCATATTTGTCCGTACTGAGCATAAAACTCAGAACGAAACTTATTCTGGAATTGGTTTTGCACTTTGAGTGTGTGAATCAGTCTTTCCGGACGGTCTTTATAGGGGCCATCCATTCGATGAAGCCATGTTCCAGAGTATTCAGCGTGGGCAGTTTGAGCTAATGCATGATGACCGGTGAATCCGATACATCCTGATATAGCAAATACAATAAACAAGATAAATGCCTTTTCGGTCCTTTTGAGTTCTTTCATATTCTTTGTTTTTAATGGTTTAGACATATTGTATCACACATTATCGTTTTGTCAATATACGCAGGGAGTTTCGTTAAATAAAAAAAGAGGACATATGTCCTCTTTGAAATTCTCTGTTGTCAAAATTAGTGAATACTTTGCATACTATACTCTTGTTCCAACACCTCCTTTTTCATATGAGATGCGAAATACTGCGTAAGTATTAAATAGGCATCCGGATATGAATTGAAAATGATAAGATTTGGCTTATTTTTAAACGGAAGTAGTCGAAGCCTGAGAGACTTTTCGTTCTCGCTCATATCTTTGTCGTTCAGTACAAAAATATTTCTAACTAACATGCACACAATTTGCACACCCTCGCGAGATACTTTCTCGATCGATTCTTTAAGGAAGTTGAGCGCGGTCGCATTTTCGAGTAACCATTCATTTTCAAATATCACGCATGCGATATCATTGAGCTTCATATCGCGCAGGGCACTTTCAATTGATGACCTTTGGATAAGCATACTTTCGTTGAAGACCGTGCGTTTGAGTGCTTCACTAAGTCTGTGTCCAGTCAGAGAAGCACCTGAAATTGATGCGGTGATCAGAATTACTTTCTTTTTCATTACCATATTTTGTTTTTTAAGGTTCGTGGATTTAGGATTGTACACCATAAAATATATTATGCAAGTATTAGAAAAAGCCCGTAGGAAACGGGCTTTTTCTATGATTCTTTGATGAATCTGACTGCCGGCAGGCAGACTTTTATTTTACTGCGTCCTTGAGAGCCTTTGCTGCTCTAAATTTTGGGACTGTTGTTGCGGCGACTTTGACTTGCTCTCCTGTTTTAGGATTACGAGCCATTCGCGCAGCTCGGGCCTTCACCGAGAAGATGCCGAGACCTGCAATAGACACTTCTTCACCTTTCTTCAAAGTGGTGACGATCGAATCGATGATTGACTCAACGATTTCTTCTGCTTGAACTTTTGTTCCACCAAGTTTTGCGTGGACCATTTCAACCATTGCTTGTTTATTCATATCTAAACACAAATGATTATCCTGATAATTGGATGACCGTTTTTTTTTCGTTACTTGTTTGAAGATTGTTCAAACGTCTAAATATCATTATATACCAAGGGATTTTTTGTGCAAGAGTTCAAAGTCCAGAAAAGGGGATTGCGTTGGCGTATTCTGTCAGGTATGTATCCCCATATATTCTCTAATTTTGAGTGAATCTTTAGTACAATATAGATACATCTATTTATCAATAGCATAATTAAATTTATAAATTAAAATGTATTACGATGATTCTATGAAAAAAGATACTATACGCATTGTCATTCTCATTATTGTCATAGCGCTTTCATGTGTGTTCTTGATTGGAAAAATAAGCAATTGGGGTCAAGTAGCGCAAGTGGTGACTTCAAATGCCCAAGTTCAGATTCCACTTTCAGTGAGTGCAAATCCTAAAACCGTACCAGGAGGATTGTTTGGTATGCACTTGAGTAGCTACTACTCCAAGACGAAGTACAATATGAACAACTCCTCACAGTACAATCCATCTACTGGATATACTTTTGATTCAGGTGAGCGTGCGGTATTGAGTGAACTAAATGCAAAAGTCTATAGATTTCCGGCTGGTACAGACTCACGATACTACCACTTGTACACTTCAGACACGAGTACAACAATCGCAAAAGGGTATGGATATCGAATGGCTGATGTAAATACCGACCTCTCTCTCTACGGTGAACATCAGGTTCCAAACGTTGTGGGAAGTCCTGCAAACTACGTAGCATACGAACAAACACTTCCAAGTGGACGCAATTTCATCTTTGATTTTATTGAGGATGCAAAAGCAGATGATGCAAAGGCTCTTCTTGTGGCAAACATAATTTATGGAACGCCAGCTGAGATAGTGGCACAAGTTTCTCTTTTGAAACAAAATGGCGTAGAAATTGCAGGTGTAGAACTTGGAAACGAAACCAATGCAGAAAATATTGGTTTTCAAGAAAATCCCACACTGTATTTGGCAAAAGCACGAACATTTGCACTTGCACTCAAGTCGGCACATCCAGATGTGAAGACTGGACTGGTGGCTGCTCCAATGCGACCAACAAACTCTCCAGCGTTTGCAAAAAATGATACATGGAATACTGCAATAGCAAATGCACTCAGCACAGACCCAACTTTATACAATTCATACATTGTGCACGTTTACCCACAAGTTAAGTGTGACAATCAGCCATCTCGCGAATTGGCATTTGAGTGCGCAAGTGAATATACCGGATACATGAAAAACATCAATTCACTTTCTGAAGTAATGAGTACAACAGGAAAGAACATCGGATTCCCAACATTCAAAGAAACATTTGTGTACTTCCAGCAAAAATTCCCCAACAAAAAAATGTGGCTTACTGAGTGGAATCTTTCACACTGGGCGGGACCACAACATCAAGGAAGTGGATATTATTCAAATTCACTATTCAACGCTCTTTTTGTTGGATTGTTCAGAAATGAAATGAACAAGGTTGCAGTAGAAAATCCTGGATTTTTGGAATATGCTATACAGCACAACTTCACAGGGTTTGTGGCATATGGATTGATCAATGAAAAACTTAACAGCGAACCAGAGTCAATCAGGATTCCAGGTTCTATTTATGTAAAGCGCGCACTGTATCATGAAGCAATGATCTCACGCCCGATTTACAACCGAGCACTTAAGGATGTTTCAGTCTCATATCAAACACAAGAACCAATAGATGTGTACACGTATCTTGATCAAAATGCCAACACTTTGTTTGTGTATTATGCAAACAGATCAGGCAAGACAGTTTCATTCCCGACACTTACATACAACGGAAATCAAATAAACATGGTTTCTTCTCAGGGTAGATTTCATCAAATGGCGGGGGACTCACTACTCGCTTCAATTGGAAAGGGTGGTGCAGGAGATGTTCAGTATGAGACAAATGATCAAATTTCTGTCACACAAGGAAATGTCACCTCACCAGCACTTCATGTGATACCAGCATACGCATATGGCTATGTCACAATTCCACTTAGTGTTGCGGCACCAGTAAACCAACCGCCAACAATTTCAATTACTTCACCTTCATCGTCATCTACATATTCATCACCTACTCAATCAGTCGTAATTGCCGGAAATGCTTCTGATCCAGAAAGTGGTCAAATGAATCTTGAATGGGAACATTATGTCGGGTCAGTGCTTCAAATTTCAGGCAATCAAAACAGTGTTTCGTCTGGGTGGACACTCAGTCCAATATTGTTGAAAAATGGTGCGAATACAATCAAGGTCACGGTGACAGACAATGCTGGAGATAAAAGTACTTCACAAATTGAAATATCATACACACCTACCGACACCGTAGCTCCAACTATCAATATGTCTCTGCCTTCATCAGTATCATCGGTCAAGAAAGGATTTGTAGTACCAATGGCTGCATCTGCATCAGACAATGTAGGAGTGGTGAAAGTAGAATTTTTGGTCAACGGTACAACCATTTGTTCTGATGATCTTCAGCCATATACATGTTCATTGTGGACAGTGCCAGTAGCACCAGGGATTACATCGTACACGCTTTCTGCAAAAGCATATGATCAAGCAGGGAATACAAAAACCTCAACAACAAAAACAGTAACGTCAAAAGACTAAACAATAAAACCCACATTACTGTGGGTTTTATTTATACCTGTCATTCTATCTTGCGTACTCTACAATTCTATTTTCACGGATTACGGTGACTTTGATTTCTCCAGGATACTTCAATTCATTCTCAATCTTCTGTGCCACATTTCGAGCAAGTTCTTTTGCTTCGACATCTGTGACTTTTTCCGGAGTGACAAACACTCGCACTTCTCGTCCTGCTGATATCGCGTATGATTTTTCAACTTCTTGAAATCCATTGACGAGCGCTTCAAGCTCTTTGAGTCTCTTGAGATAATTTTCGACAGTGTCGCGTCGTGCACCAGGGCGTCCACCAGAGATGTAGTCAGCAGTTTGTACAATAACCGCTTCGATACTTTCGTGAGGGCAATCATCATGGTGAGATTTCATTGCAGTGATAATGCGTGGGTCTGCACCAAACTTTTGCAAGATTCGAATACCGATATCAATATGTGTTCCTTGTACTTCGTGGTCGAGCGCCTTTCCGATATCGTGTACCAATGCACCGGCTTTGGCGACATAGACATCTGCACCGAGTTCTTCAGCAAGCATTCCAGAAATGTGTGCCATCTCAATTGAGTGCTGAAGCACATTTTGTCCATAACTTGTTCGGAAATAGAGTCGGCCAATGATTGCAATAATTCTTGGATCAAAATTGAATATTCCACATTCGTATACTGCTTGCTCTCCTTTCTCTTTGATTATTTTATTGATTTCTTCTTTCGCTTTCTCCACAAGCTCTTCAATTTTTGCAGGCTGAATGCGTCCATCGAGAATCAAATTTTCTAGTGCAACGCGTGCAATTTGTCTTCGTACAGGATCAAACGACGAGATGATGATTGTGCCAGGAGTGTCGTCTACAATGAGTTCTACACCAGCCGTACGTTCAAATGCGCGAATATTGCGGCCTTCCTTTCCAATGATTTTCCCTTTGATGTCGTCAGAAGGGATGGTGACATTTGTCGTCATCATTTCTGATGCAGTAGATGAGGCGAGACGCTGGATGGTAGTTGAAAGAATTTCTTTTGCACGTCTGTCGAGCTTTTCATGATTTGCATGCTCCATTTTTTGGATACGAATCATCAAATCTTCTTCAAAGTTTTTTTCGATTGTGCGAACAAGTTCTTCTTTTGCTTGATCACGAGAGAGTGTTGAGACTCGTTCGAGTTCACGTGTTTTTTGTTCATCAGCTACATCAATGCGTTCTTTTACTTTTTTTATCTCATCAATTTTGAGTTTTATGTTTTCAACTTCGCGATCAATTTCAGTTTGGCGAGCGTCGAGGAGTCCTTCTTTTTTAATAAGTCTTTCTTCTGTTTTTTTAAACTCAGCTTCTTTTGTGCGTTCTTCTTCTTTTAATGCCTCGCTTCTTTCATCTGCTTTCTTTTTTGATTCGTCAAGAATTCTTCCTGCTTCTTCTTTTGCTCCAACGAGCATCTGCTTTATTTCGAGTTCCATTGATCCACGTTGACCTTTTGAAATCAAAATACGCAAATAGTATCCGAGACCCGCTCCGATAAGTGCAGCTGTGGTCGCGATTATAAGTGCTAATGTCGACATAATAAAATGTGTAGATGTGCCTCTTTTACCGTCCTTTGTATAGGAAAGTGGGGAATGTGTGTAATTTCTTTGAGAGTGAAGTAAAAAATCGTTTCATGAAATTCTGGTAGGATTCTGTAAAAGGGGTTGCTACGGTTCTAATCTAATAAATTCGATTATCTTTATAATACATTGTGAAAAGCAATTCGTAAATAGAGGGACTTTGTGGGAGGCCAAATTAAAATGCGGCGCCCTTAGGCGCCGCATTTTAATTATGATTTTGCTTTCGCAATAATTGTGTCCACAAGTCCGTATTTCTTGGCTTCATCTGCGTCCATCCAAGTATCACGTTCTACGTCTTTTTCAATAACTGAGATTTTTTGCCCAGTGTTTTTTGAGAGAATATCATTGAGTTTTGCTCGAATTTTGAGAATGTGTCGTGCGTTGATTTCGATATCAGTCGCTTGTCCTTCTGAGCCACCGCTTGGTTGGTGAATCATCACTTCAGAGTTTGGAAGTGCAAAGCGTTTTCCTTTTGCTCCGCCTGCAAGCAGGAATGCTCCCATTGATGCGGCCATTCCCACGCAGATTGTTGAGACATCAGGCTTGATAAATTGCATGGTGTCGTATATTGCAAGTCCCGCTGATATTGATCCTCCTGGAGAATTGATATATAGACTAATATCCTTTTTTGGATCTTCATTTGCCAGAAACAAAAGCTGGGCAACCACAAGGTTTGCAATATGGTCATCGACTGGTCCTCCGAGGAAGATAATCCGGTCTTTCAAAAGACGAGAGTAAATGTCGTACGCCCGCTCGCCAAATTGTGATTTTTCTAAAACTGTTGGAATAAGCATATACAATAATGGTTATTTATAAGAATAGCAAAATAATACCATAAAATATGACTTTTTGAAAGGTCGGGGATGGCAAAAGGGTCTATTGACAAATTCTATATATTTGCTATAATGTATGTAAGAAATCTATAAAAACTTAAGAATATGAAGAACTTAATCATTGCAATCTTCGCGATTGCCACAGTAACACTGTTTACATCCTGTGAAGGATCAAATGACCCCGGATATGACGGACCGTATTATGGAAATAATGGAGGAGCCGGTGGCGGAGTCATCGTCACAGTAGGTGGCGGTGGCGGAAATGGAGGTGGAGGATCACAAGGTGACCCAACTACTCCTATTCAGATGTATGTCTGGGATATTATTACAGACAAAAATTTCTGGGCACTTGATAGCGACGGAGATTTGGTTGGTGATGATGCCTCGGGATTCTCCGATGGAATCAATGCTCTCACCGCAATTAACAATCATATCGAAGATCATTTGGACTCAGGAGCACCAGGTGTACCAGGAGCAATGGTAAGTGTTATTCCCGGCGTATACAATCCACTTACTGGATTGTATCAAAACAAGATTGTCGCTTATTCAACTACGGTGCACCAGTAGTAGTTACAATCACAGTATTAGCGTATTCGAAAGAATGCGCTATTTTTTATTCAAATCGATGGTTGACAATAAACATATTTCTGATATAATAGTATCAAACATATATAAAAGAAAAAAATGATACAAGAAATGATTCATTATTTAGCTACGGCTACCGGCACTCTTCCTGTAGTCTGGGTGATTGGTTTTGCCTTGCTTGGCACAATTGTCACACTAAGAATGAAGTCGGTGGAAACGCCGGACATTACATAAAATTGTACTGATTGCTGGTCGACTACTAAAGTCGGCCACTTTTTTCCCTAAAATGAACCTCAAAACCAAAAGACCAAGACCATGATTAAACTCACACTTCTTCAATCAACAAGTAAGCATGTAGGGGATACAATGTCCGTAACTTCATTGATTGCTGGGTACAAAACCCAACATGTAGTTTTCATCGCAACAGTAATTTTTATATTTATTCTCATTACTATCGTTGCGATTCGTGACCAGAAAAACAAAGTTAGTTAGGAGCACATGCAAATCAAAAAGCCCGCGTATTTCATCGCGGGCTTTTTTTATTGAGTTTCTTTTATTACATTAAACAATTGACTGTATCCGGTGTTGAGTGATGTGCGTATGTTGTTTACGTATTCTATGAGCATTGATTGAACTGCGCCGATTGATTCTGGTTGTGCTGAATCACGCATGTATCGCTTTGATTGGACAATAGCGTCTTCCAGATTTGCGAGTGCTTCATTTGCACGAGAGACATCTTTTCCTGCTTGTTCCATTGCTGCGATTTTTGCACGAATCTCATCACGAGTTTGTTCAAGCCGAAAGAGATTTTGTTGGAATCGACTTGAAATCATGCTTTTTGAAACTTCATACTTTGCAATTTTTTCAGCCAAGAGCGCTGCGTCATCGAGAGGTACTTCTTCCACAATCTCCTCTACAACTTCTGGAATTATTTCTGCGGGAGTTTCTTCAGGCGTTTCTGGTTCGGATTCTTCCGGGGTCGATTCGGCTGGTGTTTCTTCGCTTTCGCTTGCACCACCTCCACCTCCTTGACCACTTTCTTCGCTCGGTGCTTCGGTTGTAGGTTCTTCTGAAATATCTGGATCTCCTTGTTCTTCACTTACTCCTACTTCCTCTTCAATTGCGACATCGGGATCAATTCCAGCTTCATCCGTAGGTGTATCTAAATCTTCAGCAACTGGATCATCTACCGACACATCAGGGGAACCTTCATCAATAATCTCCTCGGCTTCTTCGAGCGCATCAGAGACAACTTCTTCAATATTTTGGCTCGCCTCTTCGCCGGCTGTTGGATTTGCAACTTGTGAAATAGAAAAAAGTGCTGCAAAAGAAGGATTTTCTTCTACATAGGTAGTAAAAATACTAAGACCAATTATGAGTACTGGAAGTATAAAAATTGAAAGACGAGTATGGTGCATTACGAGATAAATTATATCACAAGAATAAAAAGACATGTACATGCAAACATGTGAACACTGGGGCACTAGAACACTAAAACACTTGAATATGGATAGATGTAAAATTTAAAAGTTATTACATATCATATACTCCCAATATAAAAACCAACTCAGAATTTTCTAAGTTGGTTTTTATAAAATTATAAGAGCTACGCTTTTCCTTCGAGGAGTAAAAATACCTTCTCGTGCATAAGTACTTGCTCAACATATGCTTGTGCACGCATTTTGTCTGCGCCAGGGTATTGAGTGAGGACCGCTTTTACTTCATTGTTCACTTCTTTCTCATCAAGTTTCATTTTTTCTTCCTTTGCGATTTCAAAAATCATGAGTTCGAGGGATGCTTTCTTTGTTGCATCAGGCTCCCATTCTTTTTTGATGTCGTCTTCGGTTTTTGAAATATTCTTTAAGTATTCCTCAAATACAATTCCGGCATTTTCAACATCAGTCTTAAGTCGAAACATCATTTTCTCCATCTCGCTATCAATGAGAATTTGTGGTACATCCATAGTTGTTTTCTCAAGTAGAGCTTCTGCAATTTTGAGACGCATTGTGCTCCGTGATTCACGTTCTTTTTCTTTTGAAATATTTTCTTTGAGTTTTTCTTTGAAAGATTCCACTGTCTCAAACGCACCAAGAGTTTTTACAAATTCATCATCAAACACTGGAAGATTTTCGTCTGTCACTGGTGCATGAGAGTGATCATCGTGTGCATGCCCGCCTTCTTTGTGAAGATCTTCGTGTGCGCGCATTCGTCGGATTTGGAGAACTGTTTCATCAATATCTTTTTCTGTTACTTCGACATCAATTTTTTCTTTACGAGTTTCTTCAGCTATTTTTTTATAATCTGGAAGTGTGATTTTTGGGAGTGTGTCAAAAGTGATCTTGAATCCGAGAGGATTAGCAGGAGCGAGCTTGGTGATAGCAATTTGTGGTCGTCCAATAGCATCGAGTTTTTCAGTTTCCAAAATTTTTGGATAGTGCTCACCGAGTGCCATCTCTGCCATTTCTTCAAGGAGAAGATTTTCTGGAATATGTTTTATAAGTACAGATGCCGGTACATGTCCTTTGCGGAATCCATCGACTTCAATGTGTGCACCGAGGTGTTCGAGTGCGCGTGCACGATACCCCTCGAAAATATCTACTGCGAGCTCGCCTTCAATTTCCACTCTACTTTTCTCTAGTTTTTTTACTGTGTGATTCATATATCAAATTTAAAATGCGGTGCTTAAATAATAATTTTTAAATACTCATTGTCCGTCCGATTTCATGCGAAATAGTGCAATGAGTCTACAATAAATTGGGGTAAAGGTAAAGTTTTAAAATTCACACGCTTTTTGGAGGATACAAGAAACGGGCGGACGCGTATGCGTCCGCCCGTTTCTTGTATGTACTATTTTGTACTACTACTATTTATTTGAATTCTTCATCAACTCCATAATCTACAGAATTGATATTTGTTGCGTCGATTTCAGTCCCAATTTCAGATAGTTCGTCTGAACCTGATACTGAAGATTGTGTCTCGACATATGTATTTGTGTCCATTACTTCATCTTGTGATTCCGTGTTCATTTGTTGATCATTTACAGAATCTGTCATTGTGTTTCGTGTATTTTTGATGACAAAAATCGCACCAACAACTATCAACAAAATAATAATAATTGAACCAAGAAGTGCGCCTTGTCCAGTTTGCTTTTGAGTGACATTTACAACTGGCGGCTTGTTTTCTACTGGAGGCATTTGTGTGTTTTGTTCAAAGTTTTCCATTGAGTTTTTTATTAATTGTTATTAGTTGTTTGAACCATCTGAATTGTCATCAGAAGATGAATCATCATTTGAATCGTCGTTTGAATCATCACTGTCGTCATCACTTTTTGGATTGATAACTCCGACTATTGATTTGAATGCATTCTTCAAATCATCATGCGCAAGCTTCAATTCTTCTTTTGCGCTTTTAAGGAGTGCGCGAATTTCGTCTCGAAGTGCTTGGTTTATACTATTGTCTCTATCATCAGTGATGGTTGCTGTAGTTGATGATGTGTCTGATTCAGCTTTTGTTTTTGCATCGGCGATGAGAACTTTTGCTTTCGCAAGGTGAGATTTTGATGAATCAAGATATGATTTTGCAGAAGACATATCTTTGCCCTCGTTTGTGTATGTGTCGATTCGAAGTGCAAGCTTGTCTTGAATTTGAGTGAGACGTTCTACCGCAATATCAAATCTGATAAAAATGTTTCCTCGAACTTCACCAAGTTTCTTTTTGAGCTCTTCTTTCATGAGTTCCTTCTTTTGCTTGAATTCTTCACTTCTCTTTTCGAATTGCTCTTTGAGTGCTTCTCGCTTCGCTTTGAATTCAGCGGTCATCATGCGCATGCTTTCTGACGCTTCATCTTTTTTAAACTTAAATTCATCTTTTGATAAATTAAGAGCGTTTTTCCAGTCTTCGCGTTCTTTTCTGTATTCCATTTCACGTATTTTATCAACACGTGGTCGAAGGCCTCCTTTGTCGTCATTTATGTCGTCATCGGAGTCATTACCAGAATCATCGCTCTCGTTTGAGTCATCTTCAGAATCATTCCCAGAATCGTCAGATTCATCTGAATCATCAGAAGACTCACTGCTGTCATTGTCGTCGTTGCTACCACTTTCCGCGTATGCGTGATTGCGTGATGCTACAAAACCCGTCATGGAAAGCACAAATGCCATTACTAAACCTAATATATATTTCATAAGATAGTTTTTTTGTATTAATACTAATAACCTCACACTTGTATAACGTACACACTGTCTACATCGTTACATTCTAAGTATATAGGAGAAAATTGCGCATGTGGTGTGCAAAAGAGCGGCGCCTGCAGGCGCCGCTCTTTTGGGGTTTGTTTAATGTTCTAGTGTTTTAGGTCACATGTTCCATGTTCAATTGTCCGCATTCCGTCCGCGTCTACTTCGCATTCTTCTCCTTATACAGTCCAATCGAACGAGTTACTGCCTCACGTGCAGTATCCGCACCTTCAAATCCATTTATTTCAACAGATTTATTTTGAAGTTTCTTGTATGTTGCAAAAAAGTGTTCAATTTCCTTGAGTGTGTGCTTATTGAGGTCACTCAAGTCTTTAATGTCATCCCATCGTGGATCATCCTTTGGTACTGCAATGATTTTTTCATCTGCCTCACCTCCATCCACCATGTGCATCACAGCGACAGGTCGTGCACGAACGAGAATTCCCGGAAGAAGCGCATATGTAGTCAAAAGCACCACATCAAGGGCGTCTCCGTCGTCCCAAAGAGTTTGTGGGACAAATCCATAGTCAAATGGGTAGTCTTGGCTTGTATGCATTGCACGGTCGAGTGCAATAATGCCTGTTTCTTTGTCTATTTCGTACTTGTTTTTTGAACCCTTGTTGATTTCAATGATTACATTGATTTCATTTGGGGTATTTTTGCCGGCTTCGATGTCGTGTAAAAGATTCATATGTATGAGTAATTAGTGATAAGTGCTAAGGGGATAGGGTAAAATGCAAACTCCCTTATGAATTTTTAGTATAGACTAAAAATGTAGTTCTGTAAAAATATTAGCTTTGCTAAATTTCAGCCCTATTTTATGCGTTTCCCCTTGCGTCTCGATAGCACCCACGTATAATTAGAGTTGTATTAATAGCTAATTTGTAAATAATGGAAAACAATTCACAATCAAATCCACAAGTAAGTACACCAAGTACTCACAGCGAGGGAAAAGTGCTCATGATTGCAGTGCTCATGTTTATTTTTGGAGGAGTAATGGGAAACATGATTCCTGGAATGTCAGGCGTACAACAAAAGGGTTCGTCGCTTGATTCAAATATTGCTCAAGAGTCAGTCAAAGTTCAAGACTTGGTAAGAAATATGAATATGAACAACAATACAAAGGTTGAATTCTGTGAAAATGGAATAATTCTCAATGGTGAATGTACGCGATACGAAGATACCGGAATTATATTTGTCGAAGATCTTAGTTCTGTTGTTCGAGCGTATCTTGATGATCCTGTAACATTTGTAAACACCAGTGTTTCTAATACAAATCCACCAACAGGTTCGACCAATCTACAACTACCATCAGGATACTCATGTAATGATTATTCGAATTCGTCTGGAAATGGCGCTAGTTTCAGTTGTTTTTGCTCAGGTAACTCTGCTACAACGATTGGCTCGTTTCTAAATTTCCCGGGACAGTGTTCATATCTTTAATTAGTAAAACGCGCCGTTAGGCGCGTTTTTAAATTACTCGGAGGTCAGCATTTTTAGGATCAATTTCTCCACTCGAGAACCTTCTCGGGTTCGCACAAATGCAATTTCAATTTTTTCAGAGTTATTGCCGGCTTGTATTATATCAACCATTGAAAATAAATCCCACAGAGCATGAAATGCCTTTCTGTCCTCATCGGCGACACTGTTGGCTTTCATGACAACATCTTCTATGGACTTTATGTCTTTTCTAATCGCTAAATCATACTCAGGGAATGAAATTTTCTTTGCGACTGCAATCTGTGCTTGAGTAGCACCATAGATACGCAGATTTCGAGGAATTCTTTTCTCGTTTGGTTTATTTTTCATGATATGAATTTTTTCATATAATATAATTATAATGTCTTTTTGTCAATAGTGTTTGTATAAAATTTAAGTTCATTATGCCCCACTTTTGTTTTTAGGAAGATATGCTATAGTAAAGATACGTCCGTCCTGAAACGGGCGTTCTTTATTACAAAAATGCTTATTTATAAGGATTTTTTGGGAATTAAGGACAATTTAATAGTAATAATAAGTGAAAAGTAATTAGGGCACAGCGAATAGAGAGAACTTGAAATAAATCGCTATTTCCTTATCACTTTTTCCTTATCACTAGATTATGTTAGACCTAAAAGTTATGAAATCTGCACTTCTCCAGCTTGAAGAAGAACGCAAAATACCGAAAGAAAAGATTATTGATGCTATTGAACAAGCACTCGCAGCCGCATATAAAAAAGATTATGGAAAAAAAGGACAAATTGTCCGAGCACATTTTGATATTGAAACAGGCGAAACATCATTTCTTCAAGTGAAGATTGTGGTGGATGAGTCTACCGCTCGAATGATTAACCTTGAAGAAGAGGAAGTAGATCTCGGAGACACAGAAGATATTGTGGAAGGAGATGAACGTGTACGATTTAATCCTGAGCATCATATTCTTCTTGAAGACGCGAAGCTCATCAAGGGTGATTCAAAACTCGGAGATGAAATTATTTTCCCACTCGAAGCACAAGAAAATTATGGACGAATCGCTGCTCAAACAGCAAAGCAAGTAATTATTCAACGTATTCGTGAAGCAGAACGTGGATCAATTATTGATGAATATGGAAACAAAGAAGGAGAAATCATCAACGGAATCATTCAAAAGATTGAACGTGGAACAATTTTCGTAGATTTCAATCGCGCAACAGGAATTTTGCCACATGATGAACAAATCCCTGGAGAGAGATATAATCGTGGAGATAGAATCAAGGCGTATTTGTATCTTGTAGAAGAAACTCCTCGAGGTGTAAATCTCAAGCTTTCTCGCTCACATCCAAAATTTTTGGCAGAACTATTCAAGATTGAAGCTCCAGAAGTAGCAAGTGGTGTTGTGGAAATAAAATCTATTGCCCGAGAAGCAGGATCACGCTCAAAAATTGCAGTTCACTCAAATGATGAACACGTAGACCCAGTGGGATCATGTGTTGGACAAAAAGGTGTTCGTGTCACTACTATTATGACTGAGCTCAATGGAGAAAAGGTAGATATTATTCCTTGGTCAGAAGAACCAAAGGAGTTTGTCGCAAAATCTCTTTCACCTGCAAAAGTGCTCTCAATTGACGTCAATGTTGAAGAGAGAAAGGCCATGATTGAGGTTGCCGAAGACCAACTCTCTCTTGCAATCGGAAAAGGTGGACAGAATGTTCGTCTTGCAGCAAAGCTTACAGGTTGGAGAATTGATATCAAGGGAATAAAGGGTGATGAAGCACCGTCGACAGGTGATGATGAAGGATATGCATCACTTTCAACGCTCAAAGAAGTAGCGGAAGAAATTTCGAAAGAAGAAGTAGCAGAGGAAGGAAAGGAATAAATGATAGGTATATGTTGTACGCAGAACGTGGAGCGTAGAGCGTAAAATGCTGAACTCCTGCCTCCCCTATGAGGGGAGGTGCCCGCAGGGCGGAGGGGTAAGAAAAAAAGAATTTAGTATGAGAATATAGAGTAAGTATTTTTCTTTCCAATCCTCCTCATTTGGAACACGCATAAAATTCTGCTGAATTTTTGCTATACTCGCGCCGTCGCGCTCCGTAATGTTCCAAAGTGAGGAGGATTCTGGTTTTTGGAAACCAAACATAAAAATATACACAAAGAGCGGCGCCTACGGCGCCGCTCTTTGTGTATTCTAGAAGTATTTTTTTAAAAAAAGCTGGACTCTTTTCTCTTTTAAATCATTGCGCAAGGCTGACGAGTCGAGCATAGCAAAAATTCACCAGAATTTTATGCGTGACTCGAAAGAGAAAGAGTAAAAATAATACTTATACTATATTCTCATTCTATATTCTCATACTAAATCCTCCTTTTATCCACACTTCTAAACAAAAATCTATTTAGTCAATGATACTATAAAGTAGTATTCAATAATTTATATTTACTATGGAACAAAATCCTTTTGCTCAATCTTCATCTCAGTCTGTGCCACCTACTCACGACAAGAAAAAAGTGTACATTTCAATTCTCATTATCGCAATACTTATGTTTGGTATTTTCTATATTGTACGACAATTTGGAGAGCAAAGAAATCGAAGAATCAAAGAGGATATGATTCAACGACTTGGTGAACAGCAAGATGTATCAGTAAGTACAAAGGTAGAAATGATAAATCGAATAAACGAAGGCAATAGCAGTCTGCCAACCGAACAAGAAACAGTCGAAGCTCGAACAACAAAAGAAGAACTCATTAAAAGACTCAAATAATCGCACATTATCATACATATGTTTGAAAAAATAAAAAAATTCATAGCGCCGTGTGTAATGTTGGGTGCATTTGTGGTTGGAGTGTCATTTGCGAGCGCTCAATCTGCCACTGTCGAACTCGAAGGATTCGCCTGGAGTGACAATGTCGGATGGATTAGTATGAATTGTAAAACGGGGAGCATGACTGCATCTGATATTTGCGGTGTCTCAAACTACAAAGTTACTGTTGGTGCAGGTGGTGCGCTCACAGGATATGGATGGAGTGACAATGTTGGCTGGGTCAAATTTGGTGGACTTTCTGGAATTCCAGGAGGCGGATCAAATGCCACCTACAATGCAACAACTGGTAAAGTGTCTGGATTTGTACGATTTTGCTCTGGAATATCTGGTTCAAGCTATTGGAACGTCAACAATTCTTGCAGTGGTTCAACTCGAACAGATGGTTGGGATGGATTTGTATCACTTTCTTCAGCAATAAATCCAATATATGGAGTGACTGTTGCTTCAAACGGTCTTTTCTCAGGTTTTGCATGGGGAGATGAAGTTGTGGGATGGGTAGACTTTTCAATGGTGCGGCTCTCATCATCAACTGTGAATCCAAGCGAAAATGTATTTCTCGATGTTGGTGCAATTCCACCAGGCTCACTTGCTCCAACATATACACCAGCAAATCTCACTTCAATTCCTATTACTCCGGTCACAAGTCCATTTACTATACAAATCGCAGTGACTCAAGGACTTTATTATAAGTGGAACACTGCAGGTGCAAATTCATGTGCAATTCAAGGTGCATCAAACTTCCCAGTTCAGGCATCAATGCTTCAAGCTGGTTCTTCTGGTACTGGTGTAATGCTCCCAATTGGAACACACTATATTGCAATTGTGTGTCAGATGACAAGTGGAAACACAATGATAAAAGCCGGTACTGTAAATGTGGTTGGTGTAGGTGTGTGGATAAATCTTGATCCTAATGCAGTCAATACGGCAACTCAAGCAACACTTACATATTATTCTGTAGGAGTACAACCAAATAGTTGTCGGGCATACTCACTCGATAGTAGTAATTATAATATTACATACTCATTTCCAAATGGTGAATTTGGTCCATTTGGTACAGGTCCTGGAATCCAACAATCAGATCCAGCAAAGCACCTCTCAGTACTTATAGGTGCGACACCCGGAACTCCTCAGACAGCAGACTGGAATCCTGTAAACACAGTTCTTCAATCAGCAGGAGGTGGACAAGTGAGTGGAAGTCAGGTGATAAACCGAGAGTTATCAGACGCACGTTACTATATAGAATGTATAAATCCACTAAACGGAGACGCAATTCACTCTTCAGTCAACACAGTTGCCTTTGAACTTTTCCCAATGGATCTCACTGCATACAAAAATGGTGTACCTGTCACTCAAGTAAACCAAGGTGACACAGTTGACCTTGAATACAAACCTCAAAACATGGGATATACACTATCAACATGTGTAGGTAGTGCAATAAATCTTGCAAATGCTCAAAGTGTCACTGTCCCAAATTGGAACGGTCCAATCAATCCTTCATATACACCACTAAATGGTACGACACCATCAAGTATTCTAGGACTCGCGACAGTATTGCCTGCAGGTTCAGACATACAATACAAAGTAAGTTGTGTGACTCCATGGGGTGCAGTTGCGACAGACACAGCTGATATTGAAATTCTCGGTGCATCTGGCGCAGGTCTCACTCTTGTGGCAAGTCAGTCAACATACAATGCAAGTACTCCTGGGCAGACTGTTGATCTTTCTTGGTCAGACAATCAAAACGCATACACATTGAATACAAAAGCGTGTACAGCAGGAAAAGTTTCTCCACCAACAAACACAGGTATGGTAATCGGTGGATCTTCAAAAAATGCCGCAAATTGGACAAGTGTTATAAATCTCCCATCACCAGAAACTACATTTTGGTCAACCTCAACACAAACCGATGTCGGAGTGCCAAATGCTGCTCCAACAGCAGTGACGTATTGGATTAGTTGCGTAGACGACCTTGGTGTGACTCATGAAGCATCTACTACAATTACCCTCACCACACTTCCTGGCCCGACACTTGGTCAGACGATCAATGCTCGATGTTTACCAGATGATATAAGTGCTACTGAATTTGAAGTCTGGTGGGAATCTGTACCATCTACTAATACTTGCTACTCAACTAACTCAACTACGAATACATTGATTCCATGGAGTAGTGGAACGCATGGTGATGGATTGCCACCACTAGGAAATGTGTTTGGGTATATTGGTGTTGATGAGGGATCGTTTGTTTATGATTACTCGCTTATTCCACCGCAGGGATTCACAGTCACAATGCAATGTCTCGACGTTGGCGGCCTCCCTCTTACAGGAACAGTGTCCGCAACTATTTTCCCAGACTGTAGCGTGCAGACAAGTTCAGCCGGTCCAAAAAAGCCACGATTCGAAGAATTTTAATTATCAACAGTACAAGAATTATTATTAGTATTACAATTAAATTATGAAAAATTATTATCTACATTCAGCAAAAATAATCATACTTGGACTCGTGGTGGGTCTTGGTGTGAGTATGATATCAGCGCAGTGGCAAGGACCAGGTAGCAATCCACCGTCTGGCAACAAAGCAGCTCCACTTAATGTCACAACATCAGGACAAGCAAAAGGAGGCAATCCAATTATGGGAAGTTTGCTCGATATTAATGGATTATTTACTGCAAATGATATTGCAGTAGCAAATCGAACACTCACAAATCAGCTTGAAGTGTTGGGAAATGCAAAAATCGAATCTTTGAATGATGTCGAAAACCCAAGCGCAACATTCCCGGCACCAGTTTGTGCAAATAGCGCAGGCTACCTTGTCTTGTGTGCTGGAGGTGGTGGAGGCCCAACTGGAAATACTCAAACATATACAATCAACGGAAGTGGAATCCAAACAACATCTGGTGCTTGTGTAATGTGTACCGCAACAACATTTTATGTTGACCCATCAATTGGAGGAAGTACTTTCACTGTAAAAATATGGGGAGGTGGCGGTGGAGGAGGGGCAGGTGCACCTCATACAAATTCAAACACAACTCTTAGAATTGATGGAGGATCTGGAACATCTTCAAGTATGGTTTTGAACTCAACAACCATAGCATCAGCGGGCGGTGGAGCAGGAGGTGATGGTGGTAGAGCTGTCTGTTCAGTACCAACTGTGTGTAATATAACTGGAAGTGGAGGTGTGGCTACTGGAAACGGTCAAGCAGGTGACCCAGGATCTGGTCCTCTACCTAGTTCTACATTTAAAGCCGGAGGAGCAGGAGGTGGAGGTGCTTCTGGTGAATACAGGTCATACTCATTGAGTCTTGCTTCTGGTGCCACATACACTATTTCTGTTGGTAAAGGCGGAGCAGGATCAGTACCATATGCAGGTGTATCAGGGGAAGGTGGAAGAAGCGAGGTGTGTCCGACTGGAGGATCAACTACATTCTTAGATGATGTTAAAAATTCATTGATCAAAACAGCTCATGCTACAGGACTTGCATCAATCGGAGGTTTGGGTGGAACACCATCAACTCCAGCTACAGGTAATGCAGGAAGAGGTGGTGACGGAGGATCAACAGATAATTGTGGAACTTCTGGAACATCTGACCCGGCTACTTCACGTGCAAACTCAGGTGCAGGTGGATACGGTGGAAGAGTTGAAATTTCTTGGAACTAATTATTTTCAAAACTCACAGCAGAAATGCTGTGAGTTTTTGTATTACTGATATAATAATTTAGTAAGTAGTAAGTAGTAAGTAGTAAGTAGATAGTACAGGTAGAAAGAATAAGTATTCAAATACTCATACTATCTACTTATACTAACTACTATTTATATCCACATGCGCAATCAAGACACTCAACTTAAAAAATTTATTTTAGAAGCAGGACTCGCGTCCACTTCTGATATTGCGGATGCAGAAAAACGTGCAGAAGAAAAAAACGAAACTATCGGCAACGCACTTCTTTCTCTTGGAAAAATAAAGGAAGAGGATTTGCGACGAACTGAGGCGTACGTACTTGGAATTCCATTCGTGAGTCTCAAAGGAGAGAAGATAGATTTCTCGGTACTCTCACTTATTCCAGAGCCAATTGCTCGCACACACAACGTGATTGCGTATCAAAAGACAAAAGAAGGTCTCGAGGTGGCAATGCTTGATATTGATGATATTTCGGTCATTGATTCGGTAAAGAAGAAAGTAGGACTCAAAATTCTTCCTCGTCTTACTGATCAAGAATCAATCAAAATTGCACTCCAGCAATACAAAAAAACACTCAAAGCAGAATTTGATGACATCATCAAAAAAGAATCTGCGTCACTGAAGACTATTGCAGAAACTGACGGAGAAGTAGTATCAGAAAAAGATTTGAAAGAAATGGCGGAAGATTTGCCTGTGGTGAAGATTGTAGACACACTTATCTCTCACGCAATAATTCAAAATACATCTGATATCCACATCGAACCAGGTGAACATGAGCTGATTGTGCGATATCGTATCGACGGACTTCTTCGAGATGCGATGGTTCTTCCAAAAGACGCAACTGCAGGAATCATTGCACGTATCAAAGTGCTTTCGAATCTCAAGCTAGATGAAAAGCGTATTCCACAAGACGGACGATTCAAGATTGAAAATGATGGTGAAAAAGTATCATTTCGTGTCTCAACACTTCCGACATATTACGGAGAAAAAACTGTTATTCGTATTTTGAAAGAAAATTCAAAAGGATTCACACTCGAAGCACTTGGATTTCATGGTGAATCGCTCGATCGTATTCATGATGGTATGAAGCAAAGAACCGGAATGGTACTCGCTGCTGGACCTACTGGTTCTGGAAAATCAACTACGCTTTATACAATGCTCGATATTTTGAATACTCCCGATGTGAATATTTCAACAGTTGAAGATCCAATAGAATATCAAATGCCGAGAATCAACCAAACTCAAGTGAAGTCTGAAATCGGGATGACATTTGCAAATGGACTCCGTGCACTTCTTCGACAAGACCCAGACATTGTGATGGTAGGGGAAATTCGAGACGGGGAAACTGCATCACTTGCCGTCAACGCCGCTCTCACTGGTCACCTTGTGCTTTCAACAATTCACACCAACTCAGCGTCAGGTGCAATACCACGTATGATTGATATGGGAGTGGAGCCATTTTTGATTGTATCTACAGTCAAAGTGGTTGTGGCACAGCGTCTCGTGCGAAGACTTACAAATTCAAAAGAGAAATATATTTTGTCTGAAGGAGAATTGAAAGCACTTGCGGGAATTATTGATCTTGATCGAATGCTCGAACTCTTGAAACTCGAAAAAGCGATTGGAGAGAAAGATGATTGGACAACGATTCCTTTTTATCGGCCAAAGAAAAGTGAAGAAAGCGAAGATGGATACAAAGGACGAGTGGGTATTCACGAAGCATTGAAAATGAGTGCCTCAATCAAAGAAATGATTTTGAAAGGTTCATCAGCGGACGATATTGAAGCGCAGGCAAAGAAAGAGGGAATGATGACAATGATTGAAGACGGTATCTATCAGGCAGTGCTTGGAAATACTACGACAGAAGAGGTGCTTCGTGTGGTCTCTGAATAAACAAAACGCAGACTAAACGCAGAAAAGCGCGGACTTGACGCGGACAGAACGCAGAACGTTAAGCGTAGAACGTAAAACACAGGAACACGGAATTTTACCTCCCCTATGAGGGGAGGTGCCCGCAGGGCGGAGGGGTAAGCAATAGTAAAAAATCAAAATTAAAAATCTCTCCTAGGAGAGATTTTTAATTTTTCAAAGATTTCAACGAGCAAAAAAAAATTTTTATCGTATAATTATAGTAATAGCAATTTGATTTCACTAACCCCTAATCACTTACCGCTAACTCCTAATATGAAATTTAATTATAAAATTCAAACTAAAGAAGGAAAAATTGAGGAAGGTGTGATTGAAGCACAAGACAGGTTTGTACTCACCAAGCAATTTCGTGATCAGGGTAATGTCCCGCTCATGATTTCCGAAAAAAGAGGAGCTCTCGAAATCAACATCCCCTTTATTGATGCGATTTTTGGAAAAGTAAAACTTTCTGAGAAAATTATCTTTACCCGAAACTTAAGTGGAATGCTCACCGCGGGTCTTCCGCTCTCTCGTGCACTTCAAGTACTCCACAAACAGACAAAGAACAAAAAATTTCAAAATATTATTGATGATTTGATGAAAACTATCGACAAAGGAGGAACTCTTTCTGATGGAATGTCAAAATACCCAAAGGTATTTTCAACTCTCTTTGTCTCAATGGTGCGGGCAGGGCAAGAATCAGGAAAACTCGCGTCATCACTTGCAGAAATTGGTGCAAACTTGGAAAAAAGTTACAACCTTACTCGAAAAGTCAAAGGCGCAATGACATATCCGACTGTCATTATTTCTGCGATGTTTTTGATTGGAATACTAATGATGATTTATGTGGTACCAACACTTACTGGTACATTCAAAGAACTCAATATTGAACTTCCTGCATCAACAAAGCTCGTGATTTGGATTAGTGATACACTTTCATCTTCGCCACTTTTGGTGTTTGCGAGTTTGATTGGATTTGTGTTTTTGATGCGCGCAGTCATCAGGGCAGAGCGAATGCAACCACTTCTCGATATGCTAGTGCTCCGACTTCCTGTAGTAGGTAATATTATTCGCGAAATGAATTCGGCACGAACTGCACGCACACTTTCGTCACTTCTTGCTTCAGGTGTGGATGTGATTCGCGCGCTTCAGATTACTAAAGACGTTGTTCAAAATACTCACTATAAAAATCTTATTCAAAAAGCAGTAGATTCAGTTCAAAAAGGTGTGCCACTTTCTTCAATTTTTAAAGAGCGTGTAGATTTGTACCCAGTGATGGTGGGTGAAATGATGGAAGTAGGAGAGGAGACAGGAAAATTCGGCGATATGCTTTTGGATATTGCAAATTTTTATGAAGCGGAAGTAGAAGCAAAGACAAAAGACCTTTCTACTATTGTTGAACCAGTGCTCATGATTTTGATTGGAGCAGCTGTGGGATTTTTTGCAGTATCGATGATTACACCGATGTACTCACTAATGGATACAATTGGATAGTATGAATTATTTATCACACAAGAAAACTTTTTTTTCACGAGGGACAACACTTGTTGAGACACTTGTTGCAATAGCTTTTTTTGTGGGTGTGTCTATGGCACTATATGGCGTATACCAAAAGGTGAGTGTGCTTCTTGCATCAATAAAGGTGAAAACTGTTGCGACAAACATCGCAAACGAGCAATTTGAAATAATTCGAAATATGTCGTATTCGAGTGTAGGTACAAGTGGTGGAATTCCATCAGGAACACTTCCGCAAACACAAACTATAGTACGAGACGGAATTTCATTTGAAGTTGATATTGCAATTCGAAATATTGATCAGCCGTACGATGGTACACTCGGCGGAAATCCAAATGACACTGCTCCCGCAGACAACAAGCATGTCGAAATCGAAGTGGCATGTACACAGTGCAAATATACCCAACCATTTATCTTCTCTTCTCTTGTCGCACCAAAAAATCTTGAACTTTCTTCGAACAACGGCGCACTGTTTGTGCAAGTGTTTGATGCAAATGGATTGCCAGTATCTGAAGCTGAGGTGACAGTGGTCAACAGTAGTGTGACACCAGCGGTCAATTTGACCGACGAAACAAATATCGATGGATTTTTGCAAATCATCGATGTGCCACCTTCGTCAATCTATGATGTGTCAGTAACAAAAAATGGCTACTCATCATCACGTACATACACCTCTGCTGAACTTTTGGGTTCGACACCAATCACACCACAAGCGTTCGTCGCATCGCAAACTATTACACAAATTTCTTTGGCAATCGATTTGCTGAGTACTCTCACGGTTGAGAGTGTGACTTCAGTATGTGCACCAGTTTCTGATTTTGACTTTTCTCTTACAGGAACAAAAAAAATTGGTACGAATCCCGATGTGGTAAAGTTTGACGATGTGTTTGAAACAGGTGCAGGTGGAAGTTTGTCACTCCCAGATTTGGAGTGGGACACGTACACTATTTCGCCGATTGATGTGGGATATGATTTGATTGGATCAAATCCGCTTTTGCAATTTGACCTTGCGCCAAACTCAAGCCAGGCAATACAGTTTATTGTTGCCCCAAAGGCACCCAGTACACTCATGGTGACCGTGAAAGATTCTGCAACTGACTTACCAATTTCAGGAGCAACAGTTGAGCTCGATGACCAATCAAGTTCATTTGAAAATACAAAAAACACTGGACAAGGATTTTTCTCACAGACTGATTGGTCAGGTGGGGGAGGACAAGCTACATTTGTGTCTGCTGATCAGTATTTCTTAGACAACGGAAGTGTGGATTTTGATGTACTTCCTGGCACACTCACTCTTCACCAGACCGGCAGTGTGTATGCATCAAGTGGGACACTTGAGTCATCGACATTTGATTCTGGTTCAAGTTCAACAAATTATAATGAAATTCTCTGGTTGCCGACAGACCAATCACCGCTTGTGGGAAGTGATAGTGTGAAATTCCAGATTGCGTCAAACAACGACAATGCTACTTGGACATTTACTGGACCGGATGCAACTGCAAATACCTACTATACATTGTCAAACAAAACTCTTGGATCACACCACAGTGGCAATCGCTACATTCGCTACAAGCTCTTTCTTTCAACTTCTGACACGAGTGCCACACCGCTTGTGTCAGACATAAGTCTTACCTATTCATCATCATGTACTCCACCAGGACAGGTCTCATTTCAAAACTTGGCACAAAGCACCTACGCCCTTACTGTTTCAAAAACAGGGTACAATGATTCAAGTACACTTATCACTATTGATGATGACTGGCAACAAGCTGATGTAGTGCTTACACCATAAAATGAACAGATTATTTTACAACAAAAAAGCAGGATTTAGTCTCGCCGAGACAGTGGTCACGGTGGCTGTCTTGGGAATGCTTGTGGTGGTAGTTGGAAAATTTGGAGGAGATGTGTTTTCTTTCAATCGATATTTTACAAAATCTCTCGATGTAGCAGGAGATGCACGAAAAGTTCTTCGTCCAATGATCAACGAAATTCGCGGAGCGTCACCATCATCACTTGGTGCGTATGCAATTGAAAGCGCAGGTGAAAACGAGTTTATATTTTTTACTGATACAGATGACAATGGTGTCAAAGAGCGAATTCGATACTATCTTGACGGGACAATTTTGAAAAAGGGAACTATTGTTCCGACGGGCAATCCATACACCTACAATTCTCAAAACGAAACAACTCTCTCATTGATACAAAATGTGAGAAATGGTGCGACGCCAATTTTTACATACTTTGATACCAACTATAACGGGAGCACGAGTGCACTCACTTCTCCTGTGACGGTGACTTCTGTGAGACTGGTGCGAGTGGAAGTGATTATTGATGAAGACGTGAACGCGCTTCCATCACCACTTTCTATTGTGACTCAAGTATCACTTCGAAATCTAAAAGACAATTTGTAATCGTATATTTTTTGATACACATTTTTTGTTATTGTTTTTGGTTAGTTTGATTTACAATATCTATATATGCATTTACACAGATCACATTCACACACAAAAAAAAGAGGAACTATGTTGCTTGGTGTGGTTGTGTTTTCATCTATTGCCATTACACTTGTAGCTGGATTTGTGGGCTGGACACAGACAACAATGAAGCTCGTGCGAAATTCGTACTACAAAGAACAAGCATTTCAAATTGCTGAAGCGGGGATTGATTATTATCGTTGGCATCTCGCTCACAACAAAAATGATTTTCAAGATGGCACAGGACAGCCAGGACCATACACTCATGATTTTGAAGACAAAAATGGAAATGTGATTGGGCAATTTATTCTCACCATCACTCCTCCGCCAACGGGTTCGACCGTAGTGACTATTGCATCAAAGGGTGTCGTTACAGAAGCTCCAACTATTTCTCGAACAATTCAAGCAAAGCTCGCGATACCGTCTTTTGCAAAATGGGCCGTGGTGGCAAATGACACAATGCGATTTGGAGAAGGCACAGAAACATTTGGACCGATTCACTCAAACGGCGGTGTGCGTTTTGATGGACTTGCGCACAACGTGGTGACGAGCACTGTTGCAAGCTATGACGATCCTGACCATAATGATTCTGGAGCAGAAAAACTTGAATTTGGTGTGCACACACACGTAAAGCCACCTCCACAGACTGGTTTGTATACTCAGTATGTTGCCGCAGAGAGACCACCGCTGACACCTGCAACTCGAAGTGATGTATTTATGGCGGGAAGACAATTTCCTGTGAGTCCTGCTGATTTTACCGGAATTACTGCAAACCTTTCTCAGATTAAGACAAGTGCTCAATCAAGTGGTAGATACTTTGCGAGTTCAGGTGCACTTGGATACCGGATACTTTTAAAGACAAATGATACTTTTGATTTGTATCGAGTGACCAATCTTTCGACTGTATCAAATGGATGTAGTCAAAATTCAAGTGGTGAGGATGGATGGGGAACATGGAGTATTCGCTCGAACAATGGGCAGGTACTAATTGGGAATTATGCATTTCCTTCAAATGGTTTAATTTTCGTGGAAGACAATCTTTGGGTTGAAGGTACTATAAATACTGCCAGACTCACAATTGCCGCAGGGCGATTTCCAGACAACGCAGGGTTGCGTAAAAGCATCACAATCAACAATGATTTGAAATATACTAACTATGATGGTCAAGACGTGATTGCACTCATTGCTCAAAAAAATATCAATGTCGGATTTGTTTCAGAGGATGATTTGCAGATCGACGCAGCACTAATTGCGCAAAATGGTAGAGTGGGGCGGTATTACTACTCATCATCATGTTCTACGTATTACGATAGATCAATTTTGCGACTTTATGGAATGATTGCGACAAATCAACGTTACGGATTTGCATATGCAAACTCTGGGGGGCAGCATGTAAGTGGATACATTGATCGAGTGCTCACGTATGATGCAAACCTTCTGTATGCTCCACCACCATCATTTCCGCTTACATCAGACTCATACAGTACGATTTCGTGGGAGGAGGTGGAATAGGGTTGTTGTACTGGTTTCCAATACATAAAATAACCCCGTCACTCATGAGTGACGGGGGTATTTTATGTATTGGAAATAACGCTATGATATACTTTTTGTATGAAAACACTAAAAATAATCGGAAATTGGAAGATGAACCCTAAGTCGATAAAAGAGGTTGAAAAGTGTATCAAAGAATATACTTCACGAATAAAATTGATCAAAAACGTCGAGCACGCACTATGCCCTCCAAGTATCTATCTATCAGCATTTCAAAAAAACAAAAAGATAAAGTATGGAGCACAGGATGTGCACTTTGAGAAAGAAGGTGCATACACAGGTGGAGTATCAGCACAAATGATTTTCTCACTCGGTGCAACGCTTACTCTTGTTGGACACTCTGAAAAAAGAAATGAAGGCGATACGAACGAAGTCGTCGCACGCAAGATTGAGAATGCACTCAAGGCAGGACTTTCGATAATTTTGTGCGTAGGAGAGAAATCTCGAGACAGTAGTGCTGATTATCACATTGCAGTAAAGCGCGATTTAGAAGAATCACTCGCACTGTTTCCAAAATCAAAGCTCACTTCACTTACAATTGCATATGAGCCTGTATGGGCAATCGGCAAAAACGCAGTTCGCCAAGCAACGCCTGAAGAGTCACGCGAGATGTCTGTGTTTATTAAAAAAGTGTTGACTGATATGTATGGTAGTAAGGGTTCAGATGTACCAGTGCTTTATGGAGGGTCAGTCACCGTGGAAAACTGCGAGGCATTTTTGCGAGAAGGTGGAGTTCAAGGATTGCTCGTCGGACGTGATAGTTTGAATCCAATTCGATTTTCAAAAATTGTAGCCAAAGCATCCCAGATTTCAAATTCAATTAATACCTCAACGAAAAGTAACAAATAATTTATGAAAACATTGCGACAGATAGGGTCAGTCAAAAATAAAACAATCTTAGTCCGATCGGACTTAAATGTTCCAATAGAGGATGGCAAAGTCAGAGATTCGTTTAGAATTGAAAAAGCACTCAATAGTATTTCATTTCTCCTAAAGAAGGGAGCAAAGGTGATTGTTGTAAGTCATATTGGCGAAGGAAAGAATGATACGTTGTTGCCTGTATTTTTTCATTTGAAAAAGAAGAAAGTCCCATGCGTTTTCCTTGATTCATACAACAAAGATGCAATTGAAAAAGCACTTGGATCTTTGAAAAAGGGACAATTTTTGTTGCTTGAGAATCTCCGCCACAATGCTGGTGAAAAAGAAAATGATCAGAATTTTGCAAAACTCCTCGCGTCGTTTGCAGATGTGTACGTCAATGATGCATTTTCTGTATCACATCGTGAACACGCATCAATCGTGAGTGTTCCCAAATATCTTCCTTCGTATGCCGGACTTCAGATGACAGAAGAAATAAAAAATCTTTCCCTCGCGCTTGTTCCACCACATCCATTTGTGTTTGTACTTGGCGGCGCAAAAATTTCAACCAAACTTCCACTTATCACACGTTATTTGAAAAGTGCTGATGAGGTATTTGTCGGAGGTGCAATTTTGAACAATATTCTTCGGGATAAAAAGCTTCCAATTGGTGAATCACTTGTCGACGATACAGAAACACCACGTTCAATTTTGAACTCACCAAAAATTCTTCCTGTTCTTGATGTGGTAACCGAAAACGCAAAAGGTGTTTCTCGTACAGTTATGCCACTTGAGGTGGGTGATGATGAAAAGATTGTCGATATTGGACCAGAAACGATTGCGTCATTCAAGCCTATATTTTCAAAAGCAAAACTCATCGTATGGAACGGACCACTTGGAAATTATGAAAAGGGATATGACAAGGGAACAATACAGCTTCTCAAACTCCTTGCATCTCTAAAAGCAAAAACAATTCTCGGAGGAGGGGACACTGTTGCACTTGTGTCAAAACTAAAACTAGAGAAAAAATTTACATTTGTGTCGACTGGTGGCGGTGCGACGCTTGATTTTCTCTCTCAAGGAACATTGCCTGGAATTAAAGCGTTGAAATAGGATAGTAGGTAGTAGATAGTAAAAAGTAGGGAATTCAAAAAACGTAGAACGTGGAGCGTAGATCGTAAAATGCTGAACTCCTGCCTCCCCGCGAGGTGAGCTTGGGAGAGGGACCCAAGCGCAAGACCTTTTGAGAATTTTTGTGAGGTAACGAAACAAAAAGTCCAAAAGGTGTACAGTTTCTGTAAGAAAAGGTGCCCGCAGGGCGGAGGGGTAAAAGATTTGATTTTGCATTGTGTCATCCTGAACTTGTTTCAGGATCTCTTGCATTCTTTCCGCGTGAAGTCCGCGCGGTTCCGCGTTCATAAGTATTGACAATCTCTTTATTTTATGCTAGTATGAAATCAAGAAAAACCATAACCATATGTCAGAAAAAGATGTAATTGTCCCCGTAAGAACAGGACTAACTACAGTTGTCATTCTAATCCTTGTCATTAGCTTGGCAGGAATGTTCTCAAGAGTATTGTTTTGACCGGAATCACCCAGATACGCAGAATGCGTATCTGGGCTTTTCTTTTGATTAGAATGTTTGGTATTATAAGAGTCCAAACCCGTACATTCAAAAGAAATGAATAAAAATCAACCCAAATTTGAAGGCTTCAAAGGTGAAGTCTACAAGGCTATTCAAGAAAGTGGTCCAGATGGAATCACGTTTAAAGCTTTGCAAAGCAGATATGTTTCGACATTGCTTGACGAAGCAGTAGCTCATGGCAAAAGTACCACGCCAAATCTTCATGCAACCCTTCTAATGCTTACTAATGGAGGTCACGTCAAATCATCACCTGTACGAAGTGCGGTGTTTCAGGAGACTGATGTTTTCAAGGTAGGTTAAAAATCCAAAAGTCCTCGCTATGCGAGGGCTTTTTTTATTTGTGTTGCAATTGTATCCATTTCATTTTCGTCGTATGAAAGTGTGGGGAAACTTGGGAGTCCATCATCAAAATATCTTGGGATGAGATGAATATGAAAATGTGGCACATCTTTACCGACAACACTTATCTGAACATAATCACATTCGAGTCCTGACTTGATTGCGGTCATGAGTTTTTTTGTTTTGATAAACAAGCTTGCCAGCAATTCATCTGGAACATCTTGCATCCATACATGAGGCTCTTTTGGAATGAGAAGTGTGTGACCTTTTGTAACTGGGTGTATATCAAGAAACGCAAGTGACTCATCATCCTCGTGCACTTTTGTGGCAGGAATTTCTCCGCGAATAATTTTTGAAAATATTGTGTCCATACATTGAGTATAAAGCTAAAAGAAGAAAGAATACAGTCTTTAGTCGCTAGACTTTAGGCTTTAGTGATTAAACGCTCTACGTTCTATGTACTACGCTCCACCGCATGTCTCCCTGTGTTACAATCTCCCTATGTCTTATTCATTTTCTCCATTTGCCGACAAAGAAATACCGAAATCTCTTTCACTATTTCCTGAACTCACCGCTCGATTGCTCGCAAATCGTGGATTGCTGACTGAAGAAGAAGCTCGTGCGTTTGTTGAACCTCGATTTGAAGATATGTATGACCCATTTCTGATGCATGATATGGAGCGCGCGGTTGTGCGAATTTTTGAAGCAATTGAAGCAAAAGAGAAAATTGTTATTTATAGTGATTATGATTGCGATGGAATCCCTGGCGGAACAATTCTTCATGATTTATTTAAAAAAATTGGATACGAGAATTTTGAAAATTATATACCACATCGACATGATGAAGGATATGGACTCAATCACGACGCAGTAGATGAATTTATCAAGCGAGATGTAAAACTCTTGATCACTGTTGATCTTGGCTCGACCGATGTTGAAGAAGTGGCACGCGCACAAGTAGGTGGAATTGATGTGATAATCACTGATCACCACGAACTTCCTCCAGAGTTACCACGAGCTTTTGCTCTCGTAAATCCAAAAGTGCGTAAAAACACAAAAACACTAGAACATGAAAACACAGAATATCTGTATCCTGATGCGATGCTCTGTGGTGCAGGTGTGGCATTCAAGCTTGTGCAGGCATTTTTGAAAAAGTATGGAGAATATTTCAATGTTCATCACGGTTGGGAAAAGTGGCTTCTCGATATGGCGGGGCTTGGCACACTTTCAGATATGGTGCCACTTCGAAATGAGAATAGAATTTTTGCCTATTATGGATTGATGGTGCTTCAAAAGACAAAACGTCCAGGCCTGGTGTCGCTTTTAAAAAAAATGAATATCGAGCCACGTCGACTGAACGAAGAAGATATTGGATTTATGATTGCGCCGAGAATCAACGCTGCGTCACGAATGGATATTCCAATGCGCGCATTCGAACTTCTTTCTACAACAGATCACGAACACGCCAAAACTCTCGCCGATCATCTTTCTCGAATCAATGATGATCGAAAGACTTCGGTCGCGGTTATAATGCGTGAAATAAACAAAAGATTTAAGGATAGGGAAGATACACCACTGATTGTGGTGGGAAATCCATCATGGAATGCTGGAGTGCTTGGTCTTATTGCCTCAAAAATTGTTGAAACATACAATCGTCCTGCATTTGTGTGGGGCGGGGAAACAGATGAGGGATTCAAGGGATCGTGTCGTGGGGATGGAACAGTGAATGTTGTTGAAGTGATGCGATTGACCGAAAGCACATTTTTGGGATTTGGCGGACATGAACATGCGGGAGGATTTTCGGTGAGTCATGAAAAGGTGGTGATTCTCGAGAAAGCACTCTGTGAGACAGCGCTCGCTCTGCCGGTAAGAGAAAAAAGTACACATAATGGTATTCAAATAGACTCTATCCTTGAAGTCAAAAATATAAACAGTCGAACTCTCGCACAAATCAAACCACTTGCACCGTTTGGTGTAGGCAATCCGCGACCTGTTTTTTTGCTTAAAAATGTAAAACTCTGCGGGGCAAGGCATTTTGGAAAAGAGAACAACCATCTTGAAATCACCATTTGTGATGAAAGAGACAACAAAATCAAAGCAATCAAATTTTTTGCCGGAATTCACAGCTTCACGCGCCCACTCGTGCTTGGGATGTACATAGATTTGGTCTGTACTATAGAAGAATCCTTCTTTGCAGGGAAAAACGAGATACGGCTTCGAATACTAGATATAGAGTGCTGTGGATAAACCCATAGGATAGAATACCCCTTTTTGCACAAAAAACCCTTAAAATAAGGGTTTTTTGTGCAAAAAGGGGTACTTTTAGCTCTTAAACTATTGACTTTTGTATTTATATGTGATATACTTAACTTAAGAAATTGAAACTCAAAAACTAAATAGAAACATGAAAAAAATGATCTACATTTTGTTGGTAGCTGTCGGTATGACTGCTCCAGCAACTGAAATGAAAGCCCAGTGTGGCGAAATTCAATCTGTAAATAGCCCGCAGGATCCCTGTGAAGGAACACTTGGTGTGGAATTGTCAATTAACCGTACCGGACAGCCCGGTACAATAACTTGGTCCCGCGTTAGTGGAGAACCACTGCCTGCAATTTTTACCACCTTAGCTAATGGTGATGGAATGTTCTATGGTCAAATTACTACAGACATGACTGACACATATATTTGCACCTTTACCGGAGTAAATGGATGTACTGAAATCGGCGGTGTGGACGTTGTTGTCAACCCAAACCCAAATGGGTGGTTTACCCTCAGCACAAATTGTGCAGGTGTGACACTTTACCCAGGTGGCGGTACAAACTACTTGGCATTAAATGAAAGTGGTTCGTACACTGTCCCGTTTGATAGTATATTTTTCCCAAACGGTCATGATAAATCGATTCACAAAGTGGTTAACGGTGGAGGATTTAGAGTATTCAATCAGTATGGTTGCTATTCTGATGTCGCACATGGTCAAATATGGGTGTACCCACTCGTAATTGATCTGACTGCATCAAAGAGACGAATTTCCCCTGGACAAAGCACAACTTTGACAGCCACAACGATTTGGGATGTGCAAAATTCGAAAACCAAATGGTTTAAGAATAATGTGCAATTTACCCAAGGGGTAAGTTGTGTGACCGTATCTGATACGGGAACATACAAAGTACAAATGAGGGCAACTGTTGCTGCTGGAAATTGTGTAAATACCAAGCAGATCAAAATCACTCCCAAGCCAGTAATTGGCGCAAGAGTTGGTGATGAAAATGAAATAGTAGTAGGTAAAGAGTCAATTCTCGACCTTCAAATAGGTCCAAATCCAGCTAGTGATCAGATCCAGATTTCTGGATATGATGAAAGGGTTGAGATTCTCGATATGAACGGAAAAGTGGTAAGTCAACTTAACTTCAACACATTTGAGGGCACAAGCCCACAGAATATTGATGTAAGTTCATTACCAAACGGAATGTACCTTGTACGTTCCGGTGAACAAACACAAAAATTGATAGTTAGGAGGTAATAGCCCTGATTATCGAGACGGCATCCCTGTAAGGGTGCCGTTTTTTTTATTTTCACTTTTTATTTTTCTACAATGTGGTGTAATAAAGAAAAAGGAACCCAAAAAAATTTAATAATGAAAACACTCCTCACAATATTGCTGGCTGTGCATTCATGGTGCACATACTCTCAGTGCAAGGTAGAGCATATCGAACATATTCAAATCTATAGTTCGCATCATTGTACTTCAAATTCATTTCATCATACTAAGGTTGCATTCACGCCGATTGTTGGTCAAACACGAATCGGACAGTATGAGTGGAGAGTCCTTGATACTGTAAGTGGTCTGTGGCACAACCTATCACCTAAATGGAAGTGGGACTCACACACAGGCGTGGCGACCAGTTTTTCTGTGGATTCAACGGATAATATGCGAGAATACATGTGCATTTTTATTGAAGACAGTACTTTCTGTCGTGATTCGAGCATAAAACGCCTCGTTTTGGACAATTCACCAATTATTGCATGCGAAAAGGTATATAGTGTAGGAAAATTGCACTATTTTGTATCAAATTTACGAAATACCTCTGGCATAGGGGATGAAATCATTTGGAAAGATAGATTTGATAGACCGATTTCGTCTCAAAACATGGTTTCTGCTGATCAATTTCCTTGCCTTGTGCGAATCATTGATTGTATTGGGTGCGTGGATGAGTTGTATTTTGACGAACACTGTATGAAAGAAGACATATTTATATATCCAAATCCCGCAAGTGAATACATATATATAAACGGGAATGGAAGTGAATGCCAAGTGGATCTCTTTGATATGAGCGGAAGGTGCATAGTGCATACGAAAGGATCTATGACCACAAGTATAATATCGATCGAACATTTTAGTGTAGGCATGTACGTGCTTCGTGTGTGCGAACAATCATTTTTGATCTCGGTACACCATTGAGTATTTTTTTTGCCGGATGTATGTCCGGCTTTTTATTTTAATTCAAATAAGCGAAGTTATCAACAGTTTTTATAGATATTTAGTATATAACACGATAGAATTAGAATACGTATAGTGTATGCGTATATTAGTAATCAATTATTATTGTTTTATATTATTATGAAAAAAATTATAGCAGTTGTATTCTGTGCATTGTCGATTGTGCTTCTCATTACGGTTATTCAAAAATCTGGCATTGTGCAGGATGCAGGTACTCAGCTAGCTCAGGTATCTTATGTTCCGATACCTAGCACAACCCCTATCAATCCTTCAGTATTTTTTAATTTTGATGGTGCCACTCCCAATGCATCTTCAGTAGGAGGAAAATATATCTCTTCATCAGCAAGTGGTACTACATCGCCTACAAACCTCCAATATGTCTCTGGAGGTCCAGTCGGTAAATTTATGCGTTTCTCAAAAGACGTTGATGTCGATGAGGCATTTATTTCAGGCGGAACTGGAGTGACTAATGCTTTCACAATCGAAATGATGTTCAAACCTGGACGAGGATTTCAGAATACTGATTTCTTCTCAACATCTGATGGCTCAATTGACATCGATTTTGGCGTTATGCCAGACATGGCAAGTTGGGGACTCAACGAAAATGTGTTTCTGTCTTTCAAGACAAAAACAGCAAGCGGAACAGATGATTTTAATCTCAACATGCAATTTGGTACAAGAGAGCGTTCGTGGTCATATTGGACAGATGGAAATTGGCACCATGTTGCATTTGTGCGAAAACCTGATGGAACAAAAGAAATTTGGATAGATGGAACTCTTCCACAGGGGTTTTCAAAATCTGCACCATCCGGAAACCTTGTCTCTTCTGCACCTACAGCACAAGCGTATTTTTCTGACAACAACAACGGCCCATCAAATAGAAAATTTTATGGGGATATGGATCAACTCGCAATATACACATCTGCGCTTCCAGGAAACATGGTCAAGCAACACTACGATGATTTCAAAGCAGGTCTTACTTATCAAAACTGGACACAGCTCGCTTCAGTAGTGCAAAACACAATTACTGATGATCCATATGATCCTCTCAATCATGCACCAGGAGCAGTACTCTGTGTTCCACCTGATGCAGACGAGGTTGGACCAAACGTAGCAAACACTTGTCCAAACTACACACAAGGAATAATTGACTCACCTCTTCAGCAGTTGAAAAAAATGCCCCTTCCTCGTTACAAGGCAGGTCATACACTTACACTCAGTGTGCTTTGGGCAAGTATTTACAATCAAGCACAATTAGCACCGAACACTGCTACATTTAGCGCAGCGGTTGCATCAAGTGCTTATGATTTGATGAAGGAGATCGCGCTCAATTTTGGACACATGATCACATTAGTCGAGCCACGACCAAATGCAGTAAATGGGGTTGGGCAATATTGGAATCAAGATGACTATGCTGTGAGAGTTGCAACTCTTGCAAATGAAAACCCGAGTCATCCAATGGCGATTATCACAACCAGACGACCAATTCCGTCTGCTATGTCGTTTGTAAATCCTATAAGTCAGACTCTTCCAAGTAGTAATTATTTTCAAAATACTTCGACGGGACAGTTTTTAAGTCCATATTCAGGTAATCCGATTGGAACATATAATTCAAATCAACCAGATGCAAATAATGCTAAGAACTGGAGACCGACGGCACCAATATCTACATTTATAAGTGATGGAAATACTCAAAAAACACAGGTTTTTCAACCATTATTGAATGCTATGCCTGCTCGTTTGGCATTAAATCCTACTAAAGCAATCGACATAATAAGTGAAAATGCCGAGTTGTTTGCAGGATATGATGACAAAAATGGTCCTGGTGGTTCATGGACTACAGACCTGGACAATCAAGTGCTTACTGCAGCAAATGCACTTGGAATCAATACATATAAGTTTTCTTCAAGAATGTACGCTAACAATGTTAATCAGGCATACAAAGCACCAATCAAATCACTACCAGGAATGCAAAACACCTTGTACGCTGAGTACAACGTTGATGGCGGACCAATTGATCGTTGGGATTGGACAGAAGCAAGACTTATCAATGACCCACATCCAATAAATGGTCAAAGATATAGTACTCTCGACTTTTATATGCGTTTTGGAACAAAGAACTGGGCAGGATACAGTGGTGCATGGCACGGATGGTCATGGCTTGAATTGACACTGAAAAACGTAAGACAAACAGGCGATAAGTTTTTCTCACCATTTATTGCACCAGGATGGAATCCTGTTGCGGTACGACATGTTCCGCCTGCGATGTGGCTTGGTCTCGTGAAAAACATGGCGGTACTAGGTGGAGAATATTTCTACACATCATATTTCCCTGGCGAAGACTATGGATCAAATGTAGGAGACCCAAAAAACTACACTTGGCAAAACACTACAGCACCCTATACGCAGGCGCTTATTTCACGAAACGAATCTTTCTTTAGAAATTCTGACGCAATGCAAGGGGACAATCTCATTGCACAAGAGGAGCCATACCTTGGAAATGGATTCAAGTTTATTACTCAAGATCCTCACTCAATTGTGACAGTTCGAAAGTCAAACACTGGCAATAAGTATATGATTTCTGCAGGATACAACGCTATAAACTCAAAAGCAAACGCTGTTGTGCCTGAGAAAAATCTTACAATCAAACTCGATGGCAATGAGGTGACTTTCAAGGCAAGAGAACAAGGAAGTGTATATATGTATGACAATACAAATACGTCAGCTCCAGTGTTTTATCAGCTTGACGCATGGCATGAAGCAACTCATCCAATTTACTGGTCAAAGAATTTCCTTTTTGATGCAGAGCTATACGATACAGGCACAGCAACAATTAAAACAACAGGATATGTAGGGCGTGATTTCACGAATGCAGACTCATATGTCAATGCAAATGGGACTCTAGGATACACATTTCAGCCTCGAGTTGGAAGTGGAACAACCTTCTACTTGTGGGCACGTGCGAAGACAACAGGAGGAAGTTCAACACTTCAAGCAAATGTAGACGGTGGATCACCACTTTCAACAACATTCAACAGTGGAGCATTTCAATGGGTGAAGCTACCAGGAAGCTTCTCTGGAGTAACACTTTCAACAAACCACACATTGAATCTCGTGGTACCAGCTGGACTTGACCTTGAAAAGTTTTACTTGACTCCAGATGCAGGATTTGTACCACCTGTTACATCAACAGATACTACAGCACCTTCATCTCCAACAAATCTCGCATCTCCAACTCAAACTTCAAACTCAATCGATTTGACTTGGACTGCATCAACTGACAATGTGGGGGTTGTAGGATACGATGTATACTCAAACGCTACCATCATCGCATCATCTACTTCAAACGCAATTACTTTGACAAATCTCACACCTTCAACAGCATATACACTTTCTGTGAAGGCACGTGACGCCGCGCTAAATGTTTCAAATGCATCGGCATCAATACAAGTAAGCACACTTGCAGCAGTCGATAACATTCCTCCTTCAGTTCCAGCAGGGCTTGTATCATCAAGTGTTACTCACAATTCATACTCTCTTGCTTGGACAGCATCAACAGACAATGTGGGTGTGACAGGATATCAAGTCAAGATAAACAACGTGGAAAATCCAACGATCCTTACTTCTACTACTTATAGTGCAACGGGACTCAACCCTGTGACTTTGTATGCAGTGCAAGTTCGTGCAAAGGATGCAGCTGGACTTTGGTCAGGATATTCATCTGTACTCAATGTGACGACACTTCAAGCTCCAGATACGATTCCCCCAACTGGATCAATTGTTGTGCCATCTGGAGGTGCAACACTCTCTGGTACAACACCTATCACAGTGTCAGCATCAGATGCAGGTGGGCTCAATCACATAGACTTCTACAGAGGAGGAAACATTCAAATTGGAGGAATAGCAGCTACTGGAACTTCAGGAAGCTATACATTCCAGTGGAATACAACAACGGTTCCAAATGGTTCGTACATACTTTCAGCAAAAATATATGACAATGCAACACTCTCAGTCACTACTTCAAATGTCGTAGTTACCGTTAATAATGTCGTTGTTCCACCACCAGATACAACACCTCCAGTAGTTGCAATGACCTCACCGGCACAAGGTGCAACTGTTTCGGGCATTATTCCCCTGATGGCAAATGCTACTGACAACGCAGGAGTTACAAAGGTGGAATTTTACAGATCAGGTACTTCTACAGCTATTGGCAACGACACATCTGGCTCTAATGGCACTAGTGGAATATTCGACATAGCATGGAATACAACATCAGTTCCAAATGGTACGTATTCAATCACTGCTAAAGCGTATGATTCGGCACAAAATCCGAACACTGCAACATCTCAAGCGATAACTGTAGTAGTAAATAATGCACCACCAACAGCACCGACTGCAACAATTTCTTCTCCATCAGCAGGAGCATCAGTCGGAGGAACAAATGTGAATCTTGTCGCAACAGTGAATTCAGTCGTCACGTCAGTCACATTCTACAAAGCTGACAACACTGTGCTTGGTACAGGTGTCGCATCTGGTTCAAACACCTTCACCTTCACATGGAATTCAACTTCAGCACCAGACGGAAACTTCACATTCTATGCGAAAGCATATGATGCAGCGGGAAATATCGGTACATCAGCATCACGAACAGTTTCTGTAAACAACTTCGTGACATTCCCTTCAAACGTTACTGGTCTTGTGGTTACAAACACAACAAGCACATCAGTAAGTCTCTCGTGGAATCCTTCAACTGATCCAATAGGACTTATCGGATACGATGTATGGAAAGATTCAAACACTGGCGCAAATCGCTTCGTTACAGGAGCACCTGGAACAAGCTACACAGTGACCGGACTTACACCAAACACTACGTACTTCCTAGGAGTTCATGCGAGAAATTCAATTCAAAACATTTCTCAAGTGGCAGCTACAGTTACTGTGACTACATCAGGCACAGATACAGTTGCACCAACAGTCTCAATTGTATCGCCAGTGGCAGGAACCAAGTTTAAGAAAGGTACTACTGCAACTCTTACTGCGGACGCTTTGGACAATGTAGGAGTGACAAAGGTAGAGTTCTGGCTTTCAAAGGGTTCAGGCGGAACATCAACAAGTTCACCAACTCTCGTGTGTACAGATAATTCATCACCATATACTTGTGACTATCTCGTACCGCAGACACTACTCAATCCTTTCTACAACTTCAATGCGAAAGCATTTGATGCAGCAGGAAACACAAAGACATCACCATGGGTTTGGATTAGAGCAAAGAATTAGTAAAAATTAAAAACACCCTCAATGAGGGTGTTTTTATATTGCAAATAGTTGATTAACAGGGAAGGTGGATTTTGTTATTTATATAAATTTCACTTTATATATTTACAATACAATGTATAATTAAGGCATTATTAAATCCTGAAATTTTAAAAGATAAAATTATGAAGAAAATTATCGCAGTTGTATTTTGTGCATTGTCGATTGTGTTGCTTGTTACGGTTATTCAAAAATCTGGCATTGTACAAAATGCAGGTTCCCAGCTTGCACAGGTGTCGTATTCTCCGATACCACAGACAAGTCCTATAAATCCAACAACATTTTTCCAATTCGAAGGAGTTGATATGAATGCGTCTTCTGTTGGAACTAAACAGCTTTCTTCAAGTTCAGGTTCCGATGTCACACCAAGTAGTGTGGCGCTCATTTCGGGAGGACCAGTAGGAAAGTTCATCAGAATTCCTTATGAGAATTCACCTCAGCGTCTTCATGTAACAGGAGGAACTGGTTTTACCAATGAATTCACACTTGAATTCATGTTTCGACCAGGTCGCGGATTCAATAACACTGAATTTTTCCGTGAAGACTCAAATGGTTCTGTAGACATCAGATTTACAACCACTCCTTCACGCGGAAACACTATGACAAGCTCAAACATTTTGTCATTTAAAACAAAGACAGCCGACGGTGTTGTTCATGATTTATCAGTAAACATGAACGGTGCAAATGAGCGTTCGTGGAATTACTATACTGATGGAGATTGGCATCATATGGCTTTTGTTCGAAAGTCGGATGGTACGAAAGAAATTTGGGTTGACGGTACACTACCGACTGGATTTTCTGCTTCAAGTACTTCTGGAAATCTTGTGTCGGGATCTTCAACAGGCACTGCATTTTTTAATACCACATCACAAAACAGAAAATTTGCAGGTGACTTAGATGAAATTGCACTCTATTCAAATGCTTTGCCTGGGAATTTAATAAATCAACACTATGCCGACTTCTTGGCAGGCATTGCATATCAAAACTGGACACAAATCACGTCAGTAGCTCAGGGTGGGCCAACAACTGGAACTTATGATTCACTTGATTATGCACCTGGAGCTGTCGTTGATCCAAATGCCAGCTATACAACTGGAATCACTGATAAGCCCTTAGTGCAACTGCAAAAGTATCCAATTCCTCGATTTAAAGCAGGACACATACTCCTCCCAAATGTCTTGTGGGCAGATATTCAATACCAAGCGCAAGTTACTGCAAATGCAGTCAATGATGATGCAACAGTTGCATCAAATGCGTACAATATCATGAAAGAGCTTGCACTCAATTTCGGATATGCGATTACAATCAACAATGTTCAACCGGGGCAAGATTACTCTGCATCATCTGCTGGTACAAAATATCGTGCAGCACTTGCAAAACTTGCTAATGATTACCCAAATCATCCTTTGGCGGTAATCACTTATCGTGCACAAATTAACACAAAACTCAAATCACAAACTCTTCCAAACGATCACTACCTACAAAATTCTAGTGGGCAATTTATAAACGTAAACTCAAGCGGAAGTGTGATTACTGTGTCAGCACCAGATAAAATTTGGAGGCCAGCATCTACATCGCTTATTTCAAGCTATGTTTCAGATGGAGATACAATCAAAACAGGACTTCAAAATTTGATGGCGGCAGTTCCTGCTCGTGTGGCAGCAAATCCAACAAAAGTAATTGATCTTATAAATGATAACGGGGAAATCATTCATGGTCTAAGTGATACTCTTCTAAACACCGATCCACTTGTTGTGTCTGAGGCATCACAAAATGGTATTAGTATTCAAAAATACATGGGAAGAAAATATGCTGAGAATGTGAATCAGGCATTTAGTGGCAGATTTATGACATTGTCTGGTTTGCAAAACGCGAAATATACCGAATATCCTCACGAAGGTGGTCCTTCAGGGAGAATTGATTGGTCAGAAGTGAGAAATGTGAATAGTACAATAAATGGACAAAAATATGCAACGGGAGACTTCTATCCATGTTGGCCTACAAACTGGAGATACTGGGCAGCAGCATGGCATGGTTGGGGATGGTTCAATGAATCATTAGTAAACCAAAGAGCATCTGGAGATAAGTTTTCGAGTATCTTCATATCAGCTGGATGGCTTACAAATGCAACAAAAAACTATACGCCTGGTCAGTATCTTGGGTTGATAAAGAGTCTTGCTAATGCTGGGTCTGAGTTCTTCTATACAGGATTTTTTAATAACACCAAAGACTGCAATGGAGCAATCGTCGCAGTAGGACTTCCAGAATCATACACTTGGCAAAACGCAATTGCTCCATATGTACAAGCATTGATTTCACGAGTTGATACATTCTATAAATCATCAGATTTGATGCAAGGGGATGCATATTTCCACCCAGACAACTCAACTACTTTGGGTCTTGGATACTCATGGCTTACAAATGATCCAAATGCATTGGTTGTCGTTCGAAAATCAAATACATCAAATAAGTACTTGATCAGTGCAAACATAAATCAATCAACAAATCTTACAGGTAATGTTAAGCCAGCAAAAAATCTCACAATCAAGCTCGGTGGAAATGATGTCACATTCGAGGCACGTCGTCAGGGAAGTATGTATATCTATGACAATACAAACACTTCAGCACCTGTCTTCTACCAGCTTGATGCATGGCATGAAGCAACACATCCTGGGTATTGGTCAAAGAATTTCTTGATTGATGCAGAACTCAACGATTCAGGTACTGCGACTATCAAAACCACAGGCTACACTGGAAGAGATTTTTCACAAGCTGATTCGTATGTAAATGCAAGTGGTAATCTCGGATACACATTCCAACCACGACTAGGAAGTGGAACAACATTCTATCTTTGGGCACGTGCACGAGCATCTTCAGGAACAGCAACATTGACTGCAAATGTGGATGGTGGATCATCACTTTCAACATCATTTTCACAAGGTGGATACCAATGGATAAAACTTCCAGGTAGTTTCTCTGGAGTTTCAATAGGTACAAATCACACTCTTAATCTTGGATTAGTCTCAACTCTTGATTTGGACAAAGTGATTCTTACTCCAGATGCAAGTTTTGTACCTTCAGGTGGAGTTTCAACAGATACTGTGGCTCCGACAGTTCCAACAAATCTAACCTCACCACTTCAAACTTCAAATTCAATTGATTTGACGTGGTCAGCTTCAACTGACAATGTGGGGGTCGTGGGATATGATATCTATAATAATTCCGTGTTTAGTGGAACATCAAGTGGTACAGCATATACATTGACCGGACTCACTCCTTCAACACTGTATTCAGTGAGCGTAAAAGCTCGGGATAGTGCTGGAAATATTTCGAATGCATCGACAACACTTCAAGTAACAACACTTGCCTCTGTTGACACACAAGCACCAACTGTACCAGCTGGTCTTACATCATCTAATCTTTCTCACAACACGGTTACAATTTCATGGTTGCCTTCGACAGACAATGTGGGTGTTGATGCATATGAAATAACTATGAATACCACAGTGTTGACGTCAAATCTCACTAGTACTACATTCGTTGCAAATGGGCTATCTGCATCAACTTCATATGCATTTAAAGTGCGTGCAAAAGACGTAGCGGGGAATTGGTCGGCATATTCTTCAATATTAAATATCACCACACCGTCAGCACCAGACACACAAGCACCGGTCGCTTCAGTAATCTCTCCTGTATCAAGTGACGTCCTTTCAGGAACATCACCGATTACAGTGTCAGCGTCAGACAATGTTGCATTGGACCACATTGATTTCTACAGAACAACAAATACTCAAATCGGCTCTGTGATAGCAAGTGGAACATCTGGAAGCTACACATATCAATGGAACACAAATACAGTTTCAAATGGTACATATGGTGTATATGCAAAAGTCTATGACTCATCTGGAAATGTTGTGACAACTCCAACTGTTACAATTTCAGTAAACAATGTGGTGGTTCCTCCACCAGACACAACTGCGCCGACAGTGTCAATTACAGCACCGACAGCAAATCAAACTGTTTCTGGAACAATAGCGATTGATGCGACAGCAACAGACAATGTAGGAGTCACAAAAGTTGAGTTTTATCGAGGGACTACATTGATTGATACAGATACAACTTCAAATCCTTACCAAGTACCACTTAATACAACAACTCTTACCAATGGAACATATAGTATTACTGCAAAAGCATTTGATGCAGCAGGAAATACTACAACGTCTGCTCCTGTGTCTATTGTAGTGAACAATGTTGTTGTTGACTCAACTGCACCCGTAGTTTCAATCAGTGCGCCTTCGTCAAATGCTACGGTGACAGGAGCAACAGTAAATCTCACAGCAAACGCAACTGACAACGTGGGAGTGACAACAGTCACATTTTACAAGAGCGATGATACAGTACTTGGAACTGGTGCATCAGCAGGATCAAACAACTATACATTTGTGTGGAATTCAACATCATCACCAAATGGAACATTCACATTTTATGCAAAAGCATATGATGCAGCGGGAAACTTTACTCAAACATCACCTCGAAGTGTCACGGTGAACAATGTTGATACAACGTGGCCAACTGCGGTGACTGGACTTGTGGTAACAAATATTTCAAACACGACTGTAACGCTTTCTTGGAATCCTTCTACCGACAATGTTGCCTTGATGGGATATGATGTGTGGAAAGATTCAAATACAGGTGCAAATCGATACGTAACAGGTGCTCCAGGAACGTCATATACAATTAGTGGACTTTCGCCAAATACTTCATATCTGTTTGGAGTACAGGCTCGAGACACTTCAAACAACACATCTCAACCACCTGCTACAGTGAATGTAACCACAACGCTTACTGATACATCACTGCCAGTAGTCGCAATTGTCTCACCGGTAAAAGGTACAAAGTTCAACAAAGGAACTACTGTGACGTTTACTGCAAATGCATCAGACAATGTGGGTGTGACCAAGGTTGAATTTAGACAAGCAAATGCAATCTCACCTGGAGTTGGTGCATTGATATGTACAGACACCACAGCACCGTATACGTGTGATTGGGTAGTACCTCAAACACTCTTGAATACCTCATACTCATTCCGTGCAAAGGCATATGATAATGCGGGAAATGTTGGATTTTCAGAGTGGACATGGATACGTTCAAAATAAAAATGATAAATTATTAACAAAAAACCACCTACGGGTGGTTTTTTGTTATACTATAAAAATGAATACTACAATTGTTGTCTTTACTGATGGAAGTTCTCGCGGTAATCCAGGGAAAGGGGGATACGGCGCAGTGATTGTGATGCCAGATATTGGCAAGGTGGTTGAACGTGGAGGAAGGGAAGATCATACCACCAACAACAGAATGGAAATGACGTCTGCACATGATGTCCTCATGTATTTAAAAAATGAAAATAACCCAATTGAAATTCATACAGATTCTTCATATTTAATAAACGGAATTACAAAATGGGTTTATGGATGGGAAAAGAATGGATGGAAAACGAGTACAAAAACTGATGTTGAAAACAAAGATTTGTGGAAACTACTCGCACAAGATGTGAGAGCCATAAAAAGCAAGCTAGTCTGGAAGAAAATAAAAGGGCACGCGGGAATCACTGGCAATGAGCGCGCGGATGAGATTGCCACACTGTATGCAGATGGGAAAAAAGTCGCACTGTTTACCGGAGCACTTACGATGTATGAGCAAATGCTTGGTAAAAATATCTTGTCATTTTCACCAGAAAAAACGAGCACGAAAAAGAAATCAAGCTCAAGCACGAAGCCTGCGTATTCATATGTGTCGATGGTGGGAAGCACAGTGAATACGGACAAGTCATGGGCGGAGTGTGAAAAAAGAGTGAAGGGAAAAAAAGGAGCACGCTTCAAGAAAGTGTTTTCAAAAGAGGAAGAACAAAATCTTATCCAAGAATGGACACTCAAGAATTTGCTAGGTTAATAGTGACGTTGAAGAAATGGATCGTGCCGATTTCGGCAGGATCTATTTTTGTAGCTGTGCTTACTGAGTCGTTTTACTCGACGCCAAAATATACACCACTCATATTCTTGGCACTCGCACTCGTGCTGGTGAGAACATTTTTTAGAAAAACGAAAACATTTTTGTTGTTGGGTGCACTGTGTTTGTGTGTACTTTCATTTTCAGTTTTTAGATTTCACTCCGAAAAGGAGTATCGAAAAAATGTGATTGAATCATTGAGTGCAGTGCCACGCGTCGATGCTCCGATGCAAATAATCTCCCCACCTGACTACAGAGAGACAAATACAAAGGTGATTGTAAAATATAATGAGGCTCGAATACTTGTGACATTACCCAAGGGTGTACAGGTGAAGTACGGCGATATTCTTCAGGTTGCAGGCGATTTTATAATCCCGCAACCGTTTGAAACAGACACCGGAAGAATATTTGATTATTCAGGATATTTAGCAAAGGAAAGGGTGTTTTTTGAAATACGATATCCAAAGTATACGTTTTTAAGTGAAGGTAAAGCTTCACCAGTACTCAAAACACTGTATAAAATCAAAGAATATATTCGAAGTACAATTATAGATTCACACGCAAAAGACGAACAAGGTTTGCTCCTTGGTATTTTGATTGGAGAGAGAGGTGGAATATCAAAAGAACTTCAGGATTCATTTATAAAAACCGGGACGATACACATTGTGGCGCTTTCTGGATACAACGTCACAATAATTTCAGAAGCGATTGCGTATGTACTGATACCGCTACTTGGAGTGACATTTGGAATTGTTGGTGGAGCGATTGCGGTGGTGCTTTTTGCAATAATGACCGGACTCGGTGCCACAATTGTTCGCGCCACAATCATGGGACTTCTCGCATACCTTTCACGAATGACAGGAAAGGAATTTGATATTGGACGGGCGCTTTTGATTGCGGGTTCGATTATGATACTTTCAAATCCATGGATACTTGTATTTGATGTGTCGTTTCAGCTTTCATTTATCGCGACAGTGGGACTGGTCTATGTCACACCACTCGTGGCACTTTGGTTTAAATGGATAAAAAACAAAGGACTAAAAGAAATTGTTTCTGCGACGATTGCGACAAATCTCACTGTACTTCCATTTGTTGCATATAAAATGGGCATCGTGTCATTGGTGTCGATTCCTGCAAATGTTCTCATTGCACCACTCGTGCCACTTTCAATGCTTTTTGGTGCGCTCTCGACATTTATATTTATGATTTTTCCAGTACTCGCGCTTCCATTGGTCGCACTCTCATCTTTTATACTTTCGTGCATACTCTCAATTTCCGTACGGGGGAGTGGTGCGCCACTTTCGCACGTCGTGATCCCGTACTTTTCAATCGTAGTCGTGCTCCTTTGGTATGTCGCGATGTGTGTATGGTGGTACAAAAAGAAAGAGAGTGCCGAACCGCATGATTTAAAATAGTATACATACAAAAACACACTTCGATTTCTCAAAGTGTGTTTTTTTGTATTCGCGCACGTCAGTGTGTAGAGTATTACTTTACACTCGCAAAATTCTTTTCGATCTCTTCCCAGTTGAGGTTTTCAAAAAAAGCTTCAATGTACTTTTTCTTTTCTGATGTTGGAAAATCATACACGTATGCATGTTCCCACATATCAAGCATTAGTATAGGAGTGAGTCCTGTGAGGTGTCCCAAGTGTTGTTCTTCAACCCATGCATGAACTAGGTTGCCGGTATGAGTATCAAAGTACAGCACTGCCCATCCCACACCTCGTGTCATTGCCAAAGTTTTGAACCGGTTTAGCCATGAGTCAAACGATCCCCATTGTTCTTCGATTTTTGATTTGAGTGCAGATTCTCCACTTAGAGGGTGATGCCCATCTACAAGTGAGGCAAAGAAATACTCGTGATTTCTCATGCCATCAAATTCGAATGAAAAGCGACGTTGAAGTTCAGATATTTCATACGCATATTTCTCGCCGTCCTTTGCGAGTTCGTCCATGTGAGCGAGGATTGTATTTGCGTTTTTGACATATCCCGAATAAAGCTTGAGGTGTTCCTCGATATTCTTTGCTGAAATTCCGCTGAGTTCTTTGAATGTGAATGATTTTTCTTTAAACATATGTGATGTTGAGCTTATAATGATACAATTTTAAGTATATCATGAACACTTTTTTTCGGCGCGCCGTCATAATTTTCCTAAGTATTTTCATCACGTTGTATCTTGTGGGGTACGAAAATTCTACTGCGAGAAATGAGGTATCGACGGTCACTTTTTTGGATGTAGGGCAGGGCGACTCGATATTTATTGAATCTCCGTCGGGTAAACAACTTCTTGTAGACGCAGGTCGGGGCTCTGATGCGTCAGAAATACTTTCGGAAATTATGCCACTTTTTGATACGTCGATTGATTTGGTGATAGGCACACATCCCGACGCGGACCACATCGGGGGAATGTCGGACGTATTAGATATATTTGAAATTGGTGGATTTGTCGAACCAGGAAGCACCTCGACGTCGAAAGTCTATCAATCCCTTGAGCAGTCTATTTCACAGAAAAAAATCCCACATATGTATGCTCGTGAAAATATGGTCGTGGATTTTGGTGATGGAGCGTATTTTGTAGTGCTTTTTCCAGGTATGGATGTATCAGATTGGGAGACGAACAATTCTTCTGTTGTTGGAATGTATATTTACAAAAACACTTCATTTCTTCTCACTGGTGACGCACCGATTGCGACAGAAATGTATTTATCAAAAAAATATAAATCACAATTGAAAACTGATGTATTAAAACTAGGACATCACGGATCACGCACATCTTCAAGTGAGACTTTTTTGACCACGACCAATCCAGGACTCGCGATTATCTCAGCCGGAAAAAATAATTCGTACGGTCATCCACACACGGAAGTAATGGACAGATTAAAGAAACTTGAAATACCATATTTTAGCACCATCGATATGGGATCAATTACGCTAGAGACAAATGGAGAGACGATTGGACTGAGAAGATAATTTCTCACAGTTAGTCCTTTGACATTTTAATCAAATACTTCATACTTATATGTATATTATTCTTAATTAATTAAAATATGGAACAAAATTCTACAGTGGGAACAAGGGTAGAAAAAAACAATCTAATAGTCGGTGCGTTGATTTTGCTAATTGGTATTGTAATTGGTGGAGTGTTTGGGGGTGGCATGATGAGCAATGTTGACGATACAAATTTGCAAGGTCAGGCGATTGAGTCACAACAGCAATATGTTGATAGTACTAATGATAGAAATATTCCTACTGATGAGCAAGTTGCGGCAATGAAAAATATTAAGATGACTCGTTTTGTCACTGGAACTAAGCAAGAGTTGATGACCGCATTTGGTATCGATGTAGATAAATATGTAAGTTCAAAACCGGATGAAAATATTAAGAAAATTGTTGATGATGTTGCATCTTTGCAGGGGACAAATACTGGCCAATCAAATAATCCAGATCTCGTGAATTTTTCTTGTTTCCAGTTTGGCTTTGGACCTTTTGCTTTTTACGAAGGTGGTTTTTCGGTCTATGCATATAATTGGTGGAGTAATCCTAGTACGAATCCAAACGGAATTAGTGGGATAACTGATTGTTATATTTCAAGTATTTGGTAGTAATATTTGCATTAAAAAACCGCCGTACGGCGGTTTTTTATTTGATTATTCCAGCTTTTTTGAGAGTTGCGTAGGCACCGTTTTTACTGATTGTCTTTATTGCACGAGTTGAGATTGTGAGATTGAATGTCTTTTTGAGTTCTGGTACGTAGATGCGTTTTGATTGAAGATTTGGATACTTTCGTCGTGTGTCACAAGGGTTGAACTTGGTAGCACGAACACGATTGGAGTATGCTCCAGCAACAACTGATTTTTTTCCTGTAATTTCGCAGACTTTTGCCATATAATATGTGTATTAAAAATGTATGGTTATGGTATCATATATTTTATAACAACGCAAGAAATATCCATATGACACTCATTTTTTCAATCTTTTACATAATTATCCTTATTTTCTCAATTGTGATACATGAAATTGCCCATGGATATGTCGCGTTTCTCTGGGGAGACAATACTGCCAAGAATCAAGGGCGCCTGACTCTCAATCCGCTCTCGCATATTGAATGGTTTGGATCAGTCATTTTGCCAGGAATACTTATTCTCTCTGGTGCCGGGTTTGTGTTTGGCTGGGCAAAGCCCGTGCCGTACAATCCTGCAAATCTTCGGAACAAAAGATGGGGTACACTCGCTGTGGCATCGGCTGGTGTGATTGTAAATATGTGTATTGCGCTTGTATTTGGAATTCTCGCTCGTGTGCTTATTGCGCAAGGAATCATTATTACGGATTCAAGTACATACGAAATTCTCCAGATAATAGTCGGTCTCAATTTGGTGCTTGCAATCTTCAACTTAATACCAGTTCCACCACTTGATGGTTCACGAATTTTATTCTCGCTTCTTGGCGACAAATTTCAGAAGTATGAATATATGCTTGAGCGGTACTCACTCATGTTGTTACTTTTTGTGGTGTTTTTCTTGTCGCGATTTATTGCACCGGTTTTGTTTTTCTTGTACACGCTTATCACAGGGCAGACTTTTTAGTCCACTTCAAGTACTGTGATATAATTTAAATATATGCAGTTTTTTCGTTTTTTTAAAAAACCTACTATTGTGTTCATGTTGTTGCTCATGGTGCTTCCACCTAGTGCGGTTTTTAGTGCGGGGGGAAATTTTCAGCCAGAAAATACATTTGTAGATCATTTGTACAACACTAATGATGAAGTAGTAAATGCGTATGACATGGTGATGGATACCGTCAATCACCGACTTTTTGTCTCAGACAATGCACATCATCGTGTCCTTGTATTTAATCTGGATGTAAACAATGAGCTCATCGATAGAATTGCAGACAATGTACTTGGTCAGACAGACTTTGATGAGATCACAAGTAGTACTTCGCACCGGACTTTTTCTTCACCCACACACCTTGCGCTTGACCAGACAGGATTACGACTTTTTGTCTCTGATACCGGCAACAATCGCGTGATGGTGTTTGATGTAAGTACTGTGACAGACTTTGAAATTGCTTCAAATGTCCTCGGACAGGGTGATTTTAACACTGCAGGTGCTGGGGGGAACTCAGCAAGCATGAACGCACCATATCAATTATTTTTTGATGACACCGGTGATCGGCTGTTTGTTGCCGATTCTGCGAATCACCGAATCAGTGTGTTTGATGTTTCTGCAATTACAAATGGAGAATTGTATGTAAATCATCTCGGAAATCCAGGAACATCTGGAACTTCATCTACCACCCTTAAATTTCCTCGGGGTGTGTTTTTTGAGAACAAAGTATCACCGCGATTGTTTGTCGCAGACACCAAAAATCACCGTATACTTTCATATGACCTCACTGTACTTACTGATGGTGAAGCTTCGGCAAATGTATTGTGCCAGGTAGATGCAAATAGCGCTCTCACTGCCACAACTCAATCAGGCTGTAACCAGCCAAACGCTGTGTGGGGTGATAGTAGTGCAGGTGCATATTTGTATACAACCGACACGTCAAACAATCGTGTGTTGAAATTTGATGTAACTGCAATCACGGACGGCGAAAACGCGGTGGCAGTTCTCGGACAGTCCGATTTTGTTACTGCAACAGCAACGACCTCTCAAACTGGACTCAGCGCGCCACGTGGATTGTATGTCTATGATGACGATACATTGTACGTTGCTGACTCGACCAATAATCGCGTGATGATTTTTGATGTTACTGCAATCACAGACGGTGAAAATGCCGTAGACGGGCTCGGACATTTGGATGGTGATGGAGAAATGGATTTTACACTTGGAAGTGCATCAAATTTTGCTATCTATACTTTTGACGAAGCTCATGATATTGCAATCGATACTGTAAATCACCGTCTTTTTGCAGCAGATCCAGAGCACAATCGTGTGTTGGTGTTTGATTTGAATTCTTCGAATGAGCTTGTTGATGAAATGCCTGATTATGTGCTCGGGCAAGCAGATTTTCTTACCATTTCCGCTGCGACCACTCAATCAGGACTTGCAATACCTCACTCAGTGGCATTTGATGCGACAACAAATCGCCTATTTGTCACGGATTCATCGAATTCTCGCGTCGTTGTCTACGACGTGGCTACTGTGACAACAGGTGAGAATGCGATATACGTACTCGGTGCTCCGGATTTTGTAACGCCAGGTTTTGGGCCAGCTCAAGACGCACTCACCACACCAGAAGTAGGCCTTGCCATAGATGAAGATACACAACTTTTATATGTTGCAGATTCAGCGGACCATCGCGTGATGGTGTTTGATGTAGCGACAATAATAGATGGTGAGCCTGCAGTATACGAGCTCGGACAAACTGATTTTGACTCTGCTGATTTGGAAGTGGATCAAGCATCACTTATGAGTCCGACAGGGATTGCGCTCGACAGAGAAGGCGATAGACTTTTTGTGACAGACAATGATAGTCGAATTTTAGTGTTTGATATAGCAACAATCGTAAGTGGTGAAAATGCAATCCATGTACTTGGTGCAACTGATTTTACTACTGATGACAATGCTACGAGTCAGAGTGATTTTGCTACATCGCGCGCTCTTGCATACGATCAAGATTCTCATTCACTTTTTGTAACAGATGAAATTGCCGATCGTGTCATGGTGTTTGATGTCGCGGAAATTACAGATGGAGAAGATGCCATTGGTGTGATCGGTCAAACTACATTTGTGGCATCGACTGACACCACTGAAGAAGACGGATTTCACCAACCAGAAGGAATATTTTTTGAATCAGGCACACGCAGACTCTACGTCGCAGATGCCGGAAATTCTCGAGTATCTGTGTATGAAATGCCGACATTCACCACGTCTTCTATTGATTCTGCTCACACAGTGGGTGATTCATATTCGCAGTCTTTTACTATTTCAAATTCTCAGGGAACTGTGTCACTTGAACTTGTTTCGGGAAGTTTGCCGACAGGACTTTCATTTTCAGGGACTGATCTTACAGGTACTCCGACGACCGCAGGGACATATACATTTGAAATGCGTGCCGTGGATGCGGTAAGTCCGGGAGAATTTTATTCTGATACAAAATCTTTCTCAATCGTAATAAGCCAAGGAAGTAGCGGGGGAGGAAGTGGTTCAACACCACACCAGTGTGCAGACAATGCGGACAATGATGGTGATGGATTTACTGATTATCCAAGTGATACGGGCTGTGAGTCGTATGGAGACAATGATGAATCAAATGGGCAAAACAACTCACCCTTTCAATGTAATAATGCTGGAGACGATGACGGTGATGGATTGGTAGATATGTCTGATCCGGGATGCCAAACTCCATTTGATAATAATGAGTATAATGTCGAGACTGTGTTGCCTGTGTGTAGTGATGGTGTCGACAATGATGGCGACGGAAACATTGATTTTGCACCTGGTTCTGGTGGTGACAGTGGATGTATTTCTCCATTTGATCAAAGTGAGGTAAATACACTTACGCCAGTTTTGCCAGATGATGATACGCCAACAGAGGAGGTACTTCCTGATCCAAATTATAATGGTGGTCCAATTACGGATGATCCCAACAATCCAGATAATCCTGTAGTCCCAGATGAGCCAGAATTGCCGGGAGATGAAAATCCAAATGATGGACCAAATGTGCTCGGTGAAGTGGATAGATGTGATGTAGATTTACCCGCAAATGCTACAGTCTTTCAAGTAATACAAAATGAAGTCATTCATACTTTTTGTATAGTTCAAGATATAACTGAAGACACATATGATCAAGTTGATCGTATTTTGAATGCTCCAAACTTAAATCCTCTCGCGCAGATTATTGCCGTGGTCGGTCTTGTGATGGGAGCAGTGTTTAGTGTGGCACCAGTACTCTTTTTGAATCCATTTTCATTTACTGAAGTGGTGTTTATTCCATATCGAATTTGGACATTGATATTGAATGCATTTGGACTGAAGAAACGAAATCGTCCTTGGGGAACTGTGTATGATTCTGTGACAAAGCAACCACTTGATCCGGTGATTGTGGCTCTTTATGATGTGCAAGGGAAGGAAGTCGCTACTTCTATTACCGACATGGATGGGCGATATGGATTCCTCGTGCCACCAGGTTCATATAGAATGGTTGCTAAAAAAACGCACTATCAATTTCCTTCGATTAAACTTGCAGGGAAGACTCGGGATGAATTGTATCTTGATTTGTATTATGGAACAGAGATTGAAGTGAAGTCACAGGGTGATGTGTTGATTCGAAATATTCCGATGGATCCAATTGGATTTGATTGGAATGAATTTGCAAAACGAGATCAGAAGCTCATGAAATTTTTCTCAAAGAAAGATTTGGTCATTGCGCGGATATCAGATGCTTTTTTTGGACTTGGATTTTTCTTCTCAGTCATTGCACTTTTGACTGGACCAACGTTTTATAATATTTTCATTTTTGGAACTTACGTATTTTTCATGGTTGTTCGCGAAACAGGAGTATCACGCAAGGCATTTGGAAGTGTCAAAACACTCGATGGTGTACCGGTGCCATTTGCGATATTGAGAATATTTACGTCTGGATCTGATACTGAAGTCGCGCACAAGGTGACAAATGAACTCGGAAAATACTTCTGTCTTATTCAAAATGGCAATTACTATGTGACCATTGAGAAGAAAAACGCTGATGAGACATATACAAAAGTACACACAACTCCATCTATTGAAGTGAAAAATGGGCTTATTCGAGAAAAGGTTACCCTCCGGTAACCTTTGTGTCATTCGGACCCTTGCGTTTTTTGGGCCAGTATAGTACAGTGTGTGGACTAGTCATTTCATGGCTATTTTATTTATATTATGCCTACAATCAATCAACTCGTACGAAAAAACCGAAAGAAAACTACTCGCCGATCAAAGGCGGTGGCTCTCGCACGTGGAATGAACACAATCCACAACCGACCAGTATATTACCCATCTCCATTTAAGCGTGGTGTGTGTACAAAAGTTTCAACAACTACACCAAAAAAGCCAAACTCAGCGCTCCGAAAGATTGCTCGTGTACGACTTACAAACGGAATGGAAGTAACAGCCTATATTCCAGGTGAAGGACACAATCTCCAAGAACACTCAGTAGTAATGCTACGAGGAGGACGTGTAAAGGACTTGATCGGAGTACGATACCATATTGTACGAGGACGACTTGATGCATCTGGAGTTGAAAAACGACGAAAGTCTCGATCACTCTACGGTAACAAGCGACCAAAAGCGAAGGCGTAGAAATAAAATTCTCAATCATTAAAAAGTATCCCGAAAGATTTCCTGAGTTGTTCCGCTTTCGGGAGCCAACACGTAATTTATTTACATAAGAGTTATCCGGTTAGCGCGGGGTACTCATTCAAAAAGAATGCGAAGAAAAGTAAAAAATCGAAATATGCCGGGCCCAGACCCATTGTATAACTCTGAAAGACTTCAGAAGTTTATTAACAATGTTATGTGGGACGGAAAAAAGACTGCTGCCTCAAAGGTGGTCTATGGCGCGTTTGATATCATCAAAGAAAAGACAGCAAATCCAAACCCGCTTGAAATCTTTGACCTCGCTATCAAAAACGCATCTCCAGTGATGGAAGTACGTTCACGACGAATCGGTGGTGCAAACTATCAGGTTCCTCGAGAAGTTCGACCAGAACGACGACTCGCACTCGCGACACGATGGATTGTCGGAGCAGCTCGAAGTGGAAAAGGAAAGCCAATGGCAGTAAAGCTTGCAGATGAACTCATCGCAGCATCAAAAGGTGAAGGAGCTTCTGTAAAAAAACGAGACGACACCCACAAAATGGCAGAATCAAACAAAGCATTTGCCCATTTTGCTTGGTAGAAAAAAATCCCGAAAGGGATTTTTTTATATCAGTGCAAAATGGAGCATGTGTTTTTTAGTTTTTATATATAAAAACTGTTAAAACACAACCATTTTGCTTGGTAACAAAGAACAACCGCGAAAGCGGTTTTCTTTTTACCAGTGCAAAATGGAGCATGCATTTCTTGATATGATTTTGGATCTCCCAATTCAAAATCTATCCCAGAAATGTGTCCCACATTTTGCTTGGTAATAAATCTATTAGAAAAAACACCGAAAGGTGTTTTTTGTATGATATAATATTTTGTATTATAATAATACAAAAATAAGACTATGGAACAATTCCCATCACAATCAGAAGAAAACAAACTTCCAGCACCACCACAAGAAGTGTATCTTGACGTAAATACACCAACAAGAGAACTTTCAGTGGAAGAAAAAAAGGAAGAAGAAGAGAGAAATAAAGATCTTCCACCTCCTCCTTTGGAAAATAATAGTATTGTTTAGTAATAAGTATTACAATACCCTGCCATATAATGGTAGGGTATTTTTGTTTGACAAAATTTCAGAAAAGAGTAGTTTTAGGGTAAACAAAACTAAAAACAAAAACATAATGGGAAAGAAAGTAATTCAGAAATCAGGAGGAGGACTTCTTGATGTTCAAAAAAAGGCTGAAATAGCTGTTCGAGTTGTTGGAGCAACCTTAAACGAAGACATCAAAAGCCTCAATAAGATCTTAGAAGAAAGTGTGGAGGATGATCAAGTTTCCTTTTTAGTCATCACAGGTATTTTAAAACTTTTGAGCAAGAAAGATCCAGATTTTAGGAGTCTTGTACCAAGAGATGATTTCCATTTTCCACAGCGGTATATCAAAAGAATTCTTTCAGATTTGGAGAATATTCTGATAAAGAGAGAATATCATGATTATAGTGTAGCTGTAATTCCTGGTCACAATATAGACAAGAAAGAATTTATGGATGAAGTTTTTCTTGGAATTTTTTCAAATATTTTTGTAGAGATATTCTCAGGAAATTTTTCAAGACATGATGGTGACGATGCATTCATTGTATCCACAAATGCCAAGACTTTAATTGTCATAACTTTGGGCTTTGAACTTGTCACGGAAGATTTCAGAAAAAAACTACGTAATGTGATTATGGATTCGCTTGATGAAGTATATGCAAAATCCTTCTCTGGTAGTAAAACAAAAGTGTGGGATGCTCGCCGATCTGCGATGGATTATTTCATAAAGCAACTTTTAGTATTCAATGATAGTTTTCTTCCAGAAGATCAAAAAATTTTTTTAAGAAGATGGAAGGCATGGTTTTTGCTAGAAGACCATTACAAGATTGATAACAAGAAGGTAAATCGAAAAAACCTTAAATCGGAAATGCTCTCAATTTATAAAAACCTGACGTGAGTCAGGTTTTTTTGTTTGACAAATTTTCCAAAAAGAGTAGTTTTAGGGTAAATAACACTAAAAAATAAATATCATGATTAGAAAGAAAGAATTAAAAGGATATCGTATCCATAGATTTAACGATGAAACGGGAATACTGATCCCTGAGGGATCAATTTTTTTGGGTTCTTCGAGTCGACAGAGGCTTTTGACAGGAGATATCTACACATTCTACTGGGTAACTTTTGCTGTACCATTGTCTGCGTATACCATAACCAAAAAAATCCGACAAAAGAACAAAGTAAAAAGTACTGAATATACTTTTGAACTTAAGCCTATTTTGGAAACTGAAATTACCAAAAATGCGCCGAAATCTAAAAAAACTGCAAGTGTAAGCAAAACTAAAAACAAAAGATAATGGAAAAATCTAAAGATTGCCCATTGTGTGGGAAAAAGAATGCAATCAAACTAATTCCTTATGAAAGAAAATTTCGTGCAAACCCTGGACCGAAAGGCATTATTGGTAATTATAAAATTATGCATTCTGGTGGTGGCTATGATTATTCACACGCAGAATCTTGTCCGAAATTAGTTCACGCATACGAAAAGAAATACTTGCTTCAATTCTATGTTGATGGATACTCTGACGTTAATCGTAGTGATGGATTGGATTTTGAAGATTATGAGAAATTTTTTTTGCAAAACAATTTCAAACTCGAAGTAATATGTAAGCGAAATAGTCCATCTTACTCTCAGAATAAATGGACTTTCGAAGCTTCTCTGTATTTTTTTGGTGAACCATTCGATGTCGTTCATCTGGTATCAGAGGGCAAAGAACCAGAGAGAGCTTTTGAAAAATTAAAACATCGTTTATTGTGTGGAGATTTAATTGAAACAGAAAAAGGAGTAAAACTTCAACTTGTCTCAACTTATAAAAAACTTTGCAAATTAAAACCTGTGAAATCTTAATTCTTATGCTTCTTGAACCCGCACATTGTGTGGGTTTTTTTATTTGATAAAATCTTTCAAATGTCGTATACTAGGAGCGTTCAAATCGAACGCTTTTTTTAATTATTAGAGTGATGTTTTAGGCATTTGTCTAGGCACACAATTATCATTTTGAATGCGGTACTCATTCTCGAGTTAGTATTCAAGTATTACACACACATGCAAAGAGATTATCCATTGGAGAAAGTAAGAAATTTCGGAATCATTGCCCACATTGATGCGGGTAAGACTACGACCACAGAACGCGTGCTTTATTATACGGGCGTGTCACACAAAATCGGTGAAGTGCACGATGGTGAGACAACAACAGACTGGATGGAGCAAGAGCGCGAACGTGGTATTACTATCACATCGGCTGCGGTAACTTGTTTTTGGACACCGACATATGACCTTGCGGACAAAAACAAAAAACACCGATTCAACATTATCGACACACCAGGGCACATCGACTTTACTGTAGAAGTGAAGCGTTCACTTCGAGTACTCGACGGAGCAGTGGTGGTGTTTGATGGTGTGGCTGGAGTAGAACCACAATCAGAAACAAACTGGCGTTATGCTGACGAAGCAAATGTGCCACGTATTTGTTTTATCAACAAACTCGATCGAACTGGTGCGTCATTTGAACGTTCATATGCCACTATTTTAGATCGTCTCTCAAAAAAAGCGATTCGTGTACAAATTCCAATTGGTCTTGAAGAAAATCACGAAGGAGTGATTGACCTTCTTCGGATGAAGGCATACTACTTTGAAGGTGAAATGGGAAATAAGGTTGTTGAAAAAGAAATCCCTGAAGCGTACAAAGCTGATGCAGAAAAGTTCCACGGTGAACTTATCGAAAAAATCGTTGAGCAAGATGACAAAATCTTGAACGAATACTTCGAAGGAAAAATTCCAGATATTGATACTCTCAAAAAACTTCTTCGAAAGGGAGTTATTGCAAACGAAATTTTCCCAGTGTTTGCAGGAAGTGCGCTCAAAAACAAAGGTGTTCAGCTCGTACTTGATGCAGTGGTAGACTATCTTCCAGCACCAACAGACATTCCTCCAATTCAAGGTATCAATCCAGACAACGATGAACATGTTGAACGAAAAGCATCTGACAATGAACCTTTTTCTGCGCTCGCGTTTAAGGTTGCGACAGATCCATTCGTAGGACAAATTATTTTCTTCCGTGTGTACTCAGGTTCACTTGAAGCAGGAAGTTATGTATACAATCCACGAACTCGAAACAAAGAACGAATCGGACGAATCTTGCGAATGCACGCAAACGATCGTGAAGAAGTGAAGAAAGTATTTGCGGGAGAAATCGCCGCTGCGGTGGGACTCAAAGATACTATTACTTCAGACACACTTTGTGATGAAGCAAATCCTGTAGAGCTCAACCGAATCGTGTTCCCAGAACCAGTTATCTCGCTTCGTGTTGAACCAAAGACAAAAGCAGACCAAGAAAAAATGGGTATGGCGCTCAATCGTCTCGCACAAGAAGACCCAACATTCCGTGTGTCTACTGACCAAGAAACAGGTGAGACAATCATCGCAGGTATGGGAGAACTTCACCTTGAAATTATCGTGGACCGAATGAAGCGAGAATTTTCTGTGGAAACAAACGTTGGTAAGCCACAAGTAGCATACCGAGAAACTATTACAGGAAATGCAGAAGTAGAAGGAAAGTACATCAAGCAGTCTGGAGGACGTGGAAACTACGGACACGTACGTATTCGTGTGAAGCCAATGGATATGACTATGTCTAAAGAAGATATTGATGATCTTCCAAAAAATGTGAAGCGTGATGATCACTTTGAATTCGTTAACAACATTAAGGGAGGTGTGATTCCAAACGAATACATTCCTGCATGTGAAAAAGGATTTAAAGAAGGACTTGATCGAGGTGTGGTGGCAGGATTTAAGATGGTGGATGTACAAGTTGAACTTTATGACGGAAGTTACCACGATGTGGACTCAAACGAAATGGCGTTCAAAATCGCATCATCAATGGCTGTTCAAGACGCAGCAAAACTTGCTCGGCCTGTGATTCTCGAACCTATGATGAAGGTAGAAGTGATTACTCCAGAAAAATTTATGGGAGACGTGACTGGGTCACTTTCATCAAAGCGTGGACTTATCGATGGTATGGAAGACCGAGGAATGAACAAGGTGGTGCGTGCAGTTGTGCCACTTTCTGAAATGTTCGGATACATGACAAACCTACGATCTATGACAGAAGGGCGTGCAGGATTCACTATGGAATTCGTACGATATGATGTTGTGCCACAAAATGTGACAGACGAAATCGTGAAAACACGAAAATAAAATTCAAAAGAGCGGCGCCCAAGGGCGCCGCTCTTTTGAATTTGAAAACATCCCCAGAGCTCTGCATCTATTGACAAATAGTTTATTTCTTGTAGTGTAAGTCTAAACAGTTTAAAACTTGAAAACATGAAAAAAATCCTTGCAGTATGCATGTGTCTTGTGGTCAGTATTTGTCTTGGACAAGTCCCGCCAAAAGACAAAGTAATCAAGATCGATTATTTGACCAGAGGAGAAAATGTACCGTATAAGCTCTATACAAAAGAGACGTGCATTGATTCATCGATGAAAATCGTAGAATATCCGATGGGTCCCACATTCGAGTTTGTCAAAGATTCAATTAAGTTAAGCTATCATTTTGAATTGTCTTCAAAAAAGAAAAGATGCTTGGTGTCGGCTATGACACTACTTGAAATTCTAGACAAGGATATGAATGTTGTAGCACAGAAGACCGTTGAGGTTAATCAGTTTGAAAATGCTGTACAGTTTCATCTCTTCTTCAAGGATCCAAAATTTAGTTCCGAGAAGTATTTTGTACAGTTCAAGATTACGACCCTCGATGAAGGCTATGTATCTACGCTCGCACGATTACCTCACCGATTCCCAGAGCAATAAGTAGTATGAGATACATCAAAATGAGTATTCCGTGGTGCATGATTCTAATGACTCATGCACCTGTACTGATATTGATTGTATATATGACATATGTTGTCTTGGGTGGAGAATTTCACCAAAAAACACATACTACTATTTTGCTGGCGGATGCACTCGTACTTGGGGTTTGGAATGTGTGTGGGCAATTTGCACGAATTGAGAAAGTGTACACACTTTTCTCGGTCGTTACACTTGTTCTTTTATGTCTTGGTTTGTGTGCAATGAGTGCATTTGAGATAACCCATAGAGTAATATTCTTGTCATTATATGCAGTGAGCTCAATTGCGTTTTTCGTTGTCCACTGTGTAAAGAGGATAATTGAAATGTATGCCTTGGAAGGGCAAAAGACCTGATTTTTCGGGTCTTTTTTCATAAAATGCTAAGTGGACACTTATACACAGCAGGCTCCTTTACAAATTATCATTACTGTGGTATGATGGGCTTAAACAAAAAAAGGACATTTACATCATGAAAAAAATCTTACTTAGTGTGCTGGGAGTACTATTGGTACTCTTTGCAAATGCCACTGTGGTAAAAATCACAGTTGATATGAAAGAAAAGGTATGTGTAATTGAACGAACCAGAAATGATCGTTCGATAGAAAGTCGGCACGTGATGCCTCTTGAAATCATGGTTGAGTTAAAAGACAAAGCCATGGTGAATTCAAAATTTATTCCAAAAACTTTGGGAACAATGAGCACTTTTGCCATTGGAGACACGTTCGATGTCATCAATGACAATTCTCCAGTACCATATCCAAATTGGAGATTCAAGCGGTATTTTGCATTAAACACTGGGAACAATCCCGTCGCATTTGCATCCATAAAAATTTGCGATGCATTGGACACTAATTCAGGAAACTGGTTGTACTATACGACCGGTATGCCGATTTACAACACAGACGACTCTTTGCTGACTGACTTCGGAGTATGGAGTCCGTGCGTTAGATACGCATACGGAGTTGATTTGTATCTACCAGGAGACACTGCAAAGTCTCCACTGGAGATAGTTCAAATCACAACCTGTGCTTCAGTGTTTAATCCGGCTCCAACACCTGAGAATATTGTCGTGTTTCCAAATCCTTCAAGTGATGTGCTGTATGCACCAGCGCTTGTCGGCAGAGAAGTTCAGATAGTCTCAATGGATGGCAAACTTGTGTACAGAGGAGGTATGCCAGAGAATGGTGTACCAGTAAGAGATTTTTCACCTGGAATGTATCTCATCAGGTCCCAAGGCGGGGCAGTGAGGTTTGTAAAAAATTAATATTTTGATGAGTTAAGTATAGTTTAAGGTTGGCCCCGGATCAGTGATTCGGGGCTTTTTTATTGCAATATATTTTGCATATGTCAATACTTTAGAAAAAACCAAGGTATTATTTTTCCGAAAAGTTGACACATGTATTGCGCTTTGCTACTATGAGAAGTAATCGCACTTTTGCGCTATTTTTATTTGTGCAAAAAGTGGGTTGGTTGTTTTATTATTAGGTTTTTAATTGTGCGGATTGTGTATTCACTTTTGTCCCTGGTTCTCGTGGATAAAGGTGTATATACAATCCGCCGCTACATAATATATATGGCAGGTGAATTCAATCGTAACAAACCTCACGTAAACGTGGGAACAATGGGCCACGTTGACCATGGTAAGACTACTCTTACTGCGGCTATTTTGACTGTTCTTTCACGACAAGGTGGAGAATACGGCTCAGTTATCAAAGGTGTTGATCAAATCGACAAAGCTCCTGAAGAAAAGGCTCGTGGAATCACTATTTCACTTTCTCACTCAGAGTACTGGACACCAGCACGACACTACGCGCACATCGATATGCCAGGTCACGCTGACTACATTAAGAACATGATTACTGGTGCTGCTCAAACAGACGGTGCAGTGCTCGTGGTTGCAGCGACAGACGGAGCGATGCCACAAACTCGTGAACACGTTCTCCTTGCAAAGCAAGTGGGTGTTCCACGAATTGTTGTATTCTTGAACAAGTGCGACATGGTTGAAGACAAAGACATGCTTGATCTTGTGGAAGAAGAAGTTCGAGAAGTTCTTACAAAAAATGGATTTGATGGTGCAAACGCTCCAGTTATCCGTGGATCAGGACTCAAAGCACTTGAATCAGGATCAAACGACGATGAATGGGCAAAGAAAGTTCTTGAACTCGTTGAAGCTCTCGATACATACATCCCAGTTCCAGAACGTGAAATCGACAAACCATTCCTAATGCCTATCGAAGACATCTTTTCTATCGAAGGACGAGGAACAGTGGTAACAGGTAAAATCGAACGAGGAATCGTAAAGGTTGGAGAAGAAATCGAAATCGTTGGTCTCAAAGATACTGTTAAGACAACAGTTACAGGTGTTGAAATGTTCAACAAATCTTTGAAAGAAGGTATGGCTGGAGACAACGCAGGTATTCTTCTACGAGGTGTGAAAAAAGAAGACCTTACTCGAGGACAAGTTCTTGCGAAGACAGGATCAGTAACTCCTCACTCAGAATTTGAATGTGAAGTGTACATTCTCAAGAAAGAAGAAGGAGGACGACACACTCCATTCTTCAATGGATACAAGCCACAATTCTACATCCGAACAACAGACGTCACAGGAGATGTAACTCTCGAAGCTGGAAAAGAAATGGTTATGCCTGGAGATACAGTGAAGCTCAATGTGAAGCTCGTAGCACCAGTTGCACTCGAAGATAATACTCGTTTTGCTATCCGAGAAGGAGGAAAGACAGTAGGAGCTGGAGTTGTAACAAAAATCACAAAGTAACCAAAGTCGCGTGCGCCTTATTCCTTTAGTACATTCGAAAATGACGACAGAGAAAAAAACAACAAAAGCAAAAAAGAAGTCAGTCTCGAAAGAGGAGGGTGTTGTGAAGCTCCGCATTCGTGTGCGTGCATATGAGAACAAAATTCTCGATGCATCAGTGAAGCAGATCATTGATACTGCAACACGACACGATGCGAAGATCATGGGCCCAATCCCACTCCCAACTGAAATCAAGAAATATACTGTGAATCGTTCGCCTTTCATCTACAAGAATGCGCGAGAACAGTTTGAGATGAGAACTCACAAGCGAGTGATTGATATCTTGAATCCAGGTGCGAAGACTATCGAGGCTCTCACGAACCTCTCACTTCCATCAGGAGTTGATATTGACGTTAAAATGCTTTAATCACACATTGAAGTTGTAAGGCCAAAGGCCGAAGCTTTAATAAAAAGAAATTTAATCAAGCTTTGGCCTTAAGCCTTATTGCTTTAGTTATTACTATTATGAAATTCATACTTGGAAAAAAACAGAATATGATCCAGTACTTCAGTGAAAACGGTGTTGCACATGCAGCCACGCTTATTGAAGTTACCCCAAACGTGATCACTCAGATAAAGACACAAGAGACTGATGGATACAACGCAGTCCAAGTTGCATTTGACGAGCAAAAAGAATCTCGAATGAAAAAACCTCAAAAAGGTCATTTGAAAGATCTCGGAAATTTCCGCCACATGCAAGAAATTCGATTTGAAGAAGCACCAAACCTTGGACGCGGAGATACAATTACACTTGATACATTTTCGAAAGGGGATGTGATTCGTGTGACTTCAATCTCAAAAGGTAAAGGTTTCCAAGGTGTGGTCAAGCGACACGGATTTGCAGGAGGACCACGAACTCACGGACAAAAGCACTCAGAACGAGAACCAGGATCAATCGGAGGAGGTCTTCGAACACGTGTTCCAAAAGGAATGCGAATGGCAGGACGAATGGGTTCTGACGTGATCACAGTACCAAATCTTACGATTCTTGATATTGATGCATCAGCAAATCAAATATTAGTAAAAGGAGCTATTCCAGGACGTCGAGGAACAGTGGCTCTTCTCATGACTAAATAACAATCTCACCATGGAAGCAAAAGTATACAATCAAAAAGGAAAAGAGTCAGGGAAGATTGCACTCCCCGAGGCAGTCTTTGGACTCTCATGGAATGCAGACCTTGTGCACCAAGTGGTCACAGGAATGCAGGCAAACAAACGTGCAGGTACTGCGAATGCAAAAACTCGCGGTGAAGTACGAGGAGGAGGAAAGAAACCATGGAGACAAAAGGGAACAGGACGAGCTCGTCACGGTTCATCACGTTCACCGATTTGGATTGGTGGAGGTGTGACTCACGGTCCTCTTTCAGAAAAGAACTACACAAAGAAAATTAACAAAAAAATGAAAATCAAGGCACTCTTCACTGTACTTTCAGAGAAGAATCGTCATGGTGAAATTCTTTTTGTTGATGCGATTTCACTTGCTGATGCAAAGACAAAATTTGCAGGAGAAGTAGTGAAGACACTCGCAACAATTCCAGGATACGAAAAGCTCGCATACCGAAAAGAAAACACAATCTTTATTGCACTTCCAGAAAAAGATGATGCGGTGGAAAAGAGTTTCCGAAATCTCGGAAATGTTACTCTCGGACGAGTAGGAGAACTTTCTCCACTCGATGTGTTGAACTACCGTTTTCTTGTAGTTGCAAAACCAGAAGAGTCAGTCGGCATTATTGGAAAGAAGATAACTTCAAAATAATTGTATGGCAAAGAAAACAGACAACAAAAACATCAATCTTGATGTAACAAAAATTTTGAAGAAGCCACGTGTTACTGAAAAGTCATCACGATCACTTGAGAACAATGTCTACACATTTGATATTGATCCACGAACAACAAAAGTTGAAGTGAAAAAAGCGATTGAAGTGCTTTACAATATCTCTCCAATCAAAGTAAATGTGGTTGTGTTGAAGCGAAAAAAAGTCACTGTACGAGGTCGATCAGGTGTTAAAGGAGGAGGTAAGAAGGCTATGGTATATCTCAAAAAGGGAGATACGATTGAATTCGCATAATAATCGAAGACTCACGTCTAAATACAAGTTATGAAAAAATTTAAACCAACAACACCATCACGTCGACATACTTCAGTAGTTGAATACCGAAAGTTGCTCACACGCGGAAAGCCAGAAAAATCTCTTACAAAGGGATTCAAGCGTGGAGTAGGACGAAACAACATGGGACGTATCACAACTGCTCACAAAGGAGGTGGACACAAGCGATCGTTTCGATTTGTTGACTTCAAGTACGACAAGATTGATATTCCAGCAAAAGTTCAAACAATTGAGTACGATCCAAACCGATCAGGACTCATTGCACTTGTTGCATACAACGACGGAGAAAAGCGCTATGTGCTTCTTCCAAAGTCACTCAAGGTAGGCGATACATTTATCGTATCTGAAAAAGCTCCTTTGAAGCCGGGAAACCGACTTCCACTTCGAGTGATTCCAGTAGGTACATTTGTGTACAACATTGAACTTAAACCAGAAGGAGGGGCGAAAGTCGCTCGTTCAGCAGGTATTTTTGCTCAAGTTGTGGCAAATGCCGATGGACAGACTCAAATCAAGATGCCATCAACAGAAGTCCGAAAAGTTTCTGAAAATTGCTGGGCAACTATTGGTGAAGTATCAAACGAAGAATACAAACTTATGAACTGGGGAAAGGCAGGACGTTCACGCTGGAAGGGTATCCGACCAACTGTACGAGGATCTGTGATGAACCCAGTGGATCACCCACACGGAGGAGGAGAAGGACGACAAGGTATTGGTCTACGACGAGGTCCAAAAACTCGACACGGAAAACAAGCATTTGGTGTCAAAACTCGAACTCCAAAGAAATACTCAAATCCACTTATCGTCACTCGACGAAAAACTGGAAAGAAAGGGTAATACAATTTGTACTATTTCAAAATATGCAATCAAAAAGCGACGGCCATGGCCGTCGCTTTTTGATTGCTCAAACAATCCATTTGGTGTAGGATTCAAATAAACAAAAAATCATATACCATGATACGAGATGAAGTACGTCAAAAATTAAAAAATCTCATCCTTGAATTCGAAAGTGATTGCCCTGAAGGGCCAAATACACATTCAAAAATAAGATTTTTCTATAAGTATGGAATTGAATTTTCGCCTCGAAGTTTTCATGAAGTGAAAAGAATGAGTGCAGAAGAAAAAAGGAATTTTCAAATAAGTTTGCCAAAGTAGATCGTCTATACAGAATGTTTGTTTCAAAATGGTATCCAGTTCGAAACAGGAAAAATACTATTCAAATGACTGCGAGAATTGTGCTAGCACTACTTTTTTGCGTGACACTTTTTCTGTTAAGTCAGAATCTGTTTACATTTTTTTGTTTCTACGTTATGTGCTGTTTCTTGTCTCCAGTTTTAGGAGCCCCATTTTTTTTGGTTGATTTCCTGATTGAGTCAAAGGTAAAGAAATATGTTTATGGCAAATTGTGACTGTCTACAACCTCCCAAAAGGGAGGTTTTTTGTTGCCCGAGTCTCCGTACTTGTGATGCGTGTTCGTGTTGCTGGCCAGAGCTCACGAGTCATTCCGTGGTAGTCAGCGTCAAGTCCGCGATATGTATTTGACAGCATTATTTCCATTTGCTAAGATATGTGGACTAGCTCCTAAAGGGCTATTTTATTTGCTATATGACACGATCACTTTCAAAAGGTCCATACGTGGACGAACGTTTACTTAAAAAGATAGAAGGAAAGAAGCCACTTGAAACTGGCCTTATTAAGACTTGGGCGCGTGCGTGTACGATTAGTCCAGAAATGGTCGGATTTACTTTTGGTGTTCACAATGGAAAGACTCATGTCGAAGTTCTTGTCACAGAAGATATGGTAGGGCACAAACTCGGCGAATTCTCTCTTACTCGAAAATTCGTACGACACGGAGGTAAGATGCAAAAAGAACTCGAAGCAAAGAAGAAAGAAGCTGAAATCTCAGCTGCAAAATCAGCTCGTGCATCAGGAGACGACAAAAAGAAGAAATAATCCTTTAATATATTACAATGAAAGCAATTCTTAAAAATTATCGACAATCACCTCGCAAAACACGTCTCGTAGGAGACGCTATTGTAGGAAAGCGCGCAGTTGATGCAATCGATCAGCTTCGTTTTATGCCTAAGCGTGCAGCAAACCCAGTGCTCAAGCTTCTTGAGTCTGCATTGGTAAACGCGCTCAACACAACAGGAGCAGACAAAAATGATCTTATTGTAAAGAGTGTGCGAGTCGACAAGGGAATTGTCTTGAAGCGAATGATGCCTCGAGCGCGTGGTTCTGCGTACCGAATCAACAAGCGAACAAGTCATGTTGCGATTGAACTCGGACTCAAAGAAACTTCAGTCAAAGCGTCAAAGTCAGCAAAGAAAGTAGCAGTAGCACCAAAGAAGGTCGCAAAGAAAAAAGTAACAACAAAGAAAGCGTAAGCTAATTACTGAATAATTTTATGTCAAAAACAGTTCACCCATATTCACATCGACTTGTTATCCTTCGCGACTGGAAGTCACGATGGTTTGCAACAGGCAGACAATACGCAACTCTTCTTCGTGGAGATGTGCTTCTTCGAGAATACCTCGCAAAAAAACTCCGAGGATTTTATATTTCATCACTTGATATCGAACGAAGTCCAAAGACTACTCGAATCATCATCCGAACTTCTCGACCAGGAATGCTTATTGGACGTCAGGGTGAAGGCGCACAAAAGCTCCGAGAAGATATCACAAAATTTTTCAAGAAAAAGGCAATCAAGGTTCCAGAAGATTTGAAACTTGATATTGTTGAAGTTACTTCACCAGACTCAGATGCGCACATTATTGCGTACTCTGTTGCAGAAGGACTCGAAAAGCGTCTTCCTTTCCGACGTGTTCTCAAAACTACAATCGAAAAGGTTATGGCAGTACGAGGCGTAGAAGGAGTACGTGTGGTGCTCGGTGGACGACTTGGTGGTGCAGAAATCGCCCGAACAGAACAAGCAAAGAAAGGTAGTATTCCACTTCAGACATTCCGCGCAGACGTCGACTTCGCACGCGAGAAGGCACACCTTCCGTATGGAGATATTGGTATTAAGGTTTGGATTTATCGAGGAGAAATCTTCAATGATAAACCAATACAAAAATAATTAAAGGCTTATGTTGCTACCAAAGAAAGTAAAATTCCGAAAATGGCATACTATGAGAAAGGATATGGAAGCCCTCCGACCTGACACTCGTGGTATTACACTCTCATTCGGTTCATATGGATTAAAGGCTGAGACTTCTGCACGAATGACTTCAAATCAAATTGAAGCTGCTCGAAAAGCAATGTCTCGAGCACTTGGAAAAACAGGACGAATCTGGATTCGAATCTTCCCAGACAGACCATTTACACGAAAGGCTGCTGAAGTGCCGATGGGTAAAGGTAAGGGAGATCCAGAAGGATACTGTTTTGAAGTACGCCCTGGTCGAATCATTTTTGAAGTAGACGGTGTCACTGAAGCAATCGCCCGCGAATCTCTTCGCAAGGCAGGAACAAAGCTTCCAGTGAAATCACGAGTAATAAAAAGAGACTAATTTTATGGCAAAGAAGACTATGCAAAAGATTCGAGAAATGAACATTCCAGATCTCACAAAGAATCTCAAAGAAAATCGCGAACAAATTCAAAAGTTATCTTTTGGACTCGCTGGTTCAAAAAGCAAAAATGTGCGCCTCGCGCGGACAACTCGAAGAGAAATCGCACGACTTCTCACCGAGCTACACACACGCAACAAATAATAGTATGACTAACGAAAAGACAAAATTACATAAGACACTGAAGGGTATCGTAGTGTCAGACAAGATGGACAAAACTGTTGTTGTGTCGGTAACTCGCTATGTCAAAAATTCAAAGTACTTGAAGTACCAAAAAATTTCAAAGAAGTACAAGGCGCATGATGAGAACAACACACACAAAATTGGCGATACTGTCGAAATCGTTGAAACACGTCCTATCTCAAAGGATAAAACATTTATCGTAAAATAGGCTTATGATTCAAACAGAAACAGTAGTAAAAATAGTAGACAACAGTGGTGGTACCGTCGGAAAGGTTTTCAAGATTCTTGGAGGCTCAAAAAAGCGATACGCACAGCTTGGAGATAAAGTTATTATCTCTGTCAAAGTTGCACAACCACGAAAAGCGGTGAAGAAGAAGGATGTTCACCAAGCAGTTGTTGTTCGTCAAAAGAAGGCATTTCGTCGAAAAGACGGATCATACATTCGTTTTGATGAAAACGCAGTTGTTATCCTTGAAAAAGGAAAGCTTGATCCAAAAGGAGGTCGTATTTTCGGTCCAATTCCTCGAGAACTTCAGGAAAAAGGTTATCAAAAGATAGTCTCGCTTGCACCGGAGGTACTTTAAAATCAAGTAAGTAATTAGTAGTAAGTAGTTAGTAGGGATTCAAAACCGAAAGCATCTAACTATTTCCTACTAATTACTTACTACTTACTAAATTTATGAAAATCAAAAAAGGAGACAATGTAATAGTGACTACTGGACGCGACAAGGGCAAGAAAGGAACTGTCGTCAAGACACTTCGCGATCTTGATAAGGTGATTATCGAAGGTCTCAATCTTCACAAAAAACACCAAAAGCCAAAGCGACGTGGTGAAAAAGGTCAAACAGTTGAAGTAGCAATGCCAATGCATGTTTCAAATGTGATGATGATTGATCCAAAAGGAGGAAAGCGAACTCGAGTAGGATACAAGGTCGAAGACGGAAAAAAGATTCGTATTGCTCGAAAGAGTGGAGCGAAAATATAAATAGACAGGGACTAGTGAAAAGGGAACAGGGAATAGAAGTAAAAATCCCTATTCGCTTCTCACTAATCCCTTATCACTAAATTTATGAAATCAGTAAAAGAAAAATCACAAAATGCATACGACGTGATGAAAGCTGAGTTTGGATACAAGAACAAAATGGCCTCACCAAAGCTTGTAAAAGTCGTGGTGTCAGTCGGAACAGGTTCTGGTATGAAGCGTGACATAAAGCGCAACGAGCTCGTCATTAATCGTATCACCAAGATCACAGGTCAAAAGCCATCACTCAAGGGTGCAAAGCAATCAATGGCATCATTTAAGATTCGACAAGGTGATCCTGTAGGTGTCATGGTGACACTTCGTGGAGCACGAATGTACGCGTTTCTTGAAAAGCTTTTGAACATCTCTCTTCCTCGAACAAAAGACTTCCGTGGTATTGATCGAAAAATTGTAGACAATATCGGAAATGCAACTATCGGTATCAAGGAACACACTATTTTCCCTGAAACTGCAGACGAAGAAATCAAGGATGTGTTTGGTCTTGCGATCACACTTGTATCAACTGCAAAAACAAAAGCAGAAGCAACAAAATTCTTTGAACTCGTGGGGGTGCCGTTCAAGAAGTAGACGCTGACAGTCGCGGACTTAACGCTGACTAGGCGCAGAAGAAATCAAATCTGCAATTTTCACTCTGAATTTGCATTGTGTCATTCTGAACTTGTTTCAGAATCTCAAATTACAAAAGAGCGGCGCCTACGGCGCCGCTCTTTTGTAATTTGAATGGTCAACGTTCTACGTTCCACGCTTTACGCTTAACTTTGTTGACATTTTCCCTCAAAAGTATAGTCTGAATAAAAAACTGCACAATGGAAAACAAGACAACAAAGATTCAGGACAGAAGCAACTACAAGCAAATTAGATTTAATATCTATCATTTTTTTATTCAAATAATTTTTGTCATTTTAATGATGTTACTTGATGATAGTGGGACAAATCAAATGCTGGTTTTTGTACTGATTTGTGTCCCCGCATTTCTTGTGCTTGCAGGAATGAATGTGTTGTATCATGTAAAATTATTGGCTCAAGAAATTCAAGATGAAAGGTAAGTCACCAAAGCTGGTTCGCACCAGCTTTTTTATTTGAAAATATAATAAGTTGACATTTCGCCTCAAAAGTATAGTCTGAAGAAAACTCCTAAAAAACTGAAAAAATGGATATTGGAACAAACCAACCAACAGGTTACGAATTCTCTGGGTATATGAAAGAAAGTAATAAACCCTCGATTCTTGCATCTCTTCATAATATCATCAATATTGTTTTTATTATTGCGATGGTAACACTTATTTCGGCCAGTATGTTATTTGCCATGTCTGACTCTGAAAATTTTGCAATTGTATTTTTTATTGCAAGTCTTGCTGTGTTTTACGTCCACTCTAATGTAGTCAGAACAACTAAATTATTAGCAAAGGAATCAGAAAATATCTATTGCTCGATGCTCACGTGTTATTTGCTAGATCGAATGGAAAAGGTAGTAAGTAATCCTGGGTCAGTTTGGTCTCTTGTTGAGTCTTTTGAAAGTGAACACCCAGCTATTAAAATTGAATTAACAGAGAAATCAAATCGCCTTTACGGAGTATTTTATACTCTATTTAAAAATGTTATTCAGAACAATTTTGTGACGGAACACAAGGAAGACAAACTTAAATTGCTTCAGAGTGTTAATGATATGCTTTTGTATCAAAACCTCGGTCATACTACTGGTAATGCATGCATAGTGCAAGATATCGTGCGCGATATTTTTACAGAATTTGCATCTGAAAAGCATGATGCCAGTTGGATTGGTTACTATAAAGCAAACAAAATCATGAAAGTAAAAGTACTTTTGGTTACTATGTTTAATAATGGACCAAATAAGGAAGCAAGATTAGAATTTCTCGAAAAGGCATAAAATGGAAAAGTGTTAAAGAGTGACAGCCCGCACCTGCGGGTTTTTTTATTTTCCCCATCCAATCTTCTGCGTGGTATTATGGGTATATGAAAATTCTGTATGTAATCACAAAGGGTGAAGAGGGCGGAGCGCAGAGTGTTGTCTCTGACCTCATTCATGCACACGCACGAAGAGGAGATCATGTACTCCTTATGACCGACAAGGAAGGCTGGCTTTCAAAAAATGTTCAAGGTCAATACGTGCAAGTGGTTTTCTCACCTTTCTTTTCAAATACACTAAACCCAATCACACAACTTGAGGCGATTTTTGATGTGAGAGAAATAGTGAAGCAATTTCAACCAGATGTTGTGTCGACTCATAGCTTTGCAGGCGGAATCGTAGGTAGATGGGGAAGTGTGGGGCTTGCACCTTCAATTCACACATTTCATGGCGTGAGTTTTACTGACGGTACACCATTTTGGAGAAAAGTGGTAAGTATTATTGCTGAAGGTCTGACAGGTTTGATTTCAAAGCAAATGATCGCCGTGTCAGAAAATGATAGAAAAACAGTTGTTCGCTATCTTCCATTTTTTTCACACAAGGTTGTGACAATTTACAACGGCGTCGCACTACCGCCACTTGTGGAAAGAAAACTTTCAGAAAAAATTAGACTTGTGTTTGTCGGAAAAATGGACGCACCCAAAAATCCATTTATTATCATTCGCGCACTTTCACGACTGAGCGAAGAATTGCAGAAAAAATTTGAGATGACGTTTATTGGCGATGGATCGTACAAGATGCGTGCAGAACAAATGGCGACACTTCTCATGCCATTTGTTGAGACAGAGTTTGTGGGGAGAATTGATAGGGAGGCGGTAGAGAACACGCTTCTTTCAAAAGATATTTTGGTGTTCACTTCACACTGGGAAGGGTTTCCGATGGCAATTCTCGAATCCATGGCGCGGGGACTTTCGATAATCTCAAGTAATGTTGGAGGAATCAGTGAGATGGTAGATGCAAAAAATGGCGTGCTGCTTTCACAAGAGAACGAAGAGCAATCACTTGCAGACACATTTACACTGTATGCCACAAATCCACTTCTTATATTTGAACAAGGAAAAGAATCGCGTAAAAAAGTAGAAGAAAGATTTTTACTTGCAACGATGACAAATAAGACATTTGATTGCATCGACAAAATTGCGGTCAAAAATCCTACAAAATAACGACTCGGCCTGTGTGATATAATTACTCTACGATATGCTTACTCAAAAAGGAAAAATAGTGTTTTTTGTTATCATACTTATGGTTGCGGGTATTATTTCTGCACTATTTCTTCAAAGTTCACCAGACATAGCCGAAAGACCTTTGTCGGAAGAACACCAAGAGGAGAATGGTGTATTTGTACCCACAAGTGACGCACTAAGCCGTCTCTCAGGCGATATTTCAACTTTTGGTATTGGTGTCGATAAAGTGGCAGGTTCTGTGTACTTCTCGCCTGATAGTCGTTTTGCATTATTTCAAGGTGAGTCAAATCCTGTTGAAGGACAACTCGAAAAAGGCTCGTATGTAGTACTTGTTGATATTTCAAAAGGTGTGATGAAAAAAATATACGATGGATCGCTGGTCGGCAAGCCTTCATGGTCAAACAATTTTGTCGTTTTTTCTTCTGATGGTGTGTACATATACAATCTTAAGGATGATGCACTAAATGTAGTATCGTCTTTTGGATCACACCCAGTTATTTCACCAGATAGTCTTTTTGTTGCATACAAAAATACAAACGAAGGAGGTGTCTTCGTGTATTCTGTTGAAAGTCGCAACTCAAGTATTCTTACTGATGACACATTCGACACTCCAGCAGTGTGGCTTAAGGTACCAACAGATTTATTGATATTCAAAAGCGATGGAACTGATTTGGGTGAGGGAGCAGGCGAAAGGCAATTTGTGGCACGCGTGGACACTGTCACTAAATCTATCAAAGAATACACATCTGTTTCTCGCGGAAGATTTTTTGATGCCGTTTCGCTTGGGGATGAATCAGTACTCGTCTCAGGAGGTTTTGATGATGGACGAAGCGATTATATTCTCAATGTAAAAAATGACACTGCGGTGACACTTCATAAAAATGTATCGGTATCTGAAGTGTTGATTGATGTGTTTTCTCGAAATGTATTCGTGTATTCTCAAAACACCGTTACTCCCTACAATTATCTTGGAGAAAAAATGACCCCACTGACACTTCAGAATCCGCCGGATGTTGATATGGTCAAAGAGACTCCACTTGGTTTTAATGTGAATGAAAAAAATGTGTGGCTTTCGGACGTGTCAGGTAAGCCACTTCGCTCGACGATTCGTCAGTGGAATTTTTTGACAGGTGAATTTGTAAAGGAAGATGTGTCAGAAGATGGCGTGGTGACTTTTTTCTCAGAAACATCACTGTATGCGGTGCCTTCAGAAGATGGTGCGAGTGTGCAATTTACTATTTTGAATTAAACTATATATGATCACAAAACATTTTTTTAAAATGGTTATCACGTTTATTGGTGTGCTTTTGGTTGGAATTGTCGTTATTTTTGCGATTTCTTTGATGGAAGGCAAGAGCACAGAAGAGACCACAGGATCCGCGGTAAGTGAGACAACGATTGATTTGAATAATTAAGACTAATCTTGACTCTTCGCTTTGTAATGTGGTACTATCAAACCCGTGAGGCCAGAGACCACGGGTGTGAAATCACTTAATTTCCCGTCGAGGCACGCGAGTATCCTTTTGGTATACAACGCGTAATTCTATGTCGGCCGTCACAGGTCGATTTTTAATTTTAGGGAATAGTGAAAAGGGTTTAGGGTATAAAAGAATCCCTATTTGCTTATCACTAATCCCTTATCACTTATACATATGGCACTTACAAAACAAAAAAAGACTAGTCTCGTAAAAGAATTTGCAGGACTTGTCGATGGAGCAAAATCAATCGTATTCGTACAATTCAAAAAGCTCCCAGTGTCTGAAACAACTGAGCTTAGACGCGCACTACGTGCAGAAAAGTCAGGATATAAAGTCACAAAGAAAACTCTTTTGAAGCGAGTATTGTCTGAAAAAGGGTACACAGGTGAACTACCAGAATTGCCGGGAGAAATCGCGATTGCATTTGGAGAAGATTTGATTGCTCCAGCTCGCGGCGTGTATGCATTCCACAAAACACACAAGGATACAGTGAGTATCGTTGGTGGAGTATTTGACGGAAAGTACATGAACGCAAGTGAAATGATGACTATCGCAACTATTCCTTCACGTGAGACTCTCATTGCACAATTTGTGAATCTCATCAATTCACCAATTCAGCGCCTTGCTGTGGTTACACAAGCAATTGCTGAAAAAAAGACAGCGACTAGCAACTAGCTTTCGCATCGAATCACATTATTTAATTTATTATTAAGCTAGTAGCAAGATGCTAGTAGCTAGAAGCAAAAACAATATGGAAGAAAAAACATTTGAAGTTCCAGCAAAGTTTAAAGACCTTGTTGAGAAAATTGACACTATGTCAGTAATTGAGCTCCACGAGCTCGTAAAGGTTCTCGAAGAAAAATTTGGTGTATCAGCAGCAGCTGTTGCAGTTGCAGGACCAGCAGCAGGTGGTGAAGCAGCAGAAGAAAAAGATTCATTTACAGTTGTTCTCTCATCAGCAGGTGAAGCGAAAATTGGTGTTATGAAAGTTGTTAAAGAAGTTCTCGGACTCGGACTTAAGGAAGCAAAGGACCTCGTAGACGCAGCACCAGCAACACTTAAGGATGGAATGAAGAAAGCAGAGGCTGAAGATTTGAAGAAGAAGATCGAAGAAGCAGGAGGCAAAGTTGAGCTTAAATAGCTCAAATTTGAGCCGGAGACGCGACGGCGTCGAGGCGGGGTCGCGCAAAATTCCAGCAGGAATTTATGTGTGACAGGTTGAATTGAAATAACAACCTCACATTAAATAAAAATACAAAAAATACCCTCAGTTTGAGGGTATTTTTTGTATGCATGATTCTATTCTAAAATCTTTACAATACAGAAAAGTAGGAGTAGAGTAATGAAAACTCTAAAAACCGAAGAAATGACTCCAGAACAAAAAAAGCATATCAAGAAATATTCTCGATATACGGATCTTAGAATCCGTGAAAGTAAATCCATTAAATCCCATAGACTAGATGGTGGAATAAGAGAAAGGGCAGCACTCAATTTTCTTTTAAAACGGAAAGGAAGCGATAATTTGATGACGACAATATATAGTATTTTAGCCATGAATGAACCTTTCCCAGATCCATTTCCAACTGAACGTACAGAAATAGAGAAAGAATGGGGAAAAAAGTTTCGCGAAAATCATGAGATTGTCGACCGGGTAGTGCACACCTTGTTTCAATGGTTTGGTACTAATGTAGGTTGGGCAGAATTGATGAAGTTTGCAGAAATTTTAAGAGAGTGGCCAAATGAACCGTCGGGGCGACTTAAGAAGGCTATTGGAAAAAACCGTTTGAAACCGGCGTAGGGAAATATTCCAAGTACAAACAATCAAGGCGGTTTTACCAAGAACTTAGTGAGAATCACATTTTAATCCCTCAGAAATGAGGGATTTTCTTAAAACGTGAGTAGAGTGTGTGAAATAAAAGTCCGCAAATGCGGACTTTTTGTTTTCCTGAATTATTTCAAGAATTCATCTGATTTAAAATTTTTGACACACTATGTTCAAAGTAGGATTTGCTCAGTACGCCATAAATATTCACAGGGCATGCTACATATGTCTCAAAGAGTTGATGCAGAGTTCGTACATCTGGGACATATACCAATAGTGGTCCGCCGATAATTCCACACGGATATACATCAATGATATTGCCGTCCGGACTTATGCACCATGAATGGTTCATAAATACTGGTTGGTAATTTCCATCCACTCGCATAAGTGAATACTTTTTACTGATTGCTTGAGCGAGCATGTGGCACGTGAGAATAATTGGTTGATTGTTTTGGTCATTTCCTAGATCAAAATTATCAGGCAAGGATTCAATGTCACGTTTAATTTGGTTGAACAACTCGATTTCATTTTTAGAGACGAGACTTTCAGTGTGTATGTACGGTTTCATTTTTTGCTGTTTTAAAGACAATAACACGACTGAATATCAGTGTCAAAAATATATTCCTCCCTTGTACCCATCCGTCGAAAGGTCTATAATAACCCTATTATGGCACTTGAAACACTAGGAAAACTTTTTGGTTCATTACCGCGAGTCAAGATTATGAGACTTTTTTTACTCAACCCAGAGCAGTGCTTTGATACTGTTGATATTGCAACTCGAAGTCGAACAGCACGTCCCACAGCTCGTCGTGAGCTCAATGCGCTACAGTCAGCGGGAATGATCAAAGCAAAATCTTTTTCAAAGGAAATTGCTGCAACTCCACGTAAAAAAGCACGCACAAAAAAAGTAAACGGTTGGTGCCTCACGCCAGGTTTTGTGTATTCTGATCATCTCAAAAATTTACTTGTTGATGCAGAATTTTTGCGACCAGACGATCTTGTTCAGCGATTTAAAAAAGTTGGTAAAATTAAACTCTTTCTTGTCTCCGGTGTGTTTATTGGGGATGATGACAGTCGTGTTGATTTTCTGCTTGTGGGCGATACTATCAAAAAAGGTTCACTCGACAATCTCATAAAAGCACTCGAAGCAGAGGTAGGGAAGGAGCTTTCGTATGCAGTATTTGAGACTCAGGACTTTCTTTATAGACTCAGCATGTACGATAAGCTGATTAGGGATATCCTTGATTATCCCCATGAGAGGCTTATAGAGTCGGCTCAGTTATCCACACAATCTTTAGCGAATAATTAATTATTGGTATAATTGGTGCATAGCACTTTAGAGGTCGAAGCTTAAAGATGTTATTAGTAAAATTGTTAGTTGTACCCGTTTGGGTACGATCACCACGGTCTTCGTGGTCCAAAGTAATATGTTGATTCAAAATTGGGGTGACGTATTTAGCACATCTCTACAAGGTCTCTGGTACGGATTTGTTAATTTCGTTCCAAATCTGATCATTGCGATCATAGTCTTTATAATCGGTTGGGTAGTTGGTTCTGTTGTCGAAAAAGCACTTGCAAATGTTATCGGAGCACTCAAGCTCGACAAACTTTTCCAAAGTGCAGGAGTTTCTGATATTCTTGCAAAAGCAGATATGAAGCTTTCTGTTGGAGGATTTATCGGTGGAATCGTAAAATGGTTTATCGTTATCGTCTTCCTTATGACTTCACTCGAAGTGATTGGACTTACACAAGTCAATGAATTTCTTCGTGAAGTAGTGCTTCGTTACTTGCCACAAGTTATCATTGCAGCACTTGTTCTCGTGCTTGCGACAGTTATCTCTGATGCAATGCGACGAATTATCACAGGAGGTGCAAAGGCAGCAAATGTGCGTTCAGCAAATATGCTTGGTACAATTGCTCACTATGCAATCTGGACTTTCGCACTCATCATTGCACTTTCACAGCTTGGTGTCGCTCCTCAGTTCATGCAAATTCTCTTCACAGGTATCATTGCGATGCTTGCGATTGCAGGAGGTCTCGCATTTGGACTCGGTGGAAAAGAAGCAGCGTCAAAAGCTATCGATCGTGTCAAAGATCAAATGTCTTCACGAATGTAATTCATTCACGACAGACATCTACAAAAACCCCTCGAAAGAGGGGTTTTGTGTATCCTCAAAAATATTTTATTGCTTTAATGGTGTGTGGTATAATTTGAATGAGATAATATTATTAACTAAATAAAATAAAAATGGAACCAATAATGAATTCCGCGGTTCATCCACAAAAGAATAATACTTTTAGTGCTGTGTTCGTTCTTGTTAGTCTTGTGTTAGGAATAATCATCGGCAACATGATACCTCTCACTTCAATAGGAAGACAGGAGGGCGCAGCTTTAATAACGGAAAAGGATAATAATTTTCTTCTTTCTGAAAACGATTCTCTAAATAAAGAGAGTCTAATAGAAAAAACTGATGCTGAAATTTTAACTTCATTTAATTTTAATCAAACAAGCGACAATACTTCTAATATTAATATTCCCGACAGTGCTACGTTATTACGAACCAGTGCAAGTGTATGTTCTCCAGGTTTAAGTTCAGGGACATTTTCTATGACCTCACTATCTACTCCGATTCCTGGTTATTTCAGCGTTAGCCATCCTCCTATTGCTGATTTTGAAATGGCGAAGGTTCGGTTTTTTGCAACAGGTAATCAAGATGTATGTATTAACGGGCTTTGGCTAGGTACTCCCGTCAATCCAGTGCAGAAAGTTACAAATTTTAAGATCTACAAAGGTACAACTTTGATTTCTACAATTCCTGCATCTTCATTCTATCAATTGCCTGGCGGTGGTACATCGTATCATGCTTGGGTGTTTCCAAATCCTATTTTCGTAAAGGCAAATGGTAATATTACTTTTACTATTAAAGCTGATATACCAGACTCAACATTTGTTACCGATGGATTATTCAATGTTGGCTTTGCTGGAATAAACTTTCAAGCTCCTGGTGCCTCAGGTACTGCGATTGGCTTTGGGCCAACATTTCCGATGAATTAATAGTATTCCGTTGAAAACTCTCTTGATATGATTACGATCAAGGGAGTTTTTTTCTTAGATGTCTTTGTGTTATTTTTGTATTCCTGAATACAGAATCCCCCGCATCTGAAACATTACGGAGCGCGAAGGCGCGAGTATAGCAAAAATTCACCAGAATTTTATGCGTGTTTCAGATGCGGGGGATTGATAAGAAAAATAAAATTCTAAAGATGGAAAAAGCTATAAAAATACCTAAAAATAATCAAAAAATTTAACCCAAAAAAATCTCATTTTCCCTTTAAAATTAAGCAATATAAGGCTTGTATGGAATAGGGGAAAAAGCCTTGTTCTGCAAGGCAAAAATCACTTGACTTTGGTTTTGCTTTCATATATACTCTTTCTCACGATATGGTAAGTAATAAAAAATCACTTCGTTGGCGTAAAGGTTAATCCTTTGGGGTTTTCTTTTACCGCCAACAGGCGGTTTTTTAGTTCACGACAGAAAGGCTGGTTGTTTGAAAAGTTCATCCTGTTTCGATACACACAGTTAAGGGTCTTTTCTTTTTGTGTATTGAAAACAGAGTTCACTGTACTTCGAAGCGGTTTGAAGTACGGTGATGTTGTCGTATAGATATATGCAGAAATATCTATACTTAGTGGTTTTTAAATTTCCTAATAGGAAATTAAGAGCATATGGTGGATGCCTAGGATTCAAAAAGCGATGAAAGACGTGGTGTGGCTGCGATAAGTTTCGGGGAGGTGCCTAACAACCTTTGATCCGGAAATTTCTGAATGAGGAAACTCTATCTCGGTTATTCGAGATAATCTATGCGCTTGACGTGTAGATGCATACCCAGGGAAGTGAAACATCTCAGTACCTGGAGGAAAAGAAACAAATATGAATTCCGTGAGTAGCGGCGAGCGAAACCGGAGAAGCCCAAACCTTACGAAATATCTTCGGATATTACTGTGAGGGGTTGTAAGACAGTAACTTCGTTTTACGAGAAGAGTCAAAAAATATAATTATATGTGAAGGTGCTGGAAAGCACGACCAAAGAAGGTGATAGTCCTGTAACTTAAATAATTATATCTCTTTCGTTACTGCTCTTGAGTACTCTAAGACACGAATAGCTTGGAGGAATCTGCCAGAACTAACTGGCAAGGCTAAATATTTTTGAATACCGATAGTGAACTAGTACCGTGAGGGAAAGGTGAAAAGTAGTCCGGAAGGACAGTGAAATAGACCTGAAACCATATGCTTACAAGGAGTCAGAGCGGACGCGATTTATCGTGTTCCGTCATGGCGTGCCTATTGAAGAATGAGCCAACGAGTTTATGCATGCTGCTCGGCTAAGTTGCTACGCAACGGAGCCCCAGGGAAACCAAGTGTTAATAGCGCGTAATTGGTAGTATGCATAAGACCCGAAGCCAGGTGAGCTACCCATGTGCAGGTTGAAGTTTGTCGAAAGACAGATGGAGGACCGAACCGATAAGCCGTTCAATACTTTCGGATGACGCGTGGGTCGGAGTGAAAAGCTAATCGAACCTGGTAATAGCTGGTTCTTGCCGAAATAGCTTTAGGGCTAGCGTTAAGTGTTCCTCTTGGGGGTAGAGCACTGGAAGATCTCGACAGGGAGCAATCTCGCGAAATCTATCAAACTCCGAATACCAAGAGTCATAACTTAGCAGTTAGACAATGGGGGCTAAGCTCCATATGTCAAAAGGGAAACAGCCCAGATCTCTAAATAAGGTCCCTAAATTCACGTTAAGTGCAAATCAAGGATGTGATATTTCTCTGACAATGAGGATGTTGGCTTAGAAGCAGCCATCATTTAAAGAAAGCGTAACAGCTCACTCATCAAGAGATTTCGCGCCGAAAATAATCGGGGCTAAACGTGATACCGAATTTGAGGATTGTATTTGTCTTCGGACAAGTGCAGTGGTAGGCAAGTGTTCTCATCCGCAGTGAAGGAGAAGGGGTGACCCACTCTGGAGTGATGAGAAGTAAGAATGTTGGCACAAGTAACCGCAAGGAGGGTGAGATCCCCTCCCGCCGAAAGACTAAGGTTTCCTTGGCTATGATAATCAGCCAAGGGTTAGTCGGGCCTAAGGGAATGGTGAAAACCGCACCCGATGGACATAAGGTTAATATTCCTTAACTTCTCACGTATGCGATGGAGGGACGGAGTGTAGTATATATCGCTCATTAATGGATTTGAGTTTGTGCTGTGAGTGTGGCTTCCAGGAAAATCCGGAAGCAGTCGCAAGACACATGCAAGCAGAGCATAAATCTGTGGGTACGCCCATGGGGATGATATAAAGCACGCTTCCAAGAAAAGCTTCTAAGCTCTAATATGTGAGAACCCGTACCGTAAACCGACACAGGTAGTCAGGTCGAGTAGACCAAGGCGAACGAGTGAGAGGTCCCCAAGGAACTCGGCAAAAAAGCAGCCGTAACTTTGGGATAAGGCTTGCCGCGCACATCACATAGAATGTGATGGCAATAAGCTGAAAGCTTAAAGTCAAAAGCTGAAAGGAAATACAAAATGCATTTCTCTTCTTTTAGCTTTAAACTTTTTAACTTTTAGCTTGCACATCGTGCTCTGCGTGATGTGCGTGGCCGCAGCGAAAGTATTCCTGGCAACTGTTTATCAAAAACACAGCTCCCTGCGAACTCGTAAGAGGATGTATAGGGGGTGACACCTGACCAATGCCAGAAGGTCAAATATCGGTGGTGATTGTCGCAAGACATGAGCTGGCTGATATAAGCCCTGGTGAATGTCGGCCGTAACTATAACGGTCCTAAGGTTCACTACATTTCATTGAAGTGTAGTGAAGGACTGGGACCGTCATAGAAAAAGATAAACAATTGATCAAAAGTGTGATGAAGTTATACCAAACAAAAAGCTACCTTGTTGTGCAGTAATGCATAGCAAGTCCAAATATGGCTATCGAGAGACCAGCGCCATACATCCTAATTTCTTTATGAAATGGATGAAGATAGAGTCCTTCTTTTAGGTACAGAAGAGCGAAGTACCTTGTCGGGTAAGTTCCGACGCGCACGAATGGTGTAATGACTGGGAAACTGTCTCGGGGACCTGCTCGGTGAAAATACAATACCGGTGAAGATGCCGGTTACCTGCAGTTAGACGAAAAGACCCTAGAAGCTTTACTACATCTTGATATTGAGTATGTTTATTAAATGCGTAGCATAGGTGGGAGAGGTTATGTGCATCATCTCGGTGATGTAATACTCGTCAGTGAAATACCACTCTTTTAATGGGCATATTCTAATCTCTACGGCAAAAACGGAGAGAGACAGTTTCTGGAAGGTAGTTTTACTGGGGCGGTACCCTCCTAAAGAGTAACGGAGGGGTTTATTAAGGTCAGCTAGGCGCGAATGGAAACCGTGCCGATAGTGTAAGGGCACAAGCTGGCTTGACTGTGAGGGGTACATCCCAAGCAGGTGCGAAAGCAGAACCTAGTGAACCGACGATTCGCATTAGATGCGGTCGAAGATTAACGGATAGAAGCTACTCTAGGGATAACAGGCTAGTTCCGCCTAAGAGTTCATATCGACGGCGGAGTTCGGCACCTCGATGTCGGCTCACCTTATCCTGGTGGTGGAGAAGCTACCAAGGGTATGGCTGTTCGCCATTTAAAAAGGTACGCGAGCTGGGTTCAAACCGTTCAGGTCGTAGATCTTAGAACGTGGAACGTAAAACGTTTGATTCAAAATGCAATTGCATCTTGATCGACGCTCTGCGCTCTACGAATAAGGTTCTACGCATTGGGCAGTTTGAATCCGTTGAGGGAAGTATTTGTAAAAATACTTATGTTTACAGAGACAAGACCATGAATGTACAGTAAGTACATTTCACGGCGGCATACATTAGAAATAGTGTATGAGAAGTTGACTTATATCGGTGGAACCCGACAAACGCAGAAGTTCGCGGATTAAACGCGGAAAATCGCGGATGGGGCAATACCGAGGGAACTATGTCATTTTATAATGACTGTGACCCGTAGAGACTGAATGTCAAACATCTTGAAAGAGATGAAGTTACAGTCCAATCCTCGTAGTAATACGAGAAAAACATACTCATATCTCTTCGTCGATATATGAGTATGGCCCCACGTCGCTTTTTTCAAAAAGCTATGTGGGGCAAGTAGGTGCGTGAGACAGGTTGGTCTCCTATCTACTGCAGGCGTTGATTCTTGAGAAGACTTGCCCCTAGTACGAGAGGACCGGGGTGAACTGACCTCTGGTGTACCTGCTGTTTTGCCAAAAGCAATGCAGGGTAGCTATGTCGGGAATGGATAACCTCTGAAAGCATCTAAGAGGGAAGCCACCTTCAAGATTAGGAATCGTTTAAGAAGCGTGAGAGATGATCACGTCGATAGGCGCTAGGTGTACGTACAGTAATGTACTCAGCCGAGGCGTACTAATGTTTCGATTCCTATTAGGAACTTTGAAAATCACTATTATGACAACAACTATTTAAGCATTCAAGTATAAATAGTACATTTTGCAAAAATTAAAAACATTCAGGAAGCGTCACTAATGGAATGAACCCAAACATGGAAGTAAAACCAAAAGTGTTGTCGTGTTGTTAATGTATACTTGGTTTCCAAGCATACGCAACATACTTGACGTGTCTTATAGCCGTGAATCAGCACTAATGCTGGTTGCGCAACAGTATGAAGCTGTTCGAGTACGGATTATTGGGGGTATCCCTCAGACTTAAGTAGGCCCATTTAACGATGGAATACAAAAGGGTATAGACTAGATCGAGTTGAGCAGGTCAACATATCAGGTCGTAGGACACCGTCCATATCGCCCGTTTCCTGAGTACGGTCTCGTAGCTCAGTCTGATTAGAGCGTAGCACCAGTAGATTGCCAGGAGCTGGTTCTGAGGTCGCGGGTTTGAATCCCGTCGAGATCACGAATGTGTAGGAGAAATGTGTGGAATGGGGAACGGATTTTAGAGTCCCCTTTATACTTGAGTGCTTAAATGATGAACTAAACAATCACTAAATCGAACATTTAGTGTTGGTGACCCCGAACTTAGTTCGCGGGAACTCACTAAGACGGGGCGAGAAATCGCTTCGTCGAGTTTGAAAAAATTTTTGAATTGTGTGCACATATAAAATCGAACATTTAGTGTTGGTGATCTATCGTAAGGGAAACACCTCTTTCCATTCCGAACAGAGAAGTTAAGCCTTACTGAGCCGATGATAGTCTTCGGGCGAAAGTAGGTTGTCGCCAACACCAAGTGTTCGATTTTTGTATTCGCGAACTAACGCAGACTTAACGCGAACATTCTCAGCAGAAGTGTATTTAAGAATTTAAAATATTTCTTTAAGATTACCCTAGTACTATTAGTGCTAGGGTTTTTTAATGTTATAATTTACATTAGTTTATAGTTGTTAGTTTCTAGTATTTAGGAAATGCATTTTGTATTTTCTACTAACTACTAACTACTAACTACTAACTACTAACTACTCTTATGACTTGGGCAGGCAAACGACAATTTGTATATCTTTCACTCGTACTCCTCGTAATTCTAGGTGTGCTGTTTGCTCTTATTTACCCTCGAATTTCTGTTCCAGCCACATGTACAGACGGCAAAAAAAATGGAGCTGAGACAGGAGTTGATTGTGGCGGAACCTGTTCGCTCATGTGTATGTCAGACACGCGTGAGCTCATTGTCGTATGGGCGCGTGCGTTTGAAGTAGCACCAGGTGTGTATCATGTTGCGGCGTATATTGAAAATCAAAATGTGGATGCAGCGGTCAAATCCGTGCCATATCAATTTAAACTTTATGATGAGAGAAATGTCGTGATTACTCAAAGGGAAGGCATGGCATCAATTTTACCAAACGGACACACAGTCATTTTTGAAGAAGCACTTTCAACTGGCGGAAATAGAATACCAAAAATCACACGTTTTGAATTTACCAAACAGCCGATCTTTTGGAAAACATCAGCTATTTATAAAGAAGCGCGTGTTGTAGAATCCGACAAAGGACTCGGCTCACTCGAGACAGTTCCAAAAGCATACGCAACACTACGCAACGAATCATTTATTGATGTAGGGAAATTCCCCGTGATTGCTGTAGTGTATGATCAGCTCGACAATGCAATCGGAGTTTCAAGAACAATTGTCGACGGATTGCCAAAGCAGACCGAAGTCAAAGTCAATTTTTCATGGTTGTACCCATTTGGAAAAAATGCTCAGACGCTTGAAATACTTCCAATCATTGATCCATTTACGCTCGGAGAAAAACTCTACTAACACATGCCGTTATTTCTAAAAAAAATTAAAAGTACTACAACACGTGGTATGGATTGGTTGCTTGTCAGTGCAATCATACCCCTTGTTGGTTCGGGGTTGATCACCATGAAATCATTTGTGGGTGATGGTGCATATTTTGAAAAACAACTTTTGTGGATTGGAATTTCTTTCACGATTTTTTTTATTTTATCGACAATGGATTTTCGTTTTTTGAGAAGAACAGATGTGCTTGTGACATTCTTTTTGGCAATCACCGGAGTCCTCCTCATACTTTTTGTTCTCGGTAACACAGTCAAAGGGGCACAGAGTTGGTTTTCATTTGGCGGATTTGCGTTTCAACCTTCCGATATTGCAAAGCTTATTGTGATACTTATTTTGGCAAAATATTTTTCACGTAGACATGTTGAGATTGCTCATGTGAAGCATCTTTTTGTATCCGCACTCTATGCGTTTATTCCGTTTATTCTTGTGTTCTTACAACCAGACTTTGGATCAGCGATGATTATTTTCTTTGTGTGGCTTGGAATGACACTTGTATCAGGAATTTCAAAAAAACATCTTGCAGTAGTATTTGGCCTTGGAGCATTGGCGTTTGTGACGCTCTGGCTCTTTGTATTTCAACCATATCAAAAGGCTCGTATATCAAACTTCCTCAATCCATACGCAGATATTCGAGGTACTGGATACAATGCATACCAGTCCACTATTGCTGTAGGTTCGGGGCAATTTCTCGGGAAGGGTGTAGGGTATGGTACACAGTCACGATTACAGTTTTTGCCCGAATACGAAACCGACTTTATTTTTGCAGCCTTTGCAGAGGAGTGGGGTTTTGTTGGTGTAACACTATTATTTATTTGTTATGGAATTGTGATTTGGAGGATACTTGTCACCGCCAAACTTGGTGTGACAAATTTTGAAATGCTTTTTGGTATGGGAGTCGCTATATATTTGATGAGTCACTTTATTATTAATGTGGGTATGAATATTGGAGTGATGCCTGTGACGGGAATTACGTTGCCGTTTCTAAGTTATGGCGGATCACACTTACTCACCACGTTTACCGCACTTGGAATACTAATGGGTATGCGACAATATGGCCTCTCAACACATAGAGATAGTATGAAAAATGAATTTCTCGGAATATAGTTTGCTATTTTAAGTATTCAATCTACACTGTATATATGGACGCGCTACTTTTTTTCCCAATGATTGAGTTTAACTCTGTGTTCTCACAATCATTGATAATATGGCTTGCAACTGGATTTGGGACACTCATTGTGATACTCGCAGGTTTTTTTGTGTTATTTCACAATGACACATATCTTCACAAAGAGAATCCAATAATGATGGCAAAGACAAAATTGTTTGAACTGGTGACTGTGTTTGGATCAGTAGTGTTGTCGTGGGCAATCGTGGTGCTCTTAAAATGGATTGTGAGTGCGCCTCGACCATTTTTATATTTTGATACCATAAACCCTTTGTTTTATTATGGAGGATACGACTCGTTTCCTTCGGGGCACGCCACATTTTTCTCTGCGCTTGCAACAGCACTTTGGTTTTATCATCCACGAATGGGAGTGGTGTATTTTGTGTGTGCATTAGTGATTGGTTTCGCACGAGTTGCTTCTGGTGTGCATTTTCCTATCGATATTGTAGGAGGGTTTGCACTGGGAATTCTCACCACATACGTGATTCATCATGCACTCAAAATAGCACATGTTGTCAAGAACTAGCACCTTGCTCTGATAGTAAATTAAGCATACAATAGCCATATTATTGGGTAATTTTCGGTAACGTATGTTAAAAAAAAGAATCACCGCATTGTTGATATTGATCCTCGGCGCACTCGCCGGTTATTTTGTGTATGCCTCAGAAATTACTACAAATGCTGATTCATGGTTGATGTCAAAGAAGTTTCGACTAGGATTGGACCTCTCTGGTGGAACCCATTTGGTATATCGTGCAGATGTGTCTTTGGTTGAAAAGGGTGAAATAGAAAATTCAATGAATGCACTTCGAGATATTGTTGAGCGACGTGTCAATCTGTTTGGAGTATCAGAGCCAAATGTACAGATTCAAAAAGGTGGCGCCCTTGCAACAGATGATCACCGACTTATAGTGGATCTTCCTGGTGTGACTGATGTATCAAAAGCAATTGAGATGATTGGACAAACACCACTCTTGGAATTTAAAACTGAACGACCTGAAGGAAAGGAAAAGGAAGAGCTTGTAAAAAAATATAATGACGCAGTAGAAAAATCACAAAAAGGTGAAGTTGTTACTGATGTGATTGATGATCCGTACTATGTTGATTCTCCATTGACTGGACGATATTTGAAACGTGCACGACTCGAATTTGATCCACAAACATCAAGTCCTATTGTGTCAATTCAATTCAACGAAGAGGGTAGTGAATTGTTTGCACGTCTAACAAAAGAAAATATTGGCAAAACAATCGCGATTTATCTTGATGGATATCCAATCTCAACTCCAAACGTTCAACAGGAAATTACTGGAGGAAACGCAGTCATCACTGGCCAGTTTACTCCACAAGAGGCAAAGACACTCGTTGGACGTCTCAATTCTGGTGCACTTCCTGTGCCTGTCGAACTCGTATCTACACAGACAATTGGTCCATCGCTTGGTGGTCGTGCAGTGGATGCAGGTGTGACTGCCTCAATGATTGGTTTTGGTGTGATTGCGGTGTTCCTACTCCTTTGGTACAGATTGCCAGGTTTTGTTGGAATTCTCGCATTGGGAATGTATGTTGCAATCATGCTTACGCTCATTAAGCTTATCCCGGTGACTCTTACCGCATCAGGTATTGCAGGATTTATCATTTCTATTGGTATTGCAGTTGATGCAAATATTCTTATCTTTGAACGAATAAAAGAGGAAATGAAAAAGGGCAGTCTTGTACGAGACGCTATACAAAAAGGTTTCGACAAAGCATGGGCATCGATTCGAGATTCAAATATTTCAAGTCTTCTTACTGCGACCATTTTGTTTTCATTTGGAACAACATTGATTCAAGGTTTTGCACTGATGCTTGGCATGGGCGTACTCGTATCTTTGTTCTCAGCAATTATGGTTACGCGAATATTTTTGTTTGCACTCGATGTGTCTGATACGTCAAAGGTCGTAAAGTTTCTCTTTAGTTCTGGATTGTCAAAATAAATTTGATTTTCTAGGCACACTATTTACGCACTTACTACTATCTACTAACTACCATATATGTTTATCATTCGAAACAGAAAAATATTTTTAGGAATTTCAGCAGTGTTTGTACTTGCATCAATAACAATGCTTGTTGTATTTGGACTTAAGCCCGGCATCGAATTCAAGGGCGGGGCACTTGCAGAGGTGGTGTATCCTGATGCTCGACCTGAGCAGTCAAAAATCACAGAGGGTATCGAAAAAAGTTCAATCAAGTCCGCGCTCGTACAGCCAGCAGGAGAAAATGGATTCATCGTCAAGACTCATTCTCTCACCGAATCAGAGCGAAAAGAATTGATGAACATACTTTCACTCAATGGTACTGTAAAAGTCGAAGAGAAGAATTTTACAACAATTGGACCATCAGTAGGAAAAGAACTTGCACGAAAATCAATTGTCTCAATCGTACTGGTGATACTCGTGATTGTGTCATTTATTGCATACGCATTTCGAAAAGTTTCTGAGCCAGTTTCGTCTTGGAAGTATGGTGTGATTGCAATGGTTGCGCTTGTGCATGACGTGGTGATTTCAGCTGGAGTGTTTGCACTTGTCTCACATGTCTTTGGTGCAGAAATGGATACACTCTTTGTAGTTGCACTCCTTACGGTATTGGGACTTTCAATCTCAGATACCATTGTAGTGTTTGATAGAATTCGAGAAAACCTCGCGTTCAATAACAACAATAAAATTATAGAAAAATTTGAGAATACAGTTGGAAAAAGTATTTCTCAAACATTTACACGGTCTATCAATACGTCACTTACTGTAATATTGGTACTTCTCGCACTGCTTATTTTTGGACCAGAAACTACTCGATATTTTGCCCTCATACTCACAGTCGGAATGTTTTTTGGAACATACTCAAGTATATTCCTGGCGTCGCCGTTGCTCGTAGCAATAGAGCAAAAATCAGATAAGAACAAATAAAAAAGAAAGCCGTCATTGGATAATGACGGCTTTTTGCTATTTTCACTATGATGAAAACGAATTTTTGAGTTCATTTTTCATCTCGTTTATTTTATGAAAGACTGAATAAAAGAATTTTTGGGGTTTGTCTGCTGGATATTGTTTTCCTGCATCTAGTACTCTGTACTCAGATATGTTTGGCAATTTTCTTGGTGCAACAAATAGATCATCGTCATAATTGGGACGAACTGTTCCCATTTTTCTGCCAACACGTATCAAGAGTAGTCCTCGCAGAAGTGGTTCTTGTATGTTGCACCAACCACGTGAGATGCGAGACTTTCTCTTTATGATATAGTGCACAAAATGCGCAACAGTATATAATCCAAATTGTATGCCAAGTGAAAGAATAGCTAACAGTAACGCAATTGTTGTAGTGAGATTATAAAGTTTTATAAACAATATCTCTTTCTCGCCAAAAAAAATATAGTATTGCTGACCTACAATCACAAGAGTCATGATTGTGAGTGTGATTGTGAGCCAGTACGCAGTCTTGTTGGTGACGAGTTTGTATATTTCCGGTTCTGTGACTATGTGAATTCCGAGAAACATAGAAGTAAGGATAGAGACAATTATCGATGTTTGGTAATCATCCCTGAAATACACAAGCAGTATTAGTGCGAGTAGTATTTCAACTACAAGTAGTATTGATTCGCGGTTTGGTTGTTTCATCTGTAGGTTTTTAAGGTTCGTGTGTGAGATTTTTTCTGTTCAGGGTGTTCGTTTCAAAAGTGTGAGTTTTGAGATGCATTTAGATATCAAGAAATTACCGTGTCTCGATATGAATTCCAGATAATCGTGTCAGTTCTTTCCCGAGATTCAAAGATGTCACCCCTGTTTTCTTTTATAAAGTAAAACAGTGGTATGACTTCTTTATCAAAAAGTGTTAACCACAATTCTCCGGCAGGGAGCATTTGATAATGCTTTTTAAACAATGCGCCAAATCTCTCTTTGGCGACTTGTGCCGTGATTGCATCTGCGTCGAGAAGCTCATTTTTGAAGTTCCCAATATCTCTCTTGAGATACTCAAGTACCATGTGTCCTGTTTTCATGTTGATCGTTTTGTCAAATAATACTAGATATTCACAGATATGTCAACTCTTTACTTTGAGAAATGTGATATAATTTTAGTGTATTAATTAACTTAAAAAAGTATGATTATCTTTTATATAATTATTGGTGCGGTGATTTTGTGGGCAATTGTTTCTTACAATGGTTTTGTTGGTGCAATCAATCGTACAAAAGAGGCATGGGCAGATATTGATGTTCAGCTCAAGCGTCGTTATGACTTGATTCCAAATCTCGTGAACACTGTCAAAGGATATGCCACTCACGAATCTTCAGCATTTGAAAAAGTGACAGAAGCTCGATCACGAGCTATGCAAGCAGGCAACAATCCTCACGACAAAGGTGAAGCAGAAAATATGCTTTCTGGAACTTTGAAATCTCTCTTTGCTATCTCTGAGGCGTACCCAGATTTGAAAGCAAACACAAACTTCCTCGAACTTCAGCGTGAACTTTCTGATACAGAAAACAAAATTCAAGCATCACGCCGTTTTTACAATGGAAACGCGCGAGATTTGAATACTCGTGTAGAAGTATTTCCTGGAAATATCATCGCAAAGTTCTTTGGATTTTCTAAACAAGAATACTTTGATCTTGATGAAGGGGATGCAGCGAAGAATAATGTGGAAGTGAAGTTCTAAATTGTATGGAAGAAAAGAAATGTTGGTTTTTTGGTTCAAAATTAAATAGTGTCTTACTCCTCATTTTGATTGTGTTGATGGTAATTGCACTTCGATTTATGTTTCAAAATAAAGAAGTTTATTTTCCAACAGAAAATAACACCACCGAAACTGAATCAATAGACACCACACTTCCACCACTTTCAGACAAAGAGGGAATTTTGGGAGACAAAGGCAATCTTGTATCTTTTTCAATTCGTCCAATGTCCAAAGTGAAAGGAATACTCTCGTATCGAGGCGAGCTCAAAGGAGGATATTTTTTTGAAGCAAATGTATTGATAAATATTTTGGATTCAAATAAAAAAGTGTTGAAACAAAGTAATGGGGTGGCAACGACAGATTGGATGACAGTGGAAGGTGTTGCGTTTGAAGGCAACATCGACTTCACAGGACTTCCAAAAGGAAATGCATATTTTGAAATCAAACAAGACGATCCATCAGGCGGAGAATCAGGCAAGCCAATTAAAAGTATCCAAATACCAATAATAATAGAATAGTTATTTTTTATGGAAAACAATAAACCAAACCCAATAGTTATCGTACTCCTTGTGATCGCTGTTGCATTACTTGCATATATCGCATTCGGAAAGGATAACAACGAACAAAAACAGATTCAAGAAGTGAATTCTCAAAATCAGGGAAATTCAACTGGTCAAAATAATCAAGCAAACAATCTTGCTTCATTTGTGAAAAAAAGTACAAAAACGGGAAAAACTATCAGCTTCAATTATTCAAACAGTCTGACCCCGTATAATGCACGCCCAGAAGAAGATTCGTCATTTGTTATGTTTCTCGACAGTAACGACAATATTAGGTTTTATGTAATTGAGATTCCAGTTAATGCACTCGCGCAACATCGTGCACTATTTTCTGAACTTGAAAATGGAACTTCTTCATCAACTGCAACATATCTGGGTGCAAAAAATTATGGATCATACACGGTTAAACAATTCCAAAATGGGCCCAAACAAATAATTGCATGGATTGACTTTGGTGACTACGGACTAACTATAACTGATGACTCAGAAGGTGGATCAATGATTGATTATTCTTCAATCCTTGTTAAATAGCATGGAAAACAATTATTCAAAAAAAGTTTCAGCAACACTTCTTGCAATTTACGTTGTTCTTTTTTCAATTTTAGCCATTAATCCATTTGACCGTTCTGTATGGTTTGCAGAAAATATGACAATTATTCCTATTGTAGTTTTTCTCGTAATACTTTGGTTTCGAGGTGTTAGATTTTCTTCGTTGTCTTATGTCTTGATGAGTGTGTTGATTTTCATGCACACAATCGGCGGACACTATACCTTTGAACGAGTACCGTTTGATGCAGTATCACAAGCTTTCGGATTCGCGAGAAATAATTACGATAGAATAGGGCATTTTGCAGTCGGATTTTATGCATTTCCAATTATGGAATATTTACGCTCACGAAGTATCGTGAAGACAAAAATTCAAGCAGGATTTTTTGCACTTTGTATAATCATTTCAGTTGCAGCGGTCTATGAGCTTTTTGAATGGTGGTATGCAGTGAATTCAGATCCAACCGCAGGACTCGCAGTGCTTGGAAGTCAAGGTGATATTTGGGATGCGCAAAAAGATATGCTCTCAGACACACTCGGTGGTATTTTTGCTGTGCTATTGTTCTTTGGAATTTCAAATAGAAAAAGTAATTTAATACAGGCAGCATAAGAGTTAAAAACAAGACTTAAGTAATTTATAAAAATGCAAAACAATAAAACAAACCCAATAGTTATCGTACTTCTTGTGATTGTAATCGGATTCCTTATATATATGGTTTTTTCTAAGCTAAAATCTGATCAGATTGTTATTGATCAGCAACTCCAGTCTCCAGCTGGACAAGCACAAACTACAAATAATACTGCGGAATCAGACTATCAACCACAAAATAATTTAGTCCAATACACTAATGATCAGGTTGGTATTTCGTTTATGTACCCACCGGCTTATGGAGAAGTTAAAGAAAAGTTTTTGACAAACCAAGACGGTAGTAAGCAATTTATCGGATCGTTCTCTTCTTCAGGTTTAGTGTTTGGAACACCCACTACAGACGAATTGTCAGATGCTGAAAGTGGTCAGTACTCATTTCAACCTGTACTCGGAACATTCATAAGCAATAAGACTAATAGTAACGGAATTTCATACCGATATACACAAGATGCATACGAATCAAATAAATTTCATGTAATGTTTAAGTTAAACGGTTCAAGTTATAAAACACTTGAATTTTATGGAGATATTAATAACTTAAATCTATCCGTGATTGATTCTGTGAAGATTTTCTAAAACACTTACTAATATGCAAAACAATAATTCAAAATTAAATATAATAGAATAATTATTTATTTTTTATGTCGACTATGTATTCCCAAAAAGGTAACAGTATCCCAAAAATATTGCTGGTTATTGCACTCATTGCAGTAGGTGGCTATTTATTAAATAATTCTGAACTATTTATGAACAACAACAACGAAAGTGAGAACACGCAATCTGCCTATGACTCATCTGCAAAAATAATAAAACAGCAAGAGTTTGAATTGGACAAGGAAACAATGGCACTCAATTATGCACTCCCAAATACCTTCGGAGGGGCGCTCGCATACAAAATATATGTTAATGAAAACCTGATTGATGATGGTGATCCGCTTTTTGGGTCTGCAGCATCAATACCAATAAGTTCTTCGTATCTCAAGGAGGGAACCAATATTCTTCGAATTGAAATAAACCCACATCCAGAGAAAAATGCGTTTGATAAGAAGAATTTATGCAAAGTCGCACTCACCGCAGTTTCTGAAGGTGACTTTGTAAACACTGATACAAGTGAAGCAACAAATGCAGTGGCGCGAATTGAATGTGATGATGCAGATTTTGCAAACTAATTTTTCGCATTTATAAGTGTGCAATAATAGATTTAAATGAATACAATTACCAAAACTATTTTAACTATTGTAGGGCTCATTGCGATAGCGGGCGTATTTTATTATTTTACTAATTCGAACAACACTACAACAATGTCTCAAAATTTAAACTTAATAAAACTCGAAGAAGAGAGTAAGTCCGATTTCACCCTTGAAGAATGGGATTTGAAGGGAATCGCGGCCGCGACCGAAAGCCTGACAATGGCACTAGAAAATAAAGATATTGAAAATTATGTCTTAGTGTATAAACTAGTTGCGACGAAAAAGGGTGTGTCAGAAGAAGTTCAAACTGATAAAGAGAAACAACTTCGCGCAATGCATGAAGATGGAAGTCTTTGGGATGGTTTGAAGTGGCCACTTAGTCGTTTGAAGTATAGTGAGTATTCGGCACCACTCGACGCAGGCGAGTCATGTACATTTGAACAAATAGATAGCGGTGAAAATGCTGTGGCAAAGTGTAGTTTGAAATACGTACTATTTCAGGAAAATATCGACGAGCTAATCAAGAATGCAAAAGAGAATGGCTACATTGGCCCAATAAAGGGTAACGTTGAAATTTCTTATGCAAAAATTGAAGGTGTATGGTATGTGGATCTGACACAGCTTGATTCAATAAATTTGAAAGAAGCTATGCAAAAGTCACTTGATGCAGGAAAAATATAATCATATGGAAGAAAATCTTACTCAATCATCAAGCATTCCACCGGCACAACCGGAAAAGGTGCGAGGAATAAATAGTAAATTTATTATTATAATAATGGTTTTAGCAGGTGTCATATTTTTTGGCTATACTATTGTAAAAAATAGCGCACAAAACGATGCGCAAAATATTGAGGGAAACATCACAAACACTATGGATACACAAAATTCAAACAATCAACAACAAGTACAATCAGTTGATTCAAGTACAATCTCAACAAAAGTAGGAGAGCCGGTTACACAAGCTACTATTGATCATGCAATCAAAAATTTCATGAAGATTCGCACACTACTTGAGTCTGGGGACCTGGAAGGACTCGAGGCGTACGCAAAAGAAGTAGGTCTAGATAATCTAAAAAAAGAGAATGAACTTATAACGAAAGAAGACGCTAGTAAGATGTTTATAGTGTTTAAGCAGGTGAATGAACTAAATCTTCGTCAGCCAGAAGTACAATGGGATATACAGTTCGATAGTGTTTCAAATACACCCACGTTGTATGTGATGAATTTCCCAACAGGTGATGATATGACCGTCAAGACAACAAATCAATCTGACAATTGGATGGCGTTTGAACTAAAAAATGGTCAATGGTATTGGAATACAATGAATTTCTCACTTTAATTTTTGACACGCATGCACAGTTACTTTACCAACCATCAGCAAAATATATTCAGATTATTTTTCATAAAAATAGTGATAGTATTTTTTGCGCTGATAGCTCTCTGTGGGGCACTAAATTTTGCACATGCTCAAAATCCTGCAGATGAAACAGGGGTGTTGAATTCTAGTGAGGAAATGAAAGGATTTGAGCATATACAGTCATATGATGTACAGTTTGTACTCGATGAGTCTGGAGATGTGCGTGTGACAGAGACAATTGAGTATGAATTTGAGGGTACAGATAGACATGGAATTTTTCGTACAATTCCGACAGGATTCAAAGCAGGAGGGCAGTACAAAGAAGTAGAGTTTTCTATACATGACGTGACTGATACAAGTGGTCAGTCGTACATGTTTGATGTCACCGACAATTCAGCCTATCTCACCATAAAGATAGGTGATCCGGATGTTGTTATTGAAGGCGTGCATACATATATTCTAGATTATTCAATAAAAAATTCTGTTGGTTTTTTTGAGAATTTTGATGAAGTGTATTTCAATATGATTGGTGTAGATTGGGATATTCCAATTTCAAATATCACCGCTACTTTCGTCCTCCCAGAGAACACCCCAATCAATCAAGAGTCAATTTCGTTTTATTGTGGAGCGTTTGGCGTGAATACTTCGTGCGGTGCTTTCAACATGGTCAATCCAAATACACTCATGTTTAGTACGACTGAGTTGAACCCGTACGAAGGTATCACTGCATCATTTTCGTTTCCTCTCGGTGTGATGGTGAGACCTGATAGAGAAGACTACTATATGTATTTGCTTCGCACATATTGGCCAGTAGTAATTCCTATTTTTCTCGCATGGTTTTTATTGAAAGAAAAAATTCGCGCATATGTACGTCTAAAAAAGTTCAATCGTACACACCCATTGATACATGAATACTCACTTCCATCCGACATCTCGCCCGTACAAGCAAAATATTTAATGAACGGATTTTTAGGACTGAAAGATGTTTCGTCTGTGGTGGTAGATTTGGCAGTGAGAGGATATATCACAATTCATCAAGCAAATGGTAAGTATTCATTTTCACTCAAAGAAAAGGATACATCTCAATTGAGTCAAAATGAGACACGACTTATTTTACATCTTACGGGTGAAAAGGTTGCTGATATTCAAGAGAATACTATTTTTGATAAAATTCCAGACGTAATCAAATCTGCGATGGGTCAAGAAGAACTAGAGGAACTCAAAAATAAAATGGAATTAAATACGAAGTCACAGATGGGTGTTTTGACATACGAGCTCGCGACACAAACCCTCGGTGATTATCAAAATGAGATTGATCAACAGTTTATTAATCCGAAAAAACATACATTATTTTCTAAATACAAAAGTTTTAAAAATAGTAGACTTGAAGGATTATTTCAATATATATTTCTTGCGAGTTTCGTATTTTTCTTTGGAATGGGTTTTTTTGGTGTGAAATGGGCGCTTATAGTGTCTGCATTTGTGTTATTGGTGTCTGTGTCGTTGTCGATCATAAAAATATTGGATTATACTGATGAAGGTATGCAGTTGCGTCGAAAAGTCGAAGGATTGAAATACTACATAAAAGTTGCAGAAAAGGATCGTATCAATTTTGCCAATGCACCCGCACAGACTCCGGAACTTTTTGAAAAATTGTTGCCGTACGCGATGGCATTTGGTCTCGAAAAAAAGTGGGTGTCGGAATTTGAAAATATCGTTCTAGAGCCACCTGCATGGCTCGTATCCGATACAGGTTCAGCGTTCACAATGCACTCGTTTGCGACAGGGTTGTCAGGACTCAGTCGGAGTACAAGTGCGTCAATTGGTGCCACTGCGCCACGATCGTCATCATCGAGTGGATCGTCAGGTTCATCCGGTGGAGGTTCTTCTGGGGGCGGAAGCGGAGGAGGTGGAGGAGGGAGCTGGTAAAATGGTATTATAAGTATAAGATTACACAAATGAACTACACACAACTGTTAGAAAAAAATTACAATATTGAGGTCATTGCCGAAGCGCAATCAGGTGAATTTCATGTATCTGTAAAGAATCAAGATGGTCAACAAATTCGCTATGAAATATACAACAAGGAAGGGGATTTGGTATCGGTCACAACAAATGTATACAATGCTGACACGCATGAGGATTTTATGGTAGTGAAGACAGATGATCGCGGAAATATTATAGACGGTCACGCACCAGGTCTCGGACTTGATTCATTCAAGAAATAATTGTTGATTTGGAATAAGAACACTTTTTATATGGCCACACTTTACACACATCAAGCACAAAATATTCGCAAAACATGGCTACTCATGACCGTGTTTTTGATGGTGGTCGTGGGACTGGGACTGCTTTTTTCGCAAGTGTATGGCGACCCAACAATCCTTTATTTTTTTGTAATATTTGCAATTGTAATGAATATTACTTCGTATTGGTTTTCTGATAAAATTGTCGTTTCTCTTGCTGGGGCAAAGCCGGCTGATCCAAAGAATGATATTGAGCTAATACGAATCGTGGAGAATCTTGCAATCACTGCCGGGCTTCCAATGCCTAAGGTGTACATTGTACAAGATTCGGCTCCAAACGCATTTGCAACCGGACGCGATCCAAAACACTCTGTGGTGGCAGTGACAACTGGACTTATGTCTATATTGGATAGAAGTGAACTCGAAGGAGTGATTGCACATGAGCTCGCCCATATTGGCAATCGCGATATGCTTGTATCTACTGTGGCAGTCGTGCTTGTAGGATTTATTAGTATTATTTCTGATGTGTTTTTGAGAATGGGTATGTGGGGAAGCGGAAGCCGAGACAATGACAACAAAGGTGGAAATATTTTGATGATCGTCGCAATCGTAGCAGCAATACTCGCGCCGATTGCTGGTATGTTGCTTCAGCTTGGAATTTCTCGAAGGCGTGAATATCTCGCGGATGCATCCGGCGCACTCCTGACTCGTTATCCAGAAGGACTTGCAAACGCACTTCGAAAAATTGGTGGCCATAGCGCGCCAATGAAAAAACAATCAACCGCAATTGCACATCTGTATCTCGCTGATCCAAAAGGGAAGACATCAAAAATGGCACAACTTTTTATGACACACCCCCCGATGCAATCAAGAATAAACGCATTACTTAACATAAAAGATAAATCTTAAAAATACCACTTCTTGTCCCGTATGAAATTGTCTGTATTATTTTTTTGGACAATTTTCATATGGGATGACACACCCACCAATGGAATCTCGAATACATGCGTTGCTTAATACAAAAGATAAGTCTTAAAAATACCACTTCTCGTCCCGGATGAAATTGTCGTGCATTCGATGACACATTTCATTTTGGGATGACACACCCACCAATGGAATCTCGAATCAATGCCCTCTTGGGTAACAAAGAAAAAAACTCCCAATAATGGGAGTTTTTTATAAGTATTTTTTATTACATTTGCAAGTCAGATATTGTCTGTTATAATTTTGATATGGAAAAAGAAATAAATAATCAAGAAGGGGTACCTAGTAGAGAGGAGGTTGTCTTGGCATACAAGGCGCTTCATGACGAAGGCAAGGATTATTTTGAAACAGAAGATAATCCAACAGGCGTCAATGCTAAGAAACTATATGATAAGTGGTTTGCGTCGCAACAGGCAATCGATACTTCTAACGATCCGCTCGCACAAGCCAAAAGCATAATTGATATCGGTACAGTATTTATCGATGCTGGATATACAGACGAGGATGAGCTCAACGATATCATTGATTCACTTTCTCAAGAACTTGAACATGCACAAGAATCTAAGAATGCTGAAGCAATAGAGCTTTTAGAAACAAAAATAAAAGAACTTGAATCCAAGTTGCCTCAATAGGATTTGATATAACAAAAAATTGCCCAGCCGGGCATTTTTTTTATTTATAAATTTCACTTTTTTGTTTGCTTGATTCTCATCCCCCTCTCGTGTACACTAAAATCCAACGTTCATAAAAACTCAATATCTCATGAAAAATCGATTAATTAGTACGACAATTGTCGGCATAGGTCTCACGTATCTATTCAAATTACTGACTGCCATCTCAAATGTGACCTTGCTCCAAGGTGTGGGGTTGCCGATATCCAGGCATAGCAAAATCGCCGGATTTCTGTATGTATTCATTTCAATAATGATATACGGATTTATTTACTCACTTATGCATAAAGAGTGGGAGTATAATTTCGAATATGATTTGTTTAGAAGTGCTCTCATGGCCATACTCACCGTGGGCGCTTCATGTATCACGAAGGTGAAAGATTCTGACAAATACCTGAAATCAACCGGTAAATATTTTTTTCAAGGATTTCTGGTGATATGTCTGTACGATATGATCACAGGTGTGTTGGTGCCGTGTATTTCCGGCTATAGTCTAGGACAATTACTTTATCCGCAAATTGAATGGACGCTCACAAGATCACTGTTCTCTCTTATACCAATTGTCTTACTCTCACACATCATCGATACATTTTTGTCACATGGATTTTCCAAATTTCCATCGATTGATTGGAGATTCAGATATCACTAAGTAAAAATTGAAAATTAAAACTTGGTATGTTCAATTAAAAAAGCGGTTCCACATGGAACCGCTTTTTATTATTCAACTTTTTTGAATACTTCAGGATTTTCAGGACCAGTCACTTCGAGAACTGCCCACGCACCTTTATTCATTCGAGCCAGCGCATGATCAACTAAAAGGTATTTTCCGGGAACATCAACAGTGAATTCAACAATACTCGCTCCTCCTGGTAGTACGGCTGTGGTCTGTACATTCTTTTCAATGGTTCCACCAATGTTTGCTTCAGGGTAAACTTTGTCAAATATTTCTCCGATAACATGGAATGAGGATATAAGATTTACACCACCATTTCCGACATACATTCTGATAGTATCCCCAACCTGTGCGTGCATTCGAGGTGTCCCTTCAATTTTTCCATTGAATGTGATGTAGTTCGGCGTTCCATCAAGCAGAGCATCCGAATCAAATGGAACCAATCCTTGTTTTCCAATTTGGCCAACTGTGTAGAGCTCACCTTGAACTACATAAAATTCTTTATCAACAGGAGATAGTGCAACAGATTGGTCTTTTGGGTCTACCATTATGAGTCCGTATTGACCATGAGAATTGTGAGTGCTCACATTTGGCATTGCACAGTGGTAAATATAAAGTCCAGGATTGAGTGCTTTCCATTGGAATGTTTTTGTTTCTCCTGGAGCAACGTGTGTGAGACTTGCACCTCCTCCTGGTCCAGTAACAGAGTGAAGATCTATATTGTGATGATGAAGACTTGTTTCGTCATTGGTTAGTGAAAGTTGTATTGTGTCGCCCTCGCGCACGCGCAGCATTGGTCCTGGTACTTGATTGTTATATGTCCAGTAATTGAAATAAATTCCTGGAGCTATTTCCGATATGACCTCTCTTGCAACAAGTTCAATGTGCACTAAACCATCTGGACCGGGAATATTGGCAGAGGTCGGTACATCATTTGGATTTGCTGAGATGTCATCAATAGATATAAATTTATTTCTGTTAATTAAAAAATCTAAGATATTGGCGAATGGTATTGACGGCGCGAGTCCACCTGGTGCATGAGAATGCATAAATGCCGGCATTGCAAAATCAGGTGTGTACGTTTTGTTTGCAATGAGTCCACTTAAAAATGCAATTATGAAGAGCAATATTGGAATGAATACCGTTTTCTTTTTTATTTCGTCTCGGGCGGTTCGTGTGCGATAAAAATGAATAATAAGAATAATTAAAGCACTTGTGCCAATAATGGCGGAAATGATTTCAAAAATTAGATAGGTAAACATAAAAATAGAAATTGCTAATAAGTTATAATGTCCTCTTAATATGATATACCTATTCAGATTAAATACAATTCTATGTAAATAAGTATTTGACGAAAATAATACAACATGGTCTTTTGTGATATAATTTCCAAAGGAGGAAGTTGTACGAAAGTATTAGTAGCTAATGATTTTTATATGGATACATTAATGAAAGCAGATATATTCTTTTTTGTAACAACTATTGCTGTGGTCGTCTTTCTTGTATTGGGAAGTATTGCACTTTATTATTTGATTTCTGTCTTAAGAAATCTTAGAGATGCAACCCGAAATATAAATCACGCAATGGTAAAAGCAGAAGATGAAATAAGTGAAGTAAAAGATAGAATCGTGGACAGTACAATTTTCAATTTTCTTTTTGCAAAGAAAAAGAAACGAAAGACTTCTCGTGAATAGATTTAATACTAACTAATTAAAATTATGAAAAATAAAAAAGCAGGGGATAACACAGGGAAAGTGATAGCAATAGGTGCAGGTGTAGCAGCGATTGGTGTAATGTCGTATTTACTTTTTGGTCCAGCAGGAAAGAAGAATCAAAAGAAGCTCAAAGGGTGGATGCTCAAAATGAAAGGTGAAGTGATGGAGAAGATGGAAGATGCAAAAGAAGTAACCACTTCAGCATATGAGAATATTGTCGATGAAGTAGGAAAGAAATATAAGTCATTGAAAAATATTGATAGCGCAGAACTTGCAGCTGAAATTGCATCACTCAAAAAAGGATGGAAAGCCGTAGTTTCGAAATCAAAAAAGACTATTACTAAAGGAGGAAAAAAAGTGAAAGCGGTAGTCAAGAATTCAGTTTCTAAGGCAAAGAAAAGCAAGTCAAAATAAATCACCAGAGTGCTTTTGATAAAAATGAAGTATTCACATGAAGATATGTGAAATGGTATACTACACACAATTATAAGTTAGGCGTAATTGCGCACAAATAATCATGCAGGCATATTCAAATTTAAAAAACAAATTAACACGACCAAATACAGGACTTTTTCTAATTAGAGTGGTTCTCGGTATTATCTTTATTGCACACGGCTGGAGTAAACTTAAGGGAATGGAGGGGACTATCGGATTCTTTAAATCTATTGGACTTGGAGAGTTTGTCGCATATGCTGTGTCACTAATCGAGTTCCTCGGAGGAGTTTCAATGATCTTGGGTATAGGAACAGCAGTGTTTGGAGTGTTGCTCTCAGTGGTGATGTTTGGAGCAATGATGACAGTCAAAGCAGATAGTGGCCTCACAGGACCTGGCGGATTTGAGCTTGATATCGCTCTTCTTGCAATGTCTCTTGGGATTGTATTGTCTGGCCCTGGTAAATATACAATTTGGAAAGGGGCAAGCTGTGATTGTAAAGATGGTGCGTGTCAAAAAGGATGCAACTGTGGTTGTCACGGAAAATGTGATGGATGTGAAGGTTGCAAAGGTGGATGTACTGGGCACGAATCTAAATAAGCTTACAAACGAAAACCTCGCACTTGTGCGAGGTTTTTTATTGATTTTCATATAAACCAAAAGAAGATATAATTGTAGTATTAGCAAGTAGTTGGGTAATAGTGAAATGAGGTTGATTTTGTGTTTTAATCTTCTATAACCTATCACCTATAAACTGTGTATGTTTTCATTAATATCATGGGGAGCAGTTGGGCTCGGAGTGCTTGTATCTATCGTGCTTGGTTCTATTTGGTTTGGACCTTTGTTTGGAAAAAAATGGATGACACTCATGGGAATGAATCCAAATGATACGGCAAAAATCGAGGAAGGGAAAAAACAAATGTGGAAAATGTATGTGATCCAAATGATTGCATCAGCGATGACAGTCGCTACTCTTTCGATTGTGGTATTAAATTTTGATAACTTTACAATTGGAGAAACAGTCGGCACATCGCTACTTATGTGGATTGGATTTGTCATTCCGTCTGAAATTGGCTCGGTGTTGTGGAGTGGAAAATCATATAAAGAGATGAGAGAAATATTTTTACTCAATGCAGGATATGGACTCATCCTTTTTGTATTGCTCGGATGTATTGTTGCCCAAGTTGGATAGTAAATGAAAACAAAAAAATCTAAAGAAAATAGTCGTGTTCGTTGTCCGTGGGTTGGCGATGATGAGCGGATGCAAGTGTATCACGATACTGTGTGGGGCAGGCCAACTAAGGACGATAAAGAAATATTTAAAGCCATAGTGCTTGATACAAATCAAGCGGGTTTGTCGTGGAAATGCATACTACACAAAGAGGAAAATTTTGCCAAGGCATATGCGAATTTTGATGCCAAAAAAATTGCTAAATTTAATTCGAAAGACGTTGCTCGACTTATGTCCGATGCTGGAATTATCCGCAATAAACTAAAAATTTTAGCGACAATCTCAAATGCGCAAAAGTTTTTGGAAATACAAAAGGAATATAAAACCTTTGCAAAATACATCTGGCAATTTACAGGCGGAAAATCAATTATAAAAAAACCGAAGTCTATAAAAGACTATCGCGCCACATCTCTTGAATCTGATGCAATGAGTAAAGACATGAAAGCTCGCGGATTCAAATTTGTCGGTTCAACAATTTGTTATGCATTTATGCAGGGAATAGGGATGGTGGTTGAACACTCAAGTAGTTGCTGGCTTTCTGTCAAACGCTGACTAGACGCGGACCTATGCAGACTTAGCGCGGAAGAATATCGACGCTTAGTTTTGACTATTTGTCTTGCTGTTTTTATGCCTGGTTTCCAAAAACCAGAATCCTCCTTTATTTGGAACATTACGGAGCGCGACGGCGCGAGTATAGCAAAAATTCAGCAGAATTTTATGCGTGCTCCAAATAGGGAGGATTGAAAAAACTTTGCTATTAAATTAAATTTTAAAAAAACAAAAACCCTGTCTTTTTTTGAGTTTGAGTATTATACTTATACATATGGTCTATCAACAAAAAATGTGGCAATCATACTTAGTATTTTTTTTATTCCTTGCGCTTACTGTGTATGCATTTGTGTATCGACTGAGTATGCCGGTCGAGACACCAATTCCAACAGGCGAGCAAGTTTCAAATTTTGAAGAATGTGCCAGTGCAGGAAATCCTATAATGGAATCATTTCCTCGGCAGTGTGCTGACGGAGGAAAAACATTTACAGAAGGTGTTTTGTATAATGATTCAGGTAATGAGATTGTGCCAGACGGTGCAATATTTGGAAAAGTCGAAATTGGCCCTTTCTGTCCAGTAGAAAGAGAGGGGGTACCGTGCAATCCTCCAACTGAGGCATATACATCACGAATTGCACGACTATATGACAGTACAGGCACGCACGTGATTGAATGGAGAAATATAAAAGATGATGGCACGTTTGAATTTTCTCCTCCTCCTGGTGAATATTATGTAGATGTGTACCCGGGCGGTATGGGACCCGTCGAGAAGCAGTGGGTTGAAGTTGTCTCAGACGAAGGCACAGGAGTGTTGATCGTCATCGATACAGGCATACGCTAATAGAATACAAAAAAAACCCTCGGTCAACCCCATTTTTGTATGGTATTTTTGTACTGTTTTCTGGTAAACTAGACAGTATGAGCACACAGAAAAGCATGTATATTATAGCAATTGTTCTTTTAGCAGTCGTTTCTTCAGTGCGTGTAAATGCAGAGTCACTAGTAGATACTTCAGTTTCAATTGTAACCGAAACAGAAGGTGTGGTTCGAAATGATACATTGGAAGTAGAAGCAGCTGGTCCCGCACAACAAAATACAGAAACAGAATTAGAAACATCAGAGAAAATTTCTCAAGGTTTTGGAACAGGAAGTGCACTTACTCAAGTTGTAAATGCACTCATCGCAGGTTCAAAAAACGAAGGGGAAGATTTTTGTAAAGCATTGGATGCCTCTCTCATGAAGCAGTCAGACAACAATCGTGCAAGTCTCGCATGGAATGCATCAAGTTATGAAAAAAATATTAATTTGAAATTTCAAGGAAAGGATCCAGCACAGGCATCACTCCATGAATCAACTCAAAATGCATACAAAGAAGCAAGTGCTGCACTTAAAAGCCTAAAGCCAAAAAGTGATAAAGCGATTGATTCAGTAATGCTTTCTCGATATCAAGCAATCGCTCGATCTCTCTTGATTGAGATGAATATGGTATTGAAAGCAAAAGAGTTTGATGCGACTCGAGCGGAAGATATTTCAAAACTCTTAAATCAAACAATCTCTTGTATAGACGCATATGCAGCAGAAGGAGACGCAAACAGTGAAGCACTTGCTACAGTCAAGTCAAATCTTGGTGAGATTGTTGCAGGCTGGGATGCAAGTAAAAATTCATTTGGTGTTGAAGCAACAGTTGAAGCACCAGAAGCATTCTCACTCAAAGTCACACAAAATGACACAATAGGTGAAGAAGAAAAAGTTCCAGAAAGCGCAGGTGTAGTGTCAACAAAAGAAGAGTTGTCATTGTATGTTCGAAAGGTGGTACAAGACAGTGATATTATTAAAGAAGTTTCAATGACAGATAGCACAGTCACTCTCAAGCTTGCATCACGAGGAAAACTATTTGGATTTCTTCCAATGTGGCTTTCTCCAAAAGTGTCCGTAAATACTGCTGGGGATGTATCAGTGAAGTATCCATGGTACACAGGTATTTCTTCAAAGAAAGTAAAGTTTGATGCAGAAACTATCAAGTCAGAACTCGTACTTCTTGGACTTGTGTCTGAGGTTACTCCAGAAACATATCCTGTTGATATGAGTATGGAATACCGAGCAAAGCTCGTTGAAGCATTGAATGTGGTTATCGAAGCAAAATCTACTCCATCAGTCGAAGCCAAAGAAGTGGAAGCTATAGAAGAAGTAGAAGCTGAAGTCAATGTACAGGAGGTTCCTGCAGGAGACATTGTTGAAGTTGCACCGCAAGCTTAATAAATAATAATAGAGTTCTATAAAAAATATGAAGACATTTTCAATCAAGCAATCGTTTAAAAAGGCATACAAATCACTCATGGAGCGAAAAGCACTTTACTTTGGTGCAACATTAGTGGCAGGTCTGATTGTGATTGTGTTAGGGGAAATGTCAGATTCGCATACCACTGTGGTAAACACGCTGGGGTCAATTGCGTTGGTAGTATTTCAATTTATTATCACTGCAGGTGCGACACAATTTATACTCAAGGATTTCAGGAAAGAAAATGTAACTTATAATGATTTTCTTCCAACAAACAGTGTCTTGAAGCGTTATATTAAAGCGTTGCTGAAATTGTTTGTAAAATTACTCCCATTTATTCTTGTGGCTATCGCATCTGTGTTGTTGGTGTTGAGTGGAGTGTTTGGTGCTACAAATTTTGTGGTGACTATTGTTTCAACGTTTGGAATCGGAGTTGCGACAATTTTGATCATATACTACATCATCAAATATTATTTTTTCAGTTATATTTCGATCGAAAAATCTATTTCGGCAAAAGAAGTCATGACTGAAGCAGAGATGATGTCGAGTGGAAATCGCCTCAAGCTTTTGCTTGTAATGATAATTGTTGGGATGTTGAATTTTGTGGGAGGTATTACATTTATCGGATGGATATTCACTGCACCAATCTCAATGTTGATGGTGGCACATATATACATGGCACTAAAAGGTGAAAATGTAGCAATGGCGGAGGAAACACCAAAAGTAGAGGAAGTAATCGCACCCATCAGTCCAGCTGAAACAGAACAAGTAGAAAGTGCGTCATAAATCAATGAATAAAAATACCCTCATCTGAGGGTATTTTTATTGAACTTTGTTGTGGATATGCTGATTTATATTGTAAAAATAACTTAAGAAGCGAGGTAGATTTTTAGTGCGTGAAATAAAAAAACAGCCACCTTGTGAGTGGCTGGGGTTTTTGTCAATTAAGACGTTTGTGGGATTTTTTCCCAGTGAGGCTTAATTTTTGCCAGTACTTCTGGGGGTGCTGTTTTGTTGAGCGTGAGCTTAACATTCTTCATGATTTTTTTGGCTTCTTGAAGATGAGCAAGGTCAGTCTCTCCTGATGAAATAAATTGTTGCATGTGCTTGAGCGCATTCGTTCGAGCATTTTGTTGCTGTGGACTTAATCCCATATAAAGAACATTTTTTAGTGAGAATTTTATAGTATCAAAATCTGGGAAATTGTCAACCTTCGTGACTTCAAAAGAAAGCGGTATACTACTTTGTATGAGTAATCTATTTCAGGAAGCATACAAAGGTCTCAATCTTCGCCAAAAGGAGGCAGTGGACACCATAGAAGGTCCAGTCATGGTCATAGCCGGTCCAGGTACAGGAAAGACCCAGATTTTGACTCTCCGAATTGCCCGGATTTTGCAGGAGACAGACACTTCTGGTGATGGGATTTTGTGCCTCACATTTACGCGAGCAGGGGTAAAGGCAATGCGTGAGCGCCTCCATAAATATATTGGTGAAGATGCGCGATCTGTAGGAATCCAGACATTTCACAGTTTTGCGAATACACTTGTTGAAAAATACTACGAACTTCTCGAATTTGAGATGCCGCCAAAACTTCTGAAAGAAGAGGATGCAGTACTTGTGGTGGACCAGTTGCTCCATGCTCGAGACTGGAAACATCTTCATTCACGAGGCAATCCCGCACTCTATTTTAATGATTTAAAAAACTTGGTGTCTCTATTGAAACGTGAGCGACTTTCTCATTTTGATTTTATGGTCGAAATTGATCGAGATATTGATCGATTGAAAAATGATCCAGACAGCATATCAACACGCGGAGAATCCAAAGGAAATCTCAAGAAGGAAATTCAAAAGAAAATTGAGTCACTTTCTCGCACAAAAGAAGTCGCCATTTTTTATGAACTGTATGAATCGTACAAAAAAGAGAATGATCTTGTTGACTACGATGATGTACTTGAGTACGCCGTAAAACTTGTGGAGGAAAATGATGGTGTGTGTGCTGATCTTCGAGAGGCATATTTGTATGTACTGGTAGATGAACACCAAGATTCTTCAGGAGTTCAAAATGCGTTTCTTCAAGCTGTCTGGAAAAGCACCGAGAAGCCAAATATTTTTGTGGTGGGAGATGATCGACAGCTTATCTATGGATTTGGAGGAGCGTCGCTTTCGTATTTTGAAGAATTCAAAACTGCGTTTGGTAAAGCGCATTTGATAACACTCACAGAAAATTATCGCTCTACAGCACCCATCCTTTCACTTGCGGACACTCTTTTGAAAAGTAGCCTCACTCATGAAAAACTAAACAGTAATCGTGAGGAGACTCATCCTGTGTCACTTTTTGAATATGTGTATCCTCGGGATGAAATCATTGGCGCAGGATTGTATTTTAAACAACAGATAGAAAATGGTATCGCACCAGAAGAGTGTGCGCTGCTTGTGCCCAAAAATCGTCATGTACTTTCTGCGCTCTCAACACTTCAAAATTTGGGTATCCCAGTCAGATCAACTCATGGTGTGTCGTTTTTTGATGCGCACGAAACGCAGTCATTTAGAAATGTTCTTTCGGTGATGGTAAATCCATTTGATACCATTGCACTTTCACAGACAATTTTGGATCGTACTTCAAATATTCCAATTTTGGACGCTCATACTTTTTTGCATGAGACTGACACAAGAAAATTGTCCGTGGATACACTCGTAGGGCACGGCAAAAGTGGAAGTCTTTTTGATGATGCAAATACAATTTCAAAATGGGGCAAAACACTTTCTTTGTGGATCACCTATTCACATACTCATTCACTGATTGAAATTATTCACAAAATAGGAAATGAACTTTTGGTGGAAAAAGCGGTTGGGCATGAAGAGCTTGTTTTGCGCGTGGAGATTGTACGGACAAGTATTCATCTTGCAACTGAGTTTTCTGAAAAAAATAAAAAAGCAACATTGGCAGATTTTTTGAATTACCTTAACAGACTCGAACAGTACAATCACTCACTTTCAATGGCTACACTTGGCGGTGATAAGGGTGTGTCGGTAATGACACTTCACGGCTCAAAAGGTCTTGAGTTTGAACATGTGTGGATTGGTCATATGAATGAAAGCGTGCTCATGGCGAGTAAGAAAGCAATGTTTGTACTTCCAGAATCACTTCAGGCAAAAGTTGAACAAAAAGATAAAGCAGTTGCAAAGCGTGAACTGTATGTGGCAATCACTCGTGCAAAAAAGCATTGTATTATTTCGCATGCAACAACTTCTCATACAGGTGGAACACTAGAGCTTGCAGAAATTTTGCAAGAAATCCCGCAAGATATTTTTGATAAAAAGGACGCGACTCATACACAAAACGAACTTTTGGCTGATGATCCGCGTGTGTATGTGTCGATGGAAGAGAAGCCAGAAAGTGACGCACTTGTAATACTCAAAGAAAATGTGAGTGAAATATATACTGATGCAAAGGTGTCTGTGACGCTACTGAACAACTTTTTCGAATGTCCATGGAAATGGTATTTTAGAAATTTGCTCAAACTTCCTGATCTCAAAACCGAAAGCCTAAAATTTGGTAGCGCAGTACACAGTACAATTGAAAAAATTCTTCTTGAAGACAAAAAACCAACAAGCGCATTTATTAAAAAAACAATCAGCGAAGAACTTGAATACGAAGGTGTGACAGATACAAGTGCACTCACTCGACTTACCCGAGAGGGAATGGAAGCTGTCGAAGTATGGATGGAAAAGTATTATCCGCATCTCGCCAAAGACCGCACAACAGAGCGTTCACTTTCGTATCGTGACTCACGATTTCCTGATCTCACCATGTATGGGAAAATTGACCTCACAGAGCGATTTCCAGACGGCAGACTTGTGGTGACAGATTTTAAAACTGGAACAAGTAAAACTAGCGGAATGATTGAGAAACGGGATGATGAAGGCAGACTCTCAAGCTTTATGCGCCAGCTCGCGATGTATTCATATCTTGTGTATGGAGCTGAAAAGGGCAAGGTGGTAGATAGTTCAAGACTTCTTTTTCTTGAAGCAGATTTGGATGATAAAAATGGCGTGTACAGTACTCATGTTGGAAATGAAGAAATAGACTTGCTTGTGCGTGATATTTCGGATTATGTGCGACTTCTTTCTTCGGGAGAATGGGTGGACCGTCCGTGCAACTTCAAGCCATTAGGTAGCGGAGCGAGTGTGTGTGAACATTGTGAACTGGCGAAGAGAGTGTATGGGGCAGTGAGTAGTAAGTAGATAGTAGGAAGTAGAAATTCAATCCTCCCCGCGAGGTGAGCTTGGGATAGAGACCCAAGCGCAAGACCTTTTGTGATAGATTTCGAACTTGTGAAGAAATATATCCAAAAGGTGTACAGTTTCTGTAAGAAAAGGTGCCCGAAGGGCGGAGGGGTAAGAATGAATCAAGAATTGATCATATTAAAAAAACTTTCGAGATCCTGAAACAAGTTCAGGATGACACGGAATCTTGTTTTTACGCTCTACGCTTTGCGTTCTAGGTATAACCTACTTTCTACTCATCCAACCTACTAGGAATTTCTTCGACGTTTACTTTTTTTGGACCATTGTCGATCCATCCAAGAATATACCCAATACTTCCCAGTCCGAGAATTATTACTATGCTCCAAAGATACATTTTTTTCATATATGCATTATAGTATATTTTTATGGATTATGAGTTCTCTAAAGTCTAAAGACTAACCACTAAAGTCTGATTCATGGTTGCAAAATACCGTTCTCGACTGTAGTATGAATCTCTAGTAGAATATGAAGATATGGCACTAAACCCAGAACTCAATATAATTCTCAAGGAGATGTGGAGACTTGATGAAAAAACCCTTGAAGGGCAGGTGCTGGACGAGAAAGAGAGTGAATTCTACGCCACGCACCTAGAAACAATAAAGAATTATTACAGCTCAAATAGCGACTATTGGCAAAAGAAATATATACAACATGGAAATAAAAATTGATACAACTGAAGAAATGGCACTCATTAAAGAGCTCGATGTTCGGACAGATGCTGAAGCAGTACGAATGAAGCGATATTTGAATATGCCCGACCTTTCTCGCACAGAAGGAAGTCCTATCAAAGAATTGGTACATCGTATCACCACAATCGATGATTTTAAGACATTTGATATTATTCACGTTCCTGAAATTATGTCGACAGAAATCGCGTTTGATCTTTTTGATTTTCCAGCTGATCATCCTGCACGAAGTAAATCTGATACGTACTATGCAGATGACACACACATTCTTCGCACACAGACAACAGTGATGTGGTATTACTATTTCAAGCAAGAAGAAATAAAAAAGAAACTTGAAAACAAAGAACCACTCGGAGTATTTTGTTATGGAAAAGTATATCGAAAAGATGAAATCGACCGAAAACACATGAATGTCTTTCATCAGATTGATGCACTCTATATTGCACCAAAAGAAGTGAAGGTGATTGATCTCGATACCTTGAAAGATGTTGAGACAAAGATTGTGAAAGCTATTTTTGGCGATGTTGAATACAAATTTATGGAAGAAACATTTCCATACACTCATCCCTCAACAGAAATTGAAATCAAAAAGGGTGATGACTGGCTTGAAATTCTAGGTAGTGGTGTTGTGAAGCCAAGTGTGCTTGAAATGCTTGGTGTTGATTCGACTGTCTACAACGGCTGGGCGTTTGGTTCAGGAATTGAACGTTGGGCGATGACGAGTATGGATTTGCCAGACATTAGACTACTTTGGTCTGATGATGAACGAGTGAAGAAACAGCTTACTCTCGGGCAAAAATTTAAAGAGGTGAGCAAGTACCCAGCGATTGTTCGAGATATTTCTTTTCTTGTCGATAAGGCAGGATTTGCACCAAACAACTATTTTGATCTTGTGCGAGATGTGATTGGTGACATGGCAGAAGAGATGGCACTCATTGATGAATATGAAAACGCAGCTAAGTTTGGCGAAGGGAAAAAAAGCTATGCGTACCGAATCACCTACCGCTCACTCGAACGAACACTTACGGATGAAGAAGTGAACGACCTCCACAAAAAACTCGAAGAAGAAACAAAGGCGACATTTGGTGCAGTGGTGAGATAAAAGAAATAAAAAGAGAGCAAGGCGAAATGCCTTGCTCTTGATTTTTTTTTAAAGTCCATTCAGGTATAGCCGTAGAAAAGCCACTGACCACATGATTACTAATCCGTAGATATCAGCTGGAACTGTTTTGTTTGCTCCTGAAGTGATTCCATATCCAATTCTTCCGATAAATATACTACCGGACAGAAAAGCGAAGATAAAACTTGAATGTACTTGTCCGTGGAAAATACCGCAATAGATTTCGTAACCACCTCCTACTGTTACATAAGTAAACACTAGAATTTTGGTTATTATTGCCCAAACTTGGTCTTTTTTCATGATAGAAACTATTAAGTTGTTTATAAACATTATATCATTTTTACATATTAAGTCAATAGTAAAAAACCTCGCAAAATAAGGCTGTTTCGCCATATTACATATCCACAACCAGTGTTTGGGAAGTTACATTTTGGGTGAAAAAATGCTATACTTTGTATATACAAATAGATAAAAAGACCTTGTATGATAAGGTCTTTTTAGTTTCTTATTACATATGGCAAAAGACGAAAAAATAAAAAAAGGTGGAAACTATGGTGCTGAGGCAATCTCTGTTCTAGAAGGACTCGAACCAGTACGAAAGCGTCCCGGAATGTACATTGGTACCACAGGCCCTGAAGGGTTGCATCACTTGATATGGGAAATTTTTGATAACTCTCGCGATGAAGCGATGGGAGGATTTTGTAATCACATTGAGGTTGCACTTTTGCCAGGCAATCGAATTCGAGTAGTGGACAATGGACGAGGTATTCCGACTGCAATTCACCCAAAAACAAAAGTATCTGCGCTTGAAACTGTTATGACCACACTTCACGCTGGAGGAAAATTTGGAGGTGATGAAAGTGGATACAAAGTGTCTGGAGGTCTTCACGGAGTGGGAGCATCTGTGGTAAACGCACTTTCTATTTATACAAAAGCGGAAGTTCATCGCGATGGTGGAAAATTTGTCCAGGAATATTCTCAAGGAAAAAAGAAGGCTGCGGTGAAGCAAGTCGCAAAATCAAAATACAACGGTACGATCATTACATTTGAACCAGATGTAGAAATTTTTAAAGAGGGAATAAAGTTTGATTGGGATGTGATTGTAAATAGACTTCGACAACAAGCATATCTTGTGAAGGGTCTTCGTATTACAATTATCGATGCGCGACTTCACGAAGGAAAGCTTGATCTTGATGAAGTTATCCGACTTGAAGATTTGGGACTTGAGCATCCATCGACAACATTTTATTTTGAAGGAGGACTTGTGTCGCTCGTACGATACTACAACAAGACTCAAAAAGTTATTCAAGATACTATTTTCTATTGTGAAAAAGAAGTCGACAATGTTGGCGTGGAAGTGGCGCTTCAGTACGTGGATGATATTTCTGATCGTATTGTGCCATTTGCAAACAATATCTACACACCAGAAGGTGGTACGCACATTGCTGGATTTAAGATGGCGCTCACACGTGTCATAAACACATACGGAAAGAAGAACAATCTCATCAAAGAAGCAGATGGAGCACTCACTGGAGATGATGTACTCGAAGGTGTGACTGCGGTAATTTCTGTAAAGCTTCCAGAAATTCAATTTGAAGGTCAGACAAAAGCAAAACTTGGATCAACAGAAGCACAAGGGGCAGTGACAAACGTATTTGGAAATGCACTCTCAGAATTTTTTGAAGAACATCCAGATGAGGCAAAGGCAATCATCAACAAAGGAATTCTTGCGCTCCGTGCACGAAAAGCTGCAAAAGCTGCAAAGGATTCTATTTTGAGAAAAGGTGCACTCGAAGGAATGACGCTTCCAGGAAAGCTCGCAGACTGTCAGACAAAAGATGCGAGTGAATCTGAACTCTTCATTGTGGAGGGAGACTCTGCGGGAGGTTCTGCAAAACAGGGACGCGATCGACGCACACAAGCAATCTTGCCACTCAAGGGTAAAATTTTGAATGTTGAGCGTGCACGTCTCGACAAAATGCTTGCATCAAAGGAAGTAAAATCTCTTGTGATAGCGCTTGGTACTTCTATTGGTGATACGTTTGATCTTACAAAAATGCGTTACCATAAAATCATTATCGCAACAGACGCCGACGTGGACGGTGCGCACATTCGTACACTTCTTCTAACTCTTTTCTATCGCTATTTCAAAGCAGTGATTGACGCAGGATATATTTATATTGCTCAGCCACCACTATACAAAATCAAACAAGGTAAAGAAATTTCTTATGCGTATTCTGATGAAGAAAAAGCGAAGATTCTCGGAGGTGATATTGATATGTCAGACTTGATTGATGGAACAGATGAAGAGGGTGGCGATGCGTCGGAGACAGAAGAAAACGAAGTAGAAGAAAAGACAAAGAAATCACCAAAAGTTTCAATCCAGCGATATAAAGGTCTCGGAGAAATGAACCCAGAAGAACTTTGGGAGACAACAATGGATCCGTCACAACGTGTGATAAAACAAGTTACAATTGACGACGCAGAAAGTGCGAATCATATTTTTGACACATTGATGGGAAGTGAAGTGGGACCTCGAAAGAGCTTCATTCAGTCATACGCTAAAATTGCAGAGATAGATATCTAGAGGGTAGGGATTACAAAAAACGTAGAGCGTGGAGCGCAGAACGTAAAATACTTAATTACACAAAGTGAATACAAAAAGAAAGGGCGCCGTAGGCGCCCCTTCTTTTTGTATTGGAATTCTCTAAAGGCTAAAGACTAGCTACTAAAGACTTATTTATTAAGTTCCTCTCGAATCAGCACTTTTAATTCACGAATATGATTTTCTTTATCTTCAATTGCTTTTTCCCAAAAGGCGAGAGACTCAGGTGATTGACTTGCGTCTTGCATGTAATCATCCTTGATACGCCAAAGGCTTTTGTGCTCTTCTACTGCTTGAAGCATTAAGTTGTACAGATTGTTTGTAAACATGGAATAGTATAAGTATAAGAATAAGTAGTAAGTATAAATTGCTGATACGTTTATTTGTTGAATGATGATTTCATTAGTCCAGCGAGAATCTTTTGAATTTCGACCAATTGTTGCTCGACTTCAGTACACTCTTTTAGTGTAATATATCCTAAGTCTTTTGCAATTAACAGCTGGCTTTCGGTCTCATTTGCGGAGCCCTTTGCCATTGTAAAGAAATGATTTTTATCATTTAGAGTGCTCCTCCCAAACCCTTCAGCAATATTTGAAGTAATAGAAACCACCGACCTTCGAATCTGACTTGTGAGTGCAAAAAATTCCTCTTTTGGGAATTTTTTCGAAAGAGAATACACAAGAACAGCCGTTTTGTGAGCTTTTTGCCACGCAATCAAATCCTTGAAGTGTTGTATTTTCATACTTATACTATCTACTTATACTCATACTATTTTTTCGTATCCTTTACCACTTTCTGCTTATGTCCACATAGTGGGCAAAAAAGTTCATTCTTAGACACCCAACCTGCAATTTTTGGGTCACCGATTGACCACCATTTTGCACACTTTGCACAACGAAAATGATAGAGCTGTTCTACAGAATATGTACCATTTGAAGGCGGTGAGGGTTTCTTTTTCATAACGTCTAAACACTGTGAACTTTTTTATCTCGAAGTTCTTGGTATTTTGAAATAATTTCCTGTGCGAGATTTTCATCCAGGTCTTCTGATTGATTTAAGGTATTCATGAGTGCATACAATTGGTCAAACCACGCAGTTTCTTGGGTGATTTTGTCTTGAATATTTTGGAATTCAATTTTGAGTTTGTTGTATGAATCCATTGTCTCATCACTGAGATCAAGTGAAAGCTTGTCGATCATTTGCTCTAAATTTTCAGCATAACGTCCATATTCACCAAGTAGTTTTTCAGAATCACTCAAATGAATAAGTGCTTCTTGTCTGACACCTATGAGTGTGTTTTGTGTATGTTCGGTCATGGATTATGAGCGTGAGTCGATTTCAGTTTTTAGTTTACTCAAAAATTCTTCTTGTGAGAGTGAAAGTTTTTCACCTGAACGTGTTTCTACAGTGAGCATCTGTGATTCTATTTCTTTGTCACCAAGTACAATTACGTACGGTGGTCGAAGGGTCTTTGAGGCGTGGATTCTTTTTCCAAGACTATTTCCATCTGCAAACAATTCACTTCGAATCATTGATGCATGAAGTACCTCGTGGAGTTTTTTTGCTGATTCGATGTGTGTGTCTTTTACGGGAACAATTGCTACTTGAAGTGGCGAAATCCAGGCAGGGAACGCGCCTCCAAAGTGTTCAATCAGAAATCCTGTAAATCGTTCATGTGTGCCAAGTGGTGCGCGGTGAATACAAAGCGGAGTTTTTTGTTTTCCATCAGCATCAGTATAGGTAAGTCCAAATCGTGCAGGAATTCCAAAGTCTACTTGGTTTGTCGCAAGTGTAAATTCACGTCCGATTGCACTCCATACTTGTACATCGATTTTTGGACCATAGAATGCAGCTTCATTTTCTACTTCTACAAAAGGAATGTTTGAATCGATAAGCACTTTGCGCACCATATCTTCTGTCTTCTTCCAGAGTTCTGGATCGTTGAGGTATTTTTCTCCAAGTCGTTTTGGATCGTGAAGTGAAAGTCTCATGACATATTTTTCAACGCCAAAAATTTTGAAATATTGAAGATAGAGATCATTTACTTTTCGAAATTCTTCAGCGAATTGTTCTTCGGTACAATAGATGTGCGCATCATTCATTTGAAGCGATCGTACACGCATAAGTCCAAAAAGCTCGCCAGATTTTTCGTGTCGATAACAAGTGCCATATTCTGCAAGCCGAAGTGGAAGGTCTCGATAACTACGTTGTTCGGCACCAAAAATCTTGTGATGGTGCGGACAGTTCATTGCTTTGAGATAATATTTTCCACCCTCATATTCCATTGGGGGATACATTGAATCTTCGTAGTAGGGAAGATGACCTGATGTGAGATACATAGATTCTTTTGCAAGGTGAGGAGTACGAACTCTCACATATCCTTGTTTGAACTCAGCTTCTTTCGCGAGTTTTTCGAGCTCTTCGATAATCACTGTTCCGTTTGGCATCCAAAGTGGGAGTCCTCCACCCACATCATCATCAAATGTAAATAGCGACATTTCTTTTCCTAGTTTGCGATGGTCACGCTTTTCAGCTTCGATTCGCATTGCCAAATACTCATCAAGTTTTTCCTTTGATTCAAATGCAAGTCCGTATACTCGAGTGAGCATCTTGTTTTTTTCGTCACCCCGCCAATATGCTCCTGCTACTCGGTCGAGCTTGAAACAAAGTGGGTCAATAGTCTCCATATTTTCAACATGTCCGCCACGGCAAAGGTCTGTAAAATCTCCAGATGTGTAGAGAGAAATTTTCTCACCTTTTTCTGCGAGTTCATTTATGAGTTCGGTTTTGTATTCGTTTCCTTTGAAAAATTCTCGAGCTTCGTCCGCTGATACTTCTTTGTGTGAAAATGTACTCCATGATTTGAGCATTGATCGCATTTCTTGTTCGATGTTCTCGAGGTCATTTTCAGTGATTTTGGTACTCGCGTCGAAATCATAATAAAATCCATTGTCCACTGATGGACCAATAGTGAGCTTGCTACCTGGATAAAGTTTGACCACTGTTGCACCGAGAAGGTGTGCCAGTGAGTGCCGTAATGGGTGTAATTCTTCGTGATTCATATGGCTCAATAATATCATATTTTTGAGACTTCTTCACAGTATTTGATATTTTGAAAAATAACAGTATAATGCAGAAAAACTGCAAATGGAAGAAAATAATTGGAAGGTGGTCTTTTCCTCAAGACAACTTGGTGCCAGTATATGCGCGCCATTTAAAAACGCCTTTGAATTTATTTCAAAAAGGCGAAGAAGGATTATTGTAAAAAACAAGGTTGCACATATTGTGGGAATTATTGTCGTTATTAAAAAAGGAATTTTGACAAAACATCCTCCGATTAAAGACCATGTGGAAAGTATTTTAAACAAGTGTGAAAAATTTAGTCCGCACATTCTCGATAGGGATTCGTGTGAAATAATTTGCGCCGCGTGTCTGTATATCGAGCACTATCTTAAGGAAGATATTGAGGTGGATTTGCGAAAGCGTGCGCTCCGCAATTTTTCAGTTTTCAAAAAACATGGCGAAATAGACATTTCTACTGATCAACTTAGAAAAAAGTTTGAGAAATGGCTCTCGTGAAGGACCTTGAATTTTTCTTATCAATCCTGTATTATGGAGGGACGTCTAAAAGGCGTCTCTTTTTATAGCGGGTTAGAGGAATGGTACCTCGTAAGGCTCATAACCTTAAGAAACACGTTCGATTCGTGTACCCGCAACATTTCGGCAGGTGACATGTCATTTCCACTTGTGCAGTCACATCGTCGAATATGTCGGTGTAGCTCAGGTAGTTAGAGCATCGCACTCATAAAGCGAAGGTCACAGGTGCAACTCCTGTCACCGACACAATGCTCGAAAGGGCAGTAGGTTTATATCGTGTAATTGAAAATAGTTTGCAGTGGTAGCTCAACTAAATTAGACTATGTGTGAGCCTCGCCCAAGGCGAGTGTAAGAAAAGAAAATTTACACTGTTTAGTAGAAGTTGAAAAAAACAAAAAATGCAGTGGTAGCTCAACTAAATTAGACTATGTGTGAGCCTCGCCCAAGGCGAGTGTAAGAAAAGAAAATTTACACTGTTTAGTAGAAGTTGAAAAAAACAAAAAATGCAGTGGTAGCTCAACTAAATTAGACTATGTGTGAGCCTCGCCCAAGGCGAGTGTAAGAAAAGAAAATTTACACTGTTTAGTAGAAGTTGAAAAAAACAAAAAATGCAGTGGTAGCTCAACTGGTTAGAGCACTCGCCTGTCACGCGAGAGGTTGCGGGTTCAAGTCCCGTTCACTGCGCCATAATAAAAAACTCAGCATATGCTGAGTTTTTTATTATGGCGCAGTGAAGGAGCCAACTGCTTGGCTCCGTGCGGGACTTGAAAGGCTTTTCATTATTTATGAAAAGCTCCGCTTTGAATAAATTGAAAAGCACCTGGCTATGTAATAGCAAAGTCCCGTTCCAATCAATCCACAATACACGAAGTGTGTGAGTAGACTTAGTAACTTGTGACCAAGTCCCGTTCTTTATCAAAATAATCCCTCAAAATGAATTAGGGTGATTTTTGATTTATTTTGCGTTCCACACTATACTTATAAAAAACGCACACTATGGAAAAAATTGGTATTGACATCGTTGGAGTGATAATGAAGCGCTCACCACTCTCTGATTTACTCAGAATATACAATGGGGATATCCCACTTCAGCTCTGCAAAGGAATTCCTGAGACGTATGGAATTGTAAAGGCAGTGAATGGGATAGTGAATCGTTTTCGGCAAGAAAATGTGTTTATTGTATCCAGCGCAGATGGTTTGCTGAGGAATACGATTTTGTATTGGCTTGAAAAGAATAATATTTTGAAACGAACAGGTGCTTGTACAAAAAATTTAATTTTCTGCAAAGAGCGAAAAGAAAAGGCAATAGTGTGTGCACAAAGAGGGATTACGCAATTCATAGATGACAGAAGGGAGGTTTTGCATCATATACATGAAAGTGACCCTTCAATCAATTTGATACTTTTTAATCCTGACGAAAAAGAAGGTTGCGAGTTCAGAACACACCAAAAACACTTTACAATACTAGCAGATCCAAAAAGGATTTTTGGTGAAATTATGAACAAGATCCAATTTAAAAGAGCATAAGTAAAGGCGCCAATTTGGCGCCTTTTTGATATACTTGTAACTATACAATTAATCGAAATACACATTATGCAAAAAACTAATTACGGTGTCATTGTTCTTGTGCTCGTGGTGGGTCTTTTGGGAGGGTATTTTTTTGGAAACTCAAAAATGGATCGCATGGACGATATACACAAAATGGATGATGGGAGTATGATGATGAATCATTCAATGAGTGGAATGATGGAAGATATGAATGCATCACTTCGGGGTAAGACTGGTGCTGAGTTCGACAACGCGTTTGTGGATGAAATGATAGTGCACCATGAAGGCGCGGTGGATATGGCAAAGCTTGTACTCACAAGCACCACACGTCCTGAGCTTTTGAAAATGGCACAAGAAATAATCGACGTACAGACAAAAGAAATAAATCAGATGAAAGCGTGGAAAGTGGAGTGGTCAAAATAATAATCAAAAAATCCCGCACAATTGTGCGGGATTTTTTGATTGGAAAAATTTGGGTTTGATGATATACAATAAGAGTTGTTTACAGGAAACACATAAGCCGTTGTAGCTCAGTCGGTAGAGCGCATTCATGGTAAGAATGAGGTCTCGGGTTCGATTCCCGACAATGGCTCCCATTTAAAAAGAAGCGCGCATGTCGCTTCTTTTTAAATGGGAGCCATTGAACAAGCAAACTGCTTTGCTTGTGTTCGGGAATCGAAAAGCTTTTCGTTAAACATAAGGACTTTGTCCGAATGTTTCGAAAAGGTATACTGTCCATGTAATGGAAGATTCCCGACAATGGCTCAAGTGAAATTAGCTAAAAAAATATCAATAATAGGCTGTCCAGCTTCTGGAAAAACAACCATGTCAAATTACCTTGGCAAGTTATTAGGTATTCCAGTCTATCATCTTGATAAGATTTTTTGGAAAGAAAAGGGTGGAATAAAACAAGATGTATTTATTAAACATCAAGATGATATTTTGCAAAAGGATGAATGGATAATCGATGGTCATTTTTGGAAATCGAAAACTTTTGATATAAGACTTAATGCTTCAGATATTATAATTTTTTTTGATTTTCCAAAAAGGATTATTTACTATAGATTGTTAAAGAGAGTGATAAAAAATTATGGAAAAGAGCGTTCAGACATGCCAGAAGGTCAAAAGACATTTTTTGATTGGAATTTAATTAAATATATTTGGAGCTATTCTTCTGACGACATTATTAAGAAAGTATTGGAACATCGTGAGAATAAACAGATTTTTATATTAAGGAGGATTAGAGATGAAAAAGAGTTGATAGAAAAAATGACCGATGATATAGGTCTGTAATTTTTCTTAAGCTTTTCGTTAGACATAAGGACTTTGTCCGAATAATTAGATAAGGTATACTGTCTATGCTTTGCCCGTTCGTAGTTTTCACGAAGAAGGGTAATGGAAGATTCCCGACAACGGGGCTCAATATATAACTGTTCTTTACTTCACGGTGTGTTTGCTTGGAAGCAGCAATTCCCTTAAAGAGTGCGTAACAGCTCGCCGTATCCCAACCCCTGCATATTTCGCAGGGGTTTTTTTTACCCAACATTTTCCCTCACAGTACCCTCAAAAGTTGCTTTTACGGATTCTTGCAAATTTAAACCTTTTGGGGTATAGTGGAACCACTATGACAGTACGAATGAGACATACGCGTTCCCACACAAAAAACCGCCGATCGCACCACGCGCTCACGGCTATTAACCTTGGAGTTGATAAAGAATCAGGAAGTACACACCTTCGTCACCATGTAGACATGAAGACAGGAATGTACAAAGGACGAAAGGTTATTGATGTGGTCAAGAAAGTAGAAAAAAAGCTTAGCAAAGCAAAAAACTAGTATTTATTAATTTTTCACTTGTTCTTTTATGGCAAATAGGCACCTCTCACGTTCAATAGTTCTCCAATCACTCTTTGAGTGGGATTTCGGTTCTCATCAAGATGAGGATATTTCTGATATTCTCAATCGAAACACTGATGAGTTTGGCCCAGGTTTAAATGACATGACATTTATGTCGAACCTTTCTGACCTAGTGGTCAAGAAGAAAAAAATCATTGACGATATTATTGAGAAAGCCGCGCCTGATTGGCCAATTGACAAAATTTCAGTTGTTGACCGAAACGTTCTTCGTATCGGTCTTGTTGAACTTTTGTTTGGAGACAGACAAGAGGTGCCACCAAAAGTTGCTATCAATGAAGCTATTGAACTCGCAAAAACATTTGGCGGAGAAAATTCTGGTAAGTTTGTAAACGGTGTTCTTGGTGCAGTGTACAAAGAAATAGGCGAGCCGGGTAAAGACGATATGGGAAAGAAAAAGCCTCAGCCGGAAAAAGTACCATACGAAAAACTCCCAATCGAAAAAAAGGGAGGCGCAATCATTTATTCAATTGATGAAAAAGATGTCGTGCGATTTGCGATGGTGTTTGATGTATTTGGACGATGGACTCTTTCAAAAGGGGGAATAGAAGAAAACGAAACTCCTGAAGATGGAACAGTGCGTGAAGTCAAAGAAGAGATAGGGCTTGATGTAGAAATAGTCAAGAAGCTCGGTGAAAATGAATACATCGCTCATCATCCTGAAAAGGGAGAGATTCGAAAGCAAGTATCATACTTTCTCGCAAAAGCTCAATTTGTGCCTCTTGTTCTCCACTCAGTATCTGGTGGACTCAAAGATGCGCGATGGTTTGAAATAAACGAAATCGAAGGTCTGACTATTTATGATGATGTACTTGGATTTATGATTCAAGCAATACAGTTCATCACAGAGGAGCATAAATAGCCAGCGTATTGTTCTTTCCTTAGCAAGGTAAAGGTGGTCACTTATTGGTATTAATTTCGTGAAATAAGAATTGTGAATGAATACGGATGTATTCATTCCTAATTCATACTTCGTGCTAGATATTATGATGATAGATTTTGGTGAATTTGAAGAAAAAATGAAGATAGTGTTCAACGATAAACATTTGCTTAAGCAAGCGTTTGTTCATCGTTCGTATATTAATGAAAATCCAAGCAATGGATTTGAGCACAATGAACGTCTCGAATTTCTCGGTGACGCAGTACTCGAACTTTCTGTGACAGATTTTTTGTATAAAAAATTTCCCTCAAGAAACGAAGGAGAGCTCACCGCATATCGAAGTGCACTTGTTAATGCAGTGATTATTTCTGAGGTTGCACTAGAACTCGGCATGAACGAATTTCTCCTGCTTTCGAAAGGGGAATCAAAAGATACAGGAAAAGCACGACAATATATTCTTGCAAATACATATGAAGCATATGTCGGCGCAGTGTACCTTGATCAAGGATATGACGTAGCAGATCAGTTTATCACTCGCACACTCTTGCATCGAGTTGATGAGATTGTGGCAAAGAAGCTTTGGAGAGATGCAAAAAGTCTTATTCAAGAAAAAGCCCAAGAACATGTCGGCGTGACTCCTTCGTACCAAGTTATTTCTCAATCAGGTCCCGATCACGACAAGAGATTTAACGTCGGAGTATATTTTGACGGTCAGCTCATCGCATCAGGAAAAGGTAAATCAAAACAAGAGGCAGAACAAGAGGCTGCAAAAGAGGCACTTGAGAAGAATTCGTGGGCTGACTAATTTTGACGCGGACTTACGCAGACTAAACGCTGACAAGACGCGGAAAGAATACAGTCCTTAGTCACTAGTCTTTAGGCTTTGGTGAATTGAAGCCTCCCATAGAGGGGAGGTGCCCGAAGGGCGGAGGGGTAAAACTGTTATTCAAAGAGAACTCAGAAATTTAAACTAGCATTATAAAATGCTATTTTATTTTTTACCAAGTCGGAAATTGAGGAGAGTTTACCAACTAGAAAATTTTGCATTTTTAAAGTAAAATAATATCACATGCTCAAAAGCTTAGAGATTGCAGGGTTTAAATCATTTGCCAAGAAATCAAAACTTGATTTCACTTCTTCGGTGACTGCAATTGTGGGACCAAACGGCTCAGGTAAGTCTAATGTAGTTGAAGCAATTCGTTTTGTACTTGGGGAACAGTCAATGAAATCTCTTCGTGGAAAAAGTGGCTCTGACCTCATCTTTAAGGGTTCAAAAGTACTTGCGAAACTTTCTCGTGCATCAGTGTCTATCGTATTTGATAATAAAAAAAGAATTTTCACCGAAGGTCAGCTTTCCGACAGCCTCAAACTTGATTTTGATGAAATTGTTATTTCAAGAGAAGTGTATGCTGATGGTGGAAACAAGTATCTAGTAAACGGAAGTGAGGTGAGACTCAAGGATGTACTTGAGATTCTTTCACGTGTGCATATTGGATCATCGGGCCACCATATCATCTCACAGGGTGAAGCAGACCGAATACTTTCTGCATCTTCAAAAGACCGACGACAAATGATTGAAGACGCACTCGGACTCAAGGTGTATCAGTATCGTCTCAAAGAAAGCGAACGCAAACTCGAACGCACACGTGCCAACATCAAAGAAGTTGGATTGCTTCGTCGTGAAATTGCGCCACATATTGTGTACCTCAAAAAACAAGTAGAGAAGATTGAAAAAGCTGAATCAATGCGAAATGAGCTCGAGACACTCTATGGAGAGTATTTGAAACGGGAAGAAGAATCTATTCGTACAATAAAACATTCTCTTGTCGAAGAAGAAAAAATACTTCACGCAAAACTTGATGAATTTGATACTGCACTTTCTGATGTGTCAGTTGCAGAATCATCTACGTCAGCGCAAGAAACAAATCAAGAACGAAATGAAAAAAGTCGTGAACTCGATGAAGTACGCCGTGCAATTGATGAACTCACACGAAAGCTTGGACGTCTCGAGGGAATGATTGAAATGAAAGAACTTGAAGTGTCATCACCAAAAGTGGTGGAACACAAAGAATCATTTGTCGTGGGTAGAAATGATGTGGTGCGACTCATTGATGATATTGAACACTCATTGTCTGATAGCAGTCTGCATTCTACAGAGGCACTTCTTTCAACACTACGATCTCTCAAAGATTCACTCAAGCGAATAATCTCTGAAGAAGTAGTATCAGGAGAATCACTTTCTGAAAATACACAAAAAGATGTCTTAGGTGAACTCCGTACTTCACATGAGCAAATTTCAAAAGAGGTTCACACCCTTTCTCAAAAAGAACAATCACTCTCGTCAGAAATTGCACAAATCGACGCACTCACGCGCGAGCAATCTGAAAAAAATCGAGAAAAAGATCGTGCCCGATACGAGATAATGATGAAGAAAAATGAGCTCGTCTCAGAAAAGACTTTGCTTTCTGTGCGAAGGGAACAGTTGGAATCGCGCGAGCAACGTTTTGTGGAAGAAGTGCGTGAGGCATCAGTACTTATTGGGCAAAGTGTACTTTCGTACAAAAATCTTGAAATAAATAAAGATGACACAGATACACTCCAAGAAGAGCGACGTCGGAAAATTGAACGAATAAAAATTAAGCTCGAAGATGTGGGCGCAGGAGGTGGAGGCGATGTGATTACAGAATACAAAGATGTCACAGAGCGAGACAGCTTCTTGTCAAAAGAAGTGGAGGATTTGACATCAAGTATGGAATCATTAGAATCACTCATCCGTGAGCTCAAAGAAAAGCTTGATCATGAATTTAAAGGTGGAATCGACAAAATCAACAAAGAGTTCCAAACATTTTTCAGTGTGATGTTTGGAGGAGGAACAGCGTTCCTCTCACTTGTTGCGGAATCTAAAAAGAAAAAGAAAGGTGAAGATGAAGAAGAAATGAGTGATGTTGAAGCAGAAGAAGAAGTGTTTGAACATGGAATCGATATCAATGTCTCTCTTCCGCAAAAGAAGGTAAAAGAACTTTCAATGCTCTCTGGAGGTGAGAGATCACTGACATCAATCGCACTTCTTTTTGCAATCACACAAGTCAATCCACCGCCATTTCTTGTGCTCGACGAGACGGATGCTGCGCTCGACGAAGCGAATTCTAGACGATATGGAGATATGATAGAGCGACTTTCAGAATTCTCACAGCTTCTCGTAGTCACTCACAATCGCGAGACAATGTCTCGAGCGGATGTCCTCTATGGTGTCACTGTGGGTGCAGATGGAGGCTCAAAGCTCCTCTCAATACAGTTTGATGAAGCAGTGAAGGTTGCGAAATAGCATAGAAGACACCCTAGAAATAGGGTGTTTTTGGTATATTGACAAAGTATAGTATATGTGATACAATATACTCAAACCTTAACAAACTTCTTATATGAAAAAAGACTTCCTCTGGATGCTCGGCGTCCTTATTGCAATGTTGTTCGCATCTTGCGGATCAGAATCAGGAAACCTTCAAAAGGGTCCTGGAATTACAGTAACAGCAATTGCGGATACATCAATTATCGTTGAGACTCCGCTCACCGCACCGCGTTATGCATGCGGTTCAGGAAAGAGATTGACGCATGATAAATATCTTGGCTCTGATCCAAAATTGGTATCTGTAGCAGATACAGAGTCAGTATTTCTGTCTGATGATTCCTTGAATGAAATTGGATACATCTACATGCCGGGAATTGAGCCTACTGTTGAAACAACAGAACCTTCGTTTTCAGCCCCGACACCGATTTCGAGTTCGTGGGGATGGTTAGAGGATTTTGCAGCATTTTTGTTGGCGATTCTGATGTTTGCGATAGTTGCTTGGATTCTCTGGTGGTTGCTCAATCAACAACCTTGGAAAGCAAGGGGTGCGACATCTGTTACATCTGCCGCTCCTGGAGCTGCAGCTGCCGTAAACCCAGGTTCTGGTGGAAATCCACCAACGCCGAGTCCGACACCTACACCAACGCCTGCAAATCCTGGTCATCAGGAAATAGTAACTCATCTGCAAAATCTTATGAAGACAATGCAAGAAACCGGTACAACAGAATTGGATTACAGGACAAATGGTCACGAACTCCATTTGAAAAATTCCGCCAAAAAGCCGGTAGAGAAAGAAAAGAAGACTGAGACTGAGAAGTCAGCACCTTCTGATCAGGCGACGGATAATAAGGAAGATAAGAAGTAAGTCATGTTCTGTGTTTGAGCCGTTTGCGAAAGCAAACGGCTCTTTTTTTTTTGACTAATTGTTTCAAAAGCTGTATTCTCGATACAAACCTAAAAACAAAAAAATATGAGCACTCTCACTCCTTCCGAAAAAGACAAAAGTATTGGATCTGCACTTGGTGCACTAATTGTCGCTGTGGTGGTTATGATTACAGTAATGATGGTGTTTAATGATACATTCCGAAATCCAGTTGGAGCTAAGAATATTTCCAACTGGAAGCAGTCGCTCCAAAATTCACCTGATAAAAAGTATTTGGAATTACTGAGAATTTCTCTGATGAAATCGCTCGAGGATTCTACGTACCTTTCAATGTCGGATTCGGCACTTGTTGATTTGTTGGAGGACGCAGAGATTGTGCAAGTAAAAGGATATGTACCAAAAGTACAATCCGAAAGTGCATTACAAGGTAGTACACTTGAAAAAAGATCAATTCAAGGCAATTATTTTGCAGTGAAGGTGGGTGATATCTATGTACTCATTGCCGATGAGAAATATACACCGGTGTGGGGAACCCGACCAATTCAAGGAAACCAGTTTAAGTTTAAAAACAAAAACGCATCGCGTACTGCAGAGAACTTCTCTGCGGTTTTTTTATATTCTTTCAACAAGACTTTGAGGCTGATAGTATTTTGAAAGCGATACATCAAATTTTTTTACAGTATAAAGATTGGTATCTTGTGAAAGACTGAGTTCAATCGCAAGTCCATTCATTGTCTCAGGACTGAAGTATTGATCAAATACAAAATTTCCAAGTGAGTATGCAATAAACTTTTCTTTATACCATTCGGTTGCTTGTTCAACGTGCGGATGGTGTCCGATGATTGCATCTGCACCATTGTCTATTGCGGTGTGTGCAAGGGTGGTTTGTCGAGTGCTGTGCACTACATATTCATCACCCCAATGGAAAGAAACAATCAGGAAGTCGACTTGCGATTTTGCAGTAGAAATAATTTCAGAAAATCTCGGGTCGCTTGCAAGAAGTATTCCGGGAGTACTTTCTTTTGCTTCGAGCCAAGCAGGTCCAACGTCAGTAAATCCGAGAAATCCAATATTTTTTCCACGAACTGAAATAATGGTAGGGGATTCCGCATCCATTTTTGTCATACCCCCACCAGTGAATTTGATGTTGTTGTCGGTGAGATGAGTGAGTGTATCTTTGAATGCCGTCACTGTCCAGTCGCCCATGTGATTGTTGGCAGACGATACAATGTCGAATCCCGCCGAGCTTAGCGCTTGTGCCACGCGCGGTTCAAATCGAAACGAATATTTACTACCCACATTTCTTCCGTTTAGAGATATTGGACCTTCAAGATTAAGAAATGCGATATCATATGTTTTTATTTCAGGAAGGTTCACAAAAAGCTGATTGAAATCATCATTAAAATTTTTTCTTACCGAATTTTTTACACCACGGTCAAACATTCCATCACCAAAAAAGATAATTGTGATAGGAACATCCACTTTCTTTTCGGGTACTTTTTCAATTTCGGATGATTGAGTATAGGTAAGTGTATCAGGAAATATACTCACCACTCCTAATGTGGTTGTGGTGAATGCAAATACAAGAGCAGGAAAAATTTTCTTCATAATGAATTAGTTTGCGGGAATAAAAATACCACCATTCTCATCAATGTGTACACCTGTATAGGTGAAGTCTTCTTGGGATAGTGTTTGAACCATTTTGAGCGCGGTTTTTTCTGGATCAAGCATTGGCATTCCTTGAGAAGTAATTTGAATCGGTACGAGTGTACCACTATCAAACTCACCATTTTTCAAAAGTTCAACATTGAGAATCGCTGAAATACCAAGTATATCTTTTTGACTAATTGTTTTTGTACCAGAGAATGCAAAATTTCCAAGTGAGTATGCAATCAGACGTTGTTTGTATACTTCCATTCCACGAAGGACATGAGGACCAGAACCCAAAATCAGGTCAGCGCCTTCATCGATTGAACGACGCGCCATCATTCGAAGGTCACCACGATTTTCTCCCATGTACCACTCGGTCTCATTTGGTGTATGTGTAAAATCTCTACCTTCGCCTCCACCATGAAATACCACAATTACAATATCTGCATTTTCTCGGGCTTCGTGAATTTGTGCAATGAGACTATCGATTTCAATCAAAGAAGGAGACCAGTAGTATGAGGTTGCGCCCACAAATGCGACCATTGTGTCGCCAAATCTTTTGTATCCAATACTGTCTTTGTCACCAACAGCGAGCAATCCATTTTGGGCTATGACTCTCTTTGTCTCATCAAATCCTTCTTTGCCATAATCGTACGCATGGTTGTTGGCGAGAGAGAGTACATCGAATCCGCTATTTGTTATTTCGTCGAGAAATTCTTGAGTACCAGAAAAAAGATAACATCCACTGATTGATTCATCGCATTTTGGAGTACCCATCATTGAAAATGTTCCTTCCAAATTTCCAACCATAATATCCGGAGCCTGTAGGTGAGTCTCTACGTGGGCAAAAAAGTTTTTGATTTCAAATTCGTTTTCTCTGTGAGCGGGTGCAATATCGCCAACAAATCCAATTGTTATTTTCCCGAGTGAGTTTTCACCGAGCACCATTTCATCTTGTGGACGATTTTGAGAGAGTGCGACAGACGCGACTTGCTCAGGTTCGAGTGCCACCTTGAGTGCGAGTGCCACGTGCGACATAAAAAAACCCGAGATCAATACGAGTACCACAAAGAATCCACTACGTATTATTTTTTGAATTTCATTGTTCATGAATTAGGCAGGCGCGTAGTCAATAATTTGATGTTCCAAATCTGCGTTTGATACTTTGATTTTGAGTCCATCACCAAGTCGAAATTTCTTTTTACTTTTCTTTCCAACAAGTGTCATATGTTTCGGGTCAAATTCGTAGAAATCTCCAGGGAGATCTTTGAATCGAATCATTCCTTCACATTTAGTATTTTTTTCTTCGACATAGAGTCCCCATTCTGTAATTCCAGTGATAACACCATCAAAAACTTGTCCAATGCGAGTAGACATATATTCAACTTGTTTGTATTTGATACTCCCACGTTCTGCGTCGGATGCTTCTTTTTCACGGCGTGATGAAAAGAGCGATACATCCTCGTATTCTTTCCATGAAGATTTTTTGATCGAATGACCATGAAGGTATTCATCGAGGAGTCTGTGTACGACGACGTCAGGATAGCGTCTGATAGGTGAGGTGAAGTGTGTATAAAATGAAAAGGCGAGTCCAAAGTGACCGATATTTTTTGTAGAATATATAGCCTTTGCCATAGAGCGAATAATCACTGTGTGGATGGTTTCTTTTTCGGGTTTTCCTTCGAGCGAGTGAATGAGCGCATTCAATGCCTTTGGTGACACTTCGCCGTTTTTTAATGGAAGATTGTATCCGAGTGATTTGAGAAAAAAGACAAGCGCGTCGAGTCTCTCTTTGCTTGGTTTGTCGTGAATTCGGTATACGAATACTTTTTCTTCTTCACCCTTTTTTGTTTTACCAATATGCTCCGCAACTTTTCTGTTTGCAATAAGCATGAACTCTTCAATCATTCTGTTTGTGTCTCCGCGTACTTTTCGGTAGACATCAACAGGGACACCCTTGTCGTCGAGTGTAAATCTCACTTCATCTTGATCAAGCGAAATCGCTCCCATTTCAAAACGCTTTGTGGTGAGTTTTTTTGCAATAGAGTTTAAAATAGAAAGTTCACTGTGGTAGAGTCCTTCGCCGTTGTCGAGAATTTCTTGCGCTTCTTCGTATGAAAATCTTTTGTCTGAGTGGATGATTGTACGTCCGTACCATTCATCTTTTATTACACCATTACCGTCCATTACAAATACCGCACTCATGGTGAGCTTGTCAGTGTTTGGATTGAGACTACACAAATCATTTGAAAGTGCTTCCGGAAGCATGGGGATTGTGCGGTCGACGAGATATACCGATGTCGCACGTTTTCGCGCTTCTTCATCAAGTCGTGTACCCAGACGGACATAGTGTGATACATCAGCGATATGGATTCCGATTTCATATGTACCATCTTTCAAATCTTTGAATGAAAGTGCATCGTCAAAATCTTTTGCATCGACTGGGTCAACAGTAAATGTGGTAACGCTTCGAAAATCACGCCGACTTCTAATTTCTTCATCTGAAATAGGGACTTGAAGTGCATGTGCTTCAGCGACGACATCGCTAGGGAAGGTCTCATCAAATCCTTTTTCAAGTGCGATAGCGAGCATTTCGGCATTGTTGTCACCTTTTTTTCCGAGAACGTGAGTGATTTCTCCAAGTGGTACTGTGTGACGATTTTCCCATTTTGTAATTATGCCAAATACTTTCTCTCCGACTTGTGCACCGCCAAGAGATTCTTTTGGAATGAGAATATTTGTGTACATTCTGCTGTCAGCTGGAATCAGAAAGTATGCACCCGCTTTTTCTTCGAGTACTCCAGAAAAGCCAAATTTTCCGCGTGAGATTATTTTGACGACTTCGCCACTGTAGGGCATTCCTTTTTTGTGAGGATGGAGAAAGACCTCCACCGTGTCACCGTGAAGTCCGGTGTTTAGAAATGTTGATTCAATATCTATTTTCTCGAGTTTTTTGTAGAGCTCTGGATCACTTGGACGCACAAAGCCACCGCCTTTTCGGGTAACAGTGAGTGTTCCGGTGATATTTTGAGTGGGTATAAATGCGCTCTCTTTTTTGTGCGAATTATGGTCTTCTGTGCTTTTCTTGCGAGGAGTTTCTTTGTTCATTTGTGATTCATTTATAACACAAATTGACCAATCTCGCTAGACTCTTGCAAAAACTCAAATACTCTGTTACTATGGGCGTTATGTTAATGATCAGATTACAACGTATTGGTCGCAAGAACGAAGCTCAGTTTCGAGTAGTTCTTACCGATTCTAAAAACAGCACAAAAAGCGGAAAGTTTTTGGAAGTACTTGGCTCATATAATCCAAAGGGAGGAGAGGCGATTTTCAAAAAAGATCGAATTACTCACTGGATAAAAAATGGTGCAAAGACTTCTGACACCGTTCACAACTTTCTTGTGAAGCAAGGAATCATCTCAGCGAAAACAAAAAACGTTCTCTCTAAGAAAACTCCAACAAAGAAAAAGAAAGAATTGAAAAAATCATAGCACACGCTATGGTTTTTCTTTTATGCACACGCACGTGTGAAATTTTGTTGCAACAAGGTTAACACTTGTTATAATAAAAATACAGCAGTTGTGGTCGACGCACTGCAAGTAGATTAACAACAAAATGAAAAGAGAAGAATATATGATGGACAAAGAATTTCTCGAGTACGTTGTGAAGGCGCTGGTCGATAAACCAGAAGAAGTGAAAATCGATCGGACCGTCGACGAAATGGGAGTGTTGATTACTCTTTCAGTAAACGCAGAAGATATGGGTAAGATTATTGGCCGACAAGGAAACACCGCGAAGGCAATTCGAACTCTGCTTCGAGTCATTGGAATGAAAAACAATGCACGTGTAAATCTGAAAATCAACGAACCAGAGGGTGGAAAAGGAAGTGCACACGCATCTTCAGTTGACGCCGCTATGGAAGATTTGAAAGGAATCTAGATAGAGCTGAAAGTTTAAAGCTAAAAGTTTAAAGAAAGAAACAGGAAAGCTCAAAGCTAAAAAATAAAGTTTTACACGATTTGTCTACGCTATGTTCATTTGAACAAGACAGATCAGTGCCTGCAACGCTTTTCGACAGGGCATTTTGCAGAGAAAAAATTCACCAAGTTTGGTGAATTTTTTTGTATAGGCGTGTTGCATTTATTTGTGTTGCGTACTATCCTACTAACTACTAGCTACTTATTACTTACTATCCTTATGACATTCCACGTTATTACATTGTTCAGAGATTCATTTGATTCATATATGAATGAATCGATTATTGGACGGGCAATAAAAGAAAAGAGAATAAAAGTGTCTTTCTACAATCCTCGTGATTTTGTTACGGGGAAATTTAAACGTGTGTGGCCAGATGGAAATGTCTCACGGATTATTGACGATCGGCCATTTGGAGGCGGACCAGGAATGGTGATGCGCGCAGAACCTATATTGAAAGCAGTGGAAAGTGCACAAAAAAAGGCGAAAGGGAAAACAAAAATTATTTTTTTCGCACCAGGTGGCACACTCTTTAAAACAAAGTACGCAAAAGATGTGCTCAAAAAAAAGTATACTGATATTATTTTGATTTGTGGACGATACGAAGGTATTGATGCACGAGTTAAGAAAATATTAAAAGCAGAAGAAGTGTCGATAGGTGAGTATGTGCTTACTGGTGGTGAGCTTCCTGCGATGGTGGTGATGGATTGTATTTCTCGGCAAGTCGAAGGAGTGCTTGGAAATTTTGATTCACGAGAAGAAGAACGTATATCAACCGGAGAAGTGTATACTCGGCCAGAAATTTTGGAATGGAAGGGTAAAAAACATAAGACACCAAAAGTGCTTTTGTCTGGAAATCACAAAGAAATTGAGGAGTGGAAAAAGAACACAAAATAAACCCCTACACATGTGTGCGGGGTTTTTGTTTTCGCTTCCTTGTGTCTACAAGAAGGATTTTTTCATATGGTATTATCAACGATGATTTTTTGTGAGGAATAACAACGTGATTATCGCAAACTTTTTCTGTTCCTGGAGTGAGAAAATATTTTTTAGTAAAAAAAATAAATTTTCTCACTTGAATAAACATCATTAGATTACTGCTTTTAGCTCCATATGAAATGTTCCTAATTCGGTCAGCTTTGTATTTTGCTGGCATTGCATTATTCTTTGAATGAAATTTCAAGTATGTCTTCTACTTGAAAGGCGGGTTGGTTTTTATCGTTGGGGATGACTTTTCCCGAAGTTTTTTCGACCATAAAAGCCATATTTGCAAGCTCTACTCGCTCGCTTTTGCCTTTTAGAGTCAAGAGCATCGCTCTTTTTTTGCCATCATTTTCGGATTGCGCCATTGCGCGGATTTGATCTGTTGTGTACATGTTATTTTGGATTTGTTGTATTATAGACCAAATATATTGACTTGTCAAGCTTTTTGTGCTATACTATATCTAAACAAAAACACACAATATGGCTTCTGTATCAAGTGCAGTTAAAAGTGGTTCAAATGTAACTGATTGGCTACTCGGATTCATCTTTGGATATATTGAAAGGTTTTTTACCGTCAATATTCCAAAACAATTCAAGTGGATGAGAGATTGTTATTACCCATCGGCAAAAGCATTGGTCAATCATCCCAAATTTAGTTCAATCACGAATTCGAATCTTCGAGATTTTACAAAATTCCTAACTGCCGTCGTTGTCGTTGCGGTAGGTATGGGTCTTGTAGTTGCCCTCTGGATGTGGTGTTTTCTAAGATCTTTAAGGAAGTAGAATTGTGAGGCCTCGCGTATGCGCGAGGCCTCTTTTTGTACCCACACAAGCCCAGTTTGACATCGAATAGGGCTTGGCGTATACTGTGGGTGATTGAAATTGATTGAGTTTTTGGTGGCTTCAATCTATTATAAGCAATTAATTAGCCGATTAGATTGCTAAAAAAGTTAATAACATTTATAAGTTAGCCTTGAAAACAGTAAGGTAGTTTTAACTACCCCTGAATTTTTCGTTTTTATAGAACACACATCATATGGCACGAACCACAAAGGCACGAGAAAAGAAATATTTCTCAAAGTATAAAAAACCCCTGGTCGAATTTCCTAACTTATTAGAAACTCAAGTCAGTTCTTTTCGTTGGTTTGTTGAAGAAGGACTTCGTGACGTATTCAAAGAATTTTCTCCAATCAATGATTACTCGGAGAAAAAGTTTCAACTTGAATTCGTCTCATTCACTCTTTCAGAACCGAAACACGACGAACACTACTCAAAGGTCAACAAACTTTCATACGAAGGTCAGTTGAAAGCTCGAGTAAAACTCATCAACAAAGTTATCGGTGGTCCATCAAAGGAACAAGAAATTTTCCTTACAGATATTCCACTCATGACTGCGCACGGAACATTCATTATTAATGGTGTTGAACGTGTTATTGTGCCACAGCTCGCACGTAGTGCAGGTGTGTTTTTCACTGATCTTGAAATCAAAGGCAAGAAGCTTTTTGGTGCAAAGATTATTCCAGCTCGTGGTGTTTGGATTGAAATAGAATCTGATGCAGATGGAACACTCTATGTTCGCATCGACAAAAAACGTAAGTTCCCAATCACGTCTTTGCTACGTGTGCTTGGATTTCATACAGATGAGGCAATGCTCAAGCTCGTACAGGGCAATGAAGCATTTGAAAAACTTATGAAAATTTCTATTGAGAAGGATTCGGCTAAAACTCTCAATGATTCATACATCGAAATTTACAAGCGTCTTCGAGATGGAGACCTTGCTACTCCTGACAACGCAAAAGAATTTATTGACACACTCTTTTCATCAGAGCGTTATGACCTTTCACCAGTAGGACGTTTTTCTCTCAACAAACGTTTTGGAAAAGGTACAGAAAAGAAAGATCTTGAACACCGCACACTCACCAAAGAAGATGTGGCGCTCATTGTGAACCATGTGCTTACATTGAACGCAACACCAGGTGCGCAAGCAGACGATATTGACCACCTCGGAAAGCGACGTGTTAGATTTGTCGGTGAAATGCTCCAAGGAAAAGTTCGTGTGGGTATGACTCAAATCAAGCGAAACATTCAAGACCGAATGTCTACCATTGATGTCACAAGTGCGATGCCAATTCAAATCATCAACCAGCGTCCACTCCAAGCGAGAGTCAAAGAATTTTTCACCACAAACCAACTCTCACAATTTATGAACCAAGAAAACGTCTTGGCGGAAGTGGAACACATTCGAACACTCTCAGCACTTGGACCCGGAGGTCTTACTCGAGAGCGAGCAGGTCTCGAAGTTCGTGACGTGCACACATCTCACTACGGACGCGTGTGTCCTATTCACACACCAGAAGGTCCAAACATTGGTCTTATCTTGCACTTGTCATGTTATTCACGCGTGGATGAATTTGGAATTATTGAAACTCCATACATCAAAGTCAAGAACGGAAAAATCACTGGCGAAGTGGTGTATATGAACGCGCTTGAAGAAGAAAAATACAACATTGCGCACGCAGGTGTTCGTTATGATGAAAAGGGAAGTTTGCTTGATGAAAAAGTTGAAGCTCGTGTAAAAACAGAGCCAGGACTTGTTGATCGAAGTGAAATTGATTTTATTGATGTTGCAACAAACCAAGCGTTCTCAATCGCTACATCAATGATTCCGTTCCTCGAACACGACGACGCAAACCGAGCACTCATGGGAAGTAACATGCAAAAGCAGGCACTCCCATGTATCGTGCCAGAAGCTCCACTTGTTGCGACCGGTATTGAAGAAGTCGCATCACGAGATTCAGGACGTGTCATCCTTTCGGAAGAAGACGGAACTGTAACACAAGTTGATGGAAAGAAAATTACTGTTGAAGGGAAATCTGGAAAATCAAAAACATATACTCTTGTTGCATATTCTCGAACCAACAACTTCGCAGCCTTTCATCAGCGCCCAAGTGTAAACCTTGGAGACAAAGTGAAAAAAGGTGATGTGCTCGCAGACACTTCAACATCAGACAATGGTCAAATCGCACTTGGACAAAACGTGTGTGTGGCATTTATGTGTTGGAATGGAAACAACTACGAAGACGCGATTATTCTTTCAGAACGCCTCGTAAAAAATTCAAAGTTCACATCTATTTATATTGAAGAATATATTTGTGCCGTGCGTGATACGAAACTTGGTCCAGAAGTCACTACTCGTGATATTCCAAACGTTGGTGAAGCAAAACTCAAGGATCTCGATGAAGATGGAATCATTCGTGTTGGTGCAGAAATTCGCGAAAACGATATTCTCGTTGGAAAAATTACTCCAAAAGGAGAAACAGAACTCACGCCAGAAGAGCGACTTCTTCGATCTATCTTTGCTGAAAAAGCTCGTGACGTAAAAGACACATCACTTCGACTTGAACACGGAAAGCGCGGACGTGTTATCAATGTAAAAATATTCTCACGTGACCAAGGTCACCAGCTTGAATCAGGAATCATCAAAAAGATTGTGATTGAGGTTGCTCAAATTCGAAATATTTCAGTGGGAGACAAGCTCGCAGGACGACACGGAAACAAAGGTGTTATCTCAACAATCTTACCTGAAGAAGAAATGCCATACATGGCAGACGGTACTCCAGTGGATGTGATTCTTACACCACTCGGTGTTCCATCACGTATGAACCTCGGACAAATTCTCGAGATGCATCTTGGATATGCCGCTCACACACTTGGATATCAAGCAATCGTTCCACCGTTTGGAGGAGCATCGATTGATGAAATCAAAGGTGAACTCAAAAAAGCAGGATTTCCAGAAAACGGAAAAATAACTCTCTACGACGGACGCACAGGAGAAGCGTTTGAACAAGACATTGCGGTGGGATATATGTACATTCTCAAATTGCACCACATGGTGGAAGACAAGATTCACATGCGTTCAATCGGACCGTACTCTCTCATCACTCAGCAACCACTTGGAGGTAAAGCACAAGGTGGAGGACAGAGATTTGGAGAAATGGAAGTGTGGGCACTTGAAGGATACGGTGCAGCACACGCACTTCGAGAAATGCTCACTATTAAGTCAGACGATATCAAAGGTCGATCAGCAACATTTGACAGTATCATCAAGGGTGAAGTGATTAAAGACCCAGGTATTCCAGCATCATTCAACGTGCTCCTCAATTATTTGAGAGGACTTGCACTCGATGTTGATTTGCAAAAGAGAGACGATCAAAATCGTTAATCGCACACATTAATCTAATCACTACTTAAACTATTATGAATTCAAAAACTATCGACACAACAGACTTCGATCAAATCAGTCTGAAACTCGCATCTCCTGAGAGAATCCGCGAGTGGTCATATGGAGAAATCACAAAACCAGAAACAATCAACTACCGAACTGGTCGTTCAGAACGAGGAGGACTTTTCGATGAGCGAATCTTTGGACCGGAAAAAGATTTTGAGTGTTACTGTGGAAAATATCGACGAGTTCGATACAAGGATATTGTGTGTGAAAAATGTGGAGTGGAAGTCACTGAATCAATCGTTCGCCGAAAGCGAATGGGACACATTGAGCTCTCTTCGCCTGTTGCGCACATCTGGTTCCTTCGTGGTGTTCCATCTCGAATGTCTATTTTGATGAACACGCCGATCACTGATCTTGAAAAAGTAATTTACTTTGCAGGGTACATGATCACGAAAGTGAATCAAGAAGAAAAAGAATCAATCCTCAAAAATCTCGAGAATGAATACAAATCAAAAGTAAAAGGTGCAAATGATGAAGCTGATCGTGAAAAACTCAAAGAACTTTTGACTGGTGCAAAAAAAGAAATTGGTGATATTTATGAAGGGAAGGTATTGAACGAAATTTCATATCATCATTTCTCACTCAAATACGGAACATGTTTTGAAGCGCAAATTGGCGCGGAAGCAATTTACAATATTTTCAAAAATATGGATCTTCCAAAGCTCAAAGCAAAAACTGAGCAAATGATTGAAACAGCAAGTGCACTCGAAAAGGAAAAACTCCACAAGCGACTTGCACTTCTTCGATCAATGATCCACGCGCACATTCGCCCAGAATGGATGTTCCTCTCAGCGCTTCCTGTGATCCCACCACTGCTACGCCCGATGGTGGCTCTTGATGGTGGACGACATGCAACTTCTGATATTAACGACCTGTACCGACGAGTAATCAACCGAAACAATCGTCTCAAAAAATTGAAAGAAATTGGTGCACCAGATGTAATCTTGAGAAACGAAAAGCGTATCTTGCAAGAAGCGGTAGACGCACTCATCGACAACTCAATCGCCTCACAAAGTGATTCTCAAGCAATGAGTCAATCACAGCGACGTGCATTGAAGTCACTTTCAGACAACTTGAAATCAAAACAAGGTTTGTTCCGACAAAACTTGCTTGGAAAGCGTGTGGACTACTCAGGACGTTCGGTGATCGTTGTCGGTCCTACACTCAAGCTCAACCAATGTGGTCTTCCAAAACACATGGCACTTGAACTTTTCCGACCATTCGTGATTTCAAAACTTATCGCAAGTGAACGCGCACACAATATTCGAGGTGCAAACAAACTTATTGAAGAAGGAGATCCAGACGTATGGGCATTTCTTGAAGAATCTATTCAAGGAAAGTATGTGCTCTTAAACCGTGCGCCTACACTTCACCGACTTGGTATTCAAGCATTCAACCCAATTCTTATTGAAGGAAATGCGATTCAAGTGCACCCACTCGTGTGTCAAGCGTTCAACGCTGACTTCGACGGAGACCAAATGGCGGTGTATCTTCCACTTTCTGTTGAAGCACAAGCTGAAGCACGTGATCTTATCGCCGCAAACAAAAACCTTTTGAAGCCAGCTTCAGGAGATCCAATCGTGCACCCACGTATGGACATGGTGCTTGGATCATACTGGATGACTAAATCAGTTGATGGAGAAAAAGGAGAAGGAAATATTTTCTCAAGTCCAAACGAAGTGCTCACTGCATATGACTACGGACAAATCGGAATGCGTGCAAAAATCAAAGTACTTCCAACAGACAAGGCAAAGTACAATATTTTTGAAGGAAAAATATTTGAAACATCACCAGGACGACTTATTTTCAACACAATTCTTCCAGATGATTTCCCATTCGTAAATGAGGAAATGACACAAAAGAGACTTTCATCACTTGTAGATGAACTCATTAGTCAATATGGAATCGACAATACTCCAAAGGTTCTTGATGCAATCAAGCAATTTGGTTATACTTACGCAACTCGCGCGGGTGTGACATGGAGTCTTGATAGTGTGCGTGTTCCAGAAGAAAAGAAAGGCATCATTGCACAAGGACGAAAAGAAGAACTCGAAGTCATTGGACAATTTGAAGAAGGTCTACTTTCACTCGAAGAAAAATATCAAAAACTTATTGAAATTTGGGGACACAAAAAAGCAGAAATCGAAAAGTTCATTCCAGGAACTCTCGAAAAAAATAGTTCAACATACGACATGATTATCTCAGGTGCTCGAGCATCTATGGGATCACTTTCACAGATGTCAGGTATGAAAGGACTTATTCAAAACACTCAAGGTAAGACAATTGAGTTCCCAGTTATTCCATCATTCATCGAAGGACTTTCACCGCTTGAATACTTTATTACAACTCACGGTTCACGTAAGGGACTTGCGGACACTGCGCTCTCAACAGCTAAGGCCGGATACCTCACACGACGTCTCGTGGATGTGTCACAAGATGTGATGATCACTGACAAAGACTGTGGAAGTAAAGAAGGAAAGCGTCTTTCAAAAGACAATATTTCTGGAGTTGAAATTCCTCTCTCAAAAAATGTTCGTGGACGTGT
>JAGOQQ010000008.1 GCA_017991395.1 Minisyncoccota bacterium | reverse complement strand
CGCCGAAGGCGGGAATCCGAATTCATTGGCGAATTCATTGGCGAAAACGGGCGAAACAGCGTGGGCGTGCCTACGGCACGCCCACTCCTTGGTTGGTTCTCAACCGCTAAGTTCCATTTTGGTGCCCAGGAGAGGACTTGAACCTCCACACCTTTCGGCACATCCACCTCAAGGATGCTTGTCTACCAATTTCAACACCTGGGCAGATGTTTTACCTACTATTAGGTATTCGTACTATATCAGAATTCATACCTTTTTCAAGCCCGCATTAATCTCCAAAATAAAAACACCCTTTCGGGTGTAATTATTCTTCTGTTGATTCTACTTCTACTTCTTCTTTGTCCGCTTTTGAAACCACAGTTGATTTCATCTTTCTTCGAATATCTCGAGCTGCCTTTTCTCGTACATAGTAAAGCTTTGCGCGTCGTGATCGAGACTTTTTGAGAATTTCGATAGAGTCGATAAGTGGAGAGTAAAGTGGGAAAATTCTTTCTACGCCGATTCCGTTTGAAACTTTTCGTACAGTGATTGTCGCACCTGATTCTTTGCCGTGCTTTCGAGCAAGTACAAGTCCTTCAAATCCCTGGAGTCGAGTCTTTCCTTTTTCTTGAATCTTTGACCACACTCGAATAGTATCTCCTGAAACGATTTCAAGCTTTTTTCGGTCCTCTATATTTACTGGGGTAAAATTTGTCGCTGTTGCCATAAGTAGCACCAATCTATCACACATTTGTTAAGTCTGCAAGGGTTTTAAATTAGCCTCCGCCGACAGAAATTCAGTCGGGAGTAGTGCCACAAAAGTCTGGGAAGTACCCCCAGGCAATATCACAGACAATGAGTGGGCATGGAGCGCAAGCCTTTCAAACCCTAGTACATGTGGCCTATTGGGTGCATAGAGCGGGTCTGCGACTATTGGAGTGTTGTTGTACTTCATGTGTACACGAAGCTGGTGTGTACGGCCAGTCTTTGGAGAAAGTTCGACATACGTCACACGCTCACCGGATCCCTCATCAAGTCCTCTTTTCAACACTTTCCAGTCCGTCACTGCCTCACGAAGCGTCCCGCGCTTCCCTCTTCCCGCACTCCATGTTCGGATATCTGTGGGACTTCTTCCTATTTCTGCATTAATACGTCCCACATCCTCTTTGATATTTCCATACACAAATGCATGATAAATTTTTTGTGTTTCCCTTTCTTGAAATTGCTTCTTGAGAAAAAGAAAAGTTTCTTGAGACCTCGCAATGATCATCACCCCAGAAGTATCTCTGTCCAAGCGATGCACAATACCAGGACGAAAAATTGTTTTCATTTCGCCTTTGTGCTCAATTTCCATTGGCTCACCAACGTCTTTCATGTCAGGAAATTCTTCCAAAATCATATCAACAAGACTTCGTTCATCTCCCTTTCCATCTCCATGTACCACAAGTCCTGATGGTTTGTTGACCACCAGTACGGTATCGTCTTTATAGAGAAGAATGTCTGAAAATTTCATATATACTCAATACTACACACAATCTTGAAAAAATAGAAGAAATGATGTATTATGACTTTGTTCAGATGCGCGATTAGCTCAGTTCCCTGTGAGTACACAGGATAAAGTCCGAGCATATCTCGATATAGTATATTGTGAACAAAATCATCATGCGCGATTAGCTCAGTTGGTAGAGCAATCGATTTACACTCGAAAGGTCGTAGGTTCGAGTCCTACATCGCGCACAATAATAAAAGCCTCACAATGTGAGGCTTTTATTATTGTGCGCGATGAGCAAGCAAACTGCTTTGCTTGCGTTAGGACGAGAAAAGCTTTTCGTTATAAATTTTGATTCAAATCAAAATTTATCGAAAAGGTATACTGTTTGTGCTTCACCCGTTCGTAGTTTTAACGAAGATGGGTAACGAAAAAGTCATGCAGTGCGACCGCAAAAGAAAAAACGCACGAAATGTGTGCGCTTTAAAAACTTACTTATTAAATACTACTTTGTAAATGGAATTTGCATTCCTTTAAATCGCTTTCAGAAATCCAGATCTCGACATTTGTCGAAATTCCCTGGATATGAAAAAGTGCATCGTTAAAGTGTCGAGGATCAATTTTCTGAAAAATTAAACTAACTCCTGCTCTTAATTCAATCAAATTAATATTTTTAATCTCTCCTTGGTTGCGTGATTCCATACCTGCAAGGATGAATTGCTTCGTATTTGAGATTGAAGCAATCTTTACATGATTTCCAGTCTTTAAGTTCATTATGGTATTCATTTTATTTAGTTTAATTAGTTTTCACAAATTACAAAATAATCTGTGAAAACTAATTAAAATTATACTTTAAAGAACAATTCCTATTTTGAAACCACAAACATTGCTTCTGGTTTCAAAAATGGAGGGAACTGCTTAGCAGTTCCCAGATTTTTTGATTTGTTTCAGTTTCAAGATGTATACTCACCTTAACCAGCGGATTTGCTTACTATTGTTCAGCGCACCTTGTTTGGGTTTTTCCTTGCATTTGCTACAAAACATACAATGAGTACGATTCCGAAGAATATCATAAGGGTGCCTACCCAGACATGAGAAAATTCTTTGGATTCAATATTCAGTATGCTTACATAGCAAAGACAACATATACTTAGGGAACTCATGAAAGCCCCTAGAGCATATATCAGTTGATTTGCTCTCATTGCTGTTGAAGCTTGTTTACGCCAAAAGAAAAATTATCAAGATCATAATCATAACCATCTTCTAGCATAGATTGCAAACGATTAGCGAAAGACCACTCCTGTAACCGTATGTTCTCTAACTCATTTTCGAGAAGACGATGCAAATCGGATGATTGATAACGTTGCCACTGGTCTATTAAACAAATCAGTTGTAATTCGTATTCCTTTATCTTCTCTGCATTTTGCGAATTGAGATCAGTTCTCAATAAGTCTGATTTACTCCGAAGAGTACTTATCAAGTTTTCTAACCTGGCATACTCTTTATAAATCCTTATTCTTTCTTCAAGCACAGGAAGAATGAACAAGATACTTTCAAGCGAGCTGGTTATTTGAGAATCAACCGTAAAATCTTTGCCCCAATCATACTTTTTAAGGCATGTATTGATTTGCTCAAGCAATTTAGTGTCTTTTTGTACTGCTATCTCTTTTAATTTCATATTTAAAGGATTTTTTTTACTTTAGCATATTTAATAAAAACTGTCAAGCACAATAATAAAAGCCTCACAATGTGAGGCTTTTATTATTGTGCGCGATGAGCAAGCAAACTGCTTTGCTTGCGTTAGGACGAGAAAAGCTTTTCGTTATAAATTTTGATTCAAATCAAAATTTATCGAAAAGGTATACTGTTTGTGCTTCACCCGTTCGTAGTTTTAACGAAGATGGGTAACGAAAGAGTCCTAAGTTGCGTACCAATACATATAAAAAATACACCATAAATCAAATTTGATTTATGGTGTTACCTTTGGTTTTTTTCTTGATCTAACTTTTGAAATTGCACTCGGTTTTCTAACTTCTTTTCCTTCATGAAATTTGAGATTAACTTCAAACGCAACATCAAATACTTTAACCAAACTTCCTTTTTGATATTGAGGGTCAGATGCCAGTTTCTCAATAAAATTTAACTCCTCTTGAGAATATGGAACATTACCACAAGCTAAAACTGAGTTTATTCTTGCCGCGTCTTTTTGCTCTTTTGTAAAAGCAAAAATACCTTTTTTCTCTTCCATCAGTTTTTTAGCAACCTCAACACCCGAAAGTCTGTTGTGTTCTTTACCATGAAAATTCAACTCTTCATCAGAAAGTAATCCTTTATAAGGCTTGAGATCAAGATTTTTAATATGACCATCATAACCCGTCAATGCTCTGTGAGTAGCAGTTTCTGCAACCTTGAAATTTACACCGAGATAAGAAACTATGTTGAATTTAGAAATTAACCTGGAAAGGCTAAAACCCTCCTTGTATAAACTTCCAATTTCAGGAAAATCCGCTTGTATTTTTTGTCCCAGAGAAATGCCCAACTCGATTGCCGACATTTGTCTTGTTGAAATATCAACACACAGTGTGCCGGGTAAGATTTGTTCTATGTTTCTCATTGTTTTTAGATTTTTTAGTTAAAGAAATTTCTTAAAAACACTATGACACAAAACATTTACTTTAGCAAGTATGGTTCTTTAATTATATTAGTCACAAGTATCGCAAAAAGCAAAGTGGCGGTAGGAATCGCCCCTCCTTTTTGGTCGAGAGTAATTTCTTGTGGTCACGAATATTTTTCTAAATTTAGTATAGATAAATAAAAATATAATAATTAGCGATAATGACACGAATAAAATTACGCATTTTACGCTATCGCGTAAAATGCGTAATTTTATGGATGTACTATAAATTGAATTGTATCTTTAAAAAACTTTAATAAAAAACAGACATCACTCCTGATGTCTGTATATATTCACCGCCCAATAAACTATTTCAAATTTGCTCTGCATTGCTCGATGTGGCCTTTCCACACACCTTCTATAGTTCTCAAACTAACTTCAAAAGAATGCTTAATTGATTTTTCAAAACGGTCGCAGCTTTTTTGCATAAATTCGCCAGTATTTTCTGCTCTTCGTTTTTGCAAATCAGCCATAGATTTTTTAAATTGTTCGATTGCTCGCATATTACCAATTTCAATCTGTTGTTCTGCATATGCAATTTGATTGAGCATTTCTTTGTTTAGTGCTGATTGCAGGCCCAGCTTTTGGTGACCCAGCCAAACATCAAGTGATTTTTTATTTTGTTCTAACTGTTGATCAAGATACTTTTGTAAACTTTCCATGTTCTGTATTTTTTACCTATCATACAGTGTAAAATCAATTTGTCAAGGATTAAGCATTAACATTCTCGGCTGGCACCAAAGCACAAAATCCCGCGCAGGCGGGATGTTTGTGTCATTCTTGTGTTCACGAATATTTTTCTCGAGCCCTCCTCGCGAGGAATCTTCCATTACATGGACAGTACACCTTTTCGATTTTCTTGTGGTCACAGATAATTCACTCGTCGTCACTCGTGAATTTCCGCGACCCCGCCTCAGCTATTCGCACTGGTATGCGAATATGCTTCCGGCCGGCACAAGTATCGAAAAACGCCAAGCAGTTGGCGTTTTTCTCTCTTGTGCCCTCGCGAGGAATCGAACCTCGAATAACGGCTTAGAAGTCCGTAGTTATATCCATTTAACTACAAGGGCAATATTTTAAAAAAGTGTATAGTTTTTAGTTGGTAGTTTATAGAAAAAATATACCGAAAATCACTATCTTAAACCTTCAAAAGGATACTCGGAATAGGAATTTAAGGTATTTTCTATAATCTTCCAACTATCATCTATAAACTACCCTGACTATACCCATATTATCTCGATGGGTCAACAAAGACTTCTGGTGCTGATTTATACTTCAGACTGTTCTCCTGTTTCTTTTCAAACGCCTTCAAGATGGCATCAAGTTTTTCCATCTGAATGGCTTCTTTTGCTAGATTGTTTTCTGTCGCCACGCTTTCAATTTCTTTTCCTTGAATTTTGTAATATTTATACCAGCTCAAGAGTGCAACCACGCACACAATCACAAAAAAACTATTGAGAAGAAACCTCCACGCTTCGTGAGGATTTTTTATGTGCACATGTTCGTCTTTGGTGAAATGTGCACGTATATCTTTTTTCTTGAATAGGTTTTTGAGGTTCATAGTATTATTTTATATAACTTATCAGAACAAGATCAATTGACGCATTCCAACTTTGGGTGGTCACTTGGGGTGCAGTCTTTTGTGTCTCGACTGTTTGATTTTTTGGTGCACTCTTTTCGGTTGCAAGTAAAATTTTTGTGAGATTGAGTTGATACGGCATGTTTTCCATTTTCAAAATAAAATTGTTTACATTGTTGAATTCTCCATCGACATCGAGCGTGACGTAGAGTCCATTTTTTCCAATTTGATTCCCAGGTTGAATCGAGTCTATTTCAATCACCACCGCATTTTCTTTTGCGAGCGCTTCAAGTGATTCAATAAAATTCACAACTTCATCTTGATTTACAAAATATGAATCAAGCAATGTGTTTTTATCTTCTGAAAGCTCGATCGAGCGCTTGAGTCCAAAAATATTTTGTTGGGAGTTTTTTTCGTTTTCAATTTCAGCCACAGTAGATTCTATTGATGCAATCTTTTTGTTTATCTGCGTATGCAAATAAATATACCCTCCGAGTGAAAGAAGTGTCGCGAGAAACAATATTCCGAGTAGTATAATTTGGTTGCTGTTTTTCATGTTATTGTTTTAATTTCAAATCAAGTCCAAACGACACGTTGTCGCCTTTCAAAAGGTTTGATATTGGAACATCGATTTTTTCAAACAATCCTGTTTTTTCGAGTTGTTCGGTAAAAGTAAGGAGGTTTTCACGCGAGACTGCATCGCCACGTATCGAAATTGTCTTTTTTGTGGGCTCAACTACTGTATAGAAAAATTCATAGATGGTAATACCTGGAACATCAATTTGTAAAATTGGTGCGAGAATTTCTTTTGGAAACGATGCCTGCACATACGGCTCAGAAAATACCGCGAGTTTGCCATTGATTGATTGAATGCTTGCAGAAATTTTGTCGAGCTCTGGGTCTCTACTTTGTGCGAGCTGGGTCAATTCATCTTTTTTCACCTTCTCTTCGGTCGACACTGCAACATATGAAGGTATCAAAAACACCACCGCCACGAGCACCAGGACGATTGCAAACAACACACTGACAATTCCAAGTCGCATATAGTAATTGCGTGTGATTTCTATTTTGTATTGTGGTGAAAGCAAATTAATCATGTTCAAAATCTCCTAGTGCTAATCCAATTGCTGTGGCAAAACTTAGTGACTCTTTGAAATTTATCGGCGGAATATATGTATCAAGCGAACCCATATTGACCCACACATTTGCAAGCTGTACTTCTGTGCGAAGACTTGTCTTGAAATATTCCACGATTCCATCGAGGTTTGCATTTCCACCACAAATTCTAATTGAGTTAATCATCGGTTTTGGATTCCCTTCAGCGTCTTTGTGTGAATGCCAATATATATAATGTCTACTCATCTCATCTCGAAGCACAGAGAGTCCGTTGATAATCACAGAAAAAAGTTCTTTGTCTTTTTCATTTCGTGAAAGCCCAATCTCCTTTTTCATTTTTTCAGCCTCTTCGTATGACACAGAAAAATTCTTTGCAATCATTTCAGTGATGGTCGCACCACCTATCGATACGGTCGAAGTAAAAAGTGGAATTCTTTTATGAATAATAGAAATTCCGCTTCTCATATCTCCGAAATCGATCATCATATAGGTGTTTTCATCATCTTTTGCGATAGTTGCGCGTGCAAGTGCCGAGGCTTCAAGTTCGAGCGACAAAAGCACAAATCCTGCCTTGTGAAAAAGCTCGGTGTATTCTTCCACCACGACTGCCGGAATCACTGTCACAAGTATTTTATATGAATCGGCTTTTTCTTCGACAAGGTCGTAGTCAAACACCACATCTTGCGCAGAGAGCGGAACATGTTCTTCGAGCTGAATATCAATAGTTCCACGAATTTCGTCTGGAGACATTTTTGGAACACCAAGCTCAAAAAGATACATCTGCTCTTCTGGAAGCGATGCACGAACAAACTCACACCCGTGTTCTTTTTTTATTTCTTTCAAGAGTGAGATGATAGTACTTGAATCAATTATTTTTCCTGACTCAATTACCCCTTTGGGTATTTTTTTATCGCCCGAAAAATCAACAACCAATTCGCCGTGTGAATATTTGAGGGATACAAACTTGATTGATTGATCAGAAATATCAATACCCACAGAAGACCGCTCAAGGTATTTTGGTGTAGGAAAAAATCTGTTGTGTTGTGCGCGTGACATGCACTTATATTATAGCTGAGAGTTTAATAAGTGCTAAGTTTTTTTGTGAAGAAGTTTTGTCAAAACTGGAATTACCGATATGAGAATTATTCCCAAAACTATAGGAATAATATATTTTTCAATATTTGGAATTGTCGAACCAAGAAAATATCCAAGTGATGTCATCCCCACCGCCCACAATGCACCACCTACAACATTGTATACTGTAAAACTTTTAGAGTTCATCAACCCTACTCCTGCCATTATTGGAGCGACCGTGCGAACAAATGGGATAAATCGACACAAAATGATTGTTTTCTTTCCGTACTTTTCATAAAAAGCCTGCGCTTTGACAATGTGCTCTGGGTTGAACCATCGTGAATTTGGCCTAGAAAAAATTCTCGGTCCGTATTTTCTGCCTGTATAATACCCGACCTGATTTCCTAGCACTGCACATACAAATGTAACAACAAGAAGTGGGACAAAATGCAGATACCCCGCAGATGCCAAAATCCCTGCCGTAAAAAGAAGTGAGTCTCCGGGCAAAAACATTCCTACCAATATACCTGACTCAAGAAACACCACAGCACCAATTCCGATGAGTCCGACTGATTGTATAAATGTGGGAAGATCAAAAATCATATACTATTTTGCTTTGGTGCCTACGGGAATAGTGTCATTTGGACAAAGCAGCGAAAATTTTCCGTCGTCTGTCGAAAGCGCAAGTATCATCCCTTGTGATTCTAGTCCGCGAATTGTGCGAGTCTCCAAATTTGTGACAAACATACACACCTTCCCGACGAGCTCTTGTTCGTGTGGAAAATATTCACGAATACCTGAAAGAATTTGTCGAGGATTTTCTTCGCCGAGATCCACCATGAGCTTGAGGAGCTTGTCTGCATCGGGAACAATATCAACAGAAAGAATTTTTCCTGCGGTCATTTCTACTTTTTTAAAATCGTCGTAATTAATCATATGGATAGGAATTAGGGAATAGGTTATAGCGAATAGTGAATTCGGGATTCAAGCCTCCCCTAGAGGGGAGGTGCCCGGAGGGCGGAGGGGTAAGAAAAATAATTATAATTATTGTGCGGGTTCGCCGGTGTTTTTTCTATCGAGATATCGCTGGAGTATTAGCGTGGCCGCAACATCATCTTTTGGACTTGTATCGACTTTTATATATCTTCCCCTTTCTTGAAGTGCATCATGTGTTTGCTTGAATGCCTCATACGAAGTGAAGCTTTCATCAACGAAGCGAGGAATGAGAGATGTGGTTGTACGAAGTTTTTTTGAAAACTCTTGAATCTTGTCTGCAACATTTCCGTCATTGCCATCGCCGCGTGGAAGCCCAAGCACAATTTCTCCAATCTCTTTCTCTTCTACAATTTTTGCAATTTCCTTGATCGCCTCCGATTGCATTGTTGCTTTGATAATTCCGTGAGGGAACGCAATTGTGCCAAGCTCATCAGACACAGCGAGCCCGATTCTTTTTCGACCATAATCAATTCCTAGTACTTTCATATATATGAGCGTACCATAGAATATCAAAAATATCGCTTGAAGATTATTCCATTTTCTGGTATAAGAATACTATGCCTTTCATTCAATTAAATCCAATAGTATTTTGGGTACTTGTAATCTGGACTCTTGTCTGGAAAGGTTGGGCACTTTGGGAAGCAGCACGCCGTGGACAAAAAGGATGGTTTCTCGCTCTATTTGTGATAAGCTCACTAGGCGTACTTGAGGCAATATACATATTCTTCATTGCAAAGGCGCACCACGACAAAGTCGCAGACAATCGCGGACTGAACGCAGATATTCCGCGGATAAACATCGATAAATAATACAATTAAATACGACCAGTTTAAATTAAAAACTTAAACAAAACGCAAGGAGGCGTGGCTGAGTGGTTGAAGGCACCTGTCTTGAAAACAGGAGATGGTGAAAGCTGTCCGTGAGTTCGAATCTCACCGCCTCCGCAACAAATCGAAATCCAAATCCGCGAGAGAAATGCGGTCGCGCCGAAGGCGCGACACTGGGGCTGAATTCCTGCCAAACCCAATTCCCGCCAAGATTTTCCACGCTCCGCGTGGCTCAAAAAGTACGGTTCGATCCTTAATTAAAAAGTTCGAACCGACTTTTTTGAACAAATGAGCATTTTCTTCATTTGTTCTATCGTTTGCCAATTCCATATTGGAAACACAAGCTTTTAGAAACTTGTCGGCAAGTTCGAACCGATTATGAGTTTTTTTCTCAAAAGCTAGTAATTTCTCTTTGAGAAGCTGTTTAGAGCCAACGAGCGCACTTTTAGCTTCCCGATATTCCTCTAGCGAAAGTGCGCTCTCAAGATATGCATTCATCAGCTTCTCGATTTTGGAATCCAAAAGAGAAATTTCATTTTGAATTTTTTGAGAAAAAATCTCACTCGATTGAACTTCGGATGATTGATCTTTTCTGTTTTCTTCAATCATCCATTTCAGCCAATCGAGTGGCAGAGAAACTTTTTTGATATTTTCCGTAATTTGGGAAGTGATGATTTCTTCACGAACATATTTTTGCTCACAAGGATTTTTCCGTTTAGTACAGCGGAGATAGTTATGACCTTTTTGTGTTTCGGTCGTGATAAAACATCCACATTCTCCGCAACGGAAAAATCCTCTATACAAGAATGGTTTGAAACCACTAGACTTTGGTTTACTCTTTCTTTTCATCACTTCCTGACATTGATCAAAAAGTTTCTTTGAAATAATCGGTTCATGCTTTCCCTCATATATTTCGTTGTGCCAACGAATAAGTCCAACATAGATCGGGTTAGTCAAAATATTCTGACAATTTGAGATTGAAAGTCCAATTTTTCCTTTCAATCCGAGAGCGAGAAATTTTTCGCGGACTTCCCGCAAAGTGAAAGTTCCTGTGGAATATGTCTCGAAAAGTTTTTTGATAAGTGGAGCAAGAATTTTGTCATGCTCAATACCACTTTTTACATTTACATATCCAAGCGGAGCATTTCGAGGCCATATTCCTTCTCTCACTTTGTTCCTATGTCCGCGTTTGATATTCTCGCTCAAATTGTCTACATAATATTTTGACTGACCAAAGGCAATGGAAAGCATAAACTTGCCTTGTGGAGTTGGATCACACCAAAAAGTCGGGAATTTTAGCTCGGTTATTACTTCAGTATCAAGTAGATAGATTATCTTTCCACCATCAATACTATTTCTCGCTAATCTATCGGGGTGCCAAGCTAAAATTCCCGATGCTTCACCTTTTTCAATACGCAAAAGCATTTCGTTAAATACTGGCCGACCCGGAGCTTTGGCGGTTTGTTTTTCCACGAATGTATCTATGACCTCAATATTTTCTTTTAACGCCAAACTCTTTAACTCGGCCAGTTGATCCGAAATGCTTCTAACTTGCCGATCTTCAGTATCGGTGCTTTTGCGTGTATATATGAAAAATTTTCTGGTGTGGTCAATCATAATTTTGTATTGGCAAACGAGGAGCCACGCGGAGCGTGGAAAATCTTGGCGGGAATTGGGTTTGGCAGGAATTCAGCCCCAGTGTCGCGCCTTCGGCGCGACCGCATTTCTCTCGCGGATTTGGATTTCGATTTGTTGCGGTATCTGTTGGACAAAGTTCGAATGTTTTTCGAAGAAAATCCAGATGACCAAAACTACTAATGTCGCGCATCCGTTGCGCTGGCGCGCCTCTGTGCGAAGCACAGAGCTTTTCCAAAAGGAAAAGGACGGAAGCGCGAATACAAATGCGGACTCGGTTTTGCGAAGCAATTTTGCGGGAAAGGATTCGCAAAACCGAGACTAATTTCTTTTTCGCCAGATTCGTTTTCCGCCGTGCAGGAGGGTGCGGGAGGAATGCACGGCGGATTTTTTGGCGCGGGCT
>JAGOQQ010000007.1 GCA_017991395.1 Minisyncoccota bacterium | reverse complement strand
TTTTCCTTTTGGAAAAGCTCTGTGCTTCGCACAGAGGCGCGCCAGCGCAACGGATGCGCGACATTAGTAGTTTTGGTCATCTGGATTTTCTTCGAAAAACATTCGAACTTTGTCCAACAGATACCGCCAAAATTCGGAATTCAAATTTCCGCCAAAAATATGGTCGGCGCGAAGCGCCGACACAAACGCATTCCCGCCAAAAATTCCCGAATTCAAAAGGTTTTTCCACGCTCCGCGTGGCTCAAAAAAGACGGTTCGATCCTTAATTATAAAGTTCGAACCGGCTTTTTTGTACAAATGAAGTTTTTCTTCATTTGTTCCCTCGTTTGCCAATTCCATATTGTATTTCAAAAACTTTTCGGTAAGTTCGAACCGATTATTCGCTTTTTGCTCAAAAGCCGATAATTTCTCTTTGAGAAGCTGTTTTGAGGCAACCAGCGCACTTTTAGCATCGCGATATTCTTCAAGCGAAAGTGCGTTCTCTAAGTAAGCGTTCATCAGCTTCTCAATTTTAGAATCCAAAAGAGAAATATCGGCTTTTGCAGAATCCACAAAAAGCGTGGACGATTGGACTTCGGATTGCCGATCTTTTGTATTTTCGGCAATCATCCATTTTGTCCAATCGTCTGGCAAAGAAACTTTTTTGATTTCATTTTGGATTTCGGAAGTGATGATTTCCTCACGAGTATATTTTTGTGAGCAAGGATTTTTCCGTTTGGTACATCGCAAATAGTTATGACCTTTTTGTGTTTCGGTGGTAATGAAGCAACCACATTCTCCGCAACGGAAAAATCCTCTGTATAAAAATGGTTTCAACCCTTTCGAGTGAGGTTTACTTTTCCTCATCATCACTTCCTGAACGGAATCAAAAAGTTTCTTTGTAATAATCGGTTCGTGTTTTCCTTCGTGTATTTCGCCGTTATACAGCATTAAACCTGTGTATATCGGATTTTTCAAAAGTTTTTGATAATTCGACACCGCAAGTTCCTTTCCGCTTTTTCGCTTCAATCCAAGTCCGTTAAATTTGTCGCGGAGTTGTCGCAAAGTGAAAGACCCAGACGAATATGCCTCAAATGTTTTCTTGATTAAAGGTGCGATATTTTCATCGGGAACAATTTTTCTATTTTTATTCACATATCCAAGTGGAGCCATTTGAGGCCATATTCCGTCTTTCACTTTGTTGCGATGACCTCGCTTTATATTCTCCGACAAGTTGTCTACATAATACTTGGATTGCGAAAAAGCGATTGAAAGCATGAATTTTCCTTGCGGTGTCGGATCAAACCAAAAAGTTGAGAATTTCAAATCTTGAATAATCTCGGTATCAACAAGATAAATTATTTTTCCACCATCAACGCTATTTCTCGCAAGTCTATCGGGATGCCACGCCAAAATACCAGACGCTTCGCCTTTTTCCATACGCTCTAACATTTCGTTAAATACTGGGCGACCTGGTATTTTGGCGGTCTGTTTCTCGACAAAGACATCAACAATTTCAAGTTGCTCTTTTAACGCCAAATCTTTGAGTTCCGCTAACTGGTCAGAAATACTGCGGACTTGTCTGTCTTTGTCGTCCGTAGACTTGCGAGTATAAATAAAAAACTTTTTGGTTTGATTTTTCATAATTGTATTGGCAAACGAGGAGCCACGCGGAGCGTGGCGAACCCTTTCAGATTCAGGATTTTTTGGGGGGAATACATTTGTGTCGGCACTTTGTGCCGACCCCGATTCGGCTTCAAAATGCGATTTCGATTTCTGGCGGTGTTTGTTGGACAAAGTTCGAAACTATTTCGAGCAAAATCCAAATGATTAAAACTACTAATGCGGACTCGGCAAGGCGAAACTATTTTTCTGAGGGAAAGGATTCGCCCTGCCTCGGCTGATTCCCCGCCCGCAGGAGGGGTCTGGGGAGGAATGCGGGCGGGTTTCGGACTGGGGGTTTTCGGAAATTCGGCGGCTACAAAATCAGAAATCATACATTGAAAAAATCTACGATTTTTGCTATGCTTGTTTTGTGAGCAAAGAAAGAATCTTCTCATAAGATAATACTATCAAAGTTTGGATACTATGGCAACTATATCACAAAACATAAAACGAATACGTACAAAACAAGGATTAACGCAAGACGACTTGGTAAAAAAGGCGGACATCAAATACTCTACCCTTACAAAAATTGAGGGTGGTGTTGTTACAAAACCAAGCGTTCAAACAATCCAAAAAATCGCCAAGTCGTTAGGCGTTCCTATGGAGGATTTATTAAAATAATATGGTAAACAAAATGCTTGGAACCTCTACTAATCGTGATAAGTTTATTGAATTATTACTCCGTATTGGTGTCGCGGCTGCATTTATTTACCCAGCAGTAGAGGCATTTTTTTATCCAAATTCTTGGGTTGGATTTTTACCGATATGGATTCGAGATCTACCAATTAGCGATATTATTCTTTTGCACCTATTCGGAATATCCGAGATTATTATTGCTGTTTGGATTTTAGTAGGTAAAAGAATATTTATCCCTTGTATCCTAGCAACAACATATCTAATACTGATTATTACCATAAATTGGAAGTTTATGGATCTTCTATTTAGAGATTTTGCAATTCTTGTTATTCCGATCGTACTTGCGATTAATAGTTATTCTCTAGAAAAAGAACGTATTAAGAGTTTACAAAAAATATGGGTTAATTTCAAAGATACAGTATGGAACAAAACAATCTAAAAACTAGAGATAAAATTATTGCTCTCATTGCAACAATTACACTTATTGCAATGAGTATTACTATATCTCTTAATCAAAAGGGGTACTTTAAAGAAAAGCAAACTGGTGCCTATAATCTTAAGGATGTAGCAGTGCATAATAAAGTAGATGACTGCTGGATTATTGTAGATGGAAAAGTTTTTAATATGACGGAAGCAAGTAAGGGCCACCCAAGTATGTTTACTTGTGGTGGTGATGGATCTGCGAACTATCACAAAAATCATGGTCCTGTTATTCGTAGTCGCATGGATCCATTTTTTATTGGAAAACTTGATGATGAGTCTATAAAAAAACTGACTGAAATAAAAGAAGATAAATCAGTGACAGCTAATTCAAATCAAGGTGCAGACATAAATCCACACCCTGAACTTTTTGCAAAAGAAGGGTCATGGAATCCACTTGATCTAATGATGGTCATGGAACGAGACAATCATGCTCTTCTTGTAGTCGATGGTAGTACAAATAAAGCAGTTGGTAGAATTAAAGATATTGGATTTCAACCTCACACTCAAGTGTTTTCTCCTGATGGCAATTACACTTATCACATTTCCCGTGATGGTTGGTTGACAAAGATAGACCTAAGGACTCTTAAAGAAGTTAGGCATGTAAGCGTTGGCACCGTATCTCGTGGCACAGGACTTACCGATGATGGTAAATACATCGTTATCGGAAATTATGAACCACAGAATGTTGTCATCTTAGATTCACAGACTCTGGAGGTTATTAAGACTATTGACCTTTTTGATGTGCGTGATGGCAAAACTATTCGTTCTCGAGCTGGTGCTGTTGTAGAGCATGGAACCAAAGTATTTATTGCACTTAAAGATCTACAAAGTGTATGGGTTATAGATATGGCTAAACACGGGTTCCCTGTGACAAACTATTTCTGGAATATTGGGAAAGAGGGCGATACGCTCCATGATGCATACCTTACTCCTGACGGAAAGTTTTTTATTGCTGCAGTGCAAGGTTCGGACTTTGCTTGGGTTCTCAACGCAGACACAATGAAAGAAGTTGCTAGAGTAAAAACAGGCAAGACGCCACATACAGGACCAGGTGCAACATGGAATAATTACACATTCGTACCCGCACTTGGTGAAGGAAATATAACCGCAATAGATATGAGAACTTGGACTGACAAGGCGCATATCAAAACTGCTGGTCCAGGATTGTTTGTAAGAAGCTATAATGCTGATCCTTCATATCCTTATATATGGGCAGATGCACCACTTGCAACAAAAGGTGATGATGAAATTTATGTGATTGATGGTGCTACACTAACAATTAAAAAGACTCTTGTTCCAATGCCTGGTAAAAAAGCAGTTCATCCAGAATTTACTCGTGATGGTAAACATGTGTATGTTGGAGTGTGGGGTGGCGATAAAGTCTATGTGTATGACTCAAAAACATTTGAAGTTGTCACAACCATTGACTCCGTAACCCCAACAGGTATTTCAAGTGTCGGTCTGCGAATTGAAGAACTTGGGTTATAGATTTTCATTAGCCGCCGAATTTCCGAAAACCCCCAGTCCGAAACCCGCCCGCATTCCTCCCCAGACCCCTCCTGCGGGCGGGGAATCAGCCGAGGCAGGGCGAATCCTTTCCCTCAGAAAAATAGTTTCGCCTTGCCGAGTCCGCATTAGTAGTTTTAATCATTTGGATTTTGCTCGAAATAGTTTCGAACTTTGTCCAACAAACACCGCAAATACAAAAATGAGCTCGACTTTGGTCGGGCCATTTTTGTTTGCGGAGGCGAGTAAAGCACCTGCGTGCTTTACGTGTGAGATTCGAAAAGCTTTTCCATGTTTTGAGGATTTACTAATCCGACAAAACAGGAAAAGGTGTACTGAATCTGTAAGATTCGAAAAGCGTACTCGCGGTCTCACCGCCTCCGCAATCAAAAAATCCCCTTACGGGGATTTTAATTACTATTTCACCTCAAACACCGAAAACAATAGATTTTCTCCGACTTGAAAATCAGAAATTTTTTCGGTAACAATTCCTATTTCATTTAGTTTTTCATTCAAAACTTCACCAACCACAAACCCATTTTCTGGTGCGTACTTATTCATCTTTGCACATGTGTTGATTGTCGCACCAAACAAATCGACTACCTCGCCTCTTTCGTCACACATTGCACTGACCAACCCAAAACTCATACTTATTCGAAACGACACAGGCGGAAGTCCGTGTTCACTCAACTTTTTATTTATCTCATCTTTTGATCGAAGAAGTGCACGGCCACACATTGCCACTTGTTCAAATGAATCACTTTCTCTGTCTGTCACTTTTGGAAAATACCACAGTACGCCATCGCCAATGTTTTTGAGCACCTTTCCACCATTTTCATGAATGACAGTAGAAACACTTGAAAGAAAAATAGAATAAAATTCATCAATGGCTTCACCGGAGAGTGAAAAGGTGGATTCGGTCGAGTGCACAATATCAAGGATACCCACGACGACATGATTGTGATGCTTTGAAAAAGTTAATTGTGAATTGTTGTCCATATCTAGGTTATACCACACGACTTGTACATGCCTTCCAAAACCCATCACAAACGCGGTATACTGTACGTTATATATGACAGGAGAAGATCCTAAAACACTTGTTCTACGTGCCAAGGCTGGAGATGCCGGAGCATTTGAGGAACTCTATACCCTTTTTTACACTCCAGTATTTCGCTATATTTACCTCCGGACAAAAAACAAAGAGGAGGCGGAAGACCTTGCCCAGACGGTGTTTTTGAAAACATACAAATCGATTTCTCGGTTTGAATCTGGAAACAGTGCTCCCCTTGCCTACTTTTTTACAGTTGCCCGAAACACGATTATCGACCACTGGCGAAAACAAGGGCGAGTGATATACGACGATGAGATTGTGTCAAAAAAGTCTGATGAGCTTATTGAAGAAAATAGCGACAGCAGAGTGCGCGAAGCAAAAGAAGTGATTGCCCAAGCAATGGAAGCATTGACCGAAGACCAAAAAGAAATTATCACGTACCGATTTATACACGACCTCGATACAAAAGAAATTTGTGAAGTAACAGGCAAAAAAGAGGAAGCGGTGAGACAGCTTCAATCGCGAGGATTGAAAGCAATGCGAGAACATCTAAAGAAACACAACATCACACTATGACCAAAGAATACGAAACAATAATCGAACAAGTTCTCGAAGCACAAGACAGAGGAATGAGTCTTGCGACGCTTCTTGAAATACATCCTGAAAAAAAGGGTGAGTATTCTGATGCATGGAAATTTGTTGAGGGTATCAATGACTATATGAATCAAAACTCTCGTCCAGACAAAAAAAGATTTTTTGCGCTGATTGAAAGTCTTCCGGAACAAAAGCCAATACTTTCTCGCTACATGCCCTACTTTGCAATCGCGACTCCTGCGCTCGTGATTTTGTTTATGGTGTTTTCATATACTTCAACAAAAAATCCTGGTACCTCGACAGTATCGCTTGTACAAGAATCAAACATACCGTCATCTGCACTATTTGAAACATCTCTTCCTGCGGAAACATTTTCAACGACTGACACTTCTGATGCACTCATGTCAAAGAGTGTGGCGTTTTCAACAGAACCTGAAACAAACTTCGATTCAAGTATCAAAGAGCTTCAAAGTGCATACGAAGCAGATTCGCAAATGGAACGCGAAAGCTCAATTTCTTTTACTTCCGCGAGTGATTACAACAATCTTTCTTCACTTTATGAATAAAACATTCCTCACACTTTCATACGTACTCTTTTTGGGAACACTTGCTCTGTCTCCTTCTTTTGCGCATGCGAGCTCACGTGCAGTATGTGACGATATTAAATCAAAAGAAAAAAGAGCTGAAACACTTTTTGATCTTCACCGAAACAATCTTGAAAGAATCGAAAACGATTTCGAAACCACACTCGAAAATGAACTCACGCAATTTGAACAAAAGCGAAACACTCAGAAGAAAACTGCAGAGGAAACACTTAAAAGACATGTCGATATGGTGTCTAAGCTTGGAGCTACAGGTGTACAACAATCAAAAATAGACGTATATCTAAAAAGTGTACAGACAATCTCACAAGAACGGACTCGAAATATCGAGAGTGCACAGCAAGAATACAAAGAAGGCATAAAGCAAATATTTGACCAAAAAAAATCTATTGAAAAAATATTGCTCGAAGAATACAAAGATTCATCAAAAAAGGCATTTGAAATAACTTTCTCTGATTGTGAAAAAGGACGTTCATCATTTCTTTTCAAGCGAGAGCTCAAGCGCGCTGTTGATGATGGCCACAAAAGATTTACCACAAAGCTTTCAACTCTAGAGTTCAAAGAAAGTCTCGATGCGCTCAAGATTGCGCGTGATCAAAAAATCCAAGCTGCGCAAAAACTGTTTTCAGAAAAGCACACTTCCCTCATCAGCACTCTTCGCACATCACTGTCTCAATAAAATTTGATACAATAGTCTCATGCATCACAAAACACTTGTGGAATGGGACGCCCCAGAATTTTTCTATCACAAAAAATCAAATGATTGGTATTGGGCTATTATCATAAGCACCCTCTCAATCGCGGTGGCATCTTTTATTTTCAAAAATTACCTTTTCTCATTTTTGATTATTTTTGCAGGTACCGCTATGTGTTATTTTGGGACAAAAAAGCCAGAGACAATTCACTGCACAATCAAAGACGATGGTATTCGAGCAAAAAACATGGTGTTTCCGTTTGAAAGTATTCAATGCTATGACATTCACTTCACAGAAAAAGAATCGAAACTCTTGATTCTGACAAACAGAACATTTATGCCTCTTATCACCATCCCTGCCCAAGAATCGATCCTTGATGAAATCAACAATGTGCTCTCACAAAAAATAACTCACGAAGAACTCCGCGAACCAGGAATATATAAACTCCTCGATATGTTTGGTTTTTAAAACTTGAAAATATCCTATTTTCGTGTACATTAGGAATACTTCATTTGAAGCAAATGATCTCGTCGTTCAACGGATAGGACACTCCCCTGCGAAGGGAGAAATGCAGGTTCGATTCCCGCCGAGATCACAACATAAAAAAATACCCACCACTCTCGAGTGGTGGGTATTTTTTTATGTTGCGGCGGGAATCGAACCGTAGGTGCCAATTTTTAATGAACGAAGTGAATGCTAAAAATTGAGCATCTCGACTGAAAGGAGAGGCGATTCCCGGTCAGTTTTAAACTCTGTCCGAATATTTCGAAAAGGTATACTGTCCATGTAATGGAAGATTCCCGCCTACTAGTCAAACTTCTCAAGTGACGACAAGAGAATCGTATGTGACCACATAAAAATTCTTAGATATTATGAAGTACTTATTCAAGTACTCTAGTGGAAACTAAGTTGCTATTATTTATTTTATCTTCGGGATATAATTTAAAATATGAAATTTAAGATATTTGAGGAAGGTTCAAATGTAAAATGGTGGGGGTATCTTCTAATTGGAATGGTTTTATTTTTAGTTGGATACTTTGCTTTAGAAGGAGACCTATCAATGTTTGTTATTACGATTGGATGGGGTCCAATAATTGTTGGAGTGGTAAAGCTCTTCAAAGAAAATAAAAAAGTGGTATTACCAATATTCAGCCTGATTTTGTTAGTCGTTGGAGTGTTATTAACTGTTCAATTTGTTTCTAATAATTCAAGTGCCAAACTTCCTCTAGCGAATGAACAATATACATTAAATGTTCCAAATTTAAATTTTGAAATTGTGTTCCCAGCGGAACCTAAATTTGACAGAACAGACGGAAATGGATTTACAAGATATACATGGTCTTATGTCTATGATGTGAATGGAGGTCAAGATTCATTATTTGTGATAGCACAGAGTAATTTCTATTCTTTTAATAAAAGCAAAGAATCATTTATAGAGGAAACAGCACAAATTTATGGCGGCATGGTTTCTGAAATAAAAGCATCTTCAGATGGATCATATATTGATTATAAAATTACTGGTGTCGGTAGTACATCTAATCAATCTGAAAACATCATAGGCAGGATTGCAGATATTGGAGGGTATACAGTCAACATTACCAACAGGTTTAAAGCAATAAATAGTTATCCAGCTTTTATAGAAAGTTTTAGGATTCTTTAACAAGATATCATCCCTATGGAAAATATTAAAAGTGAATTAAGTAAAATAGGTATTATTTTAAAAAATCGTAATACTGAATCAATAATTTTTTTTAAAAAAATGGGTGATTTAAATTTTAAGAATAAAACTAAAGATATTATTACAAATTCAAGTAATAAAGATTTTTGTAAAGTATTTCAAAATTGCGAAGAAAACAGCAAGTGGCTTGAGCTTTATGATTTTTTATATAAAAATTCATAAAGTAATATTATCTAACACCAGAAACTCTGATCTGATATATTAAGAAAGCTACTCTTGAAGAGTTAACTGTCGGAAACGCAACCAAAAAGCACCCTCTCGGTGCTTTTTTTCTTATTCCTCCCCCTTCGCCCACTTCTTCAACTCATCATAATCCGCTTCCCCACACACAAATTTTTTGGTTTCAGTATTGAAAAAGAATGGCACTCCACCACAAAGGTCTTTGTCATACTCTTCTTGTTTCTTCAAATTCTCATCATTGTGCCACACTTCAAAGCTTTCAACTTTGACCCCTTCTTCCTTTTCAAGCTTTGTGACCAATTCTTTCATTCTAATACAATGCGGGCACTCCTCTCCGTAAAATTCAAGTAAATGTGACATATTATTAAAAAATAAATAGTAATACCTTTTCAGTATAACAAAAAATCGCCTTTCGGCGATTGTTTGTTATTTTGTGATTCGTGACATGCGTGACTTCTTTCGTGACGCATTATTCTTCTTGATGATTCCCTTCTTTGCTGTCTTGTCGATCACTTGGTAGACAGACGGGAGAAGCTTCTTTGCTTCATCAACTTTCTTTTCTTTAACGAGACGTTCTACTTTTTTGATAGTATCTTTCATCGCTTTCTTTTGGCGATCATTTGATGCTTTCTTTCGAAGTGAACCTCGGAGGGCACGTTTTGCTGATTTTGTAATTGGCATAATATAACTATAGCTAACGATAATGAGATGTTTTTCCGGGAAACACACTCACCTAAAGTCTCGGTTCGAGTGAGACACACCCAAATCCAAGTGAGCACACTATACAAGAAAATACTGTTTTTTGCAAATAAAAAGACCTCGTTATGAGCGAGGCCTTTGGGTTGGTGAAGGTTCGTGACCTGGAGGGAATGTGACCCACCATCTGGCATAGCCAGAATCTCTTAGCTTCACTAATTCAAGTTTCTTTCCGTCTTCACGGATAGCGCTGGCAGACAATTCATACTTTGCCTGGATGAGTGTTTTTTTGACGATAATTGACAGTGTTGAATTTGGATAGAATATATTGTCGATCCGTATCACACAATTACGATACACTCCTTCTATGGATTTATCATAAATATTGCCATCTTCATCAAAAAGAATCTTTGCCTCTTCCCCTGTGTCTGGAAACTTGAAAAACCCTGTTCTGAAACGTATTGGTTTTCCTCTCATTTGAACAGTATTTGTTGCACTTAGAGTACGCTTATAGGCTGGATATGTCAAGGAAATTTTTGGATGAGAAAATATTGTATACTATAGACATGATTTCACACCTAAGCGGAAAAACCCTTCATACCACCGACAAGTCGGTCACACTCGATGTGCATGGTGTGGGATATCTCATCTACACCACCACTGATGCAATTTCGCGAATCAACTCACTCGAAGGTGAGCTCATCAATCTCTGGACACACATGTCGGTGCGTGAAAATGCGATTGAACTTTTTGGATTTTTCAATCTTGAAGAGTTAGAATTTTTCCAAATGCTTATTGAAATTTCTGGAATCGGACCGCGCGGAGCACTTGGAATTATAGGAATGGGTTCGGTGGACACTCTCAAGAATGCGATTGCAAGCGGTGATACCGGATACCTCACGAAAGTTTCTGGAATAGGAAGAAAGACTGCAGAAAAAATTGTTCTTGAGCTCAAAGACAAACTCTCTCTTCGTGGGCACTCAGCCGAAAGTGGGACACTGCGATCTGAGAGTGATGTCGCACAGGCATTGATGGCACTTGGATATCAGCAACATGAAATTCGCGACGCACTCAAAGATATTCCTGAGGGTGCGGTGGACACGAATACGCGAATCAAGGAAGCACTCAAGATTTTGGGAAAACGCGGATAAGACGCGAACTTAACGCAGAACTACGCGGAAAGATTACGCAGAAAGAATTCTTCCCCTCCTAGACAGGAGAGGAAGACACGAAGTGACTGGTGGGGTTGATTGAATACTATACAAACACACCACCCCGTCACTTCGTGTCGCCCCTCCTCAACAAGGAGGGGAGGAAATACAAAGATCCTGAAACAAGTTCAGGATGACACGGGATTTCATTCTTACGTTCTACGCTCCACGTTCTACGTACCCCACTATCCCCTATAACCTGTTTCTTTACCCCTCCGGTTCTTCGAACCACCTCCCCTCAAGGGGAGGCTTGAATCCAGAATCCTCTATAAGCTATAAACTAACAACTATCAACTTCCCCATGCCCGAACTTCCCGAAGTACACACTACTGTTACAGGACTTCAAAAGGTTCTGCCACGACTGACAATAGAAGATGTGTGGACTGATCTTGCAAAAAAGAATCAGCTAATTTCGCATTTCAAAAACACTCTCAAAGATGAAGCATTTTATAAAAAATTTAAAAAAGAAATTATTGGACAAAAAGTGGTCAGTGTCACAAGGCGCGCCAAAAATATTTTAATCAATCTATCAAACTGTCAGACAATTCTCGTTCACATGAAAATGACTGGTCACCTGCTTTTTGGAAAATATACATACAATAAAAAATCTGATTCGTGGTCTGTGAGTGACACCGAAAAAAATGATGCGCTTCGTGACCCATTCAATCGATTTATACACGTGGTGTTTTCATTTTCAAACGGAAGGCATCTTGTGTTTTGTGATTCACGAAAATTTGGGAAAGTAACTCTCGTAGACACAACACTCACTCACGAAACTATTCATCTCAAAAATCTCGGCCCTGAACCACTCGAAAAAATATTTACAGTAGAAACTTTTAGTGAACAACTTTTGAAACGACCGTCGATGAAAATAAAATCTGCGTTGATGGATCAATCACTAATTTCGGGAATAGGAAATATTTATTCTGATGAATTGCTTTGGCTTGCACAAGTACGGCCAGACAGACAAGTATCTTCTATTTCAAAAAAAGAATTTGCGAAAATGCATGATGCGATGAAAGTAGTTTTAGAAAAAGGAATTGATTTTGGTGGTGATTCAACAAGTGACTACCGACAACCAGATGGCGCAAAAGGAAATTTTCATCACAACCACAATGTGTACAGAAAAAAGGATCAGAAATGTGGGAAACGCGGATGTGATGGTGTTATACTTCGTAGTGTAATAGGTGGACGCAGTGCGCATTATTGTAGTGTTCACCAAAAATAATTATGGCTGACGCACCAAAAGCACCGGACGCAACAAATGATCTCAAATGGCTAGGAAAATGGCTTGGGATTATTTTTATTGTGTGGCTCATCACTGGGGGCCCAGCTCGGATTGCACAACAAAAACCATTCCTCAAACCCCCCTCACCTCTTGATTCAGGAGAACAGTACGGTGGAACTATTGGCAAGCCAAACTGGAAAGGTGTGTTTGTACCACCGGCGAGCTATCACGGAGAAAATGCAAAGTATTTTACAGTATCACTTCCAAAAGGATGGGTACTCCGAGAAATCCCCTCTCGTGATGGATACTACTCCGGAGAATTTACAAATGACATAACCACTCTCACATTTGATTATGGAAAATCACCGAGCGACCTACCTGTCGAAAGTGAATTGTATACAATCGTGTATGAGCGTGTGGACAAAATCGGAACAAAATTTGTGACACCCAAAAAGACTGGTGATGGTGTGACGGGTGGATACTATCGTCGATGGCTTGGTGACGATTTGACTATCGCGGGTGACAATCTCACAACAGCAGAAAAAAATATCGCATTTACAATAATGCGAAGTGTTCAGTTTAAATAAAGGGAGTGCGCAGAACGCAAAACGTAGAGCGTGGAGCGCAAGAGAGGAATTCAATAAAAAGAGCGACAACCGTGTTGTCGCTCTTTTTATTGAATCAATTGAAACAATGCTACACCTGTTGCAACCGACACATTGAGCGATTCTTTTTCACCATTCATTGGAATTTCGATAACGACATCGGAAAGTGAGAGTGATTTTTTTGAAACGCCTGTGACTTCATTTCCTACAACCAGCGCGCATTTTTGAGGTTTGTATTTTGTATATAAAATTGATTTTGGTGATTGTTCAAGTGAGACTATTTCAAAATCATTTTTTTTGAGCTTTTTAATTAGTGGAGTTATGGTGGTGAAATGTTCCCAGGGAATTGTATTTTCGGCACCGAGCGAAGCCTTTGCAACACCTTTTTGTGGTTTACCAAATCTATCAAGAGGATCAGGTGTATATCCAACAAGATATATTTTTGATACTCCCACTGCATCAGCTGTACGAAATATCGAACCAACATTCTCGGCACTGCGGATGTTTTCGAGAATCAGCACTATCTCCTTTTTCTTGATTTTATTCATAGTTTGTGGTATTTTTGAATGTACCAGAAAAGTATTTTTTGTGCTAGTTTTACCTGGAAAGTATGAGTAGTTAGTATAAGAAGATAGTATAAGCCATTATACGCCCGTAGCTCAGTTGTAGCGGTTTCAATAGAAAACAAGAAATAATAACATATGCGCCCGTAGCTCAGTCGGTAGAGCAGCTCCCTTTTAAGGAGATGGTCGTAGGTTCGATTCCTACCGGGCGCACAAATTAAAAAAACCCTAAGTGGGGGTTTTTTAATTTGTGCGCCCGAGCAAGCCAACTGCTTGGCTTGCGTGTAGGAATCGAAAAGCTTTTCGTTAAATATGAGGACTCTGTCCGAATATTTCGAAAAGGTATACTGTTCGTGTAACGAAAGATTCCTACCGGCCACCTCGAGATTTTTATATTTCTGTGCGCCCGGTAGGAATCGAACCGCAGGTGCCAATTTTTAATAAGCTTGCGAATGCTAAAAATTGAGCATCTCGACTGCAAGGAGAGGCGATTCCGATGACGACGAAAAAAATATTTGTGACCACAAATTAAAAAACCCTGTCATAAAAGGAGAGGCGATTCCTTTTATTCCCCATGTCCCCCGAAATTCCCTACAATATACGCAATCACCATTCCTAATATTACAGGTGCAACACCTACCTTTCCATAATGATGTTTAATATAGTAGTATAAATCTGTCGTCACTGCGATAAACATTCCTCCAGACACAAGATGGGCAACGCTTTCGTATTCATGAAATTGTGAAATAAATCCGCCCAACGCATACCCTCCGGCGATTCCCAAAAATGAAACACCAAATACCGATATAAGTGCGAGAGATTTTTTGAATCCCATCACACGAATGATTCTATACAAAATACTCGTTCGAATAATTTCATGAAATAGAATTGCCGAAAGTACACCGACACCCTCACCCACTCCATTTGAAAAAGATTCGTGAATGACCGAGCCGTCAAATACTGTGTGAATAAGTGATCCCGCTACTAACAACACAATAAATGTTATATCAATATCATCAGTGTGTTCGTGTGTGCACACAGAAAGATGCTTTGCGAGAATTCGCCCAAGTCCCACTGCCCCCACAAGAACAGTCATACCAAGGACAACAGAGCTAGTGTTAAATCCAGACTCATCAACGTAGTGGAACATTTGGCTGAGCGACAAAAACAGCAAAAACCCAAGTCCAACAGACGCGCTCTTTGCAAAATATTTTTTTGATGTGGATGTGTTTACAATTTTGTCTTCCATATGTGTGTGATACTGTATCATAGTTTTGTTTTTAAGTGCAAATGATTCGCATTTACTATACACGTAATTATTTATAGTTGCAAATCATTTGCATTTGCAAATGGGTGTGTTTTGCTCTATAGTTTGGTGTATGAATACGCCACTGTCTATACTCAAGAAAAATGGCCTGAAAAGTACTGCCGGGAGAATTCAAATCCTCGAAACTCTCATCGAGTCGCCTCATCCCCTTTCTGTCGAGTCACTATTTGTAAAAATAAAAAAAATCATTGACGTCTCCACAATATACAGAACACTCAATGAATTTTCCGAGAAAGGCATTGTCGACACAATCCATCTCGAAAAAAACAAGTTACTTTTTGAAATACGAGACGGAAGACATCATCATCACATACGATGCACAAAGTGTGACACAATTGAAGACGTGGAACTGTGCGAGATAGATACGGTGTCCAAAAAAATACTTTCGCACTCGCGTTCATTTCAAACCATTATCAGACATTCATTAGAATTTTTTGGACTATGTAACAAATGTTCAAAGAAATCGTTATCTTAATTAATTAACAAATATATTTATGCAAAAAGGATCAATAATAATTCTCATAATTACAATCGCAGTGATAGGTGGGCTCGGTTACTATATCAATAGACAAAATTCAAAACCAGGAGAACTCGATGGTTTTGCTCAATGTATAAAAGACAAAGGTGCGATATTCTATGGAACATTTTGGTGTCCTCACTGTCAAAATCAAAAGAAAGCATTTGGAAGATCTGCAAGACTGTTGCCGTACACTGAATGCTCTACTCCGGACGGAAAAGGACAGCTTGCTGTGTGTACTGAGAAAGATGTAAAGTCGTACCCAACATGGGTCTTTGCAGATGGCACACGACTCACTGGTGAAATCCCACTTGAAACACTCGCCGAGAAAACTGCATGCGAATTACCAGCTAGCTCAAAATAATCATGATTGAATTCGCAAACAAATTGTTTTCAATAGGAGGAATTGTGCTTTTGGTTCTTTCTCTCTTTGTAATTGTTCGGTTGATTCAAAATAAACAAAAGGATGGCGTGCTTGATTTTGTTCGAACATACGCACTTCATCTTGGGTTTGTACTCTCGCTCACAGGAGTACTCGCGAGTCTATATTATTCAGAAATTGTCGGATTTGTACCGTGCGTGCTTTGCTGGGTACAACGAATATTCATATACCCACAAGTACTTCTCTTTGGGTATGCGCTCAAGAAAAAGGATATGGGTATTCTTCCCTATTCATTTTTACTCACAGTGGTCGGAAGTTTCTTTGCGCTTTATCACAACTATATTTATTTTGGAGGAACACCCGCAATCCCTTGCGACGCAAATGCGTCGTGTACACAAAGATTTGTGTTTGAGTTTGGATTTATGACAATTCCACTTATGGCATTTACCCTTTTCTTGGCACTTGGAATTGTGTATTTTGTATCAAAAAGAAAAACACAATAATATGAAAAAGTTTTTCGCGACTATTATTTTTTTGCTCGTCTTTATTCTGCCGGTGGCATTACATGCCCAAGAACTCGTCGAAGACACGACCACGACGTACAAAGCACATGTTATCAAAATTGTTTCAAAAGGATCACAAGAAATTGCTGCAACAAAAGTAGAAAATCCCACTCAAATAATTCAGGTTGAAATTATCAATGGCGACAAAAAAGGATTCATTACTACGTTTGAAAATGACTACGTGCAACTCGAACAAGGAGAAACATTTTTCCTCAACCACACTGTTCGCACGAATGGGACGGAAATATTTTCTGTGTCGGATCCATACAGACTAAAATCAATTATATTTTTTGTTGCGCTTTTTATTTTGGTAACAATTATTTTCGGTGGGAAACAAGGCGTGCGAGGATTGGTAAGTCTTGTAGGAAGTCTTGCACTTATTTTTTATGTATTACTTCCTGGACTCCTCAGTGGCATCTCTCCTGTACTTCTGTCGATTGGCGTATCGTCACTCATTATAATTTTGGGTTCATACATAACTCACGGATTCAATCGCACCACCACCACTGCAGTCATCGGAATGATTCTCACGATTGTCATCACCGGAATTCTTGCGACCACTGCAGTAGAGTCAACACGACTCACTGGCTTTGCGGACGAGGAAGCAATCTATCTCAATTTCAACACGGGTGGAACACTTGATTTTTCTGGACTACTGCTCGGTGCTATTTTGATCGGACTACTTGGAACTCTCTATGATGCATCAATCAGTCAAGCGATTGCCGTAGAAGAAATTTATGCGACCAATCCAAAACTCACAAAAAAAGAAGTCTACAAAAAAGTTTTAAGAATCGGACGTGAACATATCGGCGCACTTGTCGACACACTCGCGATCGCATATGTGGGTGCCGCACTGCCACTACTTTTATTTTTTGTACACGCAACAAATCTTCCATTTGGTATGATTATCAATCGTGAAATATTTGCCACCGAAATAATACGTATTGTTATCGGCTCAATTGGTGTGATACTCGCCGTACCTCTGACTACATTTATCTCAACGCAAATGCTTGTAGGCAGACCAATCACTCGCACACACTCCTCTCACTCTCATCATCACCACCATTAAAACCCTTGTATTACAAGGGTTTTTTGATAACCGTGTAGTTCACTTTTGTTTTCCCCAAAAATCACCTTGCACCAATCTGTGAGTATGCGATACTTAAGTCAAGAGGATCTTGCACAACACTTTTCAACTCTCGATCAAGAGATAATTTGATCATTAAAACGAAAAGTCTTTTCGCAAACCATTTGTTCTTTATTGATGACCACATCGTCATCGTTACTCTGTTCTTTCTGTGAACACAACCAAAAATAAAACACCAACTCGCATTCTCGTCTCATCTCTGAGACAACCATAAGGCTCTGCCTGCACCACACAAAAACTCTCGTGATGCACGCAGGGTCTTTTTTTATTTCATTGCAAGAAAAAATCACCGACACATGTGTCGGTGATTTTAATGACTAAGTATAAATATTTCCAATTGATGAAACAAGTCTTTTTTTCCGCGCCTGGATTCTTGAAACATGTGCATTAAAGAATGTATGTCTTTCAAAATATCTGACTCGGAAAAATTTCGTAGTGCTGATTCACTTTTTGAAAACACATACGGTGACATAGTTTTCTTTGCGATATTTTTTTCCTTACTTGATACGAGTGCAAGTGTCTTCCACTGCCACCACAGTGCACCATGAATTTCTTCGGGTGCAGTGTTTTGATCAATAAGTTTTTGAAATACTATCCACGCATTTTTTTTGTCTTTCTTTATGAGTGCATCGGTCAACACAAACACAAGTGGTGACTCTTTTCTTTTTATGAGCGTGAAATCTTTTGTTGTTGAGTTGTACTTTTCAAAAAAAGTTTTTTCTGGTTTTGTAAGTGATGGTGTATCAACAACACAAATATCTTTTGAATCAACAAATCGTGAAAGAGGGTTTTTGAGTACATCGAAAAGTACCTTGATGTCATCGTGGCTTATTTTCAAAAAAAGTGGTTTACCAAAAATATCTTCTGAGCGAATTGATTGCTCGAGAATTCCAATGTCTTGATCATCGCTGTACGTGAGTGTTAAAAAAGAATCACTGCCCCCATTTTTTGAAAGTAGTGATTGTATTTCTTTTTGTTTTTCGTGTTGATTGTTTCCAGTAAGTATTAGGATCATAAATTACATTTTTACTTTGTTCTTGTACTCTTTGTATGAATCACCATATTTATCTTCAAGCATTTTTTCTTGGCGTGCAACATACACAACTCTGCTGATAACCGCAAACACAATAGTGGTCAGCACCACAAAAAGCTCATTTGAAAGTAGTCCGTATCCAACCACCAAAAGTGTGAGTCCTGCATGTGTTGGACTTCGAAGATATTTGTATGGACCTTGGAGAAAATGTTCGTGTGTGAGAGTCTCGGTATTGTCTTTTCTTTCGGTCGCACCAGCACGTGATGTTTTTTGTGCCCACGCAATCACAAATGTTCCAAGCAATATCATAACTCCTCCAAGGAGTACTGGTGGATTGTTTGCACTAATTTGGAGTGGGTACAGAACATCCAAAAACATACCCACAAGCACCGCGACAAAAAAGAGGAAGTACGATTTTGCAAGCACATAGTGTACGGTCTTTGTGTGAGCACCCATGTTTTTTTGAGATTGTGGAGTCTGGTTGTTGTTTTCCATATAGCTATAGTATACCTTTTGGCGACGCGTGAGTACATAGAAGCACTTCCCTGCCAAGATAGTGTGTCACCTATTTTAATTCACCCCAATTGTTGCCTTTTACCATATGCACATCGAGTGGAACATTTTTTTTGTTTTTTAGAAACTCACCCGGAATACATTTTTTCATTATTTCGACGACATCATCAAGAATCTTTTGTTCGACATCTTTTTTGACCTCAAACACCAATTCATCATGAACCTGAAGAACAAGCCGAACAGAATCATGCAATTTGTGTTTTGTTAAATATTCATCTACGCGAAGTATTGCTATCTTAATCAAATCTGCACTTGTTCCCTGAATCGGCGCGTTGATAGCCATTCGCTCTGCCATAGCTTTGATAAATGGAAGTGGTGAACGAATTCCTGGAAAATATCTGCGTCGACCAAACAGTGTGGTAGTGTATCCATTATTTTTTACTTCCTCAATAACACCATCCAAATACCCTTCGATTTTTGGAAATTGTTCAAAGTAATTGTCATAAAAAATCTGTGCTTCTTTTCTGTCAGTTCCAAGTGCATCCTTGAGCGCATTGACTCCCATGCCGTACAAAATTCCGAAGTTGATCACTTTTGCACGACGTCGCATTTCTTGGGTGACATCACCTTCTGACACACCAAACACTTTCATCGCAACCGCACTATGAACATCTTTGCCATCCGCAAACACCTGTGTCAGGAATTCATCTTGAGAAAGCAGTGCGGCTATTCGTAATTCAATCTGAGAATAATCGAACGACACAAGCTCAAACCCTTTTTGTGCAACAAAGGCATCTCGAATTTTTTTGCCGAGCTCGGTTTTGACCGGAATGTTTTGGAGATTTGGATCGGATGAAGAAAAACGTCCAGTGGTCGTACCTGCTTGATTGAAACGTGCATGAAGACGCCCATCATCGGAGACGAGAGCGGGAAGTGTGTCGATGTAGGTTGAAAGAAGTTTTTGAAGTTCACGATAACGAAATATCTCTTCAATAATAGGGTGACTGTCTTTGAGTTTTTCAAGCTCACTTTCTCGTGTCGAACGCGCACCGCCTTCTGTTTTTTTCAACCCTTTTGCGGTGAGCATCATTTCATCAAAAAGTATTTCGCCGAGTTGTTTTGGTGAATTGATATTGAACTCTCTGCCCGCATATTCCCATATTTTTTTCTCGTATCGTGTAAGCTCTATGTGGTATTTTGAACCCAACTCCTGCAAGTACGGAACGTCTACCGCAATTCCCACTTCCTCCATTTTGCGAATGACTGGCATGAGTGGGGATTCGATATGTTCATATACATACATCAACTCTTTAGACTTAAGTTCGTCGAGTAATACAGTTCGCGCAGAATCTACATCACTTGTCTTTGTGTACGCAAAAATATCAGCAGGAGTGATTCCTGTCTTGTCTGAATTAGAAAGCCACATCATAAGAGATAGCTCTGTGTGATCACTCGGCAACATTTCAGGAGTACTCACCGCCACTTCTTCTGGCTCGTCATTTTTTACTGCGCCGCCGTTTTTGATTGATGAAACTTTTGATACAAGACTTTTAAATTCGTATTCACGAAAAAGTGCTTCTACCTTTGAGACATCTAAATGCTCACGAAATGGTGATGGCACCACAAATGAAATCGGTGCATCATGCCTGATTGTCGCGAGTGTTTTTGAAAAAAGTGCTTCTTCTTCATTTTCAAGAAGCAGACTTTTTACACGTTCTGTAATTCCCGCTTCTTTTAGTTTTGGGTCATTTTTTTTGAGTGCCTTAAAAATACTTTCCACTGTGCCAAATGTTGTGATGAGTGTCGTCGCTGTTTTCTCACCAATGCCTTTCACGCCAATGATGTTGTCTGATGGGTCGCCTCGAAGCCCTTTGTAATCCACGAGTAGTTTTGGAGAAAATCCAAATCTCTCAACAACACTTTTTTCATCATAAAGAATTGTGTCGTTGATTCCCTTTTTTAAAGTAAACACTTTAACTCTGTCACCAGTAACCAGCTGAAGAGTGTCCATATCTCCCGAAGCGATTATGATATCAATATTTTTTTCTTTTTCTAACACCTGTGACACAATAGTGCCGAGCATGTCGTCTGCTTCAAATCCAGGAGCGTCATACATTGGAATATGAAATGCATTGAAAATATTTCTTGATTCTTTGAGTTGTGAAATGAGTGCGTCATCTGCCTGTACTCTTTTTGCCTTATATCCGTCATATGCTTCGTGACGAAAAGTTTTCTGCGGAAGATCGTAACACGCCACAATATATTCTGGTTTCAAATCAGAAATAATTTTCATCAACATTGTCGACACACCATAGAGTGCACCTGTGGGTACACCTTTTGACGACATAAACTGAGGAAGCGCGTGGTACGCACGATGAATAATTGCATGAGAGTCGAGAAGCACGAGGGTTTTGCGGTCTTTGTTTGCCATTACTTATCAGTATACCTAACGATGGCTATCTTGCGCGAATCATCATTGTGATGTGTGAGTGTGATATGCAGAGTTGGATTTTTGGTATGTATTGGAACACGCTCTGGCCATTCTACAAATATGAGATTTTTGGAGTTTGCCATATACTCATTCCAGCCAATATTCCCTAGCTCATCCTCACTTTCAATTCTGTAGGCATCAATATGGATCAGGTTTTCAAACTTTCCACCTTGTGAAATGTCGTACTTTTTCATGATCACATATGTTGGAGAAATGACGGTGTCTTGTATACCAAATTGTCGGGCTATTTCTTGTATAAGTGTAGTCTTCCCTGCACCAAGGTCGCCAGAAAATGTCACGAGTACTGCACTCGAAACATCACACGAAGCTACCTCATTTTTTATATACGAAGCAATTTCTGAGAGCTCATTTTCTTTGTAGATTCTTTCCATAAGACGACTGTACCACAAAACAAAAAACCCCGCATAGTGCGGGGTTTTTTGTGTGAGCTATTAAACTCGAGGTCGAAATGCTCGTCGAGTGATTACGACAATCGCAACCACAAGAAGAATAAGTATCAACCATCCAATGAGTGATGATGGGAAAAATCCATCGAAGCCAAACAATGCGAGGCCTGCGAGTGAACTTCCACGAACCACATCATGAAGTGCGTATGCAACAGCGTCTTCTTGAGCACCTGATGGTGTCGTGAATGCCATTGTCGCACTTGTTGTGAGAAGATCTCCGATAGTAGCATCTTGTGAGACACGTACTTCGATATCAAACTCATCTGATTCACCTGGTGAGAGTGTTCCAAGGTCAAGCGTAAGCTCGTTGTCTCGTACAGAATATTCTCCTTCATCTGAATCAATGAAATCGATATCATTTGGGAATTTGATATTGAGGACTGTGTCTCTCAATTCTTTTCCACTAATGTTTTCGTATCGAACTGTGTATGAGATACGATCACCTGGTGTGACAGTAGAATCTCGAGATTCGATTTCAAGCATAATGAGCGACTGACCAGTTCCTGAACCGCCACTTACGATTGTGTTGTACACGATTGTAGGTTGGACAGGTGTAGATTCTGGGAGTGTTCGGAATGAATAGATTGAACCAGTATCATCTCCTTCATCATTTTCGGCGATTGCACGGAAATAATAAAGTGTGTTTGGTGAAAGATTTGTGATTGTGATTCCGTATGCATATGTATCGTCTCCGATTCGTGATGCATCGATAGCGTCAATTTTGTTTGTATCGAATGAAGTACTTGTATTTGTTCCCCATTCAAACCACGCTTGTGTGTCATCATCATTTCCAGTATCAACAATTCCGTTTAGTCGAGCATATGTTGTACCAACAGATGTTGCAGGTGTTGTAGAAACTGATGGTTCGTTGTTTTCGTCATCATTATTATTTCCACCATCTTCATCTGTAGTAAATGATCTGATACTTCCACAGTCTTCTCCTTCTGAGTTTTCTGCACAGGCTCGGAAGTAGTACTTTGTATCTTCATCAAGACCAGTGATCTTCTTATCGAAGTCTACTGTATCTTCATCTTCGTTATCATCGTAGTCTGATGATGAGACGTATGTAGTTTCATCTAGATCATCTTCGTCTTCTCCGTACTCAAACCATACTTGTGTGAGTGCATCACCGTTTGGATCTGCTTCTCCTTGAAGTGTTGCAGAGTCTTCGTCTATGTCGTCCGCAGAGAGAGTGGTGACATCTGGATGATCATCTGAACTTCCACCTCCTCCATTTCCACCATCATCAATAGTAGTAAAGTATTCAACTCCTCCACATACTCGTGAAGTATTTGAATTTTTTGCACACAATTGATATTTGTATTCTGTCCCATCATTTAGGCCAGTAAGGTAAAAAGTTGTATATGAACTTCCATATGCAGCTGACGTATCAGCTGTTCGGCTTGAAAAAGAGTTTTCTCCGTATTCAAACCAGTAGTATGCGTACGTATTGTTCGCATCAATAAAACCATTCATGCGTGCAGTGTATTTGTTTACATCTGTCGCAGGACGAGTATCCACGTCGGGAGACGCACCACCATTGTTGTTTCCATCAGAATTTTCTGAGTTGTCAGAAGACGATGTACATCCATTGTCTGCTGGATAGTCCGTATCTCCATCTCCATCATTGTCTTGTCCATCATTACATTCGTATGTTGATGGTGGTGGAGTTGTATTGTTACTTACTCGAAATCGAATCACCACAGAACCCTGTGATGCCCATCCCGGTGCAACATTTCCGATTGACAACCCACTTGAAGTAAACACATCTTGTCCAGAATTTGGACAGTTTTGTGCTGCTTGTGTTTGGTTTGGATACCAAAAACATGATTGATACGTAAGTGATTGTGCACTTGAAATGTTTACTGTTGACGACCCTGATTTGTACGATGCATTGTTTGCAAGTACGCCACCAGAAAATGAATGTGAAGTGCTTGTACCACTTGGGCTATTGAGCTTCACACGCGTATTGTCTGCAAAAGCAGAACCAGTATTGTGATAATAAATTGCAACTGACACAAGATCTCCTGCTTGGAGAGTTTGGTTGTTACATCCTGTTTGAGGACTTGTACCCGGAATCGCTGTTGACCAACATGCTGTTGACCCAGGATTTTGGGTATAGTTTGACACACGCACAGTGGCACGATCCTGAGGATCTGTGTTGAATGCTGTATTTGCAGTATCAGCAGACACCATAGATACTCCGAAAATCGCGAAGAAAACAATCGCGAGTGTACCTACATATGATTTTGTTTTTGTAATATTTTTCATAAAATTTTATTCACAATTTATAATTTCTGTACGTCTCCCGTACATTTTTAAAGGCTCAACATGTATTAAGCACTTAAAAATGAAAGGGATCCGAATCCTTCGGATAAGGATCCCTTCTAAAGAACTAATTCTAACGTCGCATTCCCACACTTGCTCCACTTGGACGTGGAGCACTCATCCGATTTCCACCCATATTGTTTGCAGGGCGAGGACTGCTCATTTGACGAGACTGCATTTGTTGTTGTCTCGGTTGTGCAAATGAACGGTTTTGAGTGGCACGTTGTTGCTGGCCATTAAACTGACCGTTGTTTCGTGGTGTCGCCTGGCTTTGAGCTCTTTGTTGAGAGTTCGCATTTCCACTTCTGACAACAGATGCAGCCGATGGCCTCTCGTTTGCATTTCTGCTTGCGAAAGTCCGCGGACCATTTCCTTGCTCGTTTGAACGAGTAGTAGGTGTAGTCGGCGCATTTCTTGGTGCTGGACCAACATTTTTTACTCCTCTTTGTCCCAACGTATTGTTGGTTCTAAGAGTAGATGCTGGTGTTGCGTTTTGTGCAGTTGTAGGACTTGAGGTTACACCCCTTCTTACCGCAACATCATTTGCAGATGTTGCACTTGAAGCTTGTGTACTTCTTGGACCTGTACCAGTAGCAGGTGTAGTAAAAGGATTGGTCTGTCGACCTCCTCCTTTTGTGGCATATCCACGAACCGGTTTATTTTCCGGATCAGCGGGTCCACCACCTGTACCAGTACCTCCTGTTGGAGGGTTTCCGTTTGGAGGGTCAACCGGTCCACCACCAGGATTTGGGTGTGGGTTGTAAATGTGTGGGTCCTGATAAAACGGAACCTCAACATTGTTGTTGTTGGTTGAAGTGTTGGTGTTTGTATTAGTGTTGTCGATATTGTTATATATATCAACATACACATTCACAGGCTGGTTGTTCGAAGTCGAACTACCACCTCCACCACTTGGAATCACGTACCCGCCACCACCTCGTGGCCCATAATACATTGAGTTTCCCCACGTATTACATAAAGGTTGTTGCATTCCCCATCCAAACGATGCTTGAGCATACAGCCCAGCACCCATACCCATACCCATTCCGCCACATTGTTGAATTGGTGCCTGATTGTAATAAGGTTGTTCACCAACTCGCTCCGACGATTGATTGTAATTGTTGGTGATATAAGTATCACCAGAATCAACTACAGTTACTATCGGCGGAGCAACATGTACGTCACCTGTTGTGACATTCACTTCAGGTGCAGGTGTCGCCTGTGCATACACAACTTGCGTTGGAGTTACAGGTGTGGGAATAACAGGATTGTTGCCTTTTAAGACAGCAAGTCCTGACTGCATGCATGTGGCTTTCGCCCATGCAATTTTGCTTCCAGTTTTTTCGTCAACATAGACGAAAAACTTTTCTCCGTCTTTTCCAACAGTGTCAATGAATGCGATGGGTTTCCCCGCATCATTCACCAGTGTGTTGGTAAAGACAGTACCCGGAGGCAATGTCTGCACCGTGCTGTTTTGCAATACATGCATGAATTCGGGAATCCCTAACTCACTTGTTGAACCTAGCATTTTAAATGCTTGGTTCAAGTTGAACACGTACGTACCAACTGCTTCATCTCGGGTAATATTCCAGTCTTGCGACCAGGAATTACCTTTGATTTCTTGGCTCAATTTTTCAATTGAACCATCATTTCCGCCATACCAGCGGTGTCCACTTGGACGCTGAGCGTCCAAACTAGAGAAACTCATGACCATACCAGCCATTAGAATCAGTGTGTTAAAGAGCTTTTTTGTCATATCTTTCTTTTTTGAGTTTTTAGACAGTTTTTGTTTTCTGGCTATATCTTATCACACTTGAAAGCTTTTGTCAATACGTAAGGGGTCGATTTTAGTATTGTGAATATTGGTCAAAAACAGGCATTTTGGTGCTAAAAATGTGGTCAAAAATGACACTGTTTCTACGATTTGTATAAGTGCGGTATACTTTTTGTATGAGTCAAAACGACGAAGAAATACAGAAGAAAAAATTAGAAGAAATTCGCAAACAAGAAGAGGAAGAACTTGCCGAAGTGCTTTCACAAACTCGATACAGTGTTCCCTACATCAACCTTGCGGGTGTTCTTGTTGAAAATGATGCACTCCGAACGGTACCTGAAGATCTCGCACGAAGTATTGAAGTAGCACCATTCAAACTTCTTGGACACGATGTACATATTGCAGTGCGCGCACCAGAGAGAGACGAAGTGCTCGCACTTAAAAAAGATTTGGAAGCAAAAGGATACAACGTGCATATTTATATGGCTTCACCTGCAAGCCTTGCAAAAGTATGGGAGCGATACCAAGAAATCTCAATGGCCACAACATCTCGCCAAGGAGGACTTGATATCACAGGCGAAGCGATTATTGAAATTGGAAAACGTATTCGTACTATCAATGATGTTCCTCATGTAATTGATGAAATGAGTAAAGATGCATCGAGCCATAGAATTTCAAAAATGCTCGAGGTTATTCTCGCGGGAGCAATTTCAATAGGCGCCTCAGACATACACATTGAACCAGAAGAAGGACATGTGCGACTTCGCTATCGTCTCGATGGGCTACTTCAAGACATCATGGAATTTCCATTTGAGATTCACAAATTTCTCAATTCTCGCATCAAACTTCTCTCGGGATTAAAACTTGTAAATGATATTGCTCAAGACGGACGTTTTAGTATTTTTATTGAGAAAGATGAAATAAGTATTCGTACATCTTTGATTCCCGGTGCATACGGAGAGTCTATTGTGATGCGTATACTCAACCCAAAATCTATTCAAGTACATCTTGAAGACTTGGGAATTGAACCACGACTTTTTGAAGTGATTCAAAAAGAAATTGTAAAACCAAATGGACTTATCTTGCTCAACGGTCCAACTGGATCTGGAAAGACAACTACACTCTACGCTTTTTTGCGCAGAATTTATTCTCCAGAAATAAAAATAATCACAATCGAAGACCCAATCGAATACCATTTGCCAGGAATCACACAAACACAAGTTGAATCTGATAAAGGATATACATTTCTCGAAGGACTGCGTTCGGCACTTCGACAAGACCCTGATGTAATCATGGTGGGAGAAATTCGAGACAGCGAAACAGCAAAGATTGCGGTAGAGTCGGCACTCACAGGACACATGGTGTTTTCTACTCTTCACACAAACAATGCAGCAGGTGTAATTCCCCGACTCATTGATCTTGATGTGAACCCAAAAATTTTGACCTCTGCCCTTTCACTTTCAATTGCACAACGACTCGTAAGAAAACTTTGCGTTGAATGTAAAAAAGAAAGAGCGGTCAGTGCTGAAGAAGATGCTGTGATGAGAAAAATTCTTACTGATGCACAAACTGAAGGAAAAGATTTGAGTTTTTATGGAATTGATATTTCAAAACCATTTACTCTGTACACAGCTTCTGGATGTGATAAGTGTAACAACACAGGATTCAAAGGACGACTTGGAATTTATGAAGCGATTGTGTCTGATGAGAAAATTGAGGAAATAATTCCACGAAACCCAAGTGAGCGTGAAATTAAAAAAGTGGGTGACCTCCAAGGAATTCTTGATATGAAAGAAGATGGAATCATTAAAGCACTAAAAGGTATAACATCGTTTGAAGAAGTGAAGTCGGTGGTGGACTTAGAACAAAACTAAGACGCGAACTAGACGCTGACCTACGCAGACTTGACGCGGACAAGAAAATAAAAAACCTGAACAGTGATGTTCAGGTTTTAATTTTTATCAAAAGAAACAATAATTCTTGTTTAGTGGAGACGACACGCTGGTGACGGGGTGTTTATGTATTTTAGAAACAATTGTTTTCCTTAAAACAATACTCTTTCTCTTTTGAAACATTACGGAGCGCGACGGCGCAAGTATAGGAATTTTTCACCAGAAAAATATCCGTGTTTCAAAAGAGAAAGAGTGAAAAAGAAGGTACTTTTGAGATCCTGAAACAAGTTCAGGATGACACAATGCAAAATCAATTCTTTACCCCTCCTCGCATTCACTTCGTGTAATGTCGTCCTCCCCTCTAGGGGAGGTTTGAATTCTGAATTCCCTACTTCTTACTATCTACTACCTACTTCCTATTGTGTGCCAGCGCCGTCACTCCGAGCGCAAGGGCGTCCATCTCATCATCAAGACGTTTCTTTTTTGAAAGCGACAGAATTTTTTCAGTCATTTTTGATACTTGATCTTTTGATGCATTTCCATATCCTGTCACTGCAATTTTAATATCTTGTGGAGAAAATTCGTGAATAATTATTCCCTTTTGTGACGCTTCATAAATCACCACACCGCGAACCTCTGCCACCTTCATTGCGGTGGTTTGATTTTTTGTAAAAAAAAGTTTTTCAATCGCCATATGTGTTGGTGACCATTTTTTGATTACACTTTTGACTTCTTGCCCGAGAAAAAGAATTCTTTTTTCGAGCGACTCTTTTTTGTCAGTCAGAAAACAATCAGAAAAAAGTACGACCTCTTTTCCTTTTGCATCTTTTTCCATTACCGACACACCGAGTCGGTCGTATCCAGGATCAATAGAAATAATTCGCATATAAATAATAGGAAGTTTTTAGTTTATAGTTGTTAGTTTATAGAGATTCTGGTCTTTAGTCTTTAGAGAGAGTTTATTGTGTTTTAGTGTTTAACGTTCTACGTTCTACGTTTTACGTACTACTTGTTTACTTTTTATCTTCAAATCCTTCAAATCCAAGATGTTCGTATGCTTTCTGAGTTGCAATTCGTCCGCGTGGTGTACGCTCGAGAAGTCCTCGTTGGATCAAGTAGGGTTCTGTCACTTCTTCAATTGTCGCTTCTTCTTCACTTGTCGCAGCAGAGAGTGTGTTGAGTCCCACCGGTCCACCATTGAACTTTTCAATTATTGCTTCAAGTACAAGTCTGTCTGATTGAGAAAGTCCAAGCTCGTCTATTCCAAGAAGTGAGAGTGCCAGGAATACTGTTTTTTTATCAAGTTCTTTTTTATGAACTTGTGCGTAGTCGCGACATCGTTTCAAAAAATAATTTGCAGTTCGTGGTGTAAATCGTGAACGTTGTGAAATTTCCACCAATGCTTCATCATCAATAGTCACGCCGAGAATTTTCGCACTTCGAGAAACAATTTTTCTAATTTCTTCTTCAGTATAAAATTCAAGTCTATGTACTCCACCTCCAAAACGCGAACGAAGTGGTGATGAAAGAAGTGCGATTCGTGTCGTCGCAGCAATAAGAGTGAATGGCGGAAGGTCGAGCTGGATTGTACGCGCAGATGGTCCCTTCCCGATGATAATATCAAGCACACCAGACTCCATCGCAGGATAAAGTACTTCCTCAACCATTTTGTTGAGTCGGTGAATTTCATCAATAAAAATAATATCTCCCGGTGAAAGATTTGTGAGTATCGACGCGAGGTCGCCTACTTTTTCAATAGCAGGACCTGAGGTGATTTTGATTTGCCTACCTGTTTCTTTTGCAATCAAATGTGCGAGTGTGGTTTTGCCGAGTCCTGGTGGGCCATAAAAAAGAATGTGTTCTGCGGGATGATTGCGTTCTTCGGCAGCACGAAGAAGAATTCGGAGGTTTTCTTTGATTGTTTCTTGTCCAATATATTCATCCCAAGTAGATGGGCGAAGAGATTGATCTAAAAATCGATCGTCAGGATTGTTCATGTATACAGTATATAGTATATGACTGATGCTTGACAAAAAATTTTAATATGCTATACTCTTCCTAGATGTCACCTTGCACATATGTAGGTGACGTTTTGTTTTCTAAAAATGATTTAAATCTCTAAGCAATCAGCCTCGCGGTTATAGGTATTTGATTAGGACGTCTTGGTGCGATTTTCGTTCCTGAGGCTATCCTATGACAGTGCATTACTTGTGTGCGCATGCTCACAAGGATTGTTTAGAGATTTAAGTCTTTTTTATTTTCCCCACATTTTTCTCCTACCCCTTGCAAAATTTTCTGTATTTGATACAAAAGGTATCATATTAGTATTAATCAATTGCTTTATAGACGTATGCACTACGAAGAAGAAACTTTAATTAAGAGCCCATTATTTGTATCACTCGACGATGAAGAAGAGGAAGAATTGGGTGAAGGAGTATTGGGTGATGATGTTATTGATGAACTTGGAACTGAAGATGATGTTGCCCTTGATGGTCCATCATGGGAAGACGAAGACTCACTCGATGACGACGAGGAAAAAGAAGAGGAAGAAGTATTCTAATAAAAAACCGCCAACTGGCGGTTTTTTATTTATGGACGATTTTTATAAATCTTTTTTTGCCTATTTTATAGACTCCTTCTTTTGCGTGTATTTGAGGATCACTTATTTTTTGATTTTCATCGGTGAGGAGTGTGATTGCACTTTCTTCGACAAGTCTTCGGAATTCGTTGTTTGATTCCACAACGTCTGCTTTTTTAAATACATCCATTAGCAATTCGTCTTGTGAGGCGGTGTATTCTGGAACTTCATCGGGAATTTCTTTCTTTTGAAACTTGGTGATGAAATCTTGTTCAGCGATCACACGCGCACCTTCCCCGTGATACATCGCCACAATTTCACCCGCGAGTCGCATTTTGATATCCTTTGGATTTACTTTGTTGTTTTGCATTTGAGATACAATTTCATCAATGTCGTTTTGTGGAGTATATGTACAGAGAGTGAAATATTCAGTGAGTGCAGAATCGGGAATAGACATTATTTTGCCATACATATCTGAAGGCTCATCATTGATTGCAACATAATTATCAAGGCTTTTTGACATCTTCTCCTTTCCATCAAGTCCGACAAGTAGGTCAAATGAGAGTACTGCCTGAGGAACTTGTTTGTTCATTTTCATCACATCTCGCCCAACGAGCATGTTGAATGTCTGATCTGTACCACCAACTTCGAGGTCGCACGCACCATATATTTTGTGAAGTATAGCCGAATCAATTCCTTGAATTACAGGGTAAAGCATTTCATGCATATATAATTCACCACCACTTTTTAGTCTTTCTTGGAACATATCTCGTTCAATCAATCGTGCATGAGTAATATGTCGGAGGGTTGAAAGAATATTTGAAAATGAAACAATGTGTACGTTTTCATTTTTTATATGAGTTTTTTGCATTCGCGTATTTTCAAAAAGTACCGCCTTTCCTACAAATGAGTTTGGATTGACAGGAACTTCTTTGTGAACATTTTCTTCTTTTGAATCTATTGAGAGTTTTATTTCAGTTTTGTCTCCTGGTGTAATGTCTGACACATTCAAAAACCATTCTGAATTTCTAATCCATGTAAACACATCTTCATCAGTGCGAAGTATTTTTCCGACTTGCTCGAGATATGTTTTCATGTTTTGTTCGATTTCCTGCTGGCTTATTTCTGGTCGAACCTTACTCTTTCCTGTTGGGTCACCAATTTGTGTTGTGTAGTCTCCAATAAGAAACACCACCTTACATCCAAGGTCTTGAAATTTTCGCAAACGTCGAAGTACCACCGCGTGTCCAAGGTGAATATCTGGACGAGTAGGATCCACTCCGAATTTAATGACGATACCTTTCGGATTTGACTCGAGTTTTTGTGAAAACGATTTGTCTGGGTCGATATATGTCGCAACACCCCGCGTGAGAAGTTCTTGTATTTCTGTTTCTCTGTTCATAGTAAAAATCTACCACAAAAACGTGATTTTGTCTTTGTGTAATGAAAGCGTATATTCTACGTTATAGATATATACACAAATAGTAAAATCAAGGTATGATGAATAGAATGACTGAACATAAATCAAAAAAGAAACATATTTTTATAAATACATTTATTTTCCTTTTAAGTACAGGTGTGCTTCTCGGGGCTGCTCTTATGGTGTGGGTTGGTATGATTGAAATTCCTGATTTCAATTCTTTTGACGCGCGAAAAATCGAGCGTTCTACAAAAATCTACGACAACACAGGTGAAATTCTTCTTTATGATGTACACCAAGATATCAAACGTACAGTAGTTCCTTTTACAGAAATTAGCGACAATATCAAAAAAGCGACAGTCGCAATTGAAGATTCAAATTTTTACCAACACCAAGGAATCCAACCAAAAGCTATTCTCCGAGCGGTACTTGTGAATGTGTTGAGTGTGGATTTTTCACAAGGAGGATCAACAATCACACAACAAATTATAAAAAATACTCTTCTTACAAAAGACAAAACTATTACTCGAAAAGTAAAAGAGTGGATTCTTGCAGTAAAAATTGAACAGCAACTTTCTAAAGAAGATATTTTGGGAATATATTTAAATGAAGTTCCTTATGGTGGAAGTGTGTATGGTGTCGAGGAAGCATCACGAACTTTTTTTAATAAAAAAGCACGTGACCTAACACTTGCTGAATCTGCATATATTGCAGCGATTCCTCAAGCACCAACTCGATATTCTCCATATGGAAAAAACAAAGAACTTCTTGATACTCGAAAAAATGTGGTGCTTTCACGAATGAAAGAACTTGGATTTATTACTGAAGACGAGATGACCACGGCAAAAGCTGAGCAAGTAGTGTTTATTCCTCGTGAAGCAACAGGTCTGAAAGCACCGCACTTCGTAATGTTTATTCGTGAATACTTGGAACAAAAATATGGTAAAGATGCGATTGAAGGAGGAGGTTTGAAAGTGATCACCACTCTTGATTATGATATTCAGAAAAAAGCAGAAGAAGTGGCTCTTAAAAATGCATTAGAAAATGCAAAAACTTACAATGCGACAAATACTGGTGTGGTGGTACTTGATCCAAAAACAGGACACATATTAAGCATGGTTGGTTCTCGAGATTATTTTGACAAAGAGATTGATGGAAATTTTAATATCACTACAGCACGACGACAGCCGGGTTCATCATTTAAGCCATTTATTTATGCAACTGCATTTATGAAAGGATATACTCCGGAAACAGTACTTTTTGATGTACCAACAGAATTTCAAGCGTCGTGTGATGCATACGGAAATCCAAAAGGAGGACGAAGTAAAAATGATTGTTATATGCCACAAAACTACAATGGTCTTTTTCATGGTCCAATGATGCTTCGTGATGCACTTGCTCAATCAATCAACGTTCCCGCAGTAAAACTACTTTACCTCACAAGTATTAAAGATTCTTTAAAAACAGCAAAAGATATGGGAATAAAATCTCTTACAAATCCGGAACAATATGGACTTACTCTTGTACTCGGAGGTGGTGAGGTGTCACTCCTAGATATGGCAAGTGCGTATGGTGTATTTGCAAATGAGGGAATTAGAGTTCCTGCAACAGGAGTACTTCGTATAGAAACAGAAACAGGTCAAGTGTTGGAGCAGTACACACAACAAGAACAGCAAGTACTTTCAAAAAATGTTGCATTGATGATTTCTGATATTCTTTCAGACAATCAAGCGCGTACACCAACATTTGGAGCGAACTCTACATTGAATGTGTCTGATGATGTTGCGGTAAAAACAGGAACAACAAATAGTAATAAAGACGCGTGGATGATTGGATACAGCCCTTCTGTGGTGGTGGGAGTGTGGTCAGGAAATAATGAAAACACACCTATGAAAAAAGGTTCTACTGTGTCTGGTCCAACATTTAATCAAGTGATGAAATACGCATTATCAAAAATGCCAAGAGAATCATTTGAAAAACCATCTGTCGCTGAAAATTATGATTCACTTATTCCACCACTTAGAGGTAAATTTTTAGGAGGAGAGAGTTTTATAATTGATACAATTTCAGGAAAACTTGCAACAGATCTCACACCTTCGGAAACACGAAAAGAAAAAGTAATTACAAATATTCATTCAATACTTCACTGGGTAGATAAATCAAATCCAACAGGTGGAATAGTTTCAAATCCACAAAATGATTCTCAATACAACAACTGGGAAACAGCAGTACAAAATTGGTGGCGATCAAATAGTGGTCAATATCAAAATCAATTTGTAAGTGCATCAGAAAAACCAAATGATTTTGATGATATTCATACAGTTGAAAATAAACCTAGAGTTCAAATTTCACTCAATGATACACAATACTCTAAGTCTGAAACAGTAGATATTTCTGTAAGTTCATCTGGAAGATACCCATTGAGAAAAATCGAAGTATACCTGAATGGAATTTATATTGATTCAGTATCACAATCTCCATTCACCTATTCAATAGACCTTTCATCAATTGATGACCTAAGCGAAGAAAATGAAGTTAAAATAAAAGGATATGATACGGTATACAACAACAATGAAGAAGTAAAATATTTCACACTCACAGGTGAATAATATATTAAAAAAATCAGCGAATATCGCTGATTTTTTTGTGAGTACTTTCTCGGAGAGAATTCATTATTTCTTTTTTCTTTAAAAAAATTTCATTTTTTACTGCTGGGTGAGTGTTTATATCACACACTGAATTTTTTATTGTGAGTTGTTTCTTTTCTAGTACTATTCCTGTGTGTGTTTCTATTGAAGAAATAATATCTTCCCTCACTAATTCCTCATGTGAAAGAAGGTTTTTAAATATTGATAAAAAATCACCAAGATTTCCGTGTGCCATATATTATCTATTCATTGGCATCACAAGATATGTAAACGATGAATCTTGTGATGATTGAATAATCATAGGTTTGTTGGTGTTATTAAATTTCAAAATAATACTGTCATTACTTATTGATTGAAAACAGTCAATAATATATTTTGAATTAAAACTCATTTCAATATCTTCACCAGAAAATGTTCCTTCAATTGTTGTTGTGTGTTCTCCTATATCAGAATTTTTTGAATTAATTTCTAGAATTTTCTTATTTGGCTTTAAAGAAAGAGTGATTTGATTAAATTTATCACTAAAAATAGTTGAAAGTTTTAGTGTATTTAATAAGTTTTGTTTAAGTACAACCGCTTCACTTTTGAATTCTTTTGGAATAATTTGTTTATAGTCTGGAAATACACCATCAATTGCACGAGAGGTAAGATAGAGTCCTGGATAATTAAACGCAATTTGGTTTTTGTTTACAATTAAAGAAATATCTCCATCAAGATCACCAATAATCTTTATAATTTCAATTATATTTTTATAAGGAATCAAAATACCTGGAAACTCTGTGTTTGATTTAAATTTTATTCTCTTCTCAGCAAGCCTAAAGCTATCAGTCGCAACATATACCAATGAGTCATTATCTGAATATATATAAATACTCGCAATTTCGGGTTTTATGTCTGACAGTGATGAACTGTAATACACTGATTTTATTCCATCAATAAACTTTTTTATTGATAATTGTATTTCTTCACCTTCTATTACTGGGATTGTAGGAAAATCTTCATGTGAATAGCTTTTAATGACGAATGAGCTATGTTTGGTTTGTATATTAAGAGATTGGTCGTTTTGTTCGAGTACCACTGCACCTTGGTCATTTAAAGAAGAAAAAAGGGTAGCTATAGTTGTTCCGTGAACTGCCACGACACCTTGTTTTTCTACTTTCGCTGGAATCTCAATTTCTATTCCAAGGTTTATATTTGTTGATCTAAACTTTAGAGATTTATCAGACGCGATAATTAGGATAGAACTAAGAATAGGGAGGGTGAGGTTTTTACCTGTAATCTTGTCTGCATCAGTGAGCGCTTTTTTAATTTTATCTATTTGGCATTCTACTTTCATAAGTATGTGTATTAGTTCTTTATATATAAATTTATTATTACTATTAAGTACTGTTGATAAGTGGATAAGTCGTAAATAATGTGTATAAATAAAGCTTGTTTTGATAATTATTTTTTAGACAACTTGTGTATAACTCTTGGAGTTTGTGAATAACTTTTATTTTTGATTTATTTATTAAAAGTTATTCTATTTTAACTCACAGATTTTTCCTATAGTTTTCCTAATGTTATATCCACGATATGCACAGAGTTATACACAGTTTCTATTTGAATAATAGTCTTAATTCTTCAATTTCTTGTGAAAGTCCCATATTGTTTTTGAGATCATTTTTTACCTTCTCACATGAATGGATTACTGTTGTATGGTCCTTCCCTCCTAGTTTTTGACCAATCAATGGATATGAGACATTGAAGTCCTCTCTTAATATATACATGATCAATTGCCGGGCTCGTACAATTTCTTTTCGTCGAGTTTTTTCGTATATAAGGGATTCTTCTAGGTTGTAATACTCTGAAATTACCTTCGCAACCTCTTTAATAGATATGTTTTTCTTTGGTTTTATACTGTTTTTAATTAAACCTTTTACTTCATTGAGTGAAAGTGGTCGATTTTTGAGTTGAATATGACACACGACAACATTGAGATTTCCCTCTAATTCTCGAACATTTCCCTGGATTGTTGTTGCAAGATATTCAATAATTTCATCTGAAAGAGGAATATCACCAAGTTGTGATACTTTTGCTTTAAGAATTGCCATCCGGGATTCATATTCTGGTTGGAGAACATCTATAATCATTCCTTGATTGAACCGTGAACGCATACGATCTTCGAGTCCTGGGATGAAATTTGGGTGTTTATCTGATGAAAAGACAATTTGTTTATTGTTTTCATGCATAAAGTTGAACATGTGAAAGAGTTCTTCTTGTGTTTTTTCCATTTTTCCCACAAATTGAACGTCGTCTATGATAAGTACATCATATTTTCGGTACTTTTCTTTGAATTGAGCGGCCTTGTTGTTTTGGAATGAGTTTATAAGGTCGGTCGCGAACTTCTCAAGGGTAATATAATTAACCTTTTTCTCTGGGAATTTCTGTTTTATAGCATTTCCTATTGCTTGGATGAGGTGTGTTTTTCCCAAACCTGTGTCTCCGTATACATAAAGCGGGTTGTACGAACGTCCAGGGTTTCGAATTACTCCTTGTGCAGCTGCATGAGCCATTTCATTGAATGGTCCTACAATAAAAGACTCAAATACATAACGAGGATTGAGGTTGTCTTCTTTGTTTATGTATAAATCAGAGAGAGGAAGCTCTTTGTTTATAAAGGTTTTTGCAATATCTGTGTCCGTACCCTCTTTTTTATGAGAATGTTTTGAAATTATAAATTCAACTGCTCGGATTTCAGATGAATGATCAACAAGAGTCTTCAAAATAAGCTTACTAAACTTATTCATGAGCCAATCTTTCACAAATTCATTTGGAACTCCTACATATATTGTTCCAAATTCATATTTAATTATTGAAGTATCTTTAAACCAAGTACTAAAATTGGCTTTTGAGACTGTACCCTCTATTTCCCCTAAGCACGTATCCCAAAGTTGTTTGTACTCTGTCATAAGAATGAATCAAATAGTTAACTGATATAAAATAATTATACGTGAACAAATACTTAATCAAACAATTTAAAAACCTTAATTAACCTGTGGAAAAACTGTGTATAATGCAATTATACCCTTCCCTGTTATTGTGTGCCTACTTCACAATGATGTTTGTGTGTGCTCTAACTTTCAAATCACGCACTATTGATTTAATTTAAAAAGTAGTGTATATTCCCACAGTATGTCAAAGACTTATAACCCCAACAAAAGAAAGCGCGCAACTACACACGGATTCCTCGTCCGAAGTGAAACTAGTGCTGGAAAGAATGTATTGAAGCGACGCCGACAAAAAGGTCGAGCTAAAATTGCCGTCAAAACACGACGCAAATAATGATATCTACTCAACAACGAGTAACAAAAAGACTCTTCTCTGAGTCTTTTTCTAATTCTAAAATAGCCTCAAATGACTATTTAACCTTAAGATATAAGGGTTTTTATGGAGAATTGTCTAAAATATCCGTGGTTGTATCAAAAAAAGTCCTACAAAAAGCAACAGATAGAAACACTCTAAAGCGAAGACTTTACGATATTGTGGTAAATTTGGTTAAAAAAACAGAAAAACCTTATGTTTTAATGGTTTTTCCTAAAAAGGGAGCTACCAATCTCTCTTTTTCCGTCCTCAAAAAGGAGACAAAAGACCTACTAGTAAAAGCAAGAATTATCTAATGAAATGGATCGCAATACAAATAATCCTTATTTACCAAAGTATTACGTCATTTTTCAATAAAAAAAACTCATGCAAGTTCTATCCCACCTGCTCTGAATATGGAAAACTAGCATTCCAAAAACATGGATTTTTTAAGGGTTTTTACCTCACAACAAAAAGAATCCTCAAATGCCATCCTTGGCGGGAACATGAAATAGATCTTGTGCCATAGTTTTTGTAAAAAAACACCAGAAAGAGTATACTATTTTCATGTTTCAATCAATTTGGATGAATGTGTTCTACGAACCACTTTATAATGCTCTCGTATTTCTTACTGCTAATGTTCCATGGGCTGATGTGGGTTTGGCTGTTGTCGCCCTTACAATCATTGTAAAAATAATTACTTTTCCTCTCACCCAGAAATCACTCCGAAGTCAGATTAAAATGAGAGAAATCGAGCCGGAGCTCGAGGAGATCAAAGGTAAATACTCAAACAAAGAAGAACAAGCACGACAAACCTTCGCGCTTTATAAAAAACACAAAATCAACCCACTTTCAGGGTGTCTTGTGTTGATTATTCAACTTCCAATCCTTATTGCGTTGTATAGAGTTTTTTATGATGGTATTTCACTCAATGAAAACCTTCTATACTCTTTTGTGCACTACCCTGAAACACTCAATACTCTTTTTATAGGACTTATTGATATCGCAAAGAAAAGTATTGTACTCTCAGTTCTTGCCGGTATCACACAGTTTATTCAAATTAGACTTTCTATGCCTGCATTTAAGGCAAAACCAGATGATAAGTCGTTTAAAACTGAGCTTATGAAAAGCATGAATGTGCAAATGCGATATGTAATGCCTGTGTTTATAGTGTTTATTGCCTACACTACTTCAGGGGCGATAGCGCTTTATTTGGTGGTAAACAACCTTGTTTCAATTGCGCAGGAGATTTTTATAAAAAGAAAACTTCAAAAAGAAGCATTGGTAACTGTAAAATAATACTATGAGCCAAGAAATCGACACACTAATAAAAAATCTGATCACGAAAACAAGTTTTCACGTGGAAGATATCCAAGTGTCGTATGATAATGATACTGATAGTACGTGGTACACAGTAAAAACGTCTGAGCCGAGAGTTTTTATTGGAAAAGATGGTGAGACACTCATGGCACTAAACCACCTCGTAAAACGTCTTATAGAAAGAAACTCGCAACAAGAAATAGTTCCACAGTATATTATTGATGTGGATGATTTCCAAAAAAGAAAAATAGACAATTTGAAAGCGATTGCCCATATGATGTCAGAACGAGCTCGGTATTTCAAATCAACTGTCGAAATAGATCCAATGAGTGCATATGAAAGAAAGATCATCCACTCATTTCTCCAATCAAAAACAGATATCAAAAGTGAATCTGTGGGAGAAGGTAAAGAAAGGAGGGTGACGATCAAGTACATTGGGAGCATATAGGGTAACGTAGAACGTAGATCGTGGAGCGCAGAACGTGAAAACAGAAATAACAAAAGAGCGGCGCCTAGCCTTGCATAAGTGTTCCCTTAGGCGCCGCTCTTTTGTTATGTATTTTACGCTCTACGTATCCCCTACTGATTAGATTTTGATTCCCCACAACTGATTATCAACCTTATTCATAAACAATAGATATTTTGCAGTATTTGAAAGTTGAAGATTTATACCATCAAAATTTTTACCTTCTGTCGCTGAGTCATATACAAGTTCAAAAATATTTGTTTCTGTATCAAGCTTCCAAAATGAATCATTGAATGAAACTATTCCTTGATACCATGCGTCTGGGTATTCACCTGTTGAAATTGTTTGTGGAACAGCACAATATACTGACCGTGAATCGCCTGCCCATACACATTTCTCAGGTAGGGTTGTAAGTCCTAGAGTGAGAGCTTTTTTTGTGGCGATGTTGTAAATGTTTAGACTAAAACCACCTGTGTTTGTTGCACTATAAAGCACTTGTTTTCCGTCTGGACTTGTCAGTGTAGTTAGTCCTGTGATTCCACCGAGAATTTTATCAAACGATTTTATTGAAGTGTCGATTCCATACATGTATCCAAGTGAGCGCGCTGAAGGCTTTGTGGTCACAGTCACAAGTTTACTGTTTGCGTATTGTGAAAGCCACTCAGAAAACTTTGAAGAAAATACTTGAATTTTTGACTCACCTTTTGGTGATGAGATTGTACCCACAACTCCATTTTCAAGACTCGATAGATAGAAAATTTTTGTTGTGTCCGGTGCAATCGCTATGTCAAGGATATTTTTTGGGAGAAATATTCCCGTGAGTGATGTGTAGTTTCCTTCTGTATCTTTTGTGAGAGTTCCATGATATGTTTCGATGCTATTTTGTGAACCAGTAAGATATTGATCCAGCAGACCTTCACTTTTGCTGACAAAAAACGAACGATGAACTTTTGGAATAGTTGTGTTTGATATTTTTTCAGCACTTACGATATCGAGGTATGTTTGATAGACATGCCCTGTTGCTTTGTCTTGATACCTCACAGAGTCTATCGACTCAAACTTCTTTGGTGCAACAGGTGTTGGTTTTGCTGGTGTGGTTTCAGGAAGTGTAGCCATTTCCGCTTCAGCCACAATTTCTCGTTCGCGCACAAGTGTACCGTAGCCTGTTGTTGGTTCAAATGAAATTTGTTGAAGTTTTGGAATAACTTTTGGCCCATTGTCTGTGTTGTCTACCGGAACCTCACCTTCTTCTGTTGGTATTTCGTTTACAGGAACCTCCTCTTTTTTACCTCCTATTGTAAAAAATTCTCGAAAACTAAGACCACCTCCTTCTGTTTGTGTGCTGGTGTTTCCTGGGTTTGATTTTTTGAGCATCAATGTACCAACACCAACAAGTAGTGATAGTACCGATACACCTATTATGATTGTAAGAAGTTTTTTACTCATGATTTATTTACATGTACCACCATATACCGAGAAGTGTGGAGCACTAATCCAACTGCCATAATTTTTAATATTTGAAGGGTTTACCCCACCAGCTATTAAGTCATTTCTTGCACTATCGCTCTGAACTTCATATATTGCGCACAACCCCGACGAAGATGCTTGATTTATAAACTGCTTTACTTTTTGTGCTGTAGCAGATCCTGTAAAATTGGCATCAATACACGTTCCTTTTGGATGACATTGTGCTTTGTGTGTTCTCGAAGGTGCCCATGCCTCAGTTGTGCCCCAGCCGTTGTTTATTATACCGTCGTTTTTAATTTTATTTGTAAATATAGCTAATTTTTCTTTGAACACTTTTTCGGCTTTTTTACCTGAACTGTTTTTGATTGGAACTTCTGGAAGTAGATCAACACAATCCTGTGGGCAAGTTCCCTTTCCGCTGTATTGAATTATCAGTGGTGTACCATCATCTCCTACTTCACTTATTTCAATTTGTTGCCCTTGAATCGAGAAATTAAATTTTACGAGATTAGGATTTACAGTATTTAGAATTACATAGGAAGCGAGTACTATTATCAATCCATATATCGCTTGAGTCATTTTAGCTCTACCTGATTCAGTTCCTGAAAGTGAGTCAGTGGACATGTACTGTATTCCCCCAAAAATAAGCATCACTACCGCGAGCACACCCGCAAATGATACTAGAAATGTAAACATTATTGAGAGATACTCCCCAAAAGATTTTCCAGATGCACTAAATATTGATCCAAATATTGGTAACGGTGCGAGTAGTTTGTACGATTCACCCTCGGTTTTGTCTGAGGATGAAGAACAATCACTGTCTGCAGGATAATCAATTTTGCCATTGCTGTTGTTGTCTTTTCCGTCATTACACTCACCAGCAGAAACAGCCGGGTTTGTAGGGTTTAGAATAATTGGATCCTTTTGAGCAGTTACACTACTTGGAACTAGTCCAAACATGCACAACAAAACCATAATGGTGAATATTTTTTTTATACAAAGCGACTTAACTATTTTCATAATTTATAGATTTACAAAAAGCGTTTTTGTTGCTGATTGAAAAAGCTTAGTAACACTTTCGATTGTAATATTGATTTTAGTTGATCCACCTGTTCCACCCTTTCTGACAAGTAGCGCATTTTTTGGAGACTGATTTGCAACTGACGCACCGTTGATATTCCACTTGAAGGCAACGTCACTATAAAGTACATTTTTTGGAGAAAAAAAATATGGTTCGGCAACAATTGCTGTTTCGTCTGTGTTCATTGAAAAAACTTGCCCAAGTTCTTTTTGGTACAACGTTCCATAAAGTGGGTTTTGTTCATAAAAAAGAATTTTTGGATTTCCAGGAACAAGCGTGAGTTGTGCATCCGCTCCTGTTGGGAGACTAATACCAGACACCACAAGAGAAACTGTTTCGTCTTTATTTAAATAATTGTGTTTTACTTCAAACACATCTTTTCCATATCCTGAGCTCGCTTGTACAGAATTAAAATTTCTCTTCCAGTTGAATACAAAATCAGAAGATTTAAGCTTTGTGCCATTTGGGGTTTTTATGTTTGGAAACGCTACAATGCGGATTGTTGATTCAGAAGATGGAAGTGCCTTCCCTTTATAAAAAGGAGGAGTATATGAGTCTGTCACTTCCCAGAGAAGATCAATTTCTGCAGGGCGGATCAGAATATTTTTTGTAATCGTGTCAAAAGAGTCACCTTTTATTTCTGCGACTACTGATGTTGTAGTCCCCACGTTTCCAGTGGTGAACTTTATGCTTTTACCGCCAAATTCTGTACTAGGTGTGAGTTTTCCATTTATTGTCCAAGAAACATTTGCTTTGTTCAAATCAAAAGCAAATGTTTGAAGTGTGATTGTGACTGATTCATTTGGGCCAGGAATAGAAGGAGAGAGCTTTACTGTGACATCATTTTGTGAAATTACTGACTGTGCGTACGCAAAAAAAGATGTCGAGAAAATCAACATGCTTAGTGTCAGTATTTTGAGAATCACGCTTTTCATTACTTTTAGTATACAATGATTTTTGAAAACACCACAGTCGCGAACTTGCGCGAACTAAACGCGGACTAAATGCAGAATTGCGTGGACGAACTAAAATTTCCCTAATTTTCAATTATATTAAATGGTCTGTGTTTGAAGTTTTTGAACTTAGGAGTACACACACCAATACAAAAAGAGCGGCGCATGAATGCGCCGCTCTTTTTGTATTGGTGTATGTTGGTGTTCCCGTGTTTACGTTCTACGCTCGACGTTCCACGTTTAATGCTTCCTAACCCTTCCCCTCCATATTCGCCAAATCTTGTTTTGCTTTTTTGATTGCAAGTACTTGTGATGGGTCAGAGGTGATAATCATTTCTTCTGTTGGTGAAGCGAGAATTTTGAGCTGAACATGCTTGAGTCCTGCGAAGAATATTCCCTCCCCCACATTTGATTCAAGAAGTCTAAACTTTTCTTCATCAGTTAGATTGAATGTTTTTTGGAGTAAATCAATCGAACTCGGTGATTGCTTGAGAAGCATTTGAAGTGATGAGTTTGTCACAATCGGCACACCATATGGACTTCTCATAAAGTCTCCTACGTCTTGAGTGATTGTACAGAGTCCAAGATAGTATTTTCTTCCACGTTTTGCGATTGAGTAGAGAAACGATGCAGTGTCTTCTGATTTCATCATCCACCATGCCTCATCCACCACAAGAAGACGCTTTTTGAGTGTACGACGCACCGCATTCCAGATGTAGTGAGTGACGATATACATTGCAACAGGCTTGAGTTCGTCTTCCATGTCACGCACTGAGAACACAATAAACTTTTTGTTGATATCTACGTTGGTTGGTTGGTTGAGAAATGTTGACCAGCTTCCACGTGTAAACTTGCTGAGTCGTGAAATAATTGATTCACTTCCCTCCATTCCTGAGAGTACCATTTCAAAATCAGAAAGTAGTGGCGGTTCTATTTTTGAAAAGTCTGCTTCCGGAGTAATGTCTTTCAATGCATATGTTTCTGTAATTGCACGGTCGATGATTGAGTCTTCTTCAGGTGTGAGGCCTCCAAGCATTATTCGAAAGAGTCCCACGAGATTGATTGTGTTTGAACGAAGCACATCGGCAGGAGTTTCGTCCTCACGTGCAACTGGAAGGTCAAATGGATTGATATGGTGATCTGAAGAGAGTGAAATGTTGAAATATCTTCCTCCCACTGCCTCTGCGAGGTATTCATATTCACGCTCTGGGTCAATCACTATAACCTCAGTATCAAACATGAGCGTTCGTAGAATTTCGAGCTTTGTCGCAAAAGATTTTCCAGATCCAGATTTTGCAAAGATGATTGAGTTGTAGTTTTCGAGAGAAAATCGATCGAAAATAACAAGACTGTAGTTGTGCAAATTTACTCCATAAAGAATTCCTTTGTCAGAGGTAAGGTCAAAAGATACGAATGGAAATATAGATGAAAGAGGTTCTGAATTTAGTTTTTGGTGAACATTGAGTAGGTCTGTGCCAATTGGGAGTGAGCTTTTGAACCCTTCTTCTTGTTGGAAGAGTGCTGGTTTAATGTACACCTGCTTTGCTTCGAGAATAGACTTGATTTCACTTTCCACTTTGAACAATTCTGCTTCGTCGCTCGCATAGATTGTAATGTACAATCCAAACTCGAACATTTTTTCTTGAGCTTGTTGAAGTGAGTCGCGAAGAGATTCGAGATCTTGATATGCCGTATCGAGAATCGGGTCACGCACAAGACCTTTTGATTCACGAATGTTTATCTGACTTTGCACCTCGGCAACCTTTTTTTGAAACTGTCGCAATATTTTTGCGGTATCAATTGGGTGAACATAAATCGAAATATCAAATATTTTATCGAGGTTGATGATAGGCGTAAACCAGTTGTCAGTAAGAAATCGAGGATATGAAATCACAAAATACGTTCGCGCAACTTTTTCGCCAAGATTAAGATTTTTTGGATCAATCTTTAGTGCAGAAGGTGCGATGATGTCTTGAAATTCAAGTGTTGCAGCTTCATAAATCTCACCTGGTAATACAGGTGCGACGTTTTGATCTTTCTTTTTTCCAAACAATGAATCAAAGATTCCCATTCTAATTTCTTATGCGCACATGAGTGCTTATTTCTAATATACACAGTATACCCCACTTGGTAGATATGTGTTTAAAATTTTATTGATGCAGTTGTTTCTCCCGGGTTGAATGTTTTGTAAAGCAATTCCACCACTTCTTCTGTGCCGAGCTGTACAGAACGAATCCCTGTTCTACTAAGACCTTCTTGTACGACACCCACACGTTGTTCGAGTTGAGTGCGACTTTCTTCAAATGCGAGCATGTCGTCTTGTGACTGATTTCCTGTTTTTGATCCACCAGGAAACAAGCTCGAGATTCCTCCTCCTCCTTTTCCAAGCACTGGTGCACTGTAAGGTACGACTACATAAAAACTTTTGGTCATAATACTTACTTGTTCGGTGAATGAGCGGATAAAACCTATATATTCACGAGTTTGAACCTTGAGAAGAGGCTCTGTTTGCTCTTGCATTTTGTTTTCCAAGACGAGAAGGTATGGTCGAATGTCGAGTCGTCGAGATTGAACCAGTATTTGTGTTGAGAAGTCGAGTGAGTTGAGGAATGCCTGAAATTGATAGAGTACTGCGTGCTGTTCGTCCGCAGATTTTAGAGCAAGGTTGACTGATGATGCCATGAGTACTGCACGTAGTCCACCGTCTTTGAGTACAATGATTCCATTGCGCACTTCTTTTACTGGAACAAAGTCTTGAGTTGTTTTTGATGAGACAGGCATATAGATACAGTATAAAGGTGAAAGGTTAAAGTTCAAAGTTGAAAGAAGGTAAACATATTCTTTTGCAAGTAGACTTTAGAGAAATTCTGCATTGTGTCATCCTGAACTTGTTTCAGGAACTCAAATATATCTTTTCCACTCTTTCTCTTTTAAAACACGGATATTTTCTTGCTAGAAAATTCCTACACTCGCGCCGTCGCGCTCCGTAATGTTTCAAAAGAGAAAAGAGTCCGGTTTTTTTGGAAAAAATGTTTCTAAAATACCAGATGAGTAACCCCTGGCCTTGCATAAATATTCCGATGTCACTTGTTCTGTTTTTGATAGTTGTGTGATCTGGTGTTTTACGCTCTACGCTCCACGTTCTGCGCTCAACGCACCTCCTTTTCCCTTGGCACTTATTGCTAATCACTCTATACTATATCTATATGCGATTTAAGGTGCCACAATTTATTGATGTCGAAGACAAAATCTTTGGCCCATTTACTTTCAAACAATTTATCTATCTTATTGGTGGAGCGGGTATTTGTTTTATTCTCTATAAGGCTTTACCACTGGTGATTGCGTTTCTTTTTATTATTCCAGTTGCGGGATTGGCAGCCGCTCTTACCTTCTATCAAGTGAATGGAAAACCTTTTATTTTTATTCTTGAATCTTCAGTTAAATACTTTTTTCAAAACAAGCTATATCTTTGGAAAAAAGTTCCCAAGAAACCAGGCGAGAAAAAGTCTGAGATCTCAAATACCTCAACAGAAAACCTTGTGCCACATCTCTCAGATAGTAAACTTAAAGATATTTCTTGGAGTCTTGATATCTTGGATACAAGAAAAAAGGACTAGTCCTGAATCGAGATTTGTCTATCCCATACAAATACAAATGTGCGACGCCGACGGCGTCGCACATTTGTATTTGTATGGGATGTATTCCTATTGTATCGGCTCTTTGTATGGATCACTACTTCTTGGTGGAGGTGGTGGTGTGCCGTTTGGAAGAGGTGGCTTTTCTACCGAATGCACCCTCTCTGTTGGCTGAAGTCCGTGTGGGGAGTTTAGTTTGATTGATGAAAGCGATGGAGGAGTTTCAATTTTTGAAATCATGTCTTCTTGAGCCTGTACTTTGTCTGGGACGAAGTTGTCACTTGGACGAGATTTTGCTGGCTCAGGCTGGATATCTATTCCTGATTCGTGCAAAATTTCTTCTTGTGTTTTTGTTGATTCCAAGTATTCATCAAGCTCTTCTTCCTCTTTTTGTTTTTGTCGGATTTCAAGAACTTTCTCACGAATTTTTGCAAACACATGTTCGTTTATTTCTGTGAGCATCGCACTAAATTGCTCTTGAGGAATTATGACTGACTTCCCTATTTCAGTATCAAAGGTTTCAGCTTTTTTGAGTCCGAGAATCACATACCACGCTTCCGACACAACACTTCCGACAACATCCATGTGAAGATGGTATTTCTGGGCAATCTCATGAAGTGTTTTAGACACATCCACTTCACGTGTCGCCTTGCGAAGCTCGGGCGGCATTGATTCAAACCCTTTTTCAATTATGTCTGGTGTTATTTCCATATATCTTATTGTACATTATTATTTTTTATCGTCTTTCTTTTCACCGCCCTTATCATCTTTTTTATCTTTAGGATTTATTTTATTTTCAAGTTTTTCTTTTGCATCTTGTTTTCTGTCACGCTTATCGAAAAGATTTTTTAGCTCATCAATTTTATCGCGAACTTCTGATTGTCTTGCGTCGAGTGTTAGAATCTCTTCTCTAAGTAACTTCTTTTTGACTGGATCAATTTCACGTTTGTACAACTCGTTTTTTTCATCTCGTTCAAATTTTATTTCTCTTGAATCTTTTTCTTTTTCTTTTCTGATTTCAGAAAGTTTAGCTTGCTTTTCGAAGTTTGTGAGATTTTTAATTTGGTCTTCTGTTAATTTTCCTTCATTGGTGAGATAGTCCTTGATGTCCGCATCAATTTTCTTCAACTCATTTGTAACAGATTCGAGGTCTTTGTTGCCAAACTTTTTGTCTATCGCCTTCAATGCACCTGCTCGTTGTGGTTCATTGAATCCTCCAACTGCACTTGAAATCATTCCTGCTCCTGCAAGTGGTGCTGCCGCTGCCACTCCCCCAAGTGCTGCTGTTGCTCCAAATATACCTGCTTTTCCATAATTTGGGAGAGTTGCTTGATTCAAATCTTTACCAGTTATGTTTTCAATTGTTGATTTAATAGCTCCACCCACACCATAATTTCCCTTTGCAACTTCATCTTTGAAATCACCAACCGCTTTTTTGTTAAACTCTGCACCAGTAAGTGATGCATTCTTTCCATATGTTCGCTCAAAGTTTTCTTTGATTTCATTTTCAACTTTGGCGAGGTCTTTATATCCTGAAGATGCAAAGTATGTTTCTTTGTAAGCCCCTTCATTAAAGTCTTCTGCCTTTTCTATTACACCACGAGCGATATCTGCTTGTATCTTTCTGTTTTTGTCAGCATTGTAGACTGCAGGGGAAACCGTTCCTTCCGCTGCCATGTTGATAGCTTTTTGGCTTTCTGTTGCAGTAGCAAGATTAGTCTTATATTCTTTTGCTCGTTTGTCTTGTTGATCAAACGCAAAACCTTTCAATTGTCTTTCTTCTGCTTCTTTCACAATATCGGCTTCTCGGCGCTTGTTCATACCCTCTATTCCCCCACTTGATGAGCCAAGCAATCCACGGTCTTTGTCGTTGGTGCCAAGAAAGGCATTTCCGATAGTATTTCTTTTTAGATCAATCTTCAAAGGAGATGATTTAAGCGCATCAGCAGCACTTGTGTTTCGTGCATCAAATGAAGCCTTGGATAGTTTGTCTGTACCGCGAAGTGCGAGCCGTGACGCCATTCCGACAATTCCACTTTTTCCTTTGGCTGTTTGCATTGTTTGACTTTGTGAAATTGCTGACGCAGCTCTTCCCACAGTACCTCTCATCGCAAGTGCTGCACCTCCTGTGCCGATTGCAAGTGCGCCTCCTACAGCAAGTGACCCAAGGCTTTCTCCCCATGATGCAAACTTCTTTCCGATTTCGTCAGACATTTTCACGGTGACATCTTTTGCTTTGAGTATAAGCATCGTGATGATTACAAATGGCACAAGGGTACTCAAAAACTTTTCCATTGTGGTCATGTCTGAGGTGACAGCCATTGCCTCGGTAAGAAATCCACCTTTCAAGAATGAAAGTACTATATAAAGGAAGAACAAGAATATAGGAGCAGAAAACGATAGTTTTGCCACCTTCTCAGCCCAAGAGCTAAACTTGTATTCTGAGAAAAGAAAGCTCATATACGAAGGTACGGCAAGAGACATAAATGCGAGTGGTGAAAGCATCATTGCAATCCATAGCCCAACTACTCTACCCATAAATAGCAATCCCACAACAAAGAATGTATAGGCAGTGACGACATTTATAACTGAAAGTATCAAAGTAACAATAGTGAACCATCCAGGTGGTGTGCCAGTGTTTACAACCTCAGGTTCTCCGGCAATTCCAGGAACTTTCATGTTGTACTGATTGATTTCTTGAAAGAGTGTTTGTGGGTTGAACTTACTTACAATTGCAACAGAAATACTTTTTTCATCACCCGCAAAAAGACTGTTATTTGTAATGGCACTTGTGGTACTCGAGGCTTTTACTCCCATCGCCGAATAAAACACAGTTCCTAAAATATTTCCTGCATCAATAATTACTTTTGTGAAAAACAAACTGAAATTGATAAGAAGCGCGACGATGATTACCCAGCCGATGAGTTTTTTGTCGCCAAGTTTACTATTGCCAATGATTGTCCCAATTCCAATTGATACAAGAATAAATATAAACAAAATATTTGTGAGATCGCGTACGAGTTTCCATCCTTGTCCAACAAAATTTCCAATACTATATGACCCACTGTCCAAAGTATAGCCGAGCAGAAAGTCCATAAACTGTCCAGAAAGAGCAAGTATAAATGATGTTGGTACAAAAATAGCATAGTATACAAGCTGAGCGAAACAACCGCTGATATTCATGGTTGTTCCAGGTAAAAATCCAAGAGAACACTCTGGGAATCCTCCGTCATTTTTTTCTACTGACGATGTTGAAGTTTCTGGGGGAAGATTGTTTGTGTTTCCTGAAGATGCGCCGGGCGTTCCATTTGAAGTTGCAAATGTTTTTTCTGATCCAATCCGATAATATGCATTACTACCACTACCATCAAGATCAGCATCACCACCACCTTCTCCATCACTGTTTGATCGATAGTAAAAACCTAAGGTGTAATTAGAATTTGAGGCAATGATTGGATTAGTTGAATTTATTGTGAAAGACAAATTTGCAACTTTTGCAGGACCATGTATGTTTGTGACAGGAGCACCAAAAATGTCCGTAGTTGTCGTCGTTGATGTTGTGCCCTGTATTCGGGAGGTGATATCAGTTATCACTTCCTCAGACCCGTCTGTTTTTTTGATCAGTATCACCCATGTTTTTGGAGACCATGTCGTAGACTCACCAGACGTGTAGGAGTATATTTCATCAATCGCCGCTATCTCGTCTTGCGTGTAGTTTCCTGATTCTTTTGACAATCCTGTATCAAGAGTGATTCTGACATTAACTGTTTCCCCTGGGCTATTTGCTGTGCCGGCTGTTGAGCTTACAAAATCAACCGAACTTCCCGTATCAAAAAGTGTATTGTAATCGAGTTCCGCCTCAACACTTATAGGGTTCGCAAGTGAAGCACCTACGGTAAGTAGTGTCAAAAAGACAATACCAAATACCCTCCCAGTGATTGTTTGAGGGATTTTTTTCATCCATTTATTTAAAAAGAAATGTTTGTTCATGAATGAAGACACACGTGTCCGACTATACTTTTTAGTATAGCATTATGAATGAATAACTTTTGTATTGTTATGTGTGTAAAAACACCTCGCACACTTGTGTGCGAGGTGTTTTTTAGTATATTTCTATGAATCTTTCGAATCCAGCAGTTGTATCACAGTCTGCGAGGTTCATGAAGTTTGAAATATGGATGTATGGTGCCGTAGGGGTACAGTTTGGTCCTGATCCAAAAGAGATATAGGTGTTGACTGAGGTCGCAGGGAGACTCTGAGGAATGTTCTTAAGGTATGTAGGCTCTCGGAGTTCGCCACTGGTTCCTGATTCGTACAAAGTTATCATTGGTCCAGGAGTATATGTGTTTTGTACGCTTGCGGGAAGTAGCGATGCAGGATATGGCCAACGCATAATTCTGTTTTGATTTGGAAAGCTTGTCGTTTCGTCGATACATTGCTTAATGAGACCTTTTGTACTGTCACCAATATATGCAAGGTCAAGTTGTGATTTGAGAATGTCATCTTTTACTGAATTTACATTACTCTCTACTGCAACCATGAGCGAGATCTGATCAAGGATTCTTTGTTGTTGCGCAACTATGTCTTCTTGTGCGGGTGTCAGCACGCCTCCTGTTGTTGGATTTGGAATTCCTTGGAGTTGTTGCTTGATATACTCAACCCTGTTTAAGACCGACATGGTTTCTAGGATTTCTTCTTGTATATTTTCAATTACGTTTTCGTAGTTTGCAATCTTTGAAAATTCGCTTTTGTTGATTGAGTTTATGACAGGAAGATTTATAAGTGCACTTTGTGAAAACCATTGTGTGTTAATAAGGTTTGTATATTGTTCAAAAATACTCAAAAGCATTCCACCTCCTCCGCTTGCCAAGTTTCCTCCATTGCCACCACCTACTGTGATAAAGAGATCTTGGAAAAAGGTTTCTGTTGTGCCCAGGTCATATATCCGTGGTGTCACTGCAGAAACTTTTTCTTGAGCCTTTGTTTCCCAATCAGGCCTTGGTCCCGGTACACAGAAATCGAGTTCGTATATTCGAGGGATGAGCTGTGTTTCCAAGAGCGATTTATGTTGTGTGAGTGCAGTCATGTAATCATTTTGCCATGTAATGATTTTATCCAAATCACTCCAGACTGAATAGAGATTTGCTGATGCTTGTATACTACCAGTTTGTGTATTGTAGAGACCACCTGTTGAAGTGTTGGTTCCATATCCAGCAAAACCTGACTGACTGTATTCTGTGGTGTTGTCACCGATAGAA
>JAGOQQ010000006.1 GCA_017991395.1 Minisyncoccota bacterium | reverse complement strand
AATAAAAAAACTGGCGAGTGCCAGCTAAGACGCAAAAAGCTCCTAGCCAGCGATAATCCGAAGATTACCCATACCCCTTTCGGGATATGACACAACCAGTGCGAACTCTGACTAGGAGTTCTTTATATTGGTTGTGTTTTTCGACCATACCTTTGTTGCCAAAGGGTTAGGTCTCTTATTAAGTTGTACTTTTATATATTAGCATTTTGGGTTAATTTTTTCCATAGCCCCCGCCAAAAAAAAGCTCCGCGCGCATTCCTCCCCAGACCCCTCCTGCGCGCGGAATCCAAATCCCAAACCCCGCCGAATTTCAAAAAGAATCAGCCGAGATTTTGCGAAATCCTTTCCCCAAAAAATTGCTTTCGCAAAATCTCGTCCGCTTTGTATTTAGCGTTTTCCCGCACTTTCCATTTTGGAAAGCTCTGTGCGAAGCACAGAGGCGCTTCAGCGCGCGGGGAACGCTGTATCAGCGATTTTGAAAATAGGTTCTAACTTGGTACAATAGAGACACCAATACAGAACTAAGAGGCTCTGAACGAGCCAATGCGTGGGCGTGCCGAAGGCACGCCCACTGTGTTTCGCCTGAATTTCGCCCAGAATCCAAAGGGGAATCCACCAAAAATGAATCCGAATTGGGCGCGCAAGCGCGCAGAGTTTTTTCGCCAAGAAGCAGGTTCGAAATCAAAAGCAATTTTGACATAGTATTTGCTTTGATACAAAAAGAATTTTTGCGTTGGAAATATTTTTGGTATACTAACTACGCAGACAATTATTATTAGTTAATCAGCAGGAATAGCTACATTGGTAACAATTTGATTAACGTTGAATTGTCTGCACCAGTGTAGCTATTCCTGTTTCAAAAATATTATGCAAAAATTCTTTTTGTATGCTCGCAAGAGTACCGATGTCGAGGACAAGCAAGTTTTGAGCATTGATGCGCAAATTACGGAATTGCGCGCTTTCGCCAAAAATGAAAAGTTAGAAATTGTTGAGGAGTTTGTAGAAAAGCGTACTGCGAAAATTCCAGGTCGCCCCATTTTTGGCGAAATGATGAGGCGAATAGAGAAAGGTGAAGTGAGCGGAATATTATCATGGCACCCCGATCGTTTGGCGCGCAATTCTGTGGACGGTGGACAGATAGTTTACTTTCTCGACATCGGAAACCTTGCGAGCCTCAAATTCCCTAGCCACTGGTTTGAAAACACGCCACAGGGCAAATTCTCGCTGTCTATGGCATTTGTACAAAGCAAATACTATGTAGATTCTCTTTCCGAAAACACCAAGCGTGGACTTCGCCAAAAAGTGAGAATGGGAATATTCCCAAGCCAAGCGCCTGTGGGGTATCTCAACGATTCGAGAACAAAAACGATTGTGGTAGAAAAACGAAAATCTAAAATTGTGCGCTTGGCTTTTGAGAAATACACGAAAGGAAATATGCGATTGGAAGATGTATCAAACTTTTTGGCGAAGAACGGAATATCTACGCGTTCCGGAAAGAGAATCTCAAAAACAAAAGCGTCTTTTATTCTTTCAAATCCATTTTACATCGGTTTGTTTAAGTATGGCGGTGAAATCCACGAAGGTAAACACGAGCCAATCATTTCAAAGAAACTTTTTGATGAAGCACAGGAAATGTTGAAAAAGCGTGGACAGCCTGAACGAAAACCACAGAACGAACCTCAACCATTTTGCGGACTCATTTCCTGTGCTTCATGCGGAATGATGATAACTGGCGAACACAAATTCAAACGGCAGAAAAATGGAAATGTTCACGAGTACACATATTACAGATGTACAAAAAAGCGAAAAGATTTTCAGTGTAAAGAATCTGCCGTTAGAGAAAAAGAAATGGATCGCCAGTTATCATCCCTAATTCAAAAAGTTTCTTTGCCCAAAGACTGGGCGGAAGAATTGTTAAAAATGGCAGAGAATGAACATGGAGAATCCGCCCCGTCTTTGACTGCTTGTGTGAAAGAGAAAGAGGAAAAGATTTCTTCTTTGTCGAAAAGGTTAGAGCGACTTCTTTCTGGTTATCTCGACCAAGATATTGAAAAGGAAATTTATCGTGTTGAAAAAGGAAAATTGATTTTGCAAAAGAAGTCGCTCGAAGAAGAAATCACTAACCTTTCACACAAGCAGAATGATTGGCTCGAACCGATGAAAGAATGGATAAAAGACGCTCAATCACTCGACAAAATTGCTTCTGATGATGACCTTTTTGCAAAAAAGGTCAAAGCCAAAGAAATCTTTGGCTCGAACCTGCTTCTTGGCGAAAAAACTCTGCGCGCTTGCGCGCCCAATTCGGATTCATTTTTGGCGGATTCCCTTGCGGATTCTGGGCGAAATTCAGGCGAAACACAGTGGGCGTGCCTTCGGCACGCCCACGCATTGGCTCGTTCAGAGCCTCTTAGTTCTGTATTGGTGCCGGGAGAGGGACTTGAACCCTCAAGCCTTGCGGCACGCGATTTTGAGTCGCGCATGGTTACCAATTTCATCATCCCGGCAAGGAACGACAGAACGTCATATTTATACCATTTTTGTATTAACATTTCAATCCAGAGATAAATCTTTTTATGGTATATTTATTGTATTACTAAAGCCTATAACCTACCACCTACTAGCTGTATATGTCCAACTTATACCAAAATTCAGTTTTCTTTATCGAGATAGACAAAATCAAGCCAAACCCATTTCAGCCACGGCGTGAGTTTGAAGAAACAAAACTCAAAGATCTTTCGGATTCAATTCGTCAGTATGGTGTACTTCAGCCGCTTGTTGTGTCTCGAACGGAAGTCGAAAAAGAGGACGGGGGAATTGCTACAGAATATGAACTTATCGCAGGTGAAAGACGACTTCGTGCATCAAAACTCGCGGGACTTCGTGAAGTGCCTGCCATCATTCGTGTAGGTGACGACAACATGATGAAGCTCGAACTGGCAATCATCGAGAATCTCCAGCGTGAAGATTTGAATCCTGTCGAACGCGCAAGAGCATTTCAGAAGCTTGCCGACGAATTTGATTTTACACATGAACAAATAGGACAAAAGATGGGAAAGAGTCGTGTGTTTGTGTCAAACACACTTCGTATTTTGATGTTGCCGGATGAAATACTGAACGCTCTTTCTGCAGGAAAAATTAATGAAGGTCATACTCGTCCGCTGATGATGCTTCAAGATAGACCCGAAGAGCAAACTGTACTATTCAAAGAAATTCTTTACAAAAAAATTACCGTGCGAGAGGCAGAGCGAATGGCACGAAAAATCGCGATTGAAAAAGTACGAAAAGTAGAACTCCTTCCAGATCCAGAAATTCTTGAAATGGAAGAGCTTTTCCAGGAAGCATTGGGTACACGTGTGCATATTGAGAAAAATGAAAAGGGAGGACAGATTCTCATAGATTTCTTTTCGCCAGACGACCTTAGAACACTTCTCGACAGTCTCAACAAATCTGGTGCATCAATGAACAATCCAAATGCATTGCTCGAGCGACACGATGAGAAAGTAAAAGCTATGGCTCCTGAGGAAGTACCTGTTGTATCTGATGACGTGGAAGCACTCGATGACAGAAGCGAAGAGGAAAAAGACAAAGACGATGATACAGATTTGTATAATATAAAGAATTTTAGTTTGTAATCGCTGACTTACGCGAACAAAACGCGGACAGACGCGGAATTTGTATTGTGTCATCCTGTGCCTTGTGCTGAATTTATTTCAGTATTGTTTCAGGATCTCAAAATGAAATTAAAATATTATTATGTATATATTTTAACTAACAAAGAAAGAGGTGTTTTGTATATTGGTGTCACAAATAATCTGATACGAAGAATTATCGAACACAAATCTGGTACATTCGATGGATTTACAAAAAAGTACAATTTAAAAAAGTTGGTATATTTTGAACAAACAGAAGATGTGCAATCTGCATTGTCACGAGAAAAGCAGTTGAAGGGTTGGCACAGAGATTGGAAAATAAACCTCATCGAGTCATCCAATAAGAAATGGGAAGATTTGTTCATTCAGATTATGAGAGATCCTGAAACAAGTTCAGGATGACCCTAAATCACACAAGAGCGGCGCTTTTTGCGCCGCTCTTGTGTGATGGGTTTGATTTTTTCTGCGTAAGTCCGCGTCTGATCTGCGTAAGTTCGCGCCCTTATTTAAATCTCTTCAATATCGAATCAATGATTCCTCCGTGTGCATCGATATACTGTCGGATGTGTTTTCGTGCGACAGTTGTTTTTGCATAATCAAGCCATTTTGTACTTGGGTGTTCATTTTTACCCGTAGCTATTTCGACAATGTCTCCATTTTTAAGCTTTGTTCCGAGCTTTGACATTTTGCCATTTATTTTTGCTGAAAGTGCTTTGTCACCGATTTCGGAATGTACAGCATATGCAAAATCAATGGGACTTGATTCTTCAGGAAGATCGATCACATCACCTTCGGGAGTGAAGACGAATATTCGATTCTTTGTCACATCAAGCTTGAGACTCTCTTCAAACCTCTCTTTGGTGATTCCATCTCCGTCCAAAAGTTTGAACTGGTTGACCCACTCAAACTTGTGTGGAGTTTTTTCTTTTTGACTTGCTGTCATTTCTTTGTACGAAAAGTGACTCGCAATACCGTATTCCGCACGCCCATGCATTTCTTCTGTGCGAATTTGAATTTCTGCAATTCCTCCATCACCAGTAAACACAGTGGTGTGAATACTTTGATATCCGTTTGTTTTTGGAAGCGCGATATAGTCTTTGATTCTATTTGGCAAAGGTCGCCAGATAGAGTGCACGATTCCAAGCACCCGATAACATTCTTCAACATCTTTCACTATCACTCGTAGAGCCACAATGTCATAAATTTTGTCCATGTCCATTTTGTAGCGTTCAAGTTTTTTCCAAAGACTATACTTGTGCTTCATTCGAGCAGAAAGTTCAACTGTGTGAACATTTTGTTTAATGAGCTCTTCTTTGAGCTTCTCATTTATCTTTTGGAGACTTGCTTCAAAGACTGGCACTTTGTCTTTGATGATTTCTTCAACCTTCGCATATTCTTTTGGGTATGCAAAAGGGAAGGCAGCGTCTTCGATTTCACCTTTCACTTTTCCAATACCAAGTCTGTTTGCAAGTGGTGCGTAGACTTCAATCGCTTCAATTGCAATTCGCTTTTGTTTTTCTGGTTTAACGTACTCGAGTGTGCGAAGATTGTGAAGTCTGTCAGCGAGTTTGATGATAAACACCCTGAAGTCTTCTGCGACTGCAAGGAAAAATTTTCGGAGAGATTCCACATGTCGTTCTCGTCCCTGGTACTTTAGTTTTCCGAGTTTGGTTACGCCATTCACAAGAAATAGAATATCTTTACCAAATTCACGCTCAATGTCTTCTTCGGTCACCTCAGTGTCTTCTATGGTGTCGTGAAGGAGTCCCGCAGAGATTGTGGTTGCGTCCATGCCAAAGCGTGCGAGATTCTTTGCAGTCTCAAACACATGAAGGAAATATGGATCGCCTGACGCGCGTTTTTGACCTTCATGAGCTTTTTGCGCGAAAAGATAAGCCTTTTGTATAAGGGCTTTGTCGGATTCCGTTTTAGGTGTGCCGTTCATAAGGGTATAGATTTCATCGATATTCATATACACAGTATAAAGCCAAACGCCCAAAGCTGAAAGCTCAAGGAAATTGAGTGTCATTTGACAAAACCTCACAGAAAAGTAGACTGGGGGAAACTTAAAAAAATATTCATATGAAAATCTTAATTATTCACGATGGGACCAAAAGAACTCTGGATTGTCTAAAGAATTTTGCACCTGACTTTGACTTTGATTTATTGGAGTGTGATTTTGCCGAGTCAGTTGAGGCAGCTGAAACGTGGCTACGAAAAAAAGCATTCCAGCAAATAATTATTATCGGTGAAAGTGTGGATATGAGGGAAGTAGAAAGAACATATTATATTCCTTACAATATCCTTCCTGTTCTTTCAAGACTCGCTGTGCCCAAAGTGAGAATACTATTAGTCTCTCCAGATGAAGATTTTTTAAATGAAGGAGAATATTTAGCACAAGGAAAAGGTTTGAATATTGAGCGACATGTTGTACGAAACAACGCGGGATAGGTTCAAAATAGCACAAAGCACTGCAAGTTTAGCAGTGCTTTTTTATTGCATCTTATTCAATTTATCTGGGCGATGGTTGGGACACTTTGTGTTACTACATCGTTCAGGTATCGTCTTGGTGCCTTCCATCATTAGACTTCCGCACATTTTACAAATATTTCCAGTTGGCTTTGCCTTGATTGCATTTTTACAATCCGGATAATTTGAACACGAATAGAATATTCCAAATCGTCCACGTCGTTCCATCATTTCGCCATTGTTGCACATTGGACATTTCACACCAGTCATTTTCTTTTTCTTCTCTTCTTCGTCTTCCTTTATGAATTTACATTTTGGATATCGCGAACAAGAAATAAATACTCCAAATTTTCCTTCACGCAGTACGAGTTTTCCGCCACCACTTTTGGTCAATTCTTTTGGGTTTCCGTCTTTGTCGACTCCGCACAGTGGGCACATTTCGCCGATTTCTTTTGGACCTTCCATGACTTTGCCATCGATTGTTCGTCCACCAGTACATTCTGGATATGTACTACATGAGAGAAATTTCCCATTTTTTCCAAGCTTCACAATCATATCTTTGCCACATGTTGGACATTTGAATTCGGCAGGTGCATCACCGAGATTTGTGATCTTGTCGATTTTGTCTTTTGCTTTTACATCTTTTGAAAACGGTCCATAAAAATCTTTAAGTGTTTTTACGTATTCACGTTTTCCATCTGCAATATCATCGAGCTCATCTTCCATTTCCGCAGTAAATGTATCAGAAATATATTCCATGAAATTGTTTTCAAGAAATGTAGACACTACATCACCTGTGTCTGTGGGGAAGAGTGTGCGACCTTCTTTTGTCACATAGCCACGTTCTTCGATTGTTCGCATAATAGACGCATATGTAGACGGACGTCCAATTCCTCGTGCTTCAAGTTCTTTGACGAGTCCCGCTTCAGAATATCGAAATGGTGGCTGAGTTTCTTTTTCAAGACTCCCAAGCTCAAGGACTTTGAGTACATCACCTTCACTTATTTCTGGAAGTTCTACGTCTTCACCGCGTGCATCACTGTCCACAAGGAGCCATCCAGGGAAAAGCATCCGTGAACCATTTGTAGAAAATGCAGGATATTCATTTTTGTGCTTCCAGTTTGAAAGGGAAGTTTTGGTAGGAAGAGCAGAGATTTTGGTCTTCATCAATTTTGCATCAGTCATTTGTGATGATACAGCTCGCTCCCAAATCAGTTTGTACAATTTTTTCTGTTCGTCTGTAGAACCAACTGAAAGTACCTCGAAATGTGTCGGACGAATAGCTTCGTGTGCTTCTTGAGCATTTTTTGATTTTGTTTTATAGGTGTGAGCTTCTGCGTATTCCTTACCATACTTTTTTTGTATGAGTGCCAAAATTTGAGTCACAGAAACTGCTGAGAGATTTGTAGAGTCCGTACGCATATAGGTGATATGTCCAGATTCGTAGAGTTTTTGTGCGACTTGCATTGTGCGAGACGGTGAAAAACCGAGTCGTGTACTTGCGACTTGTTGGAGTGTTGAGGTGGTAAACGGTGCGCGAGGCGATCGCTTTTGTTCACCAGTTTTTACTTCAACCACTTCCCAAGGATTTTTCTTTCCAAATGAAATTACTTCATCGACAAAATCTTTGTCGCGAGGTTCTTCGTTTGCGGTGAGTTTTATGTCTACTTTTTTTGGAGTTTGAAACATTCCTTCAAGCACCCAATATTTTTCAGGAACAAACGCTCGGATTTCTCGCTCACGTTCCATGATGATTCGTAGTGCAGGAGATTGTACTCGTCCCGCAGAAAGTCCATAGCGAACTTTTTTCCAGATAAGTCCTGAGAGATCGTATCCCACAAGTCTGTCGAGAACACGTCTCGCTTCTTGGGCTTTGACGAGCTTGTTATCAATATCTCGGGGTGACTTCAATGCTTCTTCCACCGCTTCCTTTGTGATTTCATGAAAAGTCACACGCTTGATTGGCGCTTTGATTTTTTTATCCTCTTCAAGGATTTGCTCGAGGTGCCACGAGATAGCTTCTCCTTCGCGGTCGGGGTCAGTTGCAAGAAGGATTTCAGTCGCCTTGTGTCCAAGTGCTCGAAGCTCATCTACAACTTTTTCTTTACCTTTTGAAATTTCATAGTGAGGAACAAATCCCGCAGGGATATCAATGGCTTTTTTGTTGGACTTTGGCAAATCACGAACATGCCCGACAGATGCGCGGACAGTATATTTTCCATCGAGATATTTCTCGATTGTTTTTGCTTTTGATGGTGATTCTACAATTAAAAGTTTCATCCCGTTAGAGACAGGAAGCGCTTTAAACGATTTTTTATATACCGTTTGCCCATTCCTGTTTTTAAATATAATTCTCTAGACCTTGCGTCTTTTTCATTAATGCACGCTTCATAATAAATTAAGGCAAACGGACCACGACTTTTTGTCCATGTAGACTTTTTGTCGTTATGCTCTTTCAAGCGCTTCCGTAAATCACTTGTATAGCCAGTATAAAACAACTTAAGAGTAATACTTCTTAACACATAGACATAGTAATACTTGTTGTCTCTAACGGGATTCATACACAAATAGTATACACGAGCTCGTACGAAATATATCTGTGAGTTCGCAATTACTTGCTAAGTAATACTATAGTTAGAAATTTTTTGCAAACTTAGAAGATAAAAGATTACATAATCTTTCGTATTTTTCCGAGTGATTCGGAGATGAGTCCTTTTATTTCAAGAAGGGAAATAATTGCATTCGCATTTGACGAAGACATTTGTGAGAGTCCAATGAGTTCATCGCGAGAAAGTGGCTCATCAAGAAGTTCGAGGAGTTTTTTCTCGTCCTCACTTATATCTTCAAGTTCGGCAAATGTTTGCTGAGTGGGTATGAGTGGATCAATCAATCCAAATGCATTCAAAATATCTTCTGCACAGGTCAAAGGCGTGGCGCCAAGTTTTATAAATTTATTCGTACCTTTTGATGTATCTGAAAATATTGATCCGGGAACTGCAAAGACATCACGATTGTAATCCACCGCCATTCGTACCGTAATGAGTGCACCAGATTTCTCGGGTGCTTCAATCACAATCACTGCGCGAGAAATTCCTGCAACAATCCTGTTGCGCTTTGGGAAGCTCCACAGTGTTGCACGGAAGTCTGGTTCAAATTCAGAAAGTATACACCCGCCTTTTCTCAAGATCAGATCAGCGAGTCCGCGATTTGCCGAAGGATAAAGTACTTTGTCATCCAGTCCTGATCCCGGAATAGCGATAGTAGGAAGGCCGACTTCGAGCGCAGTCTTGTGTGCAATACTGTCGATACCAAGTGCCAGTCCAGATACAATCACAAACGGATAGCCCTTGAGTCCACGAATTATTTTTTCACACGCGTCCTTGCCGTAGCTTGTGTGCTTTCGTGATCCGACTACTGATACATATATATAGTCATCTGGTGAAGGTAGTTCACCCTTGATGTAAAGATGATCAGGGACTTGAGGGATTTCAAGAAGCTGTGGAGGGAATTCGTCTTGATGAAGAATACGCATATGCTAAGTCTAAAGCTGAAAGTCTAAAGCTAAAAGGGGAAAGTATATTTGAGTTTTATGTAATTTTGAAAACAAACTCAAATTTGGTAATATTGTTTTATTGCTAGCTACTAACTCCTAGCGTTATATTTATATGTTGGACATAAAATTCATCCGAGAAAATAAAGAAATTATTGAAGCCGGTGTTCTTAAAAAGCACATGACTTTTGATGTGTCAAAACTTATCGAAGTAGACGACAAAAGAATGGGGCTTTTGAAAACTGTTGAAAATCTTCGTTTTGAACAAAATAAAGCATCTGTTGATCTTGGTGGCACACTCGCCCCAGAAAAGCGCGCACAAATTCTTGCTGACATGGGGGAACTCAAAGAAGACTTAAAAAAACTTGAAGAAGATTTGAAAGAAGTCATGCACGAATGGCAAGCTCTAATGCTTCAAGTTCCAAATGTTCCAGATATTTCTGTGCCAGAGGGTGAGAGTGAAAACGACAATCAGGAGGTAAAAACGTGGGGAGAAAAACCAGAATTTTCTTTTGAGCCAAAAGACCATATTGAACTCATGACAAATCTTAAAATGGCAGATTTCGAGAGAGGAACAAAAGTACATGGATTTCGAGGATATTTTTTAATGGGGGATGGGGCTCGTCTCTCAATGGCAATTTGGAATTATGCGCTAAATTTTTTTTCAGACAAAAATTTTAATCCTTTCGTTGCTCCTTCAATTGTCAACAAAGAGTATTTTATAGGAACAGGGCATTTACCCGGAGATGCTGAAGATATTTTTCAAACACAAGATGACCAATACTTAGCAGGAACCGCTGAAGTTCCAATGATGGCATACCATTCAAACGAAATATTGTCTGCTGAAGAGTTACCAAAACGTTACTTGGCATTTTCGCCATGTTATCGTCGTGAGGCTGGTTCTCATGGTAAAGATATGAAAGGTTTAATTCGAGTTCATGAATTCTATAAATGGGAACAGCTTATTCTCTGTCGAGCTAGTCATGAAGAATCTGTAAAGTATCACGAGGAGCTCAATCGAAATATTGAGGAGTTTATTGAATCATTTGGTCTTCCATATCGACAACTATCAATCTGTGGGGGTGATTTGAAAAATGCTCATGTTAAATCCTATGATACAGAGTTGTGGGTTCCTAAAGAAGGTAAATATCGTGAAATTGGATCAACGTCATATTATCATGATTTCCAGACTCGTCGTTTTAATATTCGTTATCGTGACGAACAAGGCAAGATACATTATGCACACTCACTAAATGCAACTGCGATTCCGACTCCGCGTATTCTCGTATCACTTGTAGAAAATTTCCAGCAAGAAGACGGCACAATCAAAATTCCTGAAGTCCTCCGTCCGTATATGGGAGGGAAAGAAGTAATACGGTAAGACGTATAACGTAGAACGTAGATCGTAAAGCGTAGAACGTAGAACACTAGAACATTGATTCAAGCCTCCCCTAGAGGGGAGGACGACATTACACGAAGTGAATGCGAGGAGGGGTAAGTTTTAATTATAAGTTTATACTTTCAGCTCATTTATATGCCTCCACAAGGAAGAAGACTTATGCGGGACGACTTTCGTCCAACACATATTGTTGAAAGGAAACGCAAGAAAGCAAAGCGTATGGCATTTTTTGTTTTTCTTACTCTTCTTTTAGTGGTTGGAGGTGTGGTATATGTATCAAGAATTCCATCTTTAAAAATTTCATCAATTGAAGTAGAGGGAAACAAGGTGATTGATTCAAATGATGTCAAAGATACAGTCACACAGACACTCTCTGGAAAATATTTTTTTGTATTTCCGAAAGACAATTTTCTTATTTATCCAAGTCGTGAGTTGCTTGGTATTCTTGAGACAACATTTCCGCGAGCTGAATATATAAATCCAAAACTCGAAGGGCAGAAACTTGTGATTGAAATGAAAGAACGCGGAGGGAGATTCCTTTGGTGTGGAGATGTGCCGACTGATAAAGATGTAGATGAGCAGTGTTATTTTACCGATGGAAGAGGATACATTTTTGACAAAGCACCATACTTCTCTGACAATGTATATTTGAAAATATATGGTACGCGAGTGTCGAGTATTGAGGAAATTATTGGGAGCAAAATTCTTTCTGAAGAAGATTTTAAGAACGTGGTAAATCTAAGAGCGATACTTTATGAAAACGATATGCACGCAACCATTCTCTATTTGAAAGAAGACGGTGATTATGAATTTTGGCTCTCACGTCCGAGCAATGAAAGCTCTGATAGGCCAAAAATATTCTTTTCAAAGAAGAGTGATTTTTCTGAAATCGCAAGCAATCTGATTTCAGCACTTGAAAATGAACCACTCAAAACTGACTTCAAGGAAAAATATTCATCACTTTTGTATCTTGATGCACGATTTGATAACAAAGTATTTTTTAAGTTTAAAGAGTCAGAGAACGCGGAATAAACGCGGACAGTCGCGGATAAGGGAACACTTATGCAAAGCTTAGACGCGGATGTGTAATTTAAAGACTGCACCTTTTCTTCTTTTAGCTTTAAGCTTTTAACTTTCAACTTTACTTTCCTACTATTTACTTACTACTACCTACTCACTATTTATTTATGTCTAATTTTTGGAAACAATTACCAAAACCTTTTTTTGCAATAGCTCCAATGGCAGATGTCACCGACGCTGCTTTTCGTCAAATCATTTGTAAATATTCTCGTCATGGACAAGTTGGTGGTGGCCCAGATGTAGTGTGGACAGAGTTTGTGTCGGCTGATGGACTGGTGTCACGTGGGCGTGAGGCACTAATGAAGGATTTGATGTTTTCAGAAAATGAGAGACCAATTGTGGCGCAACTTTTTTCTTCGAATAGAGATAATATGAAAGAAGCATCACGAATGTGTGCAGAGATGGGATTTGATGGGATTGATATCAATATGGGTTGTCCGGACAGGGCAATCGAAAAGCAAGGATGTGGCTCAGCGATGATCAAGACACCAGATAAAGCAGTGGAAATAATCCAAGCAGTGAAAGATGGTATCGCACTCGCAGGAAAGGATATTCCTGTATCAGTGAAAACTCGTATTGGATACAACACAAATGAAATTGATGCGTGGATTCCGCTTTTGTTGAAGCAAAATATTTCTGCACTTACGATTCACGCACGAACTCGCAAAGAAATGTCAAAAGTTCCTGCACGATGGGAGCATATAAAGGAGGTGGTAGGTATTCGCAACACACTTGGAGTTGATACTGTGATTATTGGAAATGGTGATGTCACCGATATTTCTGATGGGTTGAGCAAGGCAAAAGAATCTGGATGTGATGGAGTGATGATAGGGCGAGCGCTTTTTGGGAATCCGTGGCTTTTTGATACACATCGAAATGTAGTGTCCAAACCTTCTTCGTGGCATCGATTTCTCACATGGCTTTTGCCGAAAGATTTGGCAAAGCGAATTGTCGGTGACAAGCGATATACTCAAATGGATGTACCAATACAAGACAGATTGAATGTGCTTGTTGAACACTCAGAACTTTTTGAAAAACTTCTTGGTGATGTAAAGCACTTTGCGATAATGAAAAAACATTTCAAGGCGTATGTGCACGGATTTCGCGGATCAAAGGAACTTCGAGTGAGATTGATGGAGGAAGGGGATAATGCGCAAAAAGTAGAAAAAGCCATACGCGAACATATGCGAACTTTACGCGAACAGACGCAAACAAAGAAAACGTAGAGCGTAGAACGCAGAACGTAAAATACAGAATTCCGTGTTGTCCCGGTTTTGTGTTGTGTCATCCTGTGCCTTGTGCTGAATTTATTTCAGTATTGTTTCAGGATCTCTTGCATTCTTTCCGCGAAATTTGTCAGCGTCTAGTCTGCATAGTTCCGCGTAGTAGGTATTTTATAAAAAGTGTGTTATGGTTGAACTCCTGGTCGCATTTTTAAATCTTAAACAAAAAATACTATGAACAACGACGACACAATCATCAAGACTGATGATGCAACTGTAGAAGTACAAGCTACAGAAGAAGCGACAGTAAAGGCAGAAGAAGTTGCTGCTGAAGAAGCTGAAATGGCTACTGAAGAAGCGACTGAAGAATCTTCAGCTGAATAAGCTACAATTCAAAAGGGCGACGGCTATGCCGTCGCCCTTTTGAATTCCTCATTTTCCTATAAGTTCACTGTGATATACTAACTAAAGTTAGTATTTTTTTCGTATTGATTCTTGTATTGTGCTTATACTAACAACTTATACTTTTCCCCCACTTATACTAACTTCTTATACTCATACTATTTTATGTCAGAGCTTTCACTTTATCGAAAATACAGACCAAAGGATTTCAAAGAAGTGGTCGGGCAAGACCATGTTGTTTCCGTACTTGAAGGGGCACTGAAAAAAGGTGCAGTAGGACACGCGTACCTTTTTGTAGGTACACGTGGTACTGGTAAGACTTCTGTGGCGAGAATTTTTTCACGCAATCTCGGATGTGCACCAGAAGATATTTATGAACTCGACGCCGCGTCAAACAATGGCGTTGACGATATTCGCGAACTCACCGAAGGTGTACACTCACTTCCTTTCTCTTCAAAATTCAAAGTATATATTCTCGACGAAGTGCACATGCTTTCAAAATCTGCCGCAAATGCATTTCTCAAAACTCTCGAAGAACCACCAAAGCATGTGATTTTTATACTCGCGACCACCGACCCAGAAAAACTTCCAGAAACTATCGTCTCACGCTGTCAGGTGTTTACATTCAAAAAACCATCAGAACATATTTTAAAAGATGTGGTGATTGATATTGCAAAGAAGGAGGGAATAGTGCTTGAGCCAATGGGTGCGGAAATAATTGCTATCGCTGGCGATGGATCATTTCGCGATACGCTTGGAATTTTGCAAAAAGTACTCAATTATTCGACGGACAAGAAAATTTCTGCGGATGAAATCGAAAAAGTAACAGGAGCGCCTAAATCTACGTTGGTCAATGAATATATCCAAGGATTGGTACTTCGTGATGCAGAAAAATGTTTGAAAGTAGTTCACAAAGCACACGATGCACAAGTAGATATGAAGCTTTTTTTGAAACTCGTAATGCATACATTTCGCCAAGGTCTTCTCGTACGATTTGCACCAACAATGAAAAAGGAAATCGAAAGTGTGCTGTCTGAAAGTGACAAAATCTTTCTCGAAGGAATCGCAAAAGAGAAAGAGGGAATTCTCGCCTCAAAAACTCTCGTCACAATGCTTCGTGTGTATGAAGAATTTTCTGATGCATTCATCCCCACGCTCCCACTCGAAATCCTCGCACTCAAGATTTCGAGCAGGGAAGAATAGTAAAGCCCGTATCCTCGGGCTTTTGTTATTCAAAACCTCTTTCTTTTCTTCTTTGACGAAGAGTTTTGTGGTCGTTTTCAATTTGTTCTCTGATATCTTCGAATGAGTAAACCATTTCTTTTACTTTGTGAGTTTCTGGAATACTGAGGTCTTCTCGTGTCAGATCAAATTGGTCCCACTCGTTTGTGTCTTTGTTGAGTACAGCAATCCATGCGTGATCAACAGAATCCTCTGATTCACCATGAATCAATTTTACTTGAAACCCGAGTTCTCGAAGAATCGTTGCTGAGATATTTGCAGTTACACCACAGCTTGCCATTCCTTTTTCAAATGCTTCTTTGGCTGGCATGAAGCGTGATTCCATGATCGATTTTGGTTGAACAGTGTGCCCGAGTGATTGACGGTGAGAATAAATAAGATTTCGTGTTTCGTTGACCGCATCATACATCTCAAGGTTTTTATTTTGAAGTGACCTGATTGCGTCGTTGAGTGTTACGATAGAATCATTTTCTAAAGGTGTTTTTTCCATAATTGTAATTATAACAAAAGAAAACAAAAGCCCGTATCCTCAGGCTTTTGTTTATGACTGGAAAAATTCCTAAATATTTGCTATAGTTTTCTCGTGTTTATTGGGGTATCGTCTAATGGTAGGACAGAGGCCTTTGAAGCCTTTAATCGTGGTTCGAATCCATGTACCCCAGCAAAGTTGAGCTAGCTCAAAGATAGAACTAATCAGGAAAATCCATACTGAAATTGCATACCTGCTGAGAGCAGTATCCAGAACAAAAACGCACCCGATTGGGTGCGTTTTTGTTCGTGTCTATATTGATTGATAGACAGTAGTACACTATACGATACTGTTGTGTTAAACTATAACAGAGCGTATAGTGAGATCATGAAAAGTGATTCAGAAAAATTAGGTAATAACCTTAAGCATATCCGAATAGCAAAGAATATCTCTCAGGGTGATATTGCTCGGGAACTTGAGGTTAGTCGAAGCTTCATAAGTAATATTGAGAATGGTAAGACAAATACCACTCTCGCAACCATTGCTAAATTAGCTAAAGTGGTAGATGTTCCTACTGACGAGTTGATGAAATAAAATGAATACCATATTTTTAAATCCAATATTTATACTCGTCCTCGTAATTGCGATCTTTTTTCTTTTTGCATTTCTCTATGTACTTAGCCGTAAATCAGGTAAGAGTACAGAAGGTTCAGATAAATTTGATGAACTTTACAAAAAGATTAGCGATGAAATTAAATATGCAGTAGCTCCCAAGTCTATAAATCTTTCAACAAGTGTTACTGAGCTTGTTGAACTCGCAACAGAAGTATGGCGCGTTGAACAACGATTATTAAAAATTGCCGACAGTCTTCAAGAAAACCAACGAAAAGGTCTAGAGAATTCCGTTCTCAAGTTTAGACGGTATATCTCTAATTATGACATTGAGATTGTTGATTATACCAATCAGAAATTCAATGACGGATTGAATCTTGATGTTCTCTCGGTGGAGAAAGACACTGCTGTGACAATGCCTATGGTAAAGGAAACTGTTGAGCCAACGATTTTGGTTAAAGGTCAGGTCGTAAAAAAGGCCAAGATTATATTATTAAGTAACTAAGAAATATATTTTATGAACAACCAAAACATACAGATTGGCATCGACTTAGGAACAACAAATTCCGAAGTTGCAGCAAACAATAAAGACCATGTGGAGGTTGTTAAAAATATTTTTAATGACGAGTACACACCATCGGTTTTTGGCGTAGACAAAGCAAAAAACAAGATCGTTGGTAAACGATCTTATGAGCGTCTCTATAAGGACGCATCGGAAGAAGAATTTTCAAATAACAAGGCAGAGGTAAAGCGCTTGATGGGAACTTCGGACACTGTTCATTTCGATCGCCTTGGCGAAGATATGTCCCCAGAAGAAATCTCCGGGGAGATTTTAAAGAGTCTCAAGGAGGATGTTTTGCGGAAATATCCTGGCACACCAACTACTGGTGTCGTTATTACAATACCTGCATATTTCTCAACCCTTCAGGCGGAAGCCACTAAGCGTGCGGGTAATGTCGCAGGTTTCAAGCATGTGGTTTTGATACAAGAACCGATAGCGGCGGCGATAGCTTACGGTTTTATGAATTCTCAGAATGAAAACTGGCTCGTGTATGACTTAGGAGGTGGTACGTTTGATGTGGCCCTCATTTCGTCAAAAGACGGTGCACTTTCTGTACTAGGACATAATGGAGACAACTTTCTTGGTGGTAAAGATTTCGATTGGACTGTTGTGGATAAGGTCATCGTACCAGCTATTCTAGAAAAGTATGAAATCGAAGACTTTACTCGTAGTAGTAAAAAATATCGTAGTGTGTTTGCAAAGCTAAAATACTATGCAGAGACGGCAAAGATTTCACTTTCTCAAACTGATGAAATAATTATCGAGGTTGAAAAGATTGGTGATGATGACAATGGCAAGGAAATATATCTTACTATACCTTTTACCCGTAAAGATTTCGAAAAGCTGATTAAACCGTTTGTCGATAAAACTGTTGAATTGAGTAAGGAGACCATTAAGGAGGCTGGAGTGAAGCAATCATCCATCTCAAGGATTGTACTTGTTGGCGGACCTACTATGATTCCGTACGTAAAAGATCGTTTGGAAAAAGACTTGAAGATAGAAGTAGACACTTCGTCTGATCCATTAACAGTTGTTGCGCGTGGTGCATGTATCTATGCCGTGAGTCAGAAGATTCCAAAGGAATTTCTTGAGTCAAAAAAGTTAACTGATTCCTCAATTAAAACCTTGCGTCTCAACTATGAATCACTAACTTCTGAAACCGAAGAGACTATAACCGGAGTCGTAGAAGAGCTTAAGGATACAGAAGAAGAATACTTTATTCAAATACAGAGCGAAGGAGGACTCTTTAGCGGAAAGAAAATTAAACTCAAGAACGGTAAATTTATTGAAACTGTAAATCTCGATAAAAACAAAACTACTCTCTTTTGGATTTATATGTTTGACGCAGAAGGGAACCCGATCAAAACCGAACCAGAGGCGTTCTCTATAACGCACGGTCTTTCAGTATCTGGTGCACCGATACCACACTCCATAGGAGTGGGAGTTGTAAAGCGTGGATTCAGTGGTGCTAGCTTTGCTATGACCGAGGAGTTTGAAGTGATTTTTGAGAAAAATAGTATTCTTCCCCTCAAAGCTACACATACATATAAGACACTTAAACCGCTTGCCAAGGGTGAAAAGGAGAACGCGCTCCCAATCAAAATCCGTGAAGGTGAATCAGCTGTGCCAGATCAGAATCAATTCATTTGTGACCTCAAAGTGACAGGAGAAAAACTCCCATATGATCTACCAGAAGGTACAGAAATTGCACTTACAATCGAGGTGAACGAATCTCGTGAAGTTAGGGCAGAGGCGTTTATTCCGTCGATTGATCTCACATTTAGTGCACGTGCGACAATCCATGCAGAAAATTTGAGTGTCGAAGAAATGGAGACACAGCTCAAGGAGCAGAGCGAGCGCGCGAAAAAAGTCGAGCAATCATGTACTCCAGAAGAGAAAGGTAAAATTCAGAATCTAGTGCAATCTCTTGAAGGAAGTCTATCAACTGCAAAAGTGGATGAGGATGAAAAACGAAAGGCTGATAAGCAACTTAAAGATCTTAAAATCCGGCTTGATGGTCTCGAAAAGATGAAAGAGTTTCCACAGCTTAAATCAGAATACGAAGAGAAGGTAAAAAGTGTAGAAGGAATTATTAGTGAATGGAGTGAACAGACAGAAAAAACAATGTACGAAGACCAGTTACGTGTGATCAAGGATGAAGCTGATCTAGCTATTGGTAAAGAGGATAAGGTAATGCTCAGCCGTTCATTGGAACAGCTTCAAGAACTCAATCACAAGGCACTTTTCTCAAATCCTGCATCATGGGTCTATATGTTCAATAAGATAAAGGAAACAAGTCATACTTGGACAAGTCCGAAAGAGGCTGAATACTACATGAATAAAGGACAGCGTGCCCTTGAGCTTGGCGATGTTGAAGAACTTAAAAGGTCGGTACACAACCTGATGCTCCTTCTTCCACCGAGCGAGCAGAAAATGATACAAGGTAACATGTCTGGTATTACTAAATAATTTATGTCAAACCTACTAAAAAATAATGCATATCACATTCTCGGTCTCGACACGTCGGCCTCACAACGAGATACGCAGAAACGGGCAAAGGAAATTGTAAAGTTTCTCCAAATTGATGATACTCCAGAATACGACCTAGATATGTGCGTGTTCGATAACTTTCGAACGGAAGGTGCGATAAAGGACGCTGTTCAAAAACTCTCTTCACCAAAGAAGCAGATTAAGGATTATTTCTTCTGGTTTCATATTTCTGATGACATAGACGAACAGGCGGTTGGTATTCTTCGTAAGAAAGATCCAGAAGGAGCTATAAGGGTTTGGGAACATAATTCCGAAAGTGATACTACAAAGGCGATGTTTTATAAAAAGAATCTAGCGCTTTTGTATTGCATCCTACTTTTCAAAGAAGACAATAAGCGATATCTAAAAGAGTCTTTAAAAATCTGGCATGAGCTTACTAACTCATCAAAATTCTGGACAGCTTTCACAAAAGTATATAAACATAACGATGAGCTTGATACCGATCAAGAAGTCATCTCTGATTTTCATAAACAGGTGCCCTCATTTCTATCTGATCTTTATACAGAGATTAGCCATTCTCGAGAGGATGGAAGTTACATAGCTGAATTTACTAAAGTATTTGATCTTCGTGGAGAAAAGACTGAGAAAGTTGTAATGGCTCCTATATTTCAGGAGATTACAGAAGCAGTCGAGAAGCTCGAGGCAATGAAGGTTTCAGAGGATGGTGACCTTGATGCACAAGAAGCTTCAGATATCAAAGAACATATCGGAAAAATCCAAGATTGTTGCAACAAGCTGATCGATCTGGGTCTATATGATGACAGTCAATCAAAAACGATACGTGACCGAGCGGCGGGTGCGATACGTTCTGTTGTTCTTGATATCCACAATAATTTGGACGATATGCCCAAAGCTGAGCAACTTCTAAAGATTGCCATGCAGTTTGTTGGTACATCTGGGATGGAAAACAAGCTTAAGCAGGATCTCGACCAATTTGAAGAAAATAAAAAGTTTTTGAGTGCAACAGCTCCAATCATGGAACTCATGAATGAGAAGAAGTTCCAAGAAGCGATAGCACTGATAGACCAAAAGAAGGCTGAGAGCAAAGATTCAGAATTTAAAAATGCGATGGATAGCAAGAAAAAGGAAGCTGTTACGATGTATGCTGTGGTCGAGTTCGTTGAGGCGAAGAAGCTATTTGAAGCTGATAAATACGACGAGGCTCGACCTGGACTTCAAAAATCAGCATCGATTGTGTATGAACACATTGAAATTTATGATGTAGACAAGAGCGTAATCGACTCCTGGCTAGATTTGATTAAAAACAACGTTAAGGTTCTTACTGCGGATAATGCAAGTGAAGTGGATGAGGTTCAAAATAAGATGTTGAAGAAAATCGATGAGGCATTCGATGAACGCTGGGAGCAGATGGCAATTAAGATCCTTCTCAATTCCTACTATTACGTAGGGCTTGGTGAAGTGATCAAAAATAAAAAAGCAGAGAACACAAGGTCGAGTGTAATCGGCTGGGTTGTACGGATCATTATTATAATTGTTTTAGGAGCAATCTTTGGATAAATATATGAACGAGAAAAAATCTTTAAATTTTGATTTCTTAGACAAAAGTCCACAAAAAGCTGGGGAGCAAACTAGTATTCCAATCGTAACCCCAAAGCATATGCCTGTTCCTCGTTCAGATAGAGTTAAATTCTTTGAGTATTTTAAAGACTGCTTTACAAACTTTAGCGAATTCGCACAGAAACATCTGGTTACGTCTAATCCAAAATACCTACTTTTGGCGATTTGGATTCTCGGTATTGGAAGTGCAGCGGATCGATTTACTAGCTCTGAATCCTCTAGTTGGGGTGAAGTTTGGGCGATTGCTCTATTTGGAGGTATCTTATCTGGAGCAATTGCTTATTACATCGGTGGTTGGTTCTATCATGTTCGAGTTGGATGGTCAAAAGGATCTGGCACTATCGACACAGCCCGAAATATCTATACTTTTTCTTCTCTCCCAATTTCAGTGACAGCTATTGGTTCTCTACTCCTTAATCACATTGCTTACGGCAGTGATTATTTTTATTTCTATTATTCAGAAGCATCCAGTGTGGATGTTATCTTTGGAATTCTTTCTCTCTTGGCAATCATCTACTCAATTTATATTAGTTATCAGGGTGTGAAAAAAGTCATGCATGTGCAGAATGGTCGGGGTATATTCTGGTTCGTTGTTGCGCCTGCAATTTTCTACGTATTGGTCATTGCCAGTGGATTATTTGAATAAAAACTATGGAGCATAAAGATAAAAAACTAAAACTTGATTTGGACTTCCTTGGGGAAGGTGCTCCTAAAAAATCAGAAAAGAAGTGGTCTCATCAACCGTCACATAAATCGACGGTTGATGAGTCAACAATGTCAGATGGTGTTAAATGGACACAAGGAGCGATTGCTCTTGGAGTTTTAATAATTATTATTGCTGTAAGCGCCAGTAGTGGAGATAGTAATAGCACAGCAACGACTAATACTTTGCCTCCACCCTCAAATAGCGAATCATTGAATGATATTTTTGATACTTCAGAAACAGATGTCGAAGTAGAGACAGATACAAATACAAATTCCTACGTTCCAGTAGCCGAAAAGACACAAACAACTCCCGCGGTTCAAACTCCTCTAGAAATTTGCCAGGAGCGTAATGGATACAACGCAACATATGATAGTGCCACGAACTCTTGCGGTTGTGCAGCTGGATATTCTTTAGGTGCTACCTCGCAACAGTGCGTAAAATTTACAGTTGCACGTGATGAAAGCTGTGCTTCACAGTGGCCAGGGACAAGTTTCCTTAAAGTAGATCTTACTGAAGGAAAAAACATATGTGATTGTGAAGTTGGTTCTTATTGGGATAACGGGCGAACTGCATGTTATTCCCTTAGCTCGTTCAATCAGTCGTGTGTGAATAGTTACGGAACTGGTGCTTATTCGACTACGGAAGATGGAAAACGAGTGTGCGATTGTGGATATGGATATGACTGGGACATTGAGGGAAACTCGTGTGTTAGTACAGCATCAATAAATGCAATATGCGAAAAGGATGTGGGTCGAAATAGTAGATATGCCGGTTACGTCGAGGGCGGTAAATACATATGTACAGAACCTTATTAAATATAAATATATGACAAATACAACAAAACCACTTTTACACCCAGGTTACAAACTCAAAGATAAATTGAGTGTGGTTGCTCGTGTAGAAAAGATTTTTTTCACTGAGGTGTATTCGCTTTCAAATGATAAGTTCCTCTATTTATTTACCAACATCCAACAGGATGAGATTATTGATCGTAGTCAAAAGTACGATCTCGTACATCTCGAAATAAGCGGTAAAAAATACCTTGGTGTTATAACTGACGAACATTCTCACGACAAGATTACCGCAATCATCGATGACCTTACTGTCTTGCGGGGTTTTGATTGTGTTGCTGGAATGAGACCCCTCAAAGCAATGCTTATGAATGATGTAATTGAACCACTCATGAATCCAGAGAAGTATAAGAAATTTAAGCTAGGTATCCCTAACGGTATCTTGTTGTTCGGACCTCCTGGATGTGGAAAGACCTTTATTGTTAAAAAGTTGGCTGAACAACTTGGGTACAGTTTTATAGAAATGAACCCATCTTCGGTCGCCACATCATATGTGCACGGTGCCGTTGGAAATATTGGCAAAGTCTTTGAGATGGCAAGACTGCAGGCACCATCCATTGTCTTTATTGATGAGATCGAGGGTCTTATCCCAAAGCGAGAAGAACTCAGTTCATCCGCAGATATTAAGAAAGAAGAAATCAACGAGTTTCTCCTTCAGCTTAACAATGCTGGTAGTAGTAAAATCTTAGTTGTGGGAGCTACAAACCGTCCTCACATGATCGACACGGCAATCTTACGATCTGGACGAATGGACAAGCGTATATTTGTTGGACCACCAGATCTAGAAGCAAGGAGAGACTTGTTTAAAATCTGTCTTTCAGGTCGACCGTATGATAAAAAAATTGATTTTGAAAAGCTCGCTAAGATGTCTGATAACTACGTAGGGTCAGATATTGAGCTTATCGTAACCGAAGCGGCTCGTGCGGCAGTATTAGAGGATGAGCAAATGGTCAATGAAAAAATGTTGATTAATGCAATCAAAAAGTTTACTCCTTCGATTTCAATCGAGGAAATTGCCTACTATAGTCAATTTGGTGATTTAGAACGATCGTAAATTATATGGTAACTAAGGAGCAAAGCGAATATCGAATATTATTCTCAAAAATTGCGGCTATTGTTTTGCTTGTTGCTGTAATTCCAATCTGGCCTTATTTCTTTTACCAAGCGTTGAAGCTTGTGGTTTTTGGATCGGCTGTATTCTCTGTGTATCTTTATCATAAAGAAAAGAATAAGAGATGGATGTTGATTATGATCGGTATTGCTATTGTTTTTAATCCAATCAATCCACTATATTTTGGTTATTTCCTTTGGTCCGTTGTAGATATCGTAGCGGCTGTTCTGTTTTTTAGGTCGCCAAAACATTATAAGAATAATGATTAATATTTTATGCAAAACTTATCAATAAAAGACGTTCTACGGTTTGTGGCTCGCTGGTGGTTCTGGCTAATTGTTGTTGGTTTGATTATTTGGGGTGCCATGGAAGACACCGACATATCATCACCTTTGCCAACTCCTTCGACAGTAACACAATCACAACAAGAGACAGTACAGGTTCCAGATCTTACGCCAGGAAATTCGCTTCCGACTGGTACTGTCTTGAAGAAACAAAGTGCGTACTTGCAAGGTGAGGGACAATTGCAAATTAGTAATGGAACTAGCTATGACGCGGTGGCAAAATTGATTCGTGACGGCGCCTCAGTACTTACTGTATATATCAAAGCTAACAGTACTTACACGATGGAAAATATAGATGACGGTACATATTGGCTTGCATTTGCACAAGGTACAGATTGGAATGCATCTACGCAGAAATTCAATCGAAATGCTCACGCCTCTGCATTCGATGAGACATTTGAGTTTGAGACGACAGCTACGCAGTCAGCAGGATGGGAAGTAACATTGAATGAAGTGACTGGCGGTACTGCGAGTGCAAGTGATGTTGATCTTTCACAATTTGATCAGTACTAATTCGTCAATAATATAATTTTATTCTTCAATAAAATTTTACTCTTCAAACAGAGCAATAAATCCCGCTTCTCATAATTTAATATACGAACCTTGGTAATTAATCTTACAGGGCTTGGTTGTCCACGGTTCTAGCTCAAAGACCCCAGCAATAGTCGCAGACAGACGCGGACATCACGCGGAAGTTTTATAATAGTGTTTTGCAAGTAACAAAAAAAGACTGCGTACACCGCAGTCTTTTTGCTTTAAATTTCTATTCTTTTATAAGTATCCTATCAAGCCCAAGTGTCTTTCTGATGTTTATCAGCGCATATCGCATTCTGCCTAAACATGTGTTAATTGAAACTCCCGTTATTTCGGCAATTTCTTTGAAACTAAGCTGTCTCACGTGTCGATAGAATATGACTTCTCGCTGAGCTTTCGGTAGTTTTGAAATCGCAGTCAATACTTTGTTGGAAAGTTCATCCTGCATAATTTCATCTAATTTGTCAGATGTATCATCAGGGAAATCCATAAAGATTTCACTTGTGTCAGCAACTGCTGTAGTCCACCCATCTTCTGCGCTCTTGTCTGTTGGTGAAATGTTGATCGCATTGTGTGTGGGAATATTTTTGCTAAATCTTAAATAATCAATAAATGCATTATTAACTATTCTTAAAAACCAACTTTTCATATTTCCGGTTTCATCATACTTTCCAGGCTCTCTCAGTGCCTTGAGTGCTTTTATACTTGCTTCTTGCAATATGTCATCTGAGAGCTGATCGCAGTGCGTCTTTTGATTTAGAAAATGTTTGAACTTGCAGTAATCTTTTTTAATCAAATTCTCAAATGCCAAAATGTACTTAGACTCAGTTTGGGTTTCTTTTCGGGAAACTAATTGTTTGTTTTTCATTTTGACAATGATTTGATTTGGTGAGGGGACACTTATGGGTTTTTGGGGAGCATTTCATTCACTATATATTTTATTATTGACGCTGTAAACACAGAGTAATATTAACAAAAGATCTTTTTATGAAATACAAAGAACATAAATGATACGTAGCAATGCTATACTTTTTATATGAACACATACAATTGGTACTCTCAAATAATCAAACCCACATGGGCACCACCAAGTTGGATTTTTGGTCCAGTATGGACATTTCTGTATGCGATAATCGCGGTTACTTTTACAATCGTATTTTATAAAGCCTTCAACAAGCAAATTCCTTCAATTGTTGCATTGCCTTTTGTTCTTAATCTAGTGTTTAATTTTTTGTTTACACCACTTCAATTTGGACTCAAAAATAATTTGCTTGCATCTATTGATATTGTCCTTGTTCTCGGAACTCTCATTTGGGCACTAGTACTTTTATGGAAAACTTCACCCAGCTTGCATTGGATTGTATATATAAACATTCCGTATTTGTTGTGGGTCACATTTGCGACTGTGCTACAGCTCCGAATAACGTATCTCAATATGTAATTTATAAGTAATATGAAAATGTATAAATAAGTATGAAAGTAACTATCTTTGGTGCCGATGGAAGAACTGGTGTTGAAATTGTGCGCTATGCAAAAATGCGTGGTCTTGATGTCGTGGCATCTGTCTTTAGTCCCAATTCGAATAAATACTTTCCAAGCGGTGTAGAAATCAAGGTCGGAAATGTTATTGACTATACATCTGTAATAGATGCTATTAGGGGATCGGATGCAGTGATTAGTGCACTCGGCCACATCAAAGGTTCTGATCCACTTATGCAAACAAAAGGAATGATTAATATCACCAAGGCGATGAATGAATTGAATGTCAAAAGAGTACTTAGTATGACCGGGACTGGAGCACGTGAAAAAAATGATCATCCTTCGGTGATAGACAGTGTGTTGAATTTTTTTGTAAAGCTCATTGATCCGGATCGGATTAACGATGGAATAGAACACGTGAATGTACTCAAAAATTCAAACTTAGATTGGACAGTGGTAAGGGTGCTTAAATTAAGTAATAGTGTCGGCGAAGTGAGCGACTATAGACTTTCTGACGGAGGTCCGGCAGAGTTGCACACAAGTAGAAAGAAGGTTGCAAAAGTTTTAGTTGATTTGATTGATAACAAACAATACGTTGGTAAGCTACCGGTAATTTCTGGGTAAAAGAGAAATTTTTAATTCAATCCAGCGCAGTGCCATTTTTCGCCAAAACCGCTATTCCGTGTTAAAGTGTGTTTCTAAATGCAAAAGACTATATCAGTCAAAAATGTTGAATACGCAGTCAATGAAAAGCCCATTTTACAGGGCGTTTCTTTTCGTTGTGCGGAAGATGAGCGAATTTGTATCTTCGGAGAAAACGGAGCAGGGAAATCAACGCTGTTGAAAATTATCTGTGGTGAACTTGAGCCAGATTCAGGAAGAGTAGAAAAGCAAGGACATATACGATTTGTGTTTGTTCCTCAGGAGTTTGACCACTCACATCAGGATCTTTTGATTGAAGAATTCATCAAAGAAAAAGCAGGAGAAACACTTTCAAAAAAAGTACATATGTTTGCCAAGATGCTCGGATTTCATGTTGAAAAGCACAAAGATACAAAGTGTGGGAGACTCTCAGGAGGACAACAAAAGATTCTTGCGCTTTCGTGTGCGTTTGCACTCGCGCCGGACTTCCTACTTCTCGATGAACCAGAAAACCATCTCGACATTGTGAGTCGTGTGGAACTCGTGCGACTTCTAGAAGAATTTCGTGGGGCTATTATTTTTATTTCTCACGATAGATTGCTTATCGATGGTGTTGCGACAAAAATTGGCGAAATAGTGCAAGGAAAAATATTTATTTCTGAAGGTGACTACGATGATTATATTCAAACGAAAGTAGAGAGAATTGCTGGACTACAGCGTGATCATGATGTGCGTTCAAAAAGAATCAAACAGCTTTCTTCGGCGATTGTAATTTTGCAACAGAAAGCATTTCGTGGAAAAGAAGTATCGGCTTACAAACGTGCAAAGGAAGAACTCGCACAACTTAAGAAAGAAGCAAAAGAAAACGGTAGACCAGATGAAGCTCAAAACAAAATCAAAATCGCAAGTACAGAACAAGGCTTGCACGGAGGAAAGCTCGTATTGAAAGTAGTGAAGGGAATGTTTGAATTTCCAGAGCCGAAGAAAAGGATTTTTGATAATGTGGATTTGGAAATTCGTACAGGTGACAAGGTGGTACTTCTTGGACGAAATGGTTCAGGTAAATCAACATTCCTAAAATGTCTCACAGGAGAACTTCCATTTACAAAAGGAGAGGCGACATTTGGAAATGGAATCAGCTATGCCTACTTTGATCAGCATGCACAATTTGATCCAGAACTTCGCGCGGTGGATATTGTGTGTCAGAAGCTCAATATGATTGATCAAGAAGCGCGCTCAGTTCTAGGTATGATGAAATTTGATACACCAAGAATGATTTCACCGATTAAAAATCTTTCAGGAGGGGAGAGAATGCGACTTCGATTTGCGATTGTGTTTGGACAGCGACCAGATTTGATAATTCTCGACGAGCCTACAAACCATATTGATGAAGTTACTTGGGAAATCCTACTTGAAGCGTGTAAGACATCAAAAAGTACAATTCTACTTGTGAGTCATGATTACGAATTTATCGAAGCATTTGCACCAACTATGTTTTGGGTGGTTCACAATCAGACAGTGCTTCCGAGACACAAGGAGCTTGGGGAATTGTTGGAGGAAATGAAAGGGTAGAGACGCTGACTGTGCGCAGACTTAACGCGGACAAACGCCGAAAGAATCCCTCCTCTCCCAGACAGGAGAGGAGGACACGAAGTGACTGGTGAGGTTGAAATAGGTGATAGGTTAAGGGAACACTTATGAAAAGCTATAGCGGGTAGGGAATTCAGAATTCAAGCCTCTCCTAGAGGGGAGGACGACATTACACGAAGTGAATGTGAGGAGGGGTAAAAGAATAAAGGTGATGGCGAATAGTTTATAGGCGATAGTGAAATGCAGAATCCCGTGTCATCCTGAACTCGTTTCAGGATCTAAAATTCATTCAATTCATTCTTACCCCTCCGTCCTTCGGACACCTCCCCTCAAGGGGAGGCACACCACCCCGCCTTTCAGGCACCCCTCCTCAACAAGGAGGGGAAAAAATTCTTGAGATCCTGAAACGAGTTCAGGATGACGCGAATGCTATGATGTCGTGTTTTAGTGTTCCTGTGTTTAGTACTTTTGCGTTTAACGTTCCGCGTTCTACGATCCACGTACTACCTTCTTCTGTTATAGTTAATTTATGTATTTCCTCTACATCCTCAAGTGCAAAGACGGCACACTCTATACCGGAATCACCACCGATATTAATCGTCGAGTAAACGAGCACAATTCTTCTTCAAAGGGAGCAAAGTATACTCGAGTTCGTCGTCCAGTCGCGTTGGTATATTCTAAAAAATTCAAAAATCGATCAACTTCGTCAAAAGCAGAAGCAAGGATAAAATCAATGTCACGGTCAGAAAAATTGGAGCTAATAAAGAGTATAAAATAGCAGAAATATGTCATATGTTGACTAGATATATAAATGGCACCTTCGGGTGCCGTTTTTTCGTTTTCCCCGTTTGTCGTATAGACTTGCTGGGAATTTATTGGATTATGTGCTACCATATAAGGCATTACTATAGTAATAATTAAATTATGCCAACAGCAAACTCAGCATTTATGAAGCCTATGACATTGAGTGCAGAACTCGAAGCCGTAGTAGGAAAGGGACCTATGCCACGAAGTGAAGTGGTCAAAGCTCTCTGGGTGTACATCAAAAAGCACGATCTTCAAGATCCAAAAAACAAGCGAAATATCGTTCCAGACGAAGCTCTTAACAAAGTTTTCGGAGGAAAGGGAACAGTGTCAATGTTTGAAATGACAAAGCTCGTTTCTAAGCATCTTTCATAAAAATAAAAACACGCACAACTATGTGCGTGTTTTTATTTTACACATTTTGTCGACTAAATTGTGGTATAATATATTTTATGAAAGCACGCGTAATGGAGAAAAACTTTTTTTATTCACTACTCATTTTGGTGGGAATTTTGTGCAGTGTGGTTTTTTGGCCATTTCTCACTACTCTTATAGTGAGTATCTCTCTGTCTGTGGTTCTCTATCCTATATATACTTTTTTCAATAACAAAGTTACAAATAACACTCCGTGGCTCTCGTCACTTCTTACTATTGTATGTTTTGTAATAGTACTCGGAGTGCCCGCATTTTTTATTGGTGGAATGGTGTTTGACCAAGCTCAAGAATTGTACGCGACATTTACTTCTCACGGAGGCTCACAACCGTACATTGCTCAATTGTCTACCACTCTTTCAAAAGTTGTTCCAATCGAAATGGTATCTGGGCTTGAAGAAAAGTTGGCAAACGCAGTCACCTCACTTTCAAAAAACGTCGCAACAATTTTCACTTCAACAATTAGCACGCTTCTAGGATTCCTTCTTGTGCTTCTTTCACTTTTTTACTTTTTAAAAGACGGACATCACTGGAGAGGAACATTAATGGAAATCTCACCACTTTCAGACGAGTATGATGAGAAAATCCTCACCAAGCTTTCACGTGCAGTAAACGGTGTGATGAAAGGGTATTTGCTCATTGCGCTCGTCCAGGGGTTGTTGATGGGAGTCGGGCTGTGGATTTTTGGTGTACCAAATCCAGCACTGTGGGGAATTTTTGCAGGTATTGCATCAATGGTGCCCTCTGTTGGTACCGCACTCGTTGCGTTGCCTGCGATCGGGTATCTTGCGCTAGTCGGTGACACATTTGGTATGGTTGGTTTGTCACTTTGGGCACTTGTACTTGTCGGAACTATCGACAACATTCTTAATCCAGTGGTGGTTGGGAAAAAGATTGATCTGCATCCGCTGATCATACTATTCTCTGTTCTCGGAGGAATTTCTTTGATGGGTGCTGTTGGTGTCCTTATCGGGCCACTCCTCGTGTCACTTCTATACACTCTACTTACAATCTACAAAGAACATTTCAAGCTGTAATACATCGTGATGATTTTGAAATAAATCTCGTAACAATTTTTTTGCACAGTACAATTTTAAAATTTCTTATATACTGAAATAAGTATGGCAACTTCAAATACAATTAAGCAATCACGTCTTGACGAATTGTCTGATGGTATTTTTGCAATCGTAATGACACTTTTGGTGTTGGAGATCAGAGTGCCACAGCTTAGTGGAATTCCAGAGAACGTTGATTTGATTGTGGCGCTGTTTGAAGTAATTCCAAATTTTCTAAGTTATCTACTTTCGTTCGCACTTCTTTTTACGTATTGGCGCGCGCATCATTATATTGTGTCTGTGTACGCAAAGAATATAGATTCAAAACTGACAAATATCAATGCACTATTCTTTTTGTTGATAGGGCTGGTCCCGTTTTCAAGTCAGCTTTTGGGGCAATACAGTGAGACTCAGGCAGCTGTAGTGATTTTTGGTGTGCATATGATACTGATTAGTCTTTGTGTGTTGTGGATGCGAAGTTATGTTATACACTCACCAGAAATCAAAAATCCGCGTGTCACCAAGAAGGAGCTTCGAAATGGTACATTGCGCACGCTTTTGCCGCTTTTTTCAGCACTTGTTGCGATACTTGTGAGCTTTTACAGTGTCAAAATTTCACTCGCGTTCTATACGTTTGCAATTATTTTTAATCTATCTCATACAAGCACCCAAATTGTACAAGAGGTAATCGACCGCACTCTCGGTGTGTCAGATGAGGAAAAATAATCTATGAATAAAACACACTTCGATCTTTCATTTAAATCATCATCCCTAAAAAATTTGCCTTTTGGGTTGTATCAGGTATTTATGCTTTTTGTTGCTCCTGTTACATTACTCTATTTCAATATTATACCGATTGAAGCGAGATTTTTTGTACTCGCTTTCTGTGCACTGATGATTTATGGAATTGTGCGAAAAGAAAAATGGAATATGGAAATGCTTGGTATTCGAGAATTTCATACAGAAAAAGAACTCAAGCCGTATATTATATTTGCACTCATTGGAATATTTTTTATTATAGGCTCTGCGGGACTCAATGGAATGTCGCCAAAAATTTCAACAGACAACGCGCTCCATTTGTTCCTCTTGTTTATACCAGTTTCAGCATTTCAACAATTTGCATACCAAGGTTTCTTGATTCCAGTACTACACAGGGTGTACAAGTCTCCTGTGCGAATTGTATTTATTACTGCACTCTTGTTTGCATTCATGCACATAATTTATCCTGATGCATTAATCAGTTTGCCACTCGCGTTTTTGGGTGGGCTTGCGTTTGCTATGATGTACTTAAGATACCCAAATTTGATTTTGATTTCGATTGCTCACGCAATCTTCAATTTTACGGCGGTACTCTATGGATTTTTTGTTGTACCAAATTTATTACGCTAATCTAAAATTATTATGGGAATGGGAGAATTTGCATTACTATTTGTGACATTTTTACTTCTAGTTGGAAGTATGTTTATGACGCTCATACCGGCGTTGCCTGCAATTCCGTTTATGTTTCTCACAGTATTTGGCTATGCAGTGGTGACAAAATTCACAACACTTTCTGTAGAGAATTTGTTGGTGTTTGCGGTCATAATGATAGTTTCAATTTTTGTTGATTTTCTTGCAGGAATTATTGGAGCAAAATATGGAGGTGCAGGGAAGAAATCACTCATCTACGGATTTGTTGGTATGCTTCTTGGAACTTTGATTATGCCACCGTTTGGCTCACTCCTTGGGCTTTTTGCAGGAGTAGTGCTCTCTGAGATTCTTACCTACAAAGACCATCACAAAGCGATTCGTGCCGCAACAGGTGCAGTGCTCGGCGTGGTGGTTGGAATTATGGTAAATTTTGCACTCGCATTTGTGTTTATAGGAATTTTTGCAACGTATCTTTTTGGATAAAAATTAGACAGTAATTTGTGGTATACTTTGAGTATTACTCATCAACCTATTTTTTATGGAAACAGATACACGAACAAGAGCATTGACTATATTTGGAATCATTCTAGGCGCAAGTATGATAACGAGCGCATTGATTGGAGCGGGTATTTTGTACAAAATTAAGTCTTACGACAATGATCTCTCGGTGACTGGATCAGCAAAGCGAGAAGTCACATCAGACAGAGTGAAATGGACATCAAGCATTACTCGTACTGTAAAGATTTCTGCACTCAAAGGAGGGTACGCACAGCTTTCTCGAGATCTGGAGGAAGTTCAAGCATTTTTCAAAGAGAAAGGTATTCCAGCTGAGGCAATTATTACATCACCGGTTTTCATGAATGAAAATTGGCAGCAATACGCTACAGCCGAAACAAAAGAGTACAACCTTACTCAAACGTTTGAGATTCAGTCTGACGACGTGGTCAAGATTACTGATGTATCAAAAAACATTCAAACTGTTATCAACAAAGGAATAATATTCCAGAGTAATTCTCCAGAATATTATTATTCAAAACTTCCTGAAATGCGCGTCGAATTGCTTTCAGATGCCTTGGTTGATGCAAAGAATCGTGCAGCTAAGCTTGCAGAATCTACCGGTGGAAAGGTTGGAACACTCAAATCAGCATCTTCTGGTGTAGTGCAGGTACTCACTCCAAACTCAACAGAAGTTTCTGATTATGGTTCATACGACACCTCAAAAATTCAAAAGGAAATTATGGTGACAGTCAAAGCCACATTTTCTGTAAAATAGTTCAAAATTCACACCACCGCACAGGAAACTGTGCGGTGGTGTGCTATTCTTTAAGTATATGAAAAAGTGTATTGTATTTTTTGTGATGTTGTTTATTTTCTCTGCTCCGCACATTGTCGGTGCAGAGCAGATTGGATTTCCAGAAAAGGAAATGTGGTATTCAAAAAATGAATTCGTTGCTGGTGAAGTTGTCACAATTTCAACTCTTGTCTTAAACAGCGAAAATGTGACACTATCCGGAGTAGTGCAATTTTTGGACAGAGATGTAGTGCTGGGAGAAAAAAAGGTCACTATAGAAAAAAACGACGCAAAAGTCGTATCACTAGATTGGAAAGTTACCGAAGGTGAGCATCAGTTTTCAGCACGATTTTCACAGGTGTCGCAAGTCGAAGCTGGTGGCAAAAAGATAAGCGTAGTTCCTACGAGTCCGGAGACAAAAAAAGACAATGTGTATGTAAAAAAAGCTGTAGTGAAAGCAGATGAATCAAGTGAGGATAACACCATTCTTGTCTCTGATGTTTCAGTAAATAAGGATTCTTTGGGCGCCGAAGTTTCAAAAGCTACTGATTTTCTCAAAGATAAAACGCCTGACAATATCGAAGAAAAGATTTCAAGTACTACAGTAGGAATTGAAAATTTTAGAGAAACGTGGGAAGAACATTTTGAAGAAAAGAAAGAAGACGAAAAGGTGTTGCTCGACGCACTCAATGAGTATTATGAAAACAGACTTCGCGCAAAAGAAGAAGCTGATGTCGACAATTATGTAAAACAAACATATGTTGATTCAAGTGGTGAAAATATATTGAAAAAGCCATTACATTATATTTCAATTTTTTTCTACTCACTCCTCGCATTTATTCTAGGAAATATGTTTGTGTTTTACGGTCTTGGAATTCTGATTGTATTTTTGATACTGCGTACAATTTATAGAAGTGTGAGAAATTAAAAAAATGGTGCCCCTGACGGGGCACCATTGTGCATTACTGCAGGAGAAATTTTTTGAGAAGTCGACTTCCGTGACTGTGTCGAAGTCTTCTCAGCGCTTTCTCTCTTATTTGCCTCACTCTTTCTCTTGTAAGATCAAAACGTTCTCCAATCTCTTCCAGTGTCATTGAATATCCATCTTCTGTTAATCCAAATGACATCTTGATTACATCCTTTTCTCTGTTTTCTAGAATTGAAAGGCAACGCTCCACTTCCTTTTGTAATGATTCAATATCAAGCAGATCCATTGGGGATGGTGATTCCGTGTCTTGGATTAAGTCATAAAGAGTTGATTCTTCATGGTCAGACAACGGTGCATCAAGCGATGTATGCTTAATTGATACACGTAGAGTATCACTAATCGCATCACGTGTCGTGTCGAGCACTTCTGCAATTTCGTCACCAGAAGGTTCTCTCTCAAGTTTTTGCTCAAGATCGAGAAGTGCTTTTTTTACCTTGTTTTTAAAGCCGAGTTGATTTAATGGCAATCGCACAATGCGTGCTTGTTCTGCAATTGCTTGCAAGATTGATTGGCGAATCCACCACACGGCGTATGAAATAAATTTGAACCCACGCGTTTCATCAAAGCGTTTTGCGGCTTTTATCAGACCAATGTTTCCTTCATTGATTAAATCAGGAAGTGCGAGTCCTTGATTTTGATACTGCTTTGCTACAGATACAACAAATCGAAGATTTGCTCTGGTCAGCTTTTCTAGTGCTTGTTGATCGTTGGCTCTAATTCTTCGTGCAAGATCAATTTCTTGTTGTGCGGTTATTAGTTCTTCCTTTCCAATCTCTTGGAGATATTTTTCAAAACTCGCTGATTCGCGGTTTGTAATTGATTTGACTATCTTGAGCTGTCTCATATATGAAGTTGTTTATGTTCGATTTAAAAAATAATACCACTTTTATACAAAAAGGTCAAACACTTACAAAAGTAGAACTTTTCCTTTATAATGAGATTATGTCGAACCAAGCCAAAAGAAATCTCACAACATTTTTTATTTTTTTATGTGTGATTTTTTTGCCTTGGTATTACTATGTTGGTTTGATAGTGCTGTCTATGTTTGTTTTTAAAAAGTACACTGAAGGAGTTATTCTTGCTGTAATTTCTGATATGTTGTTTGGATATAAAAGTGGTGGATTCATGCACTTAAGCTATTCGACAACACTGATTACGGGATGTTTTTTTATGGTAAGTTTGGTGCTTCGAGACAAATTAAGATTTATATATGATCATTCGTAGAAGATTCAAGAAAAATAGATTTAACGCTGAGATTGAACCGGATGAAATATTTATGGATGCTCAGAATATTCCTGAGTTTGATACACAGCAGTTTGAAGGCAGACTCGAAAAGCCAATCGGTAAAGGGAGTGTGGTTTTTTTAGGAGTGGTTTTTCTTTTTGCCGGCATAGTATTTATTTCAAGACTTGCAGTGTTGCAGTTAAATAAAGGTAGTGCCTATTTTGAAATAAGTGAAAAGAACAGTTTAAAATCAGAGCCGCTTTTTGCAGACAGAGGTGTTATTTATGATAGAAACGGTATAGAGCTCGCTTGGAATGTTGTACATGATAAAGGTGAACCATACCTACTCCGTAGGTATATCAATAGTCCAGGATTTGCGCATTTACTTGGTTATGTAAGTTATCCAGAAAAAGATAGCGACGGACATTATTGGCAAACTGAATACATTGGAAAAGACGGAGTTGAGGATGAGTATGATGAAATTATTGCCGGAAAAAATGGAGCGAGGTTATTTGAAACAGATGCTCTGGGTAACACAAAAGCAGGAAGTGCACTTAACCCACCTGTTCATGGAGCAAACCTAACCCTCACTGTTGATTCAAGAATTCAGTCGAAATTATATGAAGCGATTGTAGGATTAGCTGAACGTGCTGGATATCGAGGAGGAGCAGGGTTAATTATGGATATTCAAAATGGAGAATTGATTGCAATGACTAGCTATCCTGAGTATGATCCAAATATTTTGGCAACAGGAGAAGATAAAGAGGCAATACAATCATATTTGCTTGATACTTTCAAAAAACCTTTTATTAATCGTGCTATATCTGGAGTTTATACTCCAGGATCTATTGTTAAACCTTTTGTTGCAATTGGTGCGTTACAGGAAAGTGTTGTTGATCCATATAGAAATTTTTACAGCTCAGGTGCGCTGATTATTCCAAACCCATATCACCCAGAGTTAAAGTCTGTTTTTAAAGATTGGAAAGAAGAAGGACATGGATACACCGATATGAAGAAAGCACTATCTGAATCAGTGAACACGTACTTTTATATTATTAGTGGAGGATATCAGGATCAAAAAGGAATAGGTATTGCTAACATAGAAAAGTACACAAGAATGTTTGGTATTGCATCAAAAACAGGAATAGATATAGAAGGTGAGAAGATTGGAAATATTCCTAGCGTGGAATGGAAATCAAAAAAATTTCCTGGTGATCCATGGCGACTCGGAGATACGTATCATACAGCTATTGGTCAGTATGGTTTTCAGGTTACACCTGTACAGATGGTCAGAGCAGTTGGTGCAGTTGCTTCTAGGGGTAGGTTGGTTACACCACATGTATACAAAGATATTGATCCATCAAAATTATCAAACGAATCACTTCAAATTAAAGATTCAAATTATTCAATAATACATGAAGGAATGCGTATGGTGGTAACAAGTGGTACAGGTGGGGCACTAAATATTTCAAATGTTGAGATTGCTGCAAAAACTGGTACTGCTCAAGTTGGATTGTCAAAGAAAGCAATAAATTCCTGGGTCATCGGATTTTTTCCGTATGATAAGCCACGGTATGCATTTACCGTCTTAATGGAGAATTCACCATCTTCAAACAAGATTGGAGCCGCACAGGCAATGGGGGAATTAGCCCGCTGGATGGCATTGTATGCGCCAGAGTACTTCGAATAGCTTCGTTGACCCTAGCCTTAAAATCAAGTATAATGGGCGTCATGGATAAAGAAGCAACATATATAACACAAGAGAAGAAAATTGCACTCGAGCAAGAGCTTCTTGAACTCAAGTCAGTTAAGCGAAAAGAAATTCTTGACGCACTTGAATACGCGAAATCACTTGGAGATCTTTCTGAAAATGCAGAGTATCACCAGGCACGCGAAGAACAGGGAAAGCTTGAAGAAAGAATTTTGAAAATTGAACAAATTTTGAAGGACTCTGTTGTAATGAAAAAGCACCACAGTACAAATGTTGAAGTTGGATCTACTGTCAAAGTAAAAAAAGAAGGCGCAAAAGAGACACAGACATATCAAATCGTTGGACAAGAAGAAGCCGATATGGCAACTGGAAAAATTTCACACAAATCTCCGCTCGGAGAAGCACTTTTTGGTCACAAAAAAGGAGACACTGTCTCATTTACAACACCAAAAGCAACATTCAGCTACACAATTGTAGATATTGAATAGTATCTCGGTGAAAGGTCTGCGCCTACGGTGTGGGCCTTTTAACTTTCAACTTTAACCTTTTTAATTTATACTTCTTTTATGGCATCACTTGAAGAATTACGAGATTCACGTCTCAAAAAAATGAACATCCTGCGTGATGCAGGAATGGAAGCATTTCCATCAAAAGTTCCAAAAACTCACTCACTAAAAAACGCGCGTGAGGATTTTGATGTACTTGTAAAAAAAGAAGAGAATATTTCTGTTGCGGGAAGAGTTATGTCGGTCCGAGGACAAGGTGCAATACTTTTTGTCCCGCTGTATGACGGTACTGATACTTTTCAAATCGTGTTCAAAAAAGATGATATGGACGAAACTCTATTTGGACTTTTTGTTGACGGAATCGATATTGGGGATTTTATTTCGGTCACTGGAAAAGTGTTTGAAACACAAAGAGGAGAAAAAAGTCTTTTGGCAAAAGAATGGGTTCTCGCCACAAAATCTTTGTCACCGCTTCCAGAAAAATGGCACGGCATCACTGACCCAGATGAGCGATTTCGAAAACGCTATCTTGATATCTTGATGAATCCCGAACTTCGCGCAATGTTTGAACTGAAGGCAAAGTTTTGGGATGTCACACGAACATTTATGAAAGAAAAAGGGTTTACTGACGTGGAGACTCCTACACTTGAAGTCACTACTGGTGGCGCAGAAGCAAATCCATTTAAGACTCATCACAAGGATTTTGATATTGATGTATTCCTACGTATTTCAGTGGGCGAGCTATGGCAAAAAAGATTGATGTCAGCTGGATTTGATAAGACATTTGAAATTGGACGTGTGTATCGAAATGAGGGTACAAGTCCTGATCATTTGCAAGAATTTACCAATATGGAATTTTATTGGTCATTTGCAAACTACGAAGACGGAATGACGCTTGTTGAAGAACTTTATGAAAAAATTGCGAAAGAAGTATTTGGAAAAACTGAGTTTACTACTCGCGGGCATACATTTGATTTTTCAAAGAGACCATGGCCACGAGTTGATTATGTTGATGAAGTAAAGCGGGTCACTGGTGTCGATGTGCTCGAAGCGACTGAAGACGAAATGAAAAAGAAGCTCGAAGAACTCGGCGTAGAATATGTGGGTGCAAATCGTGAACGACTTACTGACACACTCTGGAAACATTGTCGAAAGCAAATCAGTGGTCCAGTATTTCTCGTACACCATCCATTGCTCGTGTCACCACTTTCTAAGGTATTGAAATCTGATCCACGAAAGACAGAACGTTTTCAGCCACTCATTGCAGGAAGTGAAGTAGGGAATGGATTTTCGGAATTGAACGATCCTATTGACCAGCGTGCGCGATTTGAACTCCAACAAAAGCTCATTGAGCGTGGCGACGAAGAAGCAATGATGCCTGAATGGGAATTTGTCGAAATGCTCGAACATGGAATGCCTCCAACGTGTGGATTTGGATTCGGAGAAAGATTGTTTGCTTTTCTTGTAGATAAGCCAGTTCGCGAAACACAATTGTTTCCACTCATGAGACCAAAGCATGATGAACATATAGTTGAATAAGAAATCCCGTCGCTTTAAAGCGACGGGATTTTTGTTCGTGAACATTTTAAGTGCAATCATTATTTAATTGTACTATTCAAATTTTTTACTAACGCCATTTCGCCTAGTAACAATGTAGACACTTGAAGCGTGTCTTCATTTTCTGAATACTGTGTAATGCCCGGCTTGATTACTGATGTGTCCCACGCAGGGTGGTCAAGTGGTCTCCCTGGTTCTTTTGGGATATCAATATTTCTTGGTTTCAAAGGCTTTTTGCCTGATTCTGTCGATTCTTTCATGTGCTTGTTTTTCTTCATAATACATCAAAAAAATAATATGTAAAGCCAAAAAAGATTTCCACAGTTAAAGTGGGATTTTTGTTTTGATAGTGGGATAAAGTGGGGTATACTTTATTCAAGTGGGATGAAGTGGTAAATTATAAAATCTCACAAAAAACATTTATCAGATCACGGAACACACCATGCTTATCGGAGAGTACACACATACATTGGACGACAAAAATCGTTTGTCACTCCCGGCCAAATTTCGAAAAGAAATGGGGAAGACAGTTGTGGTGGCTCCAGGGCTTGATGGATGTATATCGATCTTCACAGAAAAAGAATGGCAACGTGTATCAACAAAGCTTTCAGAATTTTCAACATTCAAAGCTGACAATCGTAGTTTCCAGCGATTTATGTACGGACAAGCTACAGAGGTAGAAGTCGATTCGCTCGGAAGAATTTTGATTCCAGATTTTCTCAAAGAAAGAGCAAAGCTTGCGGTCAAAACAGTTGTTATCGGAGTTCAAGATCACCTTGAAGTATGGAATGACAAAGTATGGGCAAATTACAAGAAATCTGTCGACAAAGAAGCTGATAGTCTCGCTGAAAAGCTTGGTCATATCGGATTGATGTAATTTGTATGCATATTCCCGTACTACTTAAAGAAACGCTTGAATTGCTCGATGTAAAGCAGGGTGATGTTGTGATTGATGGAACTCTTGGTGGAGGTGGACATAGTGAAGCGCTCTGTTCTCGATTCGGTAGAACAATCACATTGATTGGTATCGATAGAGATGAAGACGCACTCACTCGATCACTTCTTCGCCTCGAGTCTGCAGGATGCGAACCGCACCTTGTCCATGGAAACTTCCGAGAGATTGATACATTATTTGCGCGACTTCCATTTGCTCAAGCTGACAGAGTCCTGTTTGATTTTGGAGTGAGTTCATTTCAGATCGATGATTCTGAACGAGGATTTTCATTTCAAAGGGACGAACCTCTTCTGATGACAATGAAGAAAAATCTGACTGACGATGATGTTACTGCATACGATGTGGTCAACACATGGTCACTACAGAGTCTCACAGACATAATCCGCGGCTTTGGAGAAGAAAAGTATGCGTATCGAATTGCAAAAGGAATTGTCGCATCACGCGAAGTACAGCCGATCAAGACGACATTTGAACTTGTGGATGTGATCAAGAAATCAGTTCCAATGTCATACGTACACGGAAAGATTCACCCAGCGACACGAACTTTTCAAGCAATCCGCATTGCAGTCAACGGTGAACTCGACGCAATCAAGGAAGGGCTAGAAGGTGCGTGGAAAATTTTGTCACCACATGGAAGAATAGCGGTCATCACATTTCATAGTCTCGAAGATAGAATCGCAAAGCACTATTTCCAAAAGCTCGTCAAAGAATCAAATGCCGTTCTTGTGAACAAAAAACCACTTATACCAACCGAAGAGGAAATCAAATCAAATCCTCGCTCTCGAAGTTCAAAATTAAGAGTAATTCAAAAACTTTAACAATAAATATTATGTACGCAACATACTTTTCACAATCAAAAAATACAATGCAAGACTCAACACTCAACAAAAAAGTGTTTAAAGTTGTTGTTATTGCATTTGTTATGTTGTGTGCACTGTATGTGTATATTATTGGCAACATTACTTTCAATGTTGTTGCTCGAAAAACATATACTCAAGAAAAGAATCATTTACTTTCAAGAATCGGAGAAATCGAAGTAGAATATCTCGCACTCTCTGGTAATGTTACAATGGATGTTGCACGTGCGTCTGGTTTTGACAATGCATCAGAAGTCTTCTATGTGAACAAAGATGCAAGTGTCACACAGGCAATGCTATTGAACAATGAGCTCTAACAAATCTTTTACACGAATTACAGGAATTTCACTAATCTTGTGCATTGTTACAGGAGTGCTTATTGCAAGACTTTTTTATCTGCAAGTGCTCCGTGGAGATGAATTTAGCCAGCAGGTGAGTAGTAAGCTGACAAGTTCCGAATTTCAAAAATTTGAACGTGGAACAATATTTTCTCAAAAAAAGGACGGGACTCTTGTGAGTGCCGGTACAAGTGTATCTGGGTACATGCTCACTATAAACAAGGATAAGGCTGGTGACACAGCAGAGTTACTTCAAAAGCTCAAAGAAATTATTCCTGACATGGATGTAGATTTTTATAACAACAGAGTACAAAAAGGCGGTACACACGTAGATGCAGTGATGCATGTCACACAATCCGAATATGAAGCTATCAATGCACTCAAAAACAGTGGTTTAGCATTCAAAAAGGATCATTGGAGGTTTTATCCAGGCGGACAGATGTCAGCACGCACAATTGGTTTTGTGGCGTTTAAAGGCAATGAAATTGTGGGAAGATATGGACTTGAACGTTTTTATAATGATACTTTGACATTGAACAAAAATCCTCTGTACAGCAACTTCTTCACAGAAGTATTTTCAACGTTGCATGATTCAGTGTTCAATGAAAATAGTACAAATGGAGATGTCATCACTTCACTTGAACCATCGGTGACTCAATACGTTGAAAAGCTTTTATCAAAAACATTAGACAAGTATAGTGCAGAAGGAGCAGGGGCTATAATCATGAATCCAAGAAATGGTGAAATATATGCAATGACATATTTGCCCACATTTGATCTGAACAATTTTTCCGATGTTGATTCTGTTTCTACCTACAACAATCCACTTGTAGAAAGTGTGTACGAGTTTGGGTCTATTGTGAAGCCACTTGTGATGGCGGCTGGTCTTGATACAAATGCGGTTCGTCCAGATACGACATATATCGACAAAGGTGAACTCACGATAAACACCGAAAAAATCCACAACTTCGACAAAAAAGCTCGTGGTAAAGCAACGATGCAAGACGTACTTACTCAATCACTCAATACCGGAATGGTATTTGTAATGCAACAAATGGGAAAGGAAAACTTCAAAAATTATATGCTTGCATATGGGATTGGAGAAAAAACAGGAATAGACTTGCCGGGTGAAGTTTCGGGAATTACTTCAAACCTAAAAAGTAATCGAGAAATTGAGTATGCAAACGCGGCATTCGGACAGGGAATAGCAATGACGCCCGTGGAAGTAATACGTGCGTTTTCAGCACTTGCAAATGGTGGTATGACGGTCACCCCACATGTGGCAAAAGCAGTAAAAACAAAAGATGGCGAAATCACTCCACTGGAATTTGGAGGTGGTACGCAAGTAATATCAGCCAAAGCTTCCGAGGATATCACAAAAATGCTCGTAACTGTGGTAGACAAAGGTCTGGGTGCAGGGCAATACAAAAACGAGCATTATAGTGTCGCTGCCAAAACTGGTACGGCACAGATTGCACTTGAAAATGGACGTGGGTATCATGCCGACCAATACCTCCACTCACTGTTTGGATACTATCCTGCATACAACCCACAATTTCTCGTCTTGATGTATGTAAAAAATCCTCGTGGTGTTCAATACGCCACTGCCACACTCGCCGAACCATTTTTTGACCTCTCTAAGTACTTGCTGAGTTATTATGATGTTGCGCCTGATCGCTAACAGGACGCGGATAAACGCGGAACTTACGCGGATGATGACGCGGAAAAATTTCGCGATCCCGGCGCGCTCCGGCATCACAAACAAAAACAACGCCAAACGGAGTTGTTTTGTTTGCGACCCACTCCCGTGGCTTTCAGAATTAACTAAGGATAGGGAATGGATTAGGGATGGAATTGAAGAGTTAGGATTGGTTGTTAAGGTTAAATAAAAAAGCAATCAAAATGATTGCTTTCTCTTAATTTTAGAAGTTTATGGTTTAATCTCAGTAATATTCCCAAATTTAAATTGATTGATTAATCCTTCATCGCACAGTTCTTGGAAATACATACGAACTACTCCTTGTAATGTTTCTGTAAACTCATCTGATACCGCCCCCTGCTCAAAAGCTTGTTTTAGTATTTCAATAAGCGAAACAGTAGTACTCTCTTTTTTTGTTGTGGGGATGGCTAGAAAAGAGAATGCTTCGGCAATTTTTCCATCGCAAATTGAACCAATAACAGTTCGATACATTATTGATTTTTCGTATTGTTTGATCTTCTTTTTTTTCATGTTTATTTAGTTTTTTTGTTAGTTCAGTTTTTATTTATATTACTATGTAAACCATATTTGTCAAATTGGGTGTACTTCATTACAGGGACCGGCAAGCCTTATCGAAACTTACAGTTTCAGTACACCTTTTCCTGTTTTGTCGGATTAGTAAATCCTCAAAACATGGAAAAGCTTTTCGATTCCCTGACGCAAGCAAAGCAGTTTGCTTGCTTAGGTTCACAAAATAAAAAGCCTGTCTTGCGACAGGCTTTTTATTTTGTGAACCCATAGCGTGGCTTTCAGAACTAAGTAGAGATAGAGAATGGATAGAATTAGGGATTAAAGAATTGGGTTTGATACTCGGATAAGGTTCACGAAGTTCACAATGTGTTTAGAATGTGGGATGAAGTTTGAAAAGCTATTGTTGAGATTTCTTATAATGAAACTATTGATTTATAAACCTCATCTACAGTTTCCTCTAGTGTCTGGTCGCTAGAATTTATTATTTGTCCGTTTAGCTGGTCTTGTTTCTCTAAAAACATTTTATGAAGTTCTATGGTTCTCTCACGAAGTTCTTTATCCTCACCTCTATCATCAAAGCGCTTTAAGAGAGCATCTACGGAAGGTATTAATATAAATACTTTGAAATTTTTATCATTAAAGAAATTTGAATATTGTTCTAATATTTTTTTACCTACAACATCATCAATAAAAACATTAAAACCTTTTTCTAGAAAATTATTAGCCATATCACAGGCATTTTTTACGCTAAGTGAAAGTTGCAATTCCACTTCTTCGTTATAAGGCCAAGGTCTCACATAACCGCCTTTTATCATATGGCGAAGAGTATCTACTTCTATTACAGCACTTCGTTCAAATTTATTAGCTAACGCTTTTGATGTTGACGATTTACCAGAACCAGATGGTCCAGTGATAAGACAAATAAAAGTTTTATTCATTTTCAGATTATACCAGAAATTATCAAAAGTTCTGAACTCTTAAAAGGGTACAAAAATATACCTTAATAAATAAGGTTAAAAGCGTTGTGACCCTACAGGGAATCGAACCCTGATTACCGCCTTGAGAAGGCGATGTCCTAACCGTTAGACGATAGGGCCTTTTTGCTACTAGTAGAATACTTTAATTATACAATAAATTCAAGCACTGTTTATTCTCCAATTCTAATTAATTGGAAATTCCTCTTCACCCGAAGGCAACTTTATCATCCCCTATATTTAATGCTACAATCCTACTATGTCTATACCCATTATTAAATCTACAGGAGAGGAACAATCATTTAGTAAGAAAAAATTGTGTGCGTCGCTCGAACATGCAGGTGCACCAAAAAAACTCGCAGACACTATTTGTAAGCGAGTGGAAGATCATATCAACCCCGGTGCGTCTACAAGTAAAATTTATCGAGAAGCGTTGAGATATTTGGTAAAAGAAAATCGTGAGCTTGCAGCACGTTATAGTATTCGTCGTGGTGTCGCTGCTCTTGGGCCAGCAGGGTTTGTATTTGAACAATACGTTGAGACAATTTTGCAAGCATACGGATTCACCACAAAGAGAAACGTCATGATGAAAGGTCAGTGTGTGACGCACGAAGTCGATGTGATGGCAATGAAAGACGGAGTGCATTATTTTCTAGAAATGAAGTATCATAATCAAGTAGGAATACGCACACACATCAATACTGTGATGTATGCATATGCGCGTCTGCTTGATATTTCAGATGGTCTTGCAAAGAAAGAAAAGGATACACACGAACACAAAATGTGGCTCATTACGAACACAAAGTTTACCGACACTTCAATCAAATATGCAAATTGCAAAGACGTAATTTTGACAGGTTGGGATTATCCTGCAGGGAATAGTCTTGAAAACATGATTGAATACAAGAAGCTCTATCCGGTGACTGTACTGCCTTCAATTTCTGGTGCAATGCTTGAGGAGCTGGCGAAAAAAAATATAATTCTCGCACAAGACTTGCTCCCATATACTCCGCACGCACTTTCAAAACTTTTGATGATAGATGAATACCGTGCACAGAAGATTGCTCGAGATGTAGCAATGCTTATGAAATAGAGGTCATTTGACCTCTATTTATATTTAGGGTAGGGTTAAATCAAACGAACCTCAAACACCTAAATACAATGGAAAACGAAAAAAAGTCACCCTTCAGAGTTGTGCACTTTCCTGAAAAATTAAACAGGGAAGATATTTTACGCAGATCGATCCTTCTGCTTGGGCCAGTTTTGAACACAGGCGTGGAATTGCACACTTATGTTGAATATATGCTCAGGGGAATTGCAGAAAGAATGAAAGGAATTCCACATCATGTATCTCTTGATCAGCTTGTAATTACATTCAATCCGCACTACAAGCAAGGACAGGATGAAAAAGAATATGATCAATGGGTAAATAGGCAAATCGAATATCACAGCGTACCAGACCCAGGAAGAGTTACTCTCCTGATTATTCCAAAATCACATGGAAAAGTACTCGATAATCTTCGTGGATATGCAAAGCATACTTCATTTGAACTTGGACAGATTTCAACAAACTACAAATTAAAAAATTCGAATGTAGTAATCTGTATCCAAGATGGAGCACCTGAAGAAAGATATTACCGAAATAATTTAGATTTGAATTGTCCGAGCCTTACAGTCCACAATTCTATTAATGACTCAATTAAAGAAGCATTCTTACTTGCGACTGTTGATGGCCTTGTTTCGACTCCAAAATTGGATGACAAGACCTTGGTATCACAAAGTACCTAGTAAACTGCCCCCAAAAGCCGGCTATTTGAAATAGCCGGCTTTTTTAGTTGACTCATATTCAAAATGTGTTATTATATAGGAAACGTTCTAAACAAAGATAAATATGCGTCAACTAAAGATCACAAAACAAGTAACAAACAGAGATGTAAGTTCTCTCGACAAGTATCTTCAGGAAATAGGTAGGGTGGAATTGATCACTCCCAAAGAAGAAATTGAGCTCGCTAAGCGTATACGAGAAGGCGATGAACAAGCCTTGGAAAAATTAGTAAAAGCAAATCTTAGGTTTGTGGTGTCTGTTGCAAAACAATACCAAAATCAAGGACTTCCGCTTTCTGATTTAATCAATGAAGGAAATCTTGGACTCATCAAAGCTGCAAGAAAATTTGATGAAACCCGGGGATTCAAATTTATTTCGTATGGTGTGTGGTGGATTAGACAAAGCATTCTTCAAGCGCTCGCTGAGCAATCAAGAATGGTGAGACTGCCCCTTAATCAGATCAGCACAGCACTTAAGATGCAAAAAGCAAGCTCTGTTCTCGAGCAAAAATTTGAGAGAGAGCCGACGGCGGAAGAAATAGCAAATGAATATGTTGATTTCAATAGTAACGAAATTCCGTTTCTACGAGATATGAGTTCACGCCATGTGTCATTGGATGCACCAATGCCAAATGATGAAAGTAGTTCCTTTGTCGACACTTTTGCGTGTCAGCACCCGGAATCTGCGACCGATCACATTGTGATGAAGGAAGCGAAGAAGATTAATATTCAAAAAGCAATGAAAGTATTGACTCCACGACAATCTGAGGTGCTTAATTTATACTTTGGATTGGACGGCAATGAACCATTAGATTTGGAAGAGATTGGAGAACGCTTCGAACTAACAAGAGAAAGAGTAAGGCAAATTAAGGAGAAATCCTTGAAAAGACTCGGAAGAGGAGACAATGGAAGAAAACTTTTGAAATTGACAGTATCATAAAACGCACACGCCGGGCAAGAATTAATCTTGTCCGGCTTTTTTATTCGTTTTCGTCCTGTGATGGCTTTTCTAAGATGAGCGTTTCGATTCCTGGAGTGCTTCCAGTAATCCGCATCACATCCTTGTCTATTTTTTTAAGTTCTTTGTTTGCGAGGTTGTATTGATTTACTGTAGTGCCAAGTGCGTTGCCGAGTTTTGTATTGTACTCTTCGTATGCTTTGACATGCTTTCCGAGTTCTTCGACACGCTTCACAATTTCTTTTGCAGACTCCTCGATTTGCATTGCCTTCAATCCTTGGAGGACAGTTTGTAAATATGCGAGGAATGATGTGGGTGAGACAATAATCACTTTGTACTTGCCCGCAGCACGCTGAATGAGATTGTCAGTGTCTTCAGTGATTGCACCGACTTTTCCAATAAGCAGATCGTAATAAATTGCTTCATGAGGAATAAACATAAATGCAAAATCCATAGTATTTTCAGATGGACGAATATACTTTGACGTTTCGACAATTCTATTTTTCAAATCATTCACGAAAAGTTTTTCTAAACGTTCTTTTTCTGTAGGGTCGGCAGTTTCAGAAAGTCGATTGTAATTTTCGAGAGAAAACTTTGAGTCAATTGGAATAATTTTATCTTTTACAAATACTACTGCATCGACAATCTCATTGTTTGAAAACGCATACTGCATCTGAAATTGTCCCGGAGGCAGAACATTTTTCAAAAGTGTTTCCAGATAGTACTCACCGAGGATTCCGCGCTGTTTTGGATTTTTTAATATATCTTGGAGGTTTTTGAGCTGATCTGCAAAGGACACAACTTGTTTGTTGGTTTCGTCGAGGCGTACGAGCTTTTCAGTGATATCACGAATGATTTTTTGTGATTCGCCCGATTGATAACGAATTGAATCATTGACTTGTTTGTGAGATTCACCGAGCTTTTGATCAACAGTGCGGGTGAGAGTATCAAATTGTTGCAAGAGAAGTTGCATCCCGCGGTCGTCTTGTGCCACAGGCTTGTTTTTGCGAGAAATAACAATAACAAGTCCAATTCCCAGCCCGAGAACTACTATTGAGAGTATTATGAGTGCTGTTTGCATAGAGATATTGTAGCAAGAAATGCAGAATTTTTAAAAATCAGAAGAGCGGCGCACACGTGCGCCGCTCTTCTGATTTGTGAAATCTTGATTTTCCTATTTACTACTATCTACTTATTACTTACTTTCCAAGATAATGTTTCAACGTATAAATCCAATCCTCATCATCTCCTTCGTTTTGGAGTTTTTGTTTGAGAAGCCAGTCGAGATATCCTGAATCAATTTTTGCGACTTCGGATACTTTTTTACCATTGTGTTTTCCAAAATTAAAGGCATTTAATATGGAAGGACGAGCCGATATTGCAAGCATCTCTTTTATTATCATTTCCTCATCATCAGTTGCGAGTTCTTTTTTGAGTGAATCTTTGAGTCGAGGAAAGAGCTGTTCAAGCACGAGTACATCTCCAAGTGCGTCATGTGCCTGTGCTTCGATTTCAATTTCAAGATAGTAACGTAGAAACTGAAGGTTGTATCGAGGGATTTTTGCTTCTTTGTCGAGATGTCGTGCGAGTCGAAGAGTACAGATGACATTCTTTGGACGAACACCTTCTTTGTCAAACATTCCTACATCAAAACGTGCATTGTGTGCAATAAAAATAGAATCTTCATCTTCCAGAAGTTTTTTTACAGAAATATACTCTTCGCTCTCTTTAAACACAGGTTTATCGGCGACCATTTTGTTTGTGATGTGTGTTACTGCACTTGCCTCAGGTGGAATCTTTCGCATTGGATTGTAGAGTGCTTCAAAGACAGCATCGTCGTATTTGTATGCGATTTGACACAACACGTCGTCGGGACCATTTCCGGTAGTTTCGGTATCAATAAAAATAAATCGTTTGCTCATACAAGTTAGTATAATAGTATTTCGGCAAATAGTATACTGTTCAATTTTTAAAGTATAAATGGTATAATTTTGTCATGGAAACTCTACAGACAAAAATTTCAACTCAAATCAAAGAGGCAATGATGGCAAAAGAGCAAGTACGGCTCGATACACTTCGTGGTGTCAAATCTGCATTCACCAATGAACTAGTGGCAAAAGGCCGCAAGCCTACAGAAGAACTGACAGATGATGAAGCTCTCGCAGTGATTGTACGACTTGCAAAACAACGAAAAGATTCTATTGAACAATTCACAAAGGGTGGACGTCCCGATCTTGCAGCAGAAGAAGAGTCACAGCTTGTGTTTCTTCAGCAATTTCTTCCACAAATGATGTCTCGTGAAGAAGTAATGACTATTGCACAGGCCAAAAAGACTGAACTCGGTATTGACGACAAGTCAAAGGCAGGGATGCTTATGTCAAATGTCATGAAGGAATTAAAAGGTAAAGCAGACGGCACTCTTGTAAAAGAGGTTGTCGATTCACTATTTTCATAAACTATGTTTGAAAAATTTTCACCAGAAGGGAATAATGATAATGATAACGATATTCAATCAAAGATTGAAATAAACTCTGCACAATTAGAGTATGCTCAGAAGAGACTTCTTGAGCGTGAGAATGACGATCCAGAACAGTCAACTCTCAATGATGAACAACGAGAAGCATTGCGTAAAGTGTTGCTTGAAAGTGGTCAAAAAATCAGAATGTACAAACAATTTCAATCTTCAATTAATTCAAAAACACAAGAAGCCAAAGTGATAGAGATGAACCCAGAGAACGAAGATGAAGATTCAAATCGATTTAGAAAAGCTATTTAGTATTTTTAGTAACTAATATTTAAGAGTATGAAAATCATTTTACATTGGCTCATTATCACAGGTGCAGTACTCGCAACTCCGTATGTGATAGACGGGATTAGTGTTACATCGTTTGTCACCGCGCTTATCGTGGCGGCGATTTTGGGTTTTATAAATACAATCATCAAACCAATTCTCACCATTCTCACACTTCCTCTCAATGTTCTCACTCTTGGACTTTTCTCGCTCATATTAAACGGACTATTCTTTTGGCTCGTGGCGAGTGTGATTACAGGATTCAATGTAAGTGGATTCAAAGCAGCGTTTCTCGGAGCGCTTGTGGTATCTGTTATAAACTGGCTAGGATCAAAGATTCTTAAAAAAGACGACTAATGCTCGGATTCAACAAGAAAACCATAGCAGTACACAATGGTGATTTTCACTCAGATGATGTATTTGCATGTGCGACACTCACACTATATTTTGATATTCAGGGAATTCCTTATAAAATTATTCGGACTCGTGACGAAGAATTGTTGAGTAAATCTGACATAGTAATTGATGTTGGTGGCATGTACGATTCTGGCAAAGGACGATTTGATCATCACCAGATAGAAGGTGCAGGAACTCGCGAAAACAAAATACCGTACGCATCATTTGGACTCGTCTGGATGGAATATGGAAAAAAACTAATTGGCGAGAATGCTGAAGTCTGGAAACGTATCGACGAAAGACTTGTCCAACCTATCGATGCAGGCGATAATGGTGTCTCAACATTTGAACTTACTTCATTTGGTGTGCGACCATATTTGATCTCTGATATGACAGGAGTATTCACGTCGAGCTTTTCAGAATCCGAAGAAGTCAACGATGTAAACTTTTTGGAAATGGTTTCTTTTGCAAAGAAAATTATCGCACGTGAAATTAAGCGGACTACAGAGTTTGTCGATAGTCTTTCAAAAGTTGAAAAGATATATCAAGAATCGACAGACAAACAAATTATCGTCTTACCAGAAAGTTATGCATGGCAAGAGGTAATGCAATCTCACAGTGAGCCGCTTTTTGTTGTGTATCCACGAAGTGATGGAAGTTGGAATGTTAAAGGCGTTCTAAAAAATAAAGTAGGATTTGAAATACGAAAGAACTTACCAAAAGAATGGTCTGGGCTTCGCGATGAAGAACTCGCAAAAGTTTCTGGAGTGCATGATGCCGTTTTTTGTCATAGAGCGTGCTTCTTGTGTGTTGCGAAAACAAAGGAGGGGGCGATAGAGATGGCGAGGCTGGCTGCTCGCGACTAGCGACTAGCAGCTAGCCAGTGCGAAATTATGGTCAAGCATTTTTAAAAAACCGACGGATATGGTAGTGTTAGTGCCTGTGTAGATGCGATAAAGGAATTCATGAGAAACAACAAGCCCTTGATTTCGTGATTTACCTTACTACTTATACTTAATACTTATACTTTTTATATGGCTTTCGTAGACGAACTAACTATATATGCAGAAGCAGGCGCTGGTGGAAACGGCGTTGTTCGTTGGCGTCAGGAAAAATTTGTCCCAAAAGGTGGACCAGCTGGTGGAAACGGCGGTCGTGGCGGAGATGTGTTTGTGGAGGCAGTCCGCGATATTTATATACTTGCGAAATACAAAGGAAACAACAAATTTCATGCAGAACGTGGTGAGGATGGACGTGGTTCAAGTGAGCATGGAGCAAATGGAGAAGATGTGGTGATTCAGTTGCCAATCGGTTCTGTGATTACAAACAAAGAAACAGGTCATGTGGTACGACTAGATAGTGAGGGTGAAAAAATTCAAATCCTTCGTGGAGGTTCTGGTGGATACGGAAATGAACATTTTAAATCTTCAATCAATGTCTCACCTCAAGAACAAAAAGATGGACGTGAAGGCGACAAAGGCGAATTTAGAGTGGAGCTCGAACTATTTGCGGATGTCGGACTTGTAGGACTACCAAATGCAGGGAAATCATCACTACTGAATTCTCTTACAAACGCAAAAGCAAAAGTGGGCGACTATGCCTTTACAACACTTGATCCAAACCTTGGAGCGTTTTATGGATATGTGATTGCCGACATACCCGGAATCATCGAAGGCGCATCAGAAGGAAAGGGCCTTGGTACAAAATTTCTCCGACACATCAAACGCACAAAAATGCTCGCGCACCTGATATCTTTTGAAAACTGTGAAGAAACCAGTCCCGTTGAAAATCAGGATTCAAAGAATCCTGCAATTTGCAATGGGATGATGAAGACATATGAGCAAATTCGCAAAGAACTTGAAAATTATGGAAATGGCTTGGATGAAAAAGATGAAGTGATTGTACTGACAAAGACTGATGTTACGGACAAATCAAAAATAGACTCTGCTACAAAAGAATTTAAAAAACTCGGCAAACAAGTATTCAGCGTCTCTCTTTTTGATGACGAATCTGTCAAAGGATTGCAAGATGAACTCATAAAAATTTTGAGAGAAAAAGAAGAGAAAGAGAAAGCAGAAAAAATTGAAAATGAAGAAAAAGAAAACACCGAAGCTGAGTAAACAGCTTCGGTGGTTTTTAATAAAATGCGGTAACTTGCAAAAATTACCTATTGAGTAATTTAAGTAATTCTTGAACTTTGTCAGCACTTAATTCACTGCACGCAATAATTTGCTTTTCATAGGGAATCCACATAATACTTTCTTGCGGAACAGTTTTAATTCGAATAATAGTTTCTGGCTGATTCTCTTTAATCTGGTTGACTATCGTGGCAATTGCTGATAATGAAAATTTACCAGGAGAGATTATCCCTCCTGCACCAGAGCATTCAAAATAGAATTGAGTCGTAGGACTCGCAGAAGTCGTTCCTACCCAAACATAAGCAATAATTTCATTTTCTATCATTTTTTGTTTTTTATATTTGAATGAATTAAATACTATTATTAATTTATTGTCAAGTATAGAAAAAAGCCTTATTTTTGATATACTGATATTCGTATTTTGTGTCATCCTGAACTTGTTTCAGGATCTTGATTTGTGAGGTGCTGAAATAAATTCAGCACGACACACCGAGAGAGATTGAAATATATTCAAAAGACACAAAATTTTAATTATGAAAAACTACTATCCAACAATTGGTCTTGAAATCCACGCAGAGATGAGTACTCGCTCAAAGATGTTTTGTGGATGCAAAAATGATCCCAACGAAGAGCGACCAAACGTGAATATTTGTCCGGTATGTATGGCGCATCCAGGGACTCTGCCTGTGATCAACAAACAAGCGGTAGAAAATGTAATCAAGGTAGGTCTTGCAGTCAATGCAACTATTGCCACAGATTTTACAGAATTTGATCGAAAAAATTATTTCTACCCAGATATTCCAAAAGGGTATCAGATTTCGCAGTACAAATTTCCCATCGTAAGTGGTGGTGAGCTTGCTGGCGTGCAAATTACACGTGTACACCTCGAAGAAGATACTGGAAATTCAAAACACGATAGAGGTGACTATTCACTTGTAGACTACAATCGCGCAGGCGTGCCACTCATGGAGCTTGTGACTGAGCCTGTGATTCACAGTGCAGAGCAGGCGGCAAACTTTGGACGAGAACTTCAGCTTCTTCTTCAGTATCTCGGTGTGTCAGAAGCAAATATGGAAAAAGGTGAAATGCGCGTGGAGGCAAATATTTCTTTGTCTGACAATCCTGACAAATTTGGCACAAAAGTAGAAGTAAAAAACCTCAATTCATTTCGAAGCGTAGAACGCGCAATAAAATACGAACTTGCTCGAATGCAAGATTTGTATGAGGCGGGACGACAAAGTGAAATTGTTCAGGAAACTCGCGGATGGGACGAATCAAAACAAACTACATTTTCTCAGCGAAAAAAAGAAGATAGTCACGACTATCGGTATTTCCCAGATCCAGATTTGCCAAAGCTTGTTTTGAAAGAAGTGTTTGATATGGATGCACTTAAAGCAAGCTTGCCAGAATTGCCATCACAAATAAGAACAAGATATCAGAAAATTTGGAGTCATTATTTTGACAACAAAGATGAAGCTGGATGGGACAAAGCAGAAATCGAAAAAATAATTGATATTTTTGTATTTGATATTAAAAAAAGTAAGTACCTTGATGAGTTAATTGAACTATATGGAATTTCAAATGTTAATGAGGATTTAATTTCTGCAATAAACATGGTTGTAAATGTGTTAATCCCAATCTCAGAGCAAAAGAATAATAGTATAGATCAGAATTATTGGTATGGATTTTTAAGTCCATCAAAGTTGCAAATCATTCAAAACTTGAAAAAAGATGGACAATGTTCTGCCCCTCAAATGAAGGAGATTATAAATGGTTGTTATTCTGATGATGTTGATCCACTTGAGTATGCAAAAAAGAATGATCTTATTCAGAAAAACGACGAAGGCGCCCTCAAAGAAATCGCACAGAGAATTATTGATGCGAATCCTGCAGTTGTGGCTACGTACAAGAGCGGAAAAGAAAATGCACTGATGTCGCTTGTGGGACAAGTGATGAAAGAGACAAAGGGAAGTGCAAATCCTCAGCTGGCTCAGAAAATTTTGAAAGAATTGATAGGGTAGGTTTTTGATTTTTTCCCCACCTGCCAAGGAGGGGTGTCACGAAGTGACGGGGTGGTGTATGAGAATAAATAATCTTACAAAATTAAAAGAACAAAGAAAGAATCTCAGAAATAGTATGACTCCACAAGAATTGATAATGTGGAGTAGAATTAAAAATTCAAAAATTGGCTACAAGCTTAGAAGACAGCACAGTATTGGAAGATATATTGCTGATTTTTATTGTTCAGAAAAAAGAGTAGTCGTTGAGATTGATGGCGTCCAACATTTTGACAAAGAAGCAATGGAGCATGACAGGGTAAGAAGTGAATTTTTTCAATCGCAAGGTATCTCTGTGGTTCGTTTTACAAATGCTGAAATAAATACAAACCTTGAGTCGGTTTTGGAGAATATTAGAAGGGTACTTGAAGAAAGGCAATAAACCACCCCCGTCGCCTTGCGTCGCCCCTCCTTGGCAGGCGGGGAAAGATTCATTCTATACGGAAATTTAGTGCGTGGAATTTTTTTTGCTACAATATATCAATATGAACACAATCAAAGTAGCAATCAACGGTTTTGGTCGAATAGGGCGCGCGTTTCTTAAGATCGCATGGGAGCGACCTGAAATTGAAATTGTCGCAATCAATGATCTTGGTTCAATCGAAAGCCTGGCGTATCTTTTGCGTCATGACACTGTCTACCGAAACTGGCACCGCAAAGTTGAAGTCCACGGTACATCGACAGATCCGAGCAATCCCGACAGTGCAGAACACTATCTCGTAATCGATGGCAAAAAAGTACGCTTCGTATCTGAAAAAGATTCTACAAAACTTCCATGGAAAGAGCTTGGTGTGGATGTAGTGGTGGAGTCAACAGGACTTTTCACTGCATTTGATAAAGCAAAATTCCATCTCGATCAAGGTGCGAAGAAAGTTGTTATTTCTGCGCCTGCAAAGGGTAGTGACGGAAGTGTCCAAGGTGAGACAATTTTACTTGGTGTAAATGAAGACAAATTTGGTACTTGTGATATCACTTCAAACGCATCGTGTACTACAAACGCGGCGTCACCTTTGATTGCAATTCTCCACGAAGCTCTCGGTATCGAAAAAGCAATTCTAAACACTGTCCACGGATATACGGCATCGCAAGCTCTTGTTGATGGTCCAAGTAAAAAAGATTTACGTGAAGGACGTGCAGCAGCACAAAACATTGTTCCTTCATCTACAGGTGCAGCGATTGCCGTGACCAAAGCATTTCCAGAACTCACAGACAAATTTGATGGTATTTCTATTCGCGTGCCTGTACCTGCGGGATCAATTGTGGACATCACATTTATTTCAAAGAAAAATACAACTGCACAAGAGGTGAATGCAATTCTCAAAAAAGCAGCGCAAGATCCGAAGTGGTCAAAGATATTTGCAATCACCGAAGAACCTCTCGTGTCATCTGATATTCTCGGTGAATCTCATGCATCAATCGCAGATCTCGAAATGACTCGTGTAGTAGATGGTAACTTGGTCAAAGTAATGGGTTGGTATGATAATGAAATGGGATATACGTATACACTCGTGGATCATGTGATTAAGACAGGGAAGACAATTTAGAATTAAAATACCCGATTTCGGGTATTTTTTGTTTTGAGGTAAAATATAGACATGGAAAAAATGCCTGAAATAGATGTATTGGAAAAGAAAAATGGGTACCCATTTACTGATTTTGAAATTCAAGATTTTGAAAAACTTCAAGTTGGAAACACTGTTGAATTTGTGCAGGATGGGAAAGTATTCATAGGGAAAATTGTGGAGATTAATTCGATAAATGACATCAAGGTGTTAAAAGAAGAAGCAGACAACGGTACATTTTCTTATGGAGTCAATGCGACACTAAGCTACGAAGACATTAAACACTCTAGTTAAAAGTTTTTTATACATATTTTATGAAAATATATTTAGGCACAGATCATGCAGGTTTTGACCTCAAAGAGAAAGTAAAAGACCAACTCATTCTTGATGGGTATGAAGTTGTTGATCTTGGGGCGACTACACTTGATATGGATGATGACTATCCGGATTTTATCAGACCGGTTGCGGAGGCTGTGGCAGGTGATTTTGAATCAAAAGGAATTATTTTTGGGGCGAGTGGGCAAGGCGAAGCAATTGTTGCAAATAGAACTCCCAAAGCGCGCGCTGTAGTCTACTACGGTGGAAATATCGACATCATTCGTCTTTCGCGTGAACACAACGACGCAAACATCCTCTCTCTCGGTGCACGAATGATGCCCGAAGATGAAGCATTGTATGCGATCAAAATGTGGCTTGAGACACCTTTTTCTGAAGAGGAACGACATGTCCGTAGACTTGGCAAGATCGATTTGTAATTTTCCTTATTTAAACTATGATTTCATTTGCATTTGATGATGGATGGAAAAATCAATACACACGTGCACTTCCCACACTTGATAAGTACAATTTCAAGGCAACTTTTTATGTGATAACCCAAATGCCAAAGTTTATGCTCGAAGAAGGAGAGGGAAGAATGTCAAAAGAAGACTGGGTGAATTTGTATAACCAAGGTCATGAAATCGGTTCACATTCACAAACGCATCCAAATTTCAATTCGACATTTCCACTTAGGGTTAAAAAAGAGATTGTAGAATCAAAAAAAGATTTAGAAAAATTGGGTATAAAAGTGGAAACATTTGCATATCCATACGGGCGGAAAGGCATAAGTATTCTTACAAATTTGTTTTTAAGAAAAGCTGGATATAAAAGCGCAAGAGTGTATGATGGCAAATTTACTTCGCCGAATATTTTTACATACGCATTAAGTACAAAAAATGTGTATAATGACACAAGTATTGAAGAAATTAGAGATTGGGTTGATACTTGTGAAAAAGATGATACGTGGACAATTTTGTCATTTCATCAAGTTGAAAACAATCCTCAAAAGTGGGGGTGTACTCCAGAAATGTTTGAGAAAATCTGCGAGTATATTCACCAGAAGAATGTAAAGGTTTTAACCGTATCTGAATCTCTAAAGCATTTCAACGTATTTGCTTAAAAAATCCCTACTTATTACTACCTACTTACTACTCACTACCCCAATGGAAATAATTCCCGCAATAATGCCACAATCAATATACGAAATAGAACAAAAAGTCACACCTATGGTGGGGCGTGTTGATACTATCCAGCTAGATATTATGGATGGTGTCTTTACCAAACGCACAACATGGCCATATATTGCCGAAGATGTATCTTTTGATGCAATTGAAAACGAAGAAGAAGGAATGCCATTTTGGGACAAAGTGGACTATGAGCTTGATCTTATGATTTCTGATCCTGAAGAAAAGTTTAAGAGACTTGTTCAAATTGGTCCCGCAAGAATTATTTTTCATATTGAATCACTTGCAAACCCAGTATCTTTTTTTGAATCACTTGATCAGTATTACAAAGACACAATCGAATTTGGAATCGCGCTCAATACTACGACAGACATTAGTTCAGTATTTCCACTCGTAGATGTAGGACATGTGAAGTTTGTACAATGTATGGGAATCGAAAAAATAGGATATCAAGGAAATCCATTTGACGAGCGTGTGTTTGACCACATTTCGGTACTTCGAGAAAAATATCCTGAACTCATGATTTCTGTAGATGGTTCTGTAAATCAAGAAACAGCAGGAAGACTTCTTGATGCAGGTGCAGATAGACTCGTTATTGGATCAGCGATATACAATTCTGATAATCCAATTGGTGAACTCGATTTCTTTAAATCACTTTAGATATTTTTAAAGTGTGCGATAATAGATGTATAGATATGTCGACACTTACTGATTCAAAAATTATTGAACTTCGAAAGAAGGCAAACGATATTCGTGAGTCTATTATTTCTATGCTTGTGGAAGCAGGGAGTGGACACACCGCAGGACCTTTGGGAATGGCAGATATTTTTGCGCTCCTCTATTTTCATATTCTTCGACATGATCCAAAAAATCCTTCTTGGGCAGAACGCGACAGACTTGTGCTATCGAATGGACATATTTGCCCTGTGATGTACGCGACAATGGCACACGCTGGGTATATGCCAATAGAAGAATTGAAGACTCTAAGAAAATTTGGATCACGACTCCAGGGTCATCCACACCGCGAATTTATGCCGTGGCTTGAGACAAGTTCCGGACCACTGGGGTCAGGACTTTCACAGGCGGTAGGAATGGCGCTTGCCCTACGTATGGACGAAGGACTACAGTCTGACAAATATGTGTATTGCATGCTCGGAGATGGAGAACTTGATGAAGGAAACAATTGGGAAGCCATAATGCTTGCATCAAAAGAAAAACTCAGAAATGTCATCGCGATTGTCGACCGAAACAATATTCAAATCGATGGATACACCGAAAACATAATGCCTCTTGAATCACTCAAAGAAAAATGGGAAGCGTTTAACTGGCATGTACAAGAAGTAGATGGACACAATTTTGAAGCGGTAAACACTGCAATCATGCAAGCAAAAGCAATTTTTGAAAAACCTTCAGTCATTATTGCCCGCACAATTCCAGGAAAAGGTGTAAGAGAATTTGAAAGGGATTATACATGGCACGGAAAGCCACCAAACAAAGAAGAAGCTGATATGGCACTCAAAGAACTTCGAACACTCGGTGGGCAAATTACAAGCGAACATCAATAACGAATGAAAAATTTTTTAGTCACATTGTTGGTAATAGGTATTGTCATCGGATTGTATTATTTTATACAATCTGCAAAAAGTGATGTCGTGGATCCCGACGTACAATTTTCGTGCAACGAAAAACTCGCACTCATGCGATTTGAAAGCGAACAAGCTCGAAATGATTTTTATCAAAATTGTTTAAAGGGCGATAATTAGTGAATTATTTCATGCTCAATCCAGACCAAAAACTTAATACTCAAGTTTTCAGCAAGGATGTTGAACAAGTACCTATCCGAAAAGGTTTCGGACAAGGGTTGGTTGTGGCAGGTGAGCAAGATAAGAATGTGGTGGCACTGTGTGCTGATCTCACCGAATCTACCCAAATGCACTTATTCAAGGAGCGATTTCCTGAAAGATTTGTGGAGATTGGAGTGGCTGAACAAAATCTCGTGACTGTCGCAAGTGGAATGTCTGCGATGGGAAAAATTCCATTTTGTTCGTCGTACGCAATGTTTTCACCTGGACGAAACTGGGAACAAATTCGCACCACTATTTGCTACAACGATAGAGGTGTGATTGTTGTGGGAAGTCATGCAGGAATTTCTGTGGGACCAGACGGCGGAACACATCAAGCGGTCGAGGACATTGCACTTATGCGTGTACTTCCAAATATGATAGTGATTTCTCCGTGTGATGCTATTGAAGCCAAAAAAGCCACACTAGCGCTCGCAAAGATCGCAAAGCCCGCATACCTTCGTCTCGCACGAGAAAAAACTCCCATCATCACAACAGAAGAAACACCATTTGAAATCGGAAAAGCAAATCTTGTGTGGCAACCAGAAGCAGGAATTGCACAAGTTGGAATTATCGCCACTGGTGCATTGGTGCACAAAGCACTCATGGTGGCATATCAGCTAATTGCTGCAAAAGAACCTGCAAATCATATAAAAGTAAAAATTCTCAATGTTCACACAATCAAACCTCTTGATGTTGATGCAGTAGAAAAACTAGCTCGAGAAGCAAAAGCAATAGTGGTGGTGGAAGAACATCAGGTCGCAGGTGGACTCGGAAGTGCTGTGGCAGAATGTCTCGCAAGTGTGTATCCTGTGCCGATTGAATTTGTGGGGGTAAAGGATACGTTTGGCCAATCAGGCACACCAGCTGAGCTCATTGAGCACTATGGAATGGGTGAAAAGGATATTAAAGAGGCGGTAAAAAAAGTGTTAGGAAGAAAAGGGAATTCAAAAATATAATAATACCGGACACGTGTGTCCGGTATTATTTAATTTAGAGTATTGATGAGTGTTTTAATTTTATCTTTTATTTCAATGTTTCTTTGAGCGAGATGTCTGTATGTCTGTGCCATTTCTTCAAATTGATCTCTGGCAACAGGGTTATTAAATATTATATCTTTATCAAAACTTTCAATATTTAAATTCATTCGATGTAACTCCTTTTTAATCTCGGTCAATTCTTCGTCATTTTTCACGAATTCATCGTATTCATCTTTGAAATGCATCTTGTGTGCTTCAAGTTGCTGCTTGACTGCGTTGGTCTCTTCTTCATTTAGAGACATCCTGCTCTTTCGAAGTGCTTTGTCTGCAGTGTTTGCATCTTCCACACTTTCATCAGCTTTGATTGAGTAAAATCCATCACCCTCAATGTGATTTACGATCCTGTCTTTTTCGTCAAGAGGTGTGTTTTCTTTCCAGTCGAAATTTCTATTCGGGTCATGTTCAAAAGATTCTTTCATAAATATATTATGCAATCTGCTTAATCTTATAATCCTCTGGTGCTTTCGATAGATACTCTTCAAGTTTTTGACGAGATAGAAGTCCTTTTTGTGCACCGACTTGTTGCACAACAGACATAGAGTTGATTGGTGCCCAGCGAAGAGCTTCATCAAGTGATTTTCCAAGTGCAAGCACAGACACAATAGTAGAAGCATATGCATCTCCCGCACCTGTACGCTCAAATGGTGTGTGAGGATAAATTGGCATAAACCATGCGTGAGTTCCGTCGTATGCGTATGCGCCGTTGATTCCATCAGTAAGGACAATGTTTTTTGGTCCGAGTGCCATGAGTGCTTTCATGAGCTCGAGTGGTTCACGTGTTTCAACTTTGAGAATTCGCTTCGCTTCTTCAATATTGCAGAAAAATATTTCTGCGCATTCGTATATTGGTTTTAATGCATCTACGCCAAGCTTCATTTGAAATGTTCCAGGCTGAAATGCGAGTTTTGTTTCGGGATGAGCTTTGACGAAATCGGCAATCACTTTGTGAAAGTCCTTTGAGTTTTCTCCCATTGAAGTGAGATATATCCATTTTGGTGCGACAAAGTTTTTTGGAAGTGAATAGGGAAATGGCGCGTGATTTACGAGAATTGTTCGTTCGACGTCATACCAAAGTACATAGTGGTAGTTTGTTGGGTAATCATTGTTGGTAGACATGTAGTCTATTGCAACACCGTTTTTTGTGAGCTCTTCGAGACACTCTGTACCATTTTGATCATTTCCGACAGTGGACATGAGGGCAGAAGAAAGTCCAAGTCGTGATGCACTCACTGCGGCGTTTGCGCAGTTTCCCACAGCTTTGACAATTTCGACAGATTCAAATGGTACCTTGTCACCAAATCGTACGCAAAGCTCACAATCCTCCTGATTGATTTTGCAGTGGACATTTGCATCTTTGAGTTTGATAAATGCATCTGTGACAATATCACCGATAGCAACTACGTCATACTTTTTGTTCGAAGAAAATAAATTGAATAGACTCATGATATATAGTTAGCTTGACTAATTGCTCGAAAAGTATCGAGACGAAAAACCCACATGTTTTTCACATTGATTGTAACATAGTTTGATATACTAAAACTATATGAATCCCGTGTGAAATAGAGGAGGGATTATTTGGTAGAAATTGTGTAATGGAAAGCGTGCTATAAATTATTAGTTACTTAAACGGAAATCTTGATTTCCTATTTCTAACGGGATGAAAACATTGCGAGAATATATTTCAGATTTTGATAAAGACGGTAAGGCGATCGGACACTTCAACATTTCTAGTCTCGATGTGCTGTGGGGTATTTTTAATGCAGCGCGAAATCTGGACCTACCAGTGATTATTGGTGTATCAGAAGGCGAAGAAGACTTTGTGGGCACAGAACAGGCTGTCGCACTTGTGCGAAGTATGAGAGAGACATATAATTTTCCAATTTTTATAAACGCAGATCATCACTATAGTTTTGAACGCGTCAAAAAAGCTATAGACGCTGGATTTGATGCAGTGATTATTGATGCAGTAAAACTTCCACTTGATGAAAATATTGCACTCACCAAAAAATGTGTTGACTATGCTCGAGAAGTCACAAAGGCGACAGGACGAGATATTCTTGTTGAAGCAGAACTTGGATTTATTGGACAATCATCAAAAATTCTTGATGAAATTCCAGAAGGTGTAAGTGATGAATCAATGACAACTCCCGAGGATGCAAAAGCTTTTGTTGAAGCGACAGGTGTAGACATGCTCGCACCGTCTGTGGGAAATATTCACGGAATGGTCAAAGGCGGCAATCCGCGACTTCACCCAGAGAGAGTCAAAGCTATTCGTGATGCGTGTGGAGTACCACTTGTGCTTCATGGTGGCTCAGGAACAATGAACGAAGATTTTTTGGAGTGTATAAAAAATGGCGTGGATATCGTGCATATCAATACTGAGATTCGTGTTGCATACCGCGATGGAATCAAGCAATCACTTATCGAAAATCCTGATGAAGTAGCACCATACAAATTCTTGAAACCAGGAATGCTTGCAGTACAAAAAGTAGTCGAAGAGCGAATGAAGCTTTTTGCAAATATATAATATTAATTTAACCACTTGCACATGATTGATTTCAAAAAAGATCTTGCGTTTATAAAAGGTGAAGTAGATGTATCCGAGGCAACAAAAGATGCGTACTCGCACGACGCAAGTGTTTTTGAAATTCGACCACAGGTTGTGGTTTTTCCGAGAGATGCAGAAGATATTTCAAATCTAGTCAAATGGGTAAATGATCACAAAAAAGAAGATCCCGAGCTTTCAATCACTATGCGGGCTGCGGGTACGTGTATGTCTGGTGGATCAATCAACGACTCAATTATTGTTGATACGACAAAGTTTATGAATCAGATTGTGTCTATTCGGAAATCTTTACCATTCACAATTCTCCCGCATTTTTATGGTGCAAAAGAGGTGGTGTGTACAGGCGAGGCGATAGTTCAGCCTGGTGTGATGTATCGGGATTTTGAAAAACAAGCCCAGGAAGCAGGGTTACTTTTGCCTTGCTATACCGCCTCAAAATCAATCAATGCACTTGGTGGAATGGTGGGAAACAATTCTGGTGGAGAACTCACACTTCGATACGGAAAAATGGAGGACTATGTGAGAGAGCTTAAAGTAATATTGAAAGATGGACACGAATATATTGTACGGCCACTCACACGACGAGAATTGTATTCAAAAATTGCTCAAATAGATTTTGAAGGTGAACTCTATAAGACTATCTACAATCTCATCAAAGACAATGAACAATTGATTCGCGCCGCAAAACCAAGAGTTTCAAAAAATTCATCAGGATACAATCTTTGGAACACAATTTCAAAAGACAAAGAAAATGAAGATGTGTTTGATATGTCTCAACTAATAATCGGCGCGCAGGGTACACTCGGACTTGTGACTGAAATGAAAATTGCACTCGTGGAACCACGCAAGGCATCATCACTCGTGGTGATTATGATGAAATCACTCGACAATCTTGGCGAGCTTGTACATGAGATTTCAAAAACTCATCCAGAAAGTATGGAGTCATATGACGACAAGACATTTAAGCTTGCGATGAAATTTTTCAAGGATTTTGTAAAAGCAAAAGGATTTTTTGGAACACTTAAATTTGGAACTCAGTTTATTCCAGAATTTTTCATGATGATTACGGGCGGTGTACCAAAACTAATACTTCTCGTGGAATACTGGGCAGACAATGAAGCGAATGCGAAAAAAAGAGGAAGAGAGCTTGTGCCACTTGTAAGCAAATTTGGACACACAGTGCGTGTGACTGAAGACGAAACTGAGGCAAAAAAGTATTGGGATATGCGACGTGATAGCTTTGCACTTCTTCGCAAACACGTGAAAGGGAAGCGCACTGCACCATTTATTGATGATATTATTGTTCGCCCAGAATTTCTTCCAGAGTTTTTACCAAAACTATACACACTATTTGAGCAATACCCAGAGCTTGTGTATACGATCGCAGGACATGCGGGAAATGGAAATTTTCATGTCATTCCATTGATGGATTTCAATAATCCGAAAACAACTGAGACAATTCTCACACTATCTGAAAAAGTGTACGAGCTTGTTATCAAATACGAAGGTTCAATAGACGCCGAGCACAATGACGGAATTATTCGAACACCATTTCTGACACAGATGTTTGGTGAACACATCGTAGACTTGTTCAAATCTACAAAACAAGTGTTTGATCCAAAAAATATCTTCAATCCAAAAAAGAAAGTTGGAGGAACCAAGGAGGATATCAAGAAGTATCTTATAAAGCCGGATCATCCAAGTCAGGTTCACTCGAGTTAGACGCGGACAGATGCGGACTTAACGCGGACAAGACGCGGAAAATTCTTGGAACAATCGCCGAAGGAATGGGTTTGTATAATTCATCTGGTTTCCAAAACCAGAATCCTCCTTTATTTGGAACATTACGGAAGACGACGGTCTGAGTATAGGAATTTGCCAGCAGGCAAATATCCGTGTTAAGGGAACACTTATGCAAAGCTCCAAATGAGGAGGATTGGAAAGAAATGCTTATTTTGTTGTTAGGGTATAAGAATTGGCAATAAAGGGGGGTATACGTGTTTTTTTGATGGAGAATTCCTGTCCCTTTACTTATGAATCAAAATATATTATTATAGTCTCTATGTTTACACTTATTGCAGAAAAAAGAGAGAAAAAAGATTCTCTCGATAATATTCGTCAGACAGGGAAGATTCCGGCGGTTTTTTATGGTAACAACAAACCAACGACATCTATTTCAGTATCGACAAAAGACTTTATCAAAGTGCTCAAAGAAGCAGGAGAATCTTCAACAATCACACTCAAGACTCCAGATGGAAACTTTGATGTATTGATTCATGATATCCACAAAAACCCGATTACAGGGACTCCTATGCACGCAGACTTTATTGTGGTGGATATGAACAAAGAAATTGAAGTTTCTGTAACTATTGAGTTTACAGGTGAATCACCAGCTGAGAAAGGTGGACGTGGCGTATTGGTAAAAGCACTTCATGAAGTACAAGTAAAAGCGCTTCCAAAAGATCTTCCTCATACACTCGAAGTAGATTTGTCACCACTTGAAAATGTTGATGATCAAATCACACTCAAAGACATCAAACTTCCAAAGGGAGTTGCACTCGTAAGTGAAGCGGATGAAGTGGTTGCATCAGTCACTGGTATCAAAGAAGAAAAAGAAGAAGAAGCACCAGTTGCAGATCTCTCAGCAATCGAAGTTGAAAAGAAAGGAAAACAAGAAGAAGAAACAGCAGAAACAACAGAGTAGAAATCTACTCTGTTTTTCTTTTATCTCAATCTAAAATATTGTCACAGACACTTTGTATTTGCGTTATATTTGATACAATATACATATATGGCCATTTCAATCATGACCCGACTTAAGTATTTTTTTATAGTGTTTTTTGTGTTCTCACTTATTGCACCAAGTGTGTTGCTTCATGCACAAGAAACTCCGGAACAACGACGTTCACGACTTGAGGCAGAGCTCGCACAGTACGAAAGAGAAATCGCTGAAAAAGAGAAAATTCTCGCGGAGCAAAAAAAGCAAACTGGATCACTTCAAAGAGATGTAAGTATTCTTACAAATCAAATAGATCAGGCAAAGCTCAAAATAAAAGCCCGCACTATTTCAATTACAAAAATCAATTCTGAAATTGGAAAGAAAAATGAAAAGATTGAGACATTGGAAGAAAAAATGACTCGGCAAAAAGAGTCACTTGCTCAGCTTATCCGTAAGACAGATGAAATTGACGATTCAAACGTGGTCCATCTTATTCTTTCAAGTGAAGAAATCTCAGAATTTTATGGTGATGTTGATACATTCGCATCTATCAAGCAATCAGTGAAATCTTCTGTCGACCAGATAAAGAGTGTCAAAACTGAAACACTTGAAGAGAAAAAAGGACTTGAAAAGAAGCAAGATGAAGAACTTGATGCAAAAGCAGAACTTGAATCAGCAAAGAAGAAAGTGGAGGTGAGTGAAGCTGAGAAAAAGAAGCTTGTATCTGTGAGTAAAGGACGTGAGAAAGAATATGAACAAATTCTCAAAGAACGACGTGCAAAAGCAGCACAGATTCGAGCAGCACTTTTCTCTGTGCGAGACTCAGCCGCAATTCCGTTTGGAAAAGCACTTGAGTATGCGATTGAGGCCGAAAGACGAACCGGAGTGCGCCCAGCATTTTTGCTCGCTATTTTGACTCAAGAATCTAACCTCGGGCAAAACACCGGATCGTGTTACTTGTCGGATCCACTGACAGGAGCAGGAACATCTGTACGATCGGGGGCAGCACTTCTAAAAGTGATGAAGCCAGACCGAGATGTGTCACCATTTCTTTCAATTACAAAAGCAGTGGGACGTGATCCATACAAGACTCTCATCTCATGTCCTCAATCTATTGGATGGGGAGGAGCGATGGGACCAGCACAATTCATCCCTTCAACGTGGATGATGTACAATGCTCGACTTAAAGTGTCTCTTGAGACAAGCGCTCCGGATCCATGGAATCCTGAACACGCATTTATGGCATCAGCTACATATCTATCTGACCTTGGTGCAAACGCAAAAACTTACTCAGCAGAACGAAATGCCGCATGTAGATACTACTCAGGTAAACCGTGTACTGCTCTTGCTCAAGCGATGACGTACGGAAACTCGGTAATGGGCAAAGCAGCTTCAATCCAAACAAACCAAATTGATCCACTTGAAGGGCTGTAAATGCTAGGGAATATGGGATAGCCTATAGGGAATAGTGGGAAAGCGAGCTCAAATCCCAGGCTTGCATACAGAGAGAAAATATAGTATTATAACCTCACAAATATGAAAAAAGATATTCACCCAACATACAATATTAAGTCAGACGCCACATGCGCATGTGGACAAAAGTTTGCTGTGGGATCAACAAAAGACTCACTTTCTGTAGAAATCTGCAGTATGTGTCACCCATTTTATACTGGAAATGACAAAGTTCTGGACAACGCAGGACGAGTAGAGCGATTCAAGCGACTTTCATCATCTGCAACAAAGAAAGCAAAGAAATAACTCACATGTCACTCTGTATGTCTGTTTTGATATCAAAACAGAACGTGCAGGGTGATTTTTGTTTGGTATACTATTCACATAGAACTCAATGATTGATATTCAAGAACTAAAAAAGAATCACAAGACTTCATATCTCGCAGAAATGTACGAGCGACTTTGTGAATCAGAAAATGAGACACTAAGTATGATTGAGGCTGATCCTGCAATGAAAGATCTCGCAGAAGAAGAACTTTCAGCAACTCGAGTTCAAAAAGACGCAATTGAAAAACAAATCACTGACATTTTGAATTCAGAAAAAGAGGAAGAAGAATTTCCAAATGAAGTTGTACTCGAAGTACGTGCAGGAGCTGGAGGTGATGAAGCATCACTCTTTGCATGGCAACTCGCAGAAATGTACAAACTTTACTCTGATCAAAAAGGGTGGGTGTATACAATAATTCACGAATCATTGTCTGAAGTTGGAGGATACAAAGAAACAGCAATTGAAATTCGAGGAAAGGATGTGTACAAAGAGCTTCGTTTTGAAACAGGTGTACATCGTGTTCAGCGTGTTCCCTCAACCGAAAAGAATGGACGTATTCACACATCGACCGCGTCTGTAGCGGTACTTCCGATTCGAAAGAAATCAAAACTTCAAATCAATCCCGCTGATCTCGAAATGGAATACTCTCGATCTGGTGGTGCAGGCGGACAAAACGTCAACAAGGTTGAAACAGCAGTGAGACTCATTCACAAGCCAACCGGTATCGATGTACGATCAACTTCAGAAAGAACACAGTTAAAAAATCGTGAAAAAGCATTGTCTATTTTGATTTCAAAACTCGAACAGCTCAAAGAAGAGGAGGAAGCAAAGAAATATTCTGGCGACAGAAAAGCGCAGATTGGTACCGCAGACCGTTCAGAGAAAATCCGCACATACAATTTTCCTCAAGACCGAATCACCGATCACAGAATTCGCCAATCGTGGTCAAATTTGCCGGGAATTCTCGCCGGGAATATTGGCAAGATTATTGAGAAACTAATGGCAGGTGAAGTGGGTGATGAAGTAGACGAAGAGTAAGTCTTGCGTATTATTGACAACTGTGCCATACTGCTAGAGTAGTTACCAAACGTTCTCGTATCTCGCGTGTGTATGTGGATACCGTGCGGTGGAATTACACTTATAAGTTACGCCGTTTCGGCATTCACACGAGTATGTCAACAAAGCTCTACGTAGGGGGATTCCCTTACACAACAACAGAAGATGACCTCAAAGCTCACTTCGAAACTATTGGATCTGTGGATTCAGTAGCTATTATCAAGGACAAGATGACAGGCCGATCAAAAGGCTTTGGATTCGTTGAAATGACAGATGAAGCGAAAGCTGATGAAGCTATCAACCAATTCAATGGTAAAGATTTCGGTGGACGAACACTTACAGTGAACGTTGCACGACCTCTAGAACCACGACGATAGTCCTATTAGAAAAGGCCCACGAAAGTGGGTTTTTTCTATGGATTTTTTTCAAATACTATGGTAAAGTCTATTCTGTTAGTTTTAAATAATATGCGCGCATAGCTCAGCTGGTAGAGCATTCGACTGATACTCGAAAGGTCCTAGGTTCGACCCCTAGTGCGCGCACAAAA
>JAGOQQ010000005.1 GCA_017991395.1 Minisyncoccota bacterium | reverse complement strand
ACTGTGGCAAAATTGTACCGCCAGCGTCTTCGTTGGATTTATGGATTCATAAAAAACGCGTTTGATTACCGACGTCTTATATTTCGAAAAAAATACGGAACTGTGGGGACATTCACACTCCCGTCAGGAGTAGCGTCAATTCTCTCTGTTATATTTTTGTCAGGTATTATTGTGTACAATTTTATACTTTATCTCGTCGACAAGATTGTAGAAATCCGCACAGTCGGACTTAATACCTCATGGAATGGTTTTCATTTTGATTTCTTCTATTTCAACACCAAAGCTATCATTTTTGTGACCGTCATACTTTATGCTATGGTGGTGATAGCACTGTTGCTCGGACGACGTATGTCGGAAGGGAAATACCGAATATCTATGGATATGCTGTATTTTGTCTTTGCGTATAGTCTCCTTGCGCCACTGTGGCTTCTCAAGGCAGTCTGGAATGCACTACGCTCAAAAGAAACCAGTTGGACGATGGAGCGCCGAGTCGAGCCAAAATCTTAATTACTAATATTTTTTATTGATATGGATAGCAAGCGATATATTATAGTTTTCTTTATAACCCTTGGAATTTTTTCTGCTGCTTTTTGGGTATCCAATTTTTTCTCGGATCAAAAAATTCAGCAAATCAAGTCTATACAAGATCAGATTTCAATAGACATACTTTCATCTGAAACTCAGTTTTCACTTTTGCAAGAACTTTCTTGTAAAGATGTGTCAAATACTGCACTCTCAAAAGAACTCGGAACACTTGCAGACAAGATTGAATATTCAGAAAAAAATATCGGATCAAGTGAAGAAATTTCAGATTTGAAAAAATTCTACTCACTCCTACAAATCAAAGATTATCTTTTGATGAAAAAGATAACCGAACGTTGTAAGATGGATTCTGTATTTGTGCTGTACTTCTATACGACAGAATCAAATTGTGCAGAGTGTACAAAACAGGGGTATGTACTCACCGCACTTCGTGAAAAGTACCCAGAGTTTCGTGTGTACTCATTTGACTACAATATTGATCTTTCTGCGGTCAAAACCCTCATTTCAATTTATGACGTAGAAGACACAAAGCTTCCTGCAATGGTAATCAACGGAAAGCTGGTGACTGGATTTAAGAATGTTGAGGAGGTTGAAAAAATGCTCCCTGCACTCAAGGACCTGCTTCCTGAAGAAGAAGATACTACAACCGAAACACCATCAAAACCAATAAAGCAATAATATACAAAAATCCCCCACTAAATTTAGGTGGGGGATTTTTGTATTATTTTGGAGCCGCCTCCCAGACTCGAACTGGGGACCCTCACTTTACAAAAGTGTAGCTCTACCAACTGAGCTAAGGCGGCATGGGTTATGTGTAACGGTCTAAATAAAAAACAAACTAGAAAACTGTTTCTAGTAAAAATACTATAACCTATTTTAAACCCCCGTGCAAGTCGCGCGGGGGTTTAAAATACCTATTCTTTTTTCTCAGGTTCTTCTTGTACACCAACACTTTCTTCCATCAGTTCTTTTGCTCTGTCGTGGGCTTCGAGGCGCTCGCGGACTTTTCTCACTCTGTTTTTGTACTCACCAACACTTTTGAGAAATGTTGAGAGTGTAGGGGAAGATTTGATGTATCCTTCTTCCAAAAGTTTTTGACTTATAAACTTTGAAACAATGTGTGTGAAGATTGCCCACCATTTTGCAAGCCAGAGAAATAGTTTGTGACTTCTTGTTTTGATTAGATGTTGAGTGTTTCTTCGGATGTTTGCCACCGTCACTGGAGGGAGAATTGATCTTTCTTTGAGCTCTGGATCTTCGATGTGCCCATGCTCAATCTGATACGACTTTCGAGCAAGTATCAGAAAGCTTCCGAGGAGCGAGAATGAAAAAATGATAATTAGTGCTGTCATAAATATGTTTTACACTGACTTTGTAAAGAAGTGAGTTATTTGTGCTTTTGATTGATCAAGAAGTTGTCCAACGGTGATATCAGGGTTTTTTACAAATGATTGGTCAATGAGTGTTCGTTCTTTGAAGTATGTTCCAAGTTTTCCTTCAAGCATCTTTTCTTGAATGTCTTGTGGTTTGCCCGATGCAGCGACTTCTTCTTTGAACAATTCTTTTACTTTTTCTTGTACATCGGCGTTGATTTCATTTCGAGAAATAAATTCTGGCTTCATTGCAGTCGCGTGCATTGCGATATCTTTTGCGAGTGCCTCATCGCCACCTGAAAGGGTGATGATCGTTGCAGTTTTGTTGTTGTGAATATATGCGCCAATCACTGCACCTTCGATGATATCGATTGAAGAGAGTTGGATGTTTTCACCAATTTTCTGAATGACTGGATCAATGAGGTCTTTTGCTTTTGATTCAAGTGACTCTTTGCCTTCTGAAAGAGCGACAGATACCAATGCGTCTCCAAGTGCAATAAAATCGCTGTTGCTTGCCACAAAGTCAGTCTCACAGTTGAGAACGAGTACTGCTACTTTGCCTGCATCTTTTTTGACAACGACAATACCATCATGTGCTTCACGGTCTGCTTTTTTTGCAGCAATATCACTTGATTTCTTTTTGAGAATGAGAACCGCTTTCTCCATATCTCCACCTGCTTCTTCAAGTGCTTTTTTGCATTGCATGACAGACACACCTGTTTCGTCTCGAAGTTGTTTTAATTGCTCTGTTGTTATTTGTGACATATAAGAACTAAAATTATTTAATTAAATGTTGGACACTTTTCTATATACGAGTGTCTATAAAGTATACCAAGAAACACGCAAAAAATGCGTGTTAGTTTGCTGCAGACATTTTACCTTCCTTGTATGCCTCAATGAGTTTTCCAATGAAAAATGAAATACTTGGAAGTGATGCATCGTTTGCCAAGATAGGGAATTCGAGTCCTTTGATATTTGTATCAGTGTTTGCAAGTGCGATGATTGGTACGCCTGCATTTTGAAGTTCAGCCACAGCCACATGTTCTCGCTTTGTATCCACGATAAACACTGCATCTGGAGTCTTTTTCAAATGTACGAGTCCTCCGAAAAATCGGTTAAGACGCTCAATTTCTTGATCGATCAAGAGTCGTTCTTTTTTTGTATACTTTTCAAGTTCTCCCTTTTCTTTCTTCTCGCGGAGATCTTCGAGTTTGTTGATTCTTTTTTTGATTTCACCAAAGTTTGTAATTGTTCCTCCAATCCATCGTTCGATAATGTACGGCATGTCTATAGAGAGGGCACTTTCTTGTGTTGCGTTTCGTGATTCTGGTTTGACGCCAACAAAAAGAAGAACTTTGTTTTCTTTACCAAGAGTTTTTGCAAATTCACATGCTTTTTTGAGCATTTCCTCTGTCTTCTCAAGGTCAATAATGTCCACACGGTTTTTTGTCCCAAAAATATATGGGGCTGTTGAAGGGTGACGTCGAGTTTTTGAATACCCAAAGTGAGCACCTGCTTCAAACATTGTATCTATGTTGTTACTCATGAATTTTATTCATTAATTATAATAACGTCGTTTTTAAGCATTGCAGCTGCATCTCAAAATGAGATTTGAAGAGCTTTTAAACAAAAAACCACACCCGAAACTGTGTCGGATGGGGCCTTTCTGGCTCCCACGAACGTTGCCAATATAGTACCAGAAAAAGAGGGAAAATGGAAGTGGTTGACAAAATTAAAAATACATGTATAATTGAAGAAAAAGCACAATGAAAACACAAACTAAAAGGGTAGATATTACCTACAATCCATTCTTGGCAGTAACTTCCGAAGACTGTCTCCGGCAGTTTTATAAAGGAAATTCGACACGAAATACAAGTGATTATGTGGTTGTTCCTGAATATGACTTCAATATTATTTCGGAAACTAAAAATTCTAAAAAGATTATTGTCTTTGACGAAGCGGAAAGTTATGGAGAAAACATAGCAAAAGAGGCAATTTTGAAAAGATTTGACTGGAAAACATGTTGTCTGTGGACCGGCGGATCTATGGAACTTATGATTCGAGAGGATGATCCTGTGTATTTGGATTTAATACTCTCACCAGACCGGGAGTTTATTATGACACCCAACATTTTGAGATGTACTCCATTTGTTTTTCAGATTTTGAAACACCTTGAACCATTAAGTTCTGATGCTAGATTTTCGTTTGTTGAAGTTCAAACAGAAAATTTGAGCATCTCTTCATTTAAAGCATTACGTGGTCCATTGTTGATATGGTAATTGAGTATTAGCTCCGAATTTTCGGGGCTTTTTTTATTGGCGTTTTTAGCGTAAGATAGGTGTATGTTGCAATCAAAACTATTCACAAAGACAAAAAAGGAGGCGCCATCTGATGAAGTTTCGCGAAATGCAGAGCTCCTCATTCGTGCAGGGTACATTTATAAGGAAATGGCGGGAGTGTATGATTATATGCCACTTGGGCTTCGTGTGTTAAATAAAATTGTATCTGTAATTCGCGAGGAAATGAATGAGATTGGCGGTCAAGAGGTCACACTCACATCTCTTCAGGAAAAATCTACATGGGAGCCAACAAATCAATGGGATGATGAGCAAGTTGATATATGGTTTAAAACTAAACTCAAAAATGATACTGAGCTTGGACTTGCGGTAACTCATGAACCAGCAATGACTAAAATGTTAAAAGATTACATTCAATCATATCGTGATCTTCCTCAGTATGTGTATCAGTTTCAAACAAAATTTCGAAACGAAACACGAGCAAAATCAGGTATTATGCGTACTCGTGAATTTATAATGAAAGATTTGTATTCGTTTGATACTGACGAAGCATCACATCTCGAGTTTTACGAAAAAGCAAAACAAGCATATAAGAAAGTATTTCAGCGTTTAGGGATTGGACATATCACTTACCTTACATTTGCGTCAGGTGGAATGTTTTCGAAATTTTCACATGAATTTCAAACTATCTCAGGCGCAGGCGAAGACACTATTTATGTAGATGAAGAAAAAGGAATTGCCCTTAACAAAGAAGTGTATACCGATGAAGTGATTGAAAGTCTCGGACTTGATAAATCAACACTCGTAGAAAAAAGAGCAGTGGAAGTAGGAAATATTTTTACTCTTGGAACTCGATTTTCTGATGCGCTCGGTCTTACATACACAAACGAAGCAGGAGACAGTAAATCTGTTTTCATGGGTTCATATGGTATTGGTCCTGGGCGTGTCATGGGTACTATCGTTGAAACACTTTCAGACGACAATGGAATTATTTGGCCAGAATCAATCGCGCCATTTCAAGTGCACTTACTCGCACTTGGTGAGGATGAATCAGTGAAAGCAAAGGCTACCGAAGTATATGAAAAACTTATCGCGCAAGGCGTTGAAGTTCTATTCGACGACCGCACAGGAATTTCTGCAGGAGAAAAATTTGCAGATGCAGACTTGCTCGGTATGCCACTACGTGCAGTAATTTCAAAAAGAAGTCTCGAAGAAAATGGTGTTGAAATAAAAAAGCGCACCGAAGAAAAAGGACGTGTTGTGTCTGTCGACGAATTTATGAATTTACTAGTCGCTAATAGCTAGTTGCGAGTCGCTGCTTTTCTATGCTCAAAAGATTTAAGGAAATGTTTTCAAACGATATAGGAATCGACCTTGGAACAGCAAACACGCTGGTGTATTTGCGTGGGCATGGAATTGTACTTAGCGAACCATCTGTTGTCGCACTCAACACCAAGACTGGACGTATTGTCGCAGTCGGAGAAGAAGCAAAGCAAATGCTTGGACGCACACCCGCACACATTAAAGCAGTTCGTCCGCTTGTGGACGGAGTTATTTCTGATTTTGAAGTTACAGAAGAAATGCTTGCATATCTAATTGGAAAGACAGAAAAAATGTCGAAGAAATTTATTCGACCGCGTGTGGTGGTGGGAGTGCCGACTGGTATCACAAACGTGGAAATTCGTGCCGTGTATGATGCAGCAAAGTCTGCAGGTGCACGCGAAGTGCATATAGTTGAAGAGCCAATGGCAGCCGCGATTGGTATTCGTCTTCCAATCAAAGATCCAGTTGGATCAATGATTATTGATATTGGCGGAGGTACGACAGATATTGCAGTTATTTCTCTTGGAGGAATTGTAAAAGCAAAAAGTCTCAAAATTGCTGGAGACAAACTCAACACTGATATCATTTCGTATCTACGTGACGAATTCAAATTGCTTATTGGTGAAAAAACCGCTGAGAGTATCAAGATGGCAATTGGTTCAGTTTTGCCAGGAACTCCGATGGAAGCTGAAGTGCGAGGACGTGATTTGGTGACAGGACTTCCACGCGAAGTGGTAGTGACTGATTCTGATATTCGCGAAGCTATTGGAGCTTCGATTGGAAATCTTGTTGATGGAATCAAAGAGGTACTTGAAACCACACCGCCAGAAATTCTTGCTGATGTAATGAATCGCGGAATCGTGCTTGTGGGAGGTGGGGCACTCATCCAAGGCCTTGGAACACTTCTTCAAAATATGTTGAAGCTTCCAGTGTATATTGCCGATGATCCGCTTTCAGCGGTGGCTCGTGGAACTGGAATTATTTTTGAGGACATAGATTATTTTAGAGATATATTAGTAAATGCTCAAGATGAACTACCTCCACGATAGAAGAAAAAAAGAAAAGAGAACAGCATACCTGCCACTCATTATCGGAGTGATGGTGATAGTCGTGTTGTTCGGAGTGAGTTTTTTATATAAAGGTTCGTCTTCAGTCGTGCTTGGAATCACTCGACCACTGTGGAGTTTGAGAATGGCATTTAAAGAAAAAATTCATTCATATGGTGTATATTTTTCTTCAAAAAAAGCACTGCTTAAGGAAGTTGATATGCTACGAGCTGAAAACACAAAATATACATTGAGTATGATTGATAGAAATGCACTCAATGATGAGAATATCAAACTCAAAGAAATTTTAAATAGAAAAAAAGATATCAGTACACTACTTGGTGTGGTGATCGCCCGACCAGGACAATCACTCTACGATACACTTATTGTGGACGTTGGAAGAAATCACAATGTTGTTGTTGGAGCAAAAGTATTTGTGGAAGGCGAAACACTTGTGGGATATGTCGAAGAAGTGTTTGATAAAACTGCGAAAGTGGTTTTGTATTCTGCACCCGGCCAAACAGTGAGTGCACTTTCTTCTCCCGGTGATATTCCTTTGTCTATGAAAGGACGTGGCGGAGGAAATTTTGAAATTGAACTTCCGCGTGATGTCGAGCTTCCGGTTGGTTCATCTGTAGTCTATCCTGAAATTCATCCGTATATTCTTGGAATAGTTGGCGATGTGACATTTGATCCACGTGATCCATTTCAGACCGTACTTGTATCTCTGCCAATAAATATTCAACATATTAAGTTTGTGGAAATCGAGATTGGCGCGGATAGTCGCGGACTTGACGCGGAAGTACGCGGACTAGACGCTGACTAAACGCGGAAAAATCAATTAGTAAATTTATATATTTGTATTGTCCAATAGTGATTTTCTGCATTGTGTCATCCTGAACTCGTTTCAGGATCTTGATTCTTTTGTTTTAGGTTTCCGAGCCTCCCATAGAGGGGAGGTGTCCGCAGGACGGAGGGGTAAAATTGCGTTGTTGTTAAATACAAAAGGAGCGGCGCCGTAGGCGCCGCTCTGATTTTTAATCCGCATCCTCATCATCTTTTTTTGCTGTCTCAATTTCATGATACGCAATCAAAGCCGTGCCTTTGTAATGGTAATTACCGTGCGTGCTCACTGTGTGTGACACAGACACAATTTTACATCCAGGGGTTGATTCTTGGAAGTCGTTTGCACGCTCTATTATTTTTCCAAGAACTTCTTCTTCAGAAGACTTCGGACCAATTTTGATAGGTTTGAACTTACATTTTCCCATGTCTTTCAGTTTTTAGATTTAGCGTGACTATACCTTACTTTTCTGTTATAGTCAAAAGACCGTGTTTAGATTTAAGCTAAAAAAGAAGATTGAAGGTGCACTTGGGCGGACAGGCGAGATTGAGACTCCCCATGGGACGATTTCGACCCCAGCCTTTGTTGCTGTGGGCACAAAAGCCACAATCAAGGCTATTACACCTGAAATGCTAGAAAAGGTAGGTGCGCAAGTAATGCTCGCAAATACCTACCATCTCTACCTTCAGCCGACCGATGAGATTGTCCGAGATGCTGGAGGATTGGGTAAATTTATGAATTGGAAAGGTCCGACAATGACTGACTCGGGCGGCTTTCAAGTGTTTTCACTTGGTGCTGCATATGGAAAAGAAATTTCAAAAATTACAAAAGCTACTGACTCATCTTCGCAGATTCCAGAGAGATCATCTGCAGACGATGGTGTGCCACGTCTTGCTACAATCGGAAACGATGGTGTCTCATTTCGTTCACACATCGACGGAACACTTCATTACATCACTCCAGAGCGTTCGATACAAATTCAACACAATCTAGGTGCAGATATTATATTTGCATTTGATGAGTGCACGTCACCACAAGAAAATCTTCGTTATCAAGAAGACGCACTCAACCGTACTCATTCGTGGGCAAAGCGGTCACTTGAAGAAATGGTGAAGCTACGAAATGACAACAAAGATAAACCATATCAAGCATTGTTTGGGATTATTCAAGGTGGACGTGATGAACGACTACGCAAACTTTCGGCGCAAACGATTGCAGAAATGAGCGTTGAAGGAAAAGATGATGAAGAAAAAATTGGTTTTGATGGATTTGGAATTGGTGGAAGTTTTGCAAAGGAAGACATGTCGACCGCTGTCGCGTGGGTAAATGGTGTGCTTCCCGAAGACAAGCCTCGTCACTTGCTCGGCATTGGTGAACCCGAAGATCTTTTTATGGGAGTAGAAAATGGTGTTGATCTTTTTGATTGTGTTGCACCCACTAGAAATGCGCGCAACGGCACACTTTATACAAAGGATGGAAAAATAAATATTTTGAATAGTCAGTTTAAAAATGATTTCACTCCAATCGAAGAAGGATGTGGATGCTATACATGTACAAGCTATACTCGCGCATACCTCTCACATCTTTTCCGTGCAAAAGAAATGCTTGGCGGGACACTTGCGACAATACACAATTTGTATTTCATCATTCATCTTGTTGAGACGATGAGAGTGGCTATCGAGTCCGAAAAATTTGGTGAGTTTAAGGAGTCATTCTTGAAAAGATACCAACAAAAAACGCTGACGGACGCAGACTAAACGCTGACGGACGCGAACAAGGCAAAAGCTTAAAGTTGAAAGTTTAAAGAAGAAAAAATACACTCTTTAGATTCTAGTGAGTCAAAGCCTCCACTAGAGGGGAGGTGCCCGAAGGGCGGAGGGGTAAACAAAATTTAGTGCTCAATAAATTCCTTAAGAATAATATATAATAGGAGTATGTTACCAAGAGAAATACAAATAAACGAACACATTTCACTTAAAATCAGAAAAGAAGATGAAGCAGAAACTCTTTTTGACTTAGTTGAGAAAAACAGAGAGCAATTGAGAGATATGTTGCCCTGGGTTGATGCAACGCAATCATCAGAAGATTTAAGGAAATTTATAATGGATTGTGAAAGAGGTTATGCTGAATCAAAAAAGTTTGATTACGGAATTTACTTTGATGGCGAAATGATTGGATCTGGTGGAATCAACAATTTTAGATCCGAATACAGAAAGTGTGATTTTGGATACTGGATTGATAAAGATTTTGAAGGAAAGGGTATTACAACAACAGTAATTGCGCATCTAATAAATGAAGCAAAAGAAAAACTAAATGTTCACCGCATCGAAATTCGTATGGAGCCACGAAATATAGCTAGTCGTAGAATTCCTGAAAAGCTCGGTTTTTCTTATGAGGGAACTATGAGAGATTGCGCAATTCAGAATGGAAAATTTATTGATCTTGAAATGTGGGCGTTGTTGGTCTAACGAAAGATCCCAAGTCAACCATCATTTAGGGGATGAAAAATGATACTAAAATTTATGTCCAACAAATCTATATTTAATTTAAAGAGTGACTACTCTCCCGCGGGCGATCAGCCAGAAGCTATACGACAGCTCACTGAAGGGATAAAAAAGGGATTGCGAAAGCAAACCCTTCTTGGTGCTACCGGAACTGGGAAGACTTTTACAATGGCGCATGTGATCGCAAACATTAGCAAGCCAACTCTTGTTATTGCTCACAACAAAACTCTGGCTGCACAGCTCGCACAAGAGTTTCGAGAATTTTTCCCAGACCACGCAGTGCATTATTTTGTATCGTACTACGACTACTACCAGCCCGAAGCATACATGCCGGTGACGGATACTTTTATTGAAAAGGATGCACAAATCAACAAAGAAATTGATCGATTGAGACATGCGACGACCCAAGCACTTCTCACACGAAAGGATGTGATTATTGTCGCATCAGTGTCGTGTTTGTATGGATTGGGCTCACCAAAACAATACGAAGAAAAAAATACTCGTTTGAGTATTGGCGACAAAATCAATCGCAATGATTTGATGCGAAAGCTGGTGGATGTTCATTTTGAACGAACAAATGCCGATCTTTCTCCAGGACAATTTCGCTCTACTGGTGCACGACTTGATGTGATGCCAGTATCGGAAACATTTATGTACTCAATTGAATTGATGGGAAATTCGATTACTAAAATTTTGAAAATCGATCCAATCACTTCAGAAATCCTGGAGACACCAGAAAATATTTTTATTTTTCCTGCAAAGCATTTTATTACACAAGACAAAGAACTCGAACGGGCAATGAAAGATATTAAAAAAGAGCTTGAACTTCAGCTCAAAAAATTTCAAAAGGAAGGGAAGCTACTTGAAGTGGAGCGTATCAAGCGAAGAACTAGCTATGACTTGGCGATGATTCGTGAGGTTGGATATTGCTCTGGTATTGAAAATTATTCTCGACACTTCGCAGGAAAAAAAGAAGGCGAACCACCTGAGACACTGCTTTCATATTTTCCTCATGCAAAAGATGGAACGCCAGAATTTTTGACAGTCATTGATGAATCACACGTGACACTTCCGCAACTCCAGGGAATGTACGCAGGTGATGCATCTCGAAAGCAGACACTTGTGGAATTTGGTTTTCGACTTCCGTCTGCAAAGGATAATCGTCCACTAAAGTACCCTGAATTTGAAGAACGAATTGGACAAGTAGTATATGTCTCGGCGACACCGTCGCTTCTTGAACGTGAGTCGAGTGACCAAGTGGTAGAGCAAATTATTCGCCCGACTGGATTGCTTGATCCAGTACTCTCAATACGCCCAATAGTTCCGACTGGTGCATACAAAGGACAGATACAAGATTTTATTGATGAGGCTCGCAAAACAATTGTTGGTGGTGGACGTGTACTTGCGACAACTCTCACAAAAAAAATGGCGGAAGATCTGGCTTCGTATTTGAAAGAGCTTCCTCCAGAAAAAGGAAAGAAAATAAATTCTGAATATCTTCATAGTGATATCAAGACAATGGACCGAATCAAAATTTTGTCACAATTTCGTCGTGGGGAATTTGATTGTCTTGTTGGAGTAAACTTGCTTCGAGAAGGACTTGATTTGCCGGAAGTGGAACTTATCGGAATTCTTGATGCGGATAAAGAAGGATTTCTTCGAAGTGAGACATCTTTGATACAAACAATTGGCCGTGCAGCGAGAAATAGCAAAGGTCACGTTGTCTTGTATGCTGACAACCTGACTGGTTCGATGGACCGCGCAATAAAAGAAACAAATCGTCGTCGAGAAATTCAAATTGCGTACAACAAAAAACACAAAATAACTCCAACAACAATTAAGAAAAATATCAAAGATATTACTGAGCAAATGGAAAGTGAGCACGGCAAGGCAGTCAATGCCGAGCTTGCACTCGACGTAGAGCTATTTAAAAAAGCGTATGCAAAAGAATTGAACAAACCTGCAAAGTCATTGAAAGGCGCACTTGAAAAGCGATACATGTCTGATGAAGAACGTGAGCTTATGGTGTATGAGAAAATCGTAAAGCTCAAAGAAAAAGAAATGAGTAAAGCCGTCAAAGAGCTTGATTTTGAAACAGCAGCGATATTAAGAGACGAGATTGTGGTATTGAAGAGAAAGCTTGAACCTAAAAGTTAAAAATTCAGTCTTTAGTCGCTAGTCTTTAGGTTTTAGTTAAATTCTGCATTGTGTCATCCTGAACTTGTTTCAGGATCTCAAAGATGTTTTCTCTTTCCAATCCTCCTCATTTTGAGCTTTGCATAAGTGTTCCCTTAATCACGCATAAAATTCTGCTGAATTTTTGCTATGCTCGGCTCGTCAGCCTTGCGCAATGATTCAAATGAGGAGGATTCTGGTTTTAGGAAACCAATTTCTTTAAGCTTTAGCCCTTCATAAGTGTTCTCTTGTCCGCGACTATCCGCGTGTTTTCTGTGATTATCTGCGATTAAAGTCCGCACTCATCGCGCCTCCTCCTGTAATAAACAGTACTGAAAGCATTCCAAAGAGTGTAACGTGTGAGTACACATCTTCTTTGAAATAGAAAAATGTTGTGGTGATCACGAGAAATGCTATCGCAGATGTGAGTCGTGTATGATATCCAATAAAAATAAATAGTCCAACGAGTAGTTCAATCAGTCCTGCTGCGAGAACCCACATTTCAGGCGAGACACCAATCACCGAAGTGAGATTGAATTTTGTCACAACGAGTTCTGAAATATGTGGATTGAAAAGTTTTTCAAATAATGCAAGATATATCATTGCACCACCGAGGCCAAGTCGAATCACGAGAGGTACATATTTTTTGAGTGATTCAATTTTATGTACGGGAATCATCAAAATGTCATCAAGTCCTGGGCGGTCGTTGCCAAGTATGAGCAATGCGAATGCTCCAAAAATAAATTCAATATTTCCGATCAGGTATGCATCTTGAAGGAGTGCAAACAAAAACAAGACTATTGTAAATATAATTACTGGTGTGAGCAAGAATCCTGCAAGCATCATAAAGCCGAGTACCACTTGCATGAGTGCAAAATGTGGCATTTGTGGCAAGAGGGGAGAAATGAGCGTGTGGGCTGAGCCCGCGCCAATGAGTGCTATTCCAAGTGAGAGGCGTAGAATCCATGGAATGAATTCATAATAGGTTTCAATTTTTGCACGAATCTTTTTGAGATACTTTTCAATAAAATAATTGTGGTGCGCAATCCAGTACACGAGTATAAACAATGCGAGCACTACTAGAGTAAGTATGACATTGTATGAGTCCGATAATGCACTCCACAAAAATGCTCCGTCATTACCCATATACAAGGGAAGCTCTTCGGGTCCGACAACATATCCAACGTGCGCGAGACTAATAAGTGGTGCACACAAGACACCAAGAAATATTAAAAACTTTTTCATATACATATAGTGTAATCCTTCGTATAGATTGTTCCAAATAAAAAAGGTGGATTTTGTAAAAACAAAATCCACCCACTGTGCCATTAGTCAACTTCTTTTATCATTTTATTTCCAGCAAAAAAATACAATAAAAACAAAATCATCGTGAGTACGCTTGCGATAATAAGGCGAGCAAAGAAATTTAACTTAGATAGATATTCTTCAATCACTATTTCATTTGGGTAAAGATTGAATGTTGTGCACACATACAGTGCAAATAGTGAAATGAAGAACACTATTTGTAATCCTCGCGTAACGTTTTCCATGATATTATTTTTTGGGTTTAAACCATTTAACAATAATTATATTCGAAAGTCAATCTTTTGAAGCAGAGTATTTATTTGTCCATTTTGTGGTACTATACATGTACAACCAAACACATATACCCCCATACAGTTTTGATGGGGCTCATAGTGTTTTTACTGGCAATTAGTCAGAGATAATGCAATGAAAAAAAATAACGAAAAAAGTGAATTGATTGTGGTCAAAGGTGCTCGAACTCACAATCTCAAAAATATTTCAGTTGAGATGCCACGAAACAAAATGGTGGTGGTTACGGGTATGTCTGGAAGTGGCAAAAGTTCTCTCGCGTTTGATACTATTTTCGCAGAAGGTCAAAGACGGTATGTGGAATCTCTTTCTGCATACGCACGGCAATTTTTGAATCAAATGCCCAAGCCAGATGTAGATGAAATCACAGGGCTTTCACCCGCAATCTCAATAGATCAAAAATCTCGCTCAAACAACCCACGTTCGACTGTGGCAACAATCACCGAAATGTACGACTATCTTCGCGTGCTGTATGCTCGTGTGGGTCATCCGCATTGTCCGGAGTGTGGTGAAGAAATTAAAAAACTTTCAAACGAAGAAATCACTTCGTTTGTTCAACAAAAAATCACTGAGTACACAAATTCAAATAAAAAGAAAAAATCTGTCATGGGCGTGGAGTGGAATGAGATTCCTCTCACTGTGTATGCGCCTGTGGTGCGTGGAAGAAAAGGTGAGTACTATCAGCTACTGTATGATCTACTCGGAAAAGGGTATTCTCGCGTACGTCTCGACGGACAGATGAAAAACCTTCGCGACCGTATTGAGCTTTCAAAACAAAAGAAACACTCGATAGATATTCTGATTGACGAATTTGCACTTCATGAATTTAAAGACAATCCAAATGATTCTCGAATGCGACTTGCTGAGGCAATTGAGCGGGCACTTCTTGAAGCCGATGGATTGGTGACTATTTCGATTGGTGAAGAAGAATTTATCATGTCTGCAAAATTTGCATGTAAAAATGACGGATTCTCTTTTCCTGAAGTGGAACCAAGACTATTTTCATTCAACTCGCCATACGGTGCCTGTCCAACTTGTAATGGGTTGGGTTCAAAGTATTTTGGAGGAGATGAGCCTTGTGATGATTGTAAAGGTGCGCGACTTCGGTCAGAAGCATTAAACGTGTTTCTAGTGGCAACAAACGGGAAGAAAATAAACATAGTAGAACTAACCAGAATGTCTATTCAATTGGCAGTAGACTTTTTTATTGAACTCAAATTATCTCCTTCAGAAAAAGAAATATCAAAACCAGTCATTCGAGAAATTGAAGCTCGGCTTGAGTTCCTGTTGAATGTGGGACTTGAATACCTTTCACTCGACCGAAAAACAAACACGCTTTCAGGCGGTGAATCACAACGTATTCGTCTTGCATCACAACTTGGTTCACGACTTGTGGGAGCTCTGTATGTACTTGATGAGCCGACAATTGGACTTCACCAACGCGACAACGAACGTCTCATTAGGACTCTCGAAAATCTTCGCGATCTGGGGAATACAATTCTCGTAGTGGAACATGATGAAGATACTATTTTTGCATCGGACTATATTATTGATATTGGTCCAAAGGCCGGTGTGCATGGCGGGGAAGTGATTGTCGCAGATTATCTCGGCAAGCTTCTTGATGCCAAGACCAATCCTTCAAAATCTCGTACGCTCGCATATCTTCGCGGTGAAGCACGAATCGAAATTCCAGAAAAACGTAGAACTTCTGATAAAGGATCTCTCAAGGTTGTTGGAGGAAAAGTGTTTAATATTAAAAATATGAATGTTGAGCTTCCGCTTGGAAAGCTCGTGTGTATTACGGGTGTGTCAGGAAGTGGGAAGAGTTCATTTATGTACGAGATTCTGCACAAAAATCTTCTCGCACGATATGAGCGAAAATTTCGAAGTGCACAAACATACAACTGTGCATCATTTTCTGGTACAGAATATTTGTCGCGCGCGATATTGATAGACCAATCACCAATTGGCCGAACACCTCGTTCGAATATTGCGACCTATACAGGATCATTTACTTTTATTCGAGATTTGTTTGCGACAACAGAAGAAGCGAGACTTCGAGGATGGAAGGCAAATAGATTTTCGTTCAATGTCAAAGGTGGACGTTGTGAAGCCTGCGAAGGAAATGGAGAAATTGCTGTAGAGATGCATTTTTTGCCAACCGTATATGTGACGTGTGATGTGTGTGGTGGAAAACGTTTTGACAAAGAAACTCTCCAAGTCAAATTTAAAGGTGCAACAAAATCAAAACTCGGTGGCAAAAATATTTATGAAGTACTTCAGATGACTGTCGAAGAAGGTCTGACATTTTTTGAAGATATTCCCGCTATTTATGATCGACTGAAAACATTGATGGATGTTGGACTCGGCTATGTGAAGCTTGGACAAAGTGCAACTACACTTTCAGGTGGAGAAGCGCAACGTGTGAAAATTTCTTCGGAACTCTATCGTCCACATCTCGAAAAAACAATCTATCTACTCGACGAACCAACTGTAGGACTTCATTATGATGATGTTGCCAATCTTTTAGGTGTACTGAGTCAACTTGTGATAAAAGGAAATTCTGTGGTGTTGATCGAACACAATCTCGATATTATAAAGTGTGCGGATTATATTATTGATATTGGTCCAGAAGGTGGCGTGGGTGGTGGAGACATTGTGGCGAAGGGAACACCAGAAGAAGTGGCGAATACTCCAAAAAGTTATACTGGAAAATATTTGAAGAAAATTTTGCGTGCCCACAAGTAGTTTTAACGAAGGAGGGAGGAGGAAATAAAAAAGCCGGCATTGCCGGCAGTGTGTTTACATAAATTCACCAAGTTGTATTTGTTTGTGTTCATAAAGTTTCCTCCACACCATTTGATGCGCATAATCGTATGAAATCGATTTTTGTTTGAGATGGTTATCTAAAATACAAAGTATTTTTTCGGACAAAATTGATATAACCAACATACTCTTCATATGATTTTTCATTTTTATGCCTATTCGAGTACACAGATCTCTATGTACGAATCCCTCGAGTGATGGTCTATTTTGAATAGAATTAAACATACACCAAATTTCTCTATGTTCGCTGTTTTTGTTTTGGGTGTTGATTTGAAACAACCCACAGATTTCAGTTGTGATGAAATCGACTCCAGTGATGTGTGATGTGCTCATATGTACGTTTTTGCTCACTTTACGCCCGTATTGTATACTTGTCAAATATGAAGATTTCTGAAGTCAAAAAACTAAATATCCCTGAAAAACCAGGGGTGTATTTTTTTCTTGGACCGTCGAAGCAAAGCGTAGGGGTCCGAAAGGGAAAAGATATTTTGTATATTGGGAAAGCGACATCACTTAGAGATCGTACGCGGAGTTATTTTGCCAAGGATTTGATCGACACTCGCGGTCCGGCAATTCTAGATATGACGGTCAAAACGGATACACTCGACTGGAAAGAAACAGACTCTGTACTTGAGGCGCTTCTTTTGGAGGCAGAGCTAATAAAGAAGTATCAACCACATTACAACGTCAAAGAGAAATCAGACAAAAGTTTTATGTGTGTCGGTATCACTGATGAAGTATTTCCTCAAGTGCTCTCAATTCGAAAAAAAGATATTGATTTTGAAACCAATACAGGAAAAAACTTTAAACTAAAAGCAATCTATGGTCCATTTGCAAACGGAAGTGCACTGCGTGAGGCGTTGAAAATCATTCGACGGATTTTTCCATTTCGAGATGACTCATCATCAAAAAGTGATAATTATGAGTTTTATAAACAAATCGAACTTACTCCTGACATGAGTGAGTCTGATGCGGCACTTCGATATGGAAAAACGGTCAAAAATATTCGATTGTTTTTTGAAGGAAAGAAAAAAGATATTGTCAGAAATCTTAAAAAGGAAATGATGGAGTGCGCAAAAAAACAGAAATTTGAAGAAGCTCACAAAATAAAGAAAACACTCTTTTCACTCGAACATATAAATGACGTGGCGTTGTTGAAAAATGATTTGAGCACAGAGGTATATCAATCTGGTATCTCTGTCTTTAGAATTGAGGCATATGATGTGGCGCACATGTCGGGTAAAAACATGGTCGGCGTTATGACAGTACTTGAAAATGGCATCCCCGCCAAAAAAGAATACAAAAAGTTTATAGTTCGCACGCAGGCAAATTCCAATGACACGGGTGCACTTGAGGAAATTCTTTCGCGACGTTTTCGACATATGGAATGGGGAATTCCTGACTTAGTTGTAGTAGACGGCTCTGTCGCGCAAGAAAATATTGCACAGCAAGTACTTGATAGATATCAAATTTCAATTCCCATCGTGGCGGTGGTAAAAGATGAACGCCACAAAGCGCGGGAGATTCGTGGCGACAAAACTATTGTCTCAAAATACAAAGATGCTATTTTACTTGTAAATAGTGAAGCACACAGATTTGCAATAACATTTCATAAATTAAAAAGAAGTAAAAATTTTCTGGGAAAGAAGTAGGGGCAGAAAATGTGATTTGAAAATACACCATACAGAGTAGTATGGTGTATTTTTCTTTGAACTTTCAGCTTTTAGCTTTATACTTAGCGTATATGATTCGTGTTGGAGTATTGCGTGGCGGAGTAAGTCAAGAATATGATATCTCTCTTCTTGTTGGAGGAAGAGTTCTTTCGAGTTTGAACCGCGACAAGTTTATTCCGATTGATTTACTTATTACAAAAGATGGTGAATGGCACATGAATGGTCTGCCTGTCAGTCCTGATAAACTCAAAATGAGCGTGGATATTATTTGGAACTCACTTCATGGGCATTTTGGAGAAGATGGTAAAGTCCAACAATTTCTCGACTCACTCTCTGTGCCGTATGTGGGTTCGGGGATGCTTGCGTCCGCGATTTGCCACAACAAAGTTCTCGCAAAAGAAAGACTCAAAGAACTTGGATATTTGATTCCAAAGTCTCGTGTATTAAAATGTGTGGACGATGACATTGTGGAACTTGTTGCGAAGGATGTCTTTATGACAATTTCACCACCGTGGGTAGTGAAGCCACTTTCTGGCGGATCATCTGTCGATACATATATTGCACGAACATACGACGAGCTCGTCGGTGCATTGTATGATTTGAAAAATAAATATGAAGAAATTTTGATTGAAGAATATATTTACGGACAAGAACTTTGGACTGGTGTGATAGATAATTTTAGAAACAAAGAGCACTATACATTTCCTGCACACTGTATTTCAACAAAAGAGGGAATGCTTTGTACGCATCATAGGGTTTCGGGCGAATACTTGTTTTATATTCCAAAGGATACACACAAAGAGAAACGTGATGAAGTGGAAGCGCATGCACGCAAAATTCACAGCGCGCTCGGACTCAAAGGATACTCGAGTATTGATTTTATTCAAAACAAAAAAGGCTTGTATGTGCTCGAAGTAGACAATCAACCTGCATTCAATGAACACTCACCATTTTCAAAAGCACTTGATGCAATGGGAATATCATTCGCACAGTTTCTCGAGTCACGAATAGATGATTCACTTGGTAAAAATTAAATCACTTGCACATATATGTGCAAGTGATTTAATTTAATGTCTGTTGGATACGTCTTGAGTAGTACCGACAATGCGAGTGATTTCACCTTGTGGACCTTTGTATGCTTTCATGATACTAAGGAGAGTGCGGTGTGTATCATTGTGTGAAATTGTGTATTCAAGTATTGCCCGACTTTCGCTACCATTTGTGAGAGTGTCAAACACTTGCCGTATTTTTTGTCTGTCTTTTTCGTCGATGTAAGATTCAAATAATTCTCTATCGATTTTTGTATTATCTGGGATTGCAAAAAATGTATACATTGTTTTGTCCCATGTCATTGTGCCACTACCAAGAAGGAGAGTGAATCTACCAAGTCCTGCCACATCTTCTGCTTCGCTCAATACTGCCTTCTGAGCTTCAAGTGTGTTTTTGGTTTGCTTGAGACTGTCCAAACTTTTTATTGATCGTTCGAGATACATATACAAAATGAGCAAGAATACAGTCAAAAGAGCAGCAGAGACAGATATCATTATTCGTGCAAACAATATTTCAGTTCGCCAGATTGTTGTACTGATGTCGACACCAATGATTCCGATAGTTTGTCCGTTTGTATCAAATATTGGTGCTTCTGCGGTGACCCATTTACCCCAACGATCTTCATAAGGACCTTGCACAAATGCGGTTCCTTTTAGATAATTCTCAATTTCTTCAGGTGATGTTTCTTCATAGATATCACCTGGAGCAGAATACTCTTTGGAGTCGGTAGGTTCTGAGTCAACATAAAAGAATAGTTTTTCACCACGCAGTCCCATGAGATACACAAAGCGTGCATCAGAATTTTTTTGTTTGAGATCGAACATCAATTTTTTGAGTGATTGATATTCTGGCAATCTGATATCCTCCGGAGTCCCTGCAAGTTTTTTTAGGTATTCAGTATTGATAGCAAGTGATGCGGTTTCAGCACGCGTGATGAGGGTTTTTCGTTGTAATGAGTCTATTTTTCTACCAACAGCAATACTGCCGATAATACTTATAAATGCAAAAAATATAATTAACAAAAACGTGACCACGAGAAAAGTATGTGACTTTTTTTGAGTTTGTTGAATGAATGCGTCCATATAAATAGTATATCATGAGCAGTATTGATGAGGGTGTATATATATTGCAAAAAATATAAATATGGGTATACTATTGGGGTGGATTTCAATGCCTTACCTCCCAACCTCGTCTGTGGTGTATCGTGAAAGAGGGGAGGAAAGATAAAGTTTGAAATTAAATTCTGGGCCGTTAGCTCATCTGGTAGAGCACATCATTTGCAATGATGGGGTGGCAGGTTCGAGTCCTGTACGGTCCACAAAAAAGAGCTAGAAATAGCTCTTTTTCCTGTCTTGACAAGGTCCGTTTGGAAATTCTAAAAATAGTGATTTAAAATAGTTTTAAGTAATTTTATTTAAATCAAATGAAGGTGGTATAATCACCTCATGGGAAACTTATACAATATTTATTGTGATGAAAGTTGTCACTTGGAGAATGATCACCAAAAACACATGGTACTTGGTGCTATTTGGTGTCCTAAAGAGAAAATCAGAGAAATTAACTCTAGAATCAAGGAGATAAAAATTCGACATAATTTTAACCCCGTTTTCGAAATTAAGTGGACCAAAGTTTCCACTGTGAAAAAAGAATTTTATTTAGACCTCATTGATTACTTCTTTGATAATGATGACTTACATTTTCGTATTGTGGTGATAAAAGACAAAAACAAACTTAATCACATTCAATATAAACAAACACATGATGTTTTCTATTACAAAACATATTTTAATATGTTAAAAGTGATTTTAAGTCCGGATTCTAAATATAATATTTACTTGGATATTAAGGATACAAAGGGTGGATCAAAAGTAAAGGAATTACATAATATTCTTTCTAATTCGATGTATGATTTCGATAATAAAATCATTAAAAAGACACAAATTATAAGATCCAACGAAACAGGAATTATGCAACTAACAGATCTTTTAATAGGTGCAATTTCATATTCCCAAAGAAGTGAAAGAAAAAGCGAAGCCAAGAAAATCTTAATTAAAAGAATCGAAGAACGATCCGGGTATTCTCTTGAAAAGTCGACATTGGTGAGAGAGGAGAAATTTAACATATTCTTTTGGGAGCCTTCATTTTATTCACCCGAGTAGTTTTATTGATGAGCAGCTTAACCTTACCAGACCTTATATTACTTATTCACCATTCTAGCAATTGGGATGATTTTGTTGATGCGGTTTACAAATCTTTTGTACAAGATTTTATTGAATCAAGACCAATATATAATGGTAATAAGTTAGGGTTGAAAAAATATCCTCTAATTGAAGGCAAGGCAGCAACTTTCTGGCATATGACAACTTCTGGAAAAGTTCCAGAACTTCAAAGAAACTTAGATGAATCAAGATGCGAGCGAATTAAGTGGCCAAAACCAATAATCGAAAATAGCAGTAATGTGAATAATGTGAAAATGTGGGAGAATCAAAGAAATACCAAAAAGGGCATTCAGTATAGAATATGTCTTTGTTTTGGAGATTGGGAATATTTAGTTGTTTTAAATAAGCGAAAAAATTATATTTTGCCATGGACGGCCTATCCAATTGTGTATAAACATGACAAAAAGAAACTTCAGAAGGAGTATTCAAACTTTATGAAATTTAATCCATAATGACCGAGGCCGCTACCCATAGGGTAACGGCCTCTTTGCTCCTTCTACCATGGGTAGATGAGATATATATAATATAACACACTTTATTTGAAATGTGAATTGCGTATAAATAATTGTGGAAAACTAAAAGTACTCGTTTCTGATATGTTTATACAATAAAATATAAGTAATCTCTTTTCGGTATATACTGAATCATTTGTATATGCAACAAGAAGAAAAATATCTCAATGATTTATATGATTCCCAAACTATAATTTTCGCAAAGAAAAAGAAACACATTAAGCAAAGTTCCTATTTGTATCAAAGGTGGAAAGCCAAACCTACTTACTTGAAGCTTGTAAGAGAACGACTTGCTCAAAAAGCTCTCCTCTTATCTAGAACTGTTATTCCCGAAGATATATACTGTCTCCAATGCAAAAGAAGAATGAGAGCAACTTCTAAAATTGTAGATGAAGGAAGAGTACTCATTTTCTATTCGTGCCTAGAGGGACATCTTCCAAAGCGTGCACTATATAATGATGGTTCTGAATGGGTGCCACCTCGTGAATCTGAAGATGAAAAACCATATAAATTAAGAAAGAGAAAAAAGATCAAAGAAGCTGACAGGGAAAAGTACTGTATAAAAGATGATGATCCTTGTGTGCACATTGGGAAGTTTTGGGAAAAAGTTTATGATGATATTTTAATACTTGCAGATATTCTTGGACCTAAAAAACTTTCACCTCAAGAAACAAAAGTTGAACAACTTTCAATATTTAAAATTAAGAAAAGACTGAACAGGGTACTAATTAATCAGAACTACACAAGGATAAGTTGTATTGAAAAACCCTATTGCAAAGAGACAACGTTTATAATAAAAACATTGGATTTGAGTGTGAGAGGAGAAACACAATCTCTTCAAGTTGTCCGTACCACGATACAAAATGCCATACAAGGAACTAATTGGTGTTTGTATGGTGACTTTATCTTTAAAGATGGTTTAGTGTCCTTAAAAATCAAAATGACAAAATTACTCTCCTCTTAGTATCGATGCTAACTCTATTACATCATCATATACCTGTTTCCAGAATAACTCTTCCTCTTCTAAGTTTCTAGGCAGGACATTAGGCCATTTATAGCTCTTTTTGGTATCATCCTGTTGATTCAATTCTTGTGTAGAGAAGTCCACACTTTGAAAAAAGAGCCTAACTTTTGTTAGGCCTTTTTTCTTGCGTGGACCGTAAGCAGAGTCTGGGAGACTCTGCGTCAGGACTCGAAAAGCTTTTCGCTATTTACGAAGAGCTGTGCTCTGAGAAAATCGAAAAGGTATACTGTTCCTGTAAGGAAAGAGTCCTGTACTAAATAAGTGAAGTACCCGCGACGGTAGTCGAGAGTCCTGTATTTTCGTGATATCATTCACCCATGACCCCATCTCAGAAAAAAATATTTTCTCAAGGTACACCATTCCAGCAAAAAGTATGGAATGAGCTTTTGAAAATTCCAAAGGGAAGTGTATGCACATATGAATACATTGCAAAAAAGATTGGCAAACCTAAAGCAGTACGCGCAGTAGGGACAGCCATCGGAAAAAATAATCTACCAATAGTTGTACCGTGTCATCGGGTGATCAGAAAAGACGGAACACTTGGTGGATACAGATGGGGTGTTGAAAAGAAGAGAAAAACATTGAAGAGTGAAGGGGTTTTCAAATAAATGCGTCCGCCGTACTGCGGACGCATTTATTTGACCCTTTTTTAAAAAAGTGTAGTATCAAGAAAAAGTGTCTCGAACCTCCAAAAATCACCCACAATGGAAAAAAGAAATAGTGTACCGAAGCCCTCAGTTGGAGGAATTATTATCGCTGAGCCATTCTTGATTGATTCATATTTTGCACGCTCAACAGTCTTGATTACAGAGTTTGACCAATGGGGAACAAGAGGGTTTATTTTTAACAAAATTACTGATAAGTCAGTAAACGAAGCAGTTGATGAATTTCCCTTCATTGATGCACAACTTTATTTTGGTGGTCCTGTAGAAGACGACACACTGTATTATGTTCACACTATTGGTAAGAAGCTTGAAAATTCAGTAATGCTTGGTGAAAATTTATGGTGGGGTGGAAATTATGATCAGCTGTTGTTTTTGATTGACACTAAACAGGTTAGGCCAAATCAGATTCGCTTTTTTGCCGGGTATGCTGGGTGGGAGCCACATCAGCTGGAGTTTGAGATTAGTGAGAAATCATGGATAGTACATCAGAGCTCACCCTCCATTCGTGCAGACGTGAAAAAATGGATCTTTGACTATGCGCCAGAAAATCTCTGGGGTGATGTTCTTCGTTCTATGGGGGATAAGTATAAATTGCTTGCCAATTTCCCATCTGACCCAAATCTGAACTAATTTGTGTATTGTAGCCTCCTTATAAGGGGGGCTTTTTTGATTGCATGGTATTATATATTTACGCACATAAAGAGGTGTAAGATTATGCCTCTTTATACGTCATAAGTATGGAGATTGATAAGATTTCAAAACAATTTTTGGATGCATATGACAAATACGCAGATGACTTATTCCGTCACGTGATTTTCAGAGTTTCTGATAAAGAGGCAGCAAAAGAGCTCCTCCAGGAGACATTTATGAAAACGTGGGAATATATGAAAAAAGGCAATAAAGTAGACGAAATACGGCCATTTTTATACAGAGTACTGCACAATCAGCTGATAGACTATTTGCGAAAAAGAAAGCCACAAGTGTCACTCGACGAGCTTTCTGAAGACGGATTCGACATAGCTCACGGTGGTCGCAAAGAAGAAGAATCTCGAATTGATGCAAAAAAACTTCTGGTGCTCCTCGATGAACTTGACGAATCATATAGAAATGTATTGGTCATGAGATATGTAGACGATATGACGATTCAAGAAATTGCAGAACTCACTGGAGATCAACCAAATTCAATTTCAGTACGACTTCACAGGGCACTTAAGAAACTAAAAGAATTACACGATGAGCGATTACGATAAACAACTAAAAAAACTTTTTTCACACGCATCACGTGTGCGAATGACACAAGACGACAAACTCGCAATTCGAAATGCGCTTCTTTCACGTACTGGAATTATCCCAATCAAGACACCATATTTTATACACATGATATCGATGATGTCTCAATCACGATACACTGCATCCCTCGTCGCTATTATCTTTGTGCTTTCTGGTGGAGTAGGATATGCCTCAAACCAATCTCTACCTGGTGAGGCACTCTATCCGGTCAAAACTGAAATGACAGAAAAAGTTGAAGGCTTTCTTGTGCTCGGTGAAAAATCAAAAGCAAAGTATGAAGTAAAGCTCACAGAACGTCGTCTCGAAGAAGCGGCTACTCTTGCACGATCAGGCAAGCTCGAAGAATCAATTCAGGTTGAATTGCAAAAAAATATCGAAGAGCATGTTACAAAAGCATCTGAACATATCGCTGAGCTTTCAAAAAAGGAAGATCTTTCTGACGCGGTGGAAATTACAGGAGAACTCGAAGACACACTCGAGGTTCACACACAATCACTTTCTAAGATTTCAGAATCTACAAACGATACTCAATCAAGTACTGCAGTGGCGACTCTTCTCGCATCTGTAGCCGAACAAACACAAGTCGCACAAGAGACTACATCACGAGTTGAAGTGGAAGTTGCAACAAAAGCCGATGAGGTAGCACCGTTTGAAGAAATCCAAGATTTTGTAGAGAACGAGGCGCTTGATACTTTGGAGGAAGATTTCTTTGATGGTGATCTTACATATAAAGATGAATTGTTTATCACTGACGGTGAAGTAGTGACTGATGATATTGATGCACCAATCACACAACCCGTTCTTGAACCCCTTATACTCTCTACTCCCGAATCAATTTCAGCGACATCCACTGCTACTGTGACCCCTACAGTACCGGCTGAAATAAAATTAAAATCACTGATTTCTCCGTTTAAATTTTAAATAAATTTCACTCCACAGTTGTGCGAGTGTTTTTTATTGCATTTATATACTATAATTTGAAGTAATGAGCGACTTTGATCCAGATAAAAAAGTAACATACTTCGGCGAAACGGATTTTCGTAATAAGAAAACAAAATTTGGTATTCAAGCCAAGGACCGTACTCGACATATGTACATCATCGGTAAGACTGGTACAGGTAAATCAACACTGCTTGAAAATCTGGTTATTCAAGATATCCAAAATGGAGAAGGTGTGTGTGTGATTGACCCGCACGGATCACTTGCAGAAAAAGCACTTGAGTATGTACCTGAAGATAGAATCAACGATGTGATTTATTTTGCCCCATTTGATACAGAGTATCCGATGTCATTTAATGTACTCGAAGACATTGGTGTAGACAAACGCCACCTTGTGGTGTCTGGGCTCATGAGTGTTTTCAAAAAGATCTGGCAAGACGCATGGAGTGCGCGTATGGAATACATTTTGAACAATACACTTCTTGCTCTTATTGAGTATCCGGGATCTACATTGATGGGTGTGAACAAAATGTATTCAGACAAAGAATTTCGAAAGAAAATTGTAGACAATATCAAAGACCCAGCCGTAAAATCTTTTTGGGTTGATGAATATGCAAAATATACTGACAAATTTGCGGCTGAGGCAACTCCGGCAATTCAAAATAAAATCGGACAATATACACTCAATCCGTTGATTAGAAATATCATCGGCCAGCCCACATCGTCTTTTGATATTCGAGAAATCATGGACAAGAAAAAGATTTTTATCATCAATCTTTCAAAGGGAAGAATTGGCGAACAAAATATGAATCTTCTTGGCGGTATGTTTGTAACCAAAATTTATCTTGCGGCAATGTCTCGTGCTGAAATTTCGCAAAGTGAAATCGACAAGCTTCCTCCATTTTATTTTTATGTGGACGAATTTCAAAACTTTGCAAACGAATCATTTGCGCAAATTCTATCTGAGGCTCGAAAGTACAAGCTCTGTCTTACTGTCGCAAACCAGTATGTGACTCAAATGGTAGATGAAGTGCGTGATGCGATTCTTGGAAACGTCGGAAGCATGGTGACCTTTAGAATTGGACCTTCTGATGCAGAAATTTTTGAAAAAGAATTTGCGCCGACATTTACCGCACAAGATTTGACCAACCTCGGTTTCGCGCAGATTTATCTTCGACTCATGATCGGCGGGATGACATCAAAGCCATTTTCTGCCCATACGCTTGCACCGTGGCCGAAGCCAGAGTTTGTGTATCTCGACAAAATGATTGACGCCTCACGGAGAAATTATGCTCGACCAAAAGAAGAAGTGGAGAATGAAATCAATTCTTGGCATGGCGATAGTTCAAAATCTGAAAAGGATCTCAAAGAAAGGGATGCGGGTGTTAAAAAAGAGTATGATGCTCCACGAGTTGAAGGTATGCGAAAACCATTTCAAGGCAAAATTGAAACTGCAATTCGAAATCCTATCACTGAAAATATCGCACCACGACCAGAGCCACAACCTCAAACTCAAACACCAGTTCAGTCAAAACCACACAGAGATACTAGTCACGAGCGCCCGGTTGTGCGGCCAGAACCACCGCGAACACCAGCGCCAACACCTCGTGTCGCACCAGCACCACACCAGTTCAAAAATCACACTAATACAGATGTGAGAAAGCCAGCGTCAGTCAATCCTCGGCCAGCGCACACACATGCTCCACATTCTCCAAAACTTAAAGAGCTACTGAGTGTTCTTGAAACACAAGCTCCAAGAGTTGAGAAAAGTGAGGCACCAAGAACATCAAATGTAGTGCACACGAAAAATACTGAACACACCGTCACACAGGGGTCTCTTGTGTCTACTTCCACAAAATCTGTAGAATCAATCTCACTTTCTACTCTCAACAATACCTCAAAAAAAGAACCAACCGCAGAAAAAAAAGCAGAACTCAAAGCACTTTTGAGTAGGGTGATGAAAAAAGATACTCCAGTACGCAGAGATGAAAAAACACAAAATTCAGAAACAGTAATAAAGGAAAGTTTTTCAGTGCATACACGTGAAGAGAAAATTTCTACACCACAAAGCGACCACACACCACCAAAAGTCGAAACAAGAAAAGAAGTCCCCGAAGACGTACTCCGAAAAATTTTAGGCACGTCTGCATAATACTGATATGAAATCGTTTCTCGTATTTGTATATATAACTCTTGGAGTATGGTGTGTGCCACTCTATGCACATGCAGGCTTGAGTATAAATGAAATCATGTATGATTTGGCAGGTACAGATACAGATCACGAATGGATTGAACTACACAATGATTCATCTTCTTCAATAACACTTGAAGGATACAAATTCAACGACGGGGCAAATCACGGACTCAATGCTCCGCCAGTAAATGGCGGAGCTGGTTCGCTTTCTGTGCCGGCAAATGGGTATGTGATTTTGGCAGCAAATGCGACTGTGTTTAAAAATGATTACCCGTCGTATTCGGGAACAGTTATTGATACCGTGATGGCACTTGCAAATGAAGGTGATTCACTTTCGATTGTGGATTCAAACAATGACGTTATTGATTCGGTAACCTATACAAAATCGCAAGGTGGTGCAGGTGATGGAAATTCGCTTGGATCATTTGGAAATGTACTTGCACCAGGGACGCCAACACCTGGAAGTGTAAATACAAAAACGACAACAGAAGTAGAAGAAAACGAAGAAGAAACAGAGGAAGAAGAAATTGAGGTTGATAAAGAGTATGTGATTCCTCGTTATGCGGGGACAATTAGTGTCAAAGATCCAATTACAAAAGGTGTGCCCACACAGTTTTCGACATTGATTGTAAACACAGAAAGAAAAGTAGTATTGCCCGGAAGATATGTGTGGAATTTTGGAGATGGTACTGTACATGAATATTTTGATGGATTACCATTTACTCATATTTACAACGACGCAGGTGAGTATGTGGTGTATTTTGAGTACTACAAATCACGCGGTGCATTTACACCGGAGATTGTCATAAAGAAAATTATTTCTGTGACTGATGGTGGTGTGCTTATCACGTCTCTTGGTACTCCATCGGAGCCAAAAGTTGAACTTTCAAACACCACAGGAGATGATATTGATTTGTCGATGTGGAAGATACATTCAGGAAGTACTTCGTATGTGTTGCCGAAAAATACAATTTTGATGAAAGGTAAAAAAATTATCCTTCGACCTTCAGTTCTTGGATTTAGTCCACTCTATAGTGCAACACTTATTCATCCAAGTGGTGTCGTGGCGTCAGCAAAAAGTTCGACGATTGCACTTGCGAACACATCAGGTGGTACAAGTGCGAGTACTGCGACAAAATCTGTGGCACGCGTGAGTACTGTTTCTGTCAAAGGCGAGAGTGATTCGATTGTCGCATCGTCTGGCCCAGTTGATCCTGTTGATTCAGGGGACTCATCTCTCACGGAAAATACACTTTCTGCAAATACTCTCACGGCAGTTGATTCACTCACTATGTCGAAAGATTTTTCAAAACTTATATATTATGGATTGTTTGTGATTGTGCTCATTGTGGGTGTTGTTGCTGTATTTCGAATTAGAAGGACTTCAAAGGAGGAAAAAGATGCTGATGAGTATGATCCGGATGAATTTACACTAGTCGAATAGTGCATGGTATACTTTTTTTATCTATGACACAAAATTCATTGGTAACTCGGGTGATTGTGGTTGGGGGAGGATTTGCTGGTATTGAAACAGCTCGACGGATTGCATTTAGAGTCGGAAGTTCGGTGAAGGTGACTTTGATTTCAAACAAGTCTTATTTTGAATATTATCCAGGGCTATATCGTGTAGTCACTGGTTCTTCGCCAATTGAAGTGGCGATACCACTTGAAGAAATGGTTCCAAGTAATGTTGAAATACTTATTGATACAGTGACGTCTGTAGATGTTATAGGAAAAAAAGTTGTCTGCCAAGACACAGGTGAGTATATTGCGGATTATCTTGTGCTTGCGATGGGGAGTGAGACGACGTATTTTGATGTGCCAGGACTCGACACAATGTCATTTGGTTTCAAATCAATCAAAGAAGCAAATCGTTTGAAGGAACATATTACAACTCTTTTCAAAACACATACGCATCCATCGCAAAATGAACTCGTGTCACATTTTCATATTGTTGTGGTGGGTGGAGGGCCTTCTGGCGTAGAAGTTGCGGGCGACCTCGCTATTTTTATGAAAAAAATTGCCAAACTTACTGAGGTAGATCCGTCATTTATCACCGTTGATCTTATTGAGTCAAATCCACGAGTGGTACCACAGCTACCTCCTGATGTGTCAGAAAAAATTCTTGCACAACTACGAAAACTCGGTGTGAATATTTTTCTCAATCGACGTCTCGAGCGTGAGGAAGTGGAACAGGTTTTTATGAAAGATATGTCACTAAAAGCAAAGACGGTTATTTGGACAGCAGGAACTCGATTGAGTCGAATATATTCACAAATAAACGGACTCGAATTTGCTGATAATAAAAGGGTGGTTGTCGATGAGTATTTGCAAGCACATGGTCATACCAATGTATATATAGTCGGTGATGCGGCAAATACAAAATATAGTGGCCTTGCACAGACGGCAATGTATGATGGTGCATTCGTCGCAAAACAAATTTTGGGACAGATTCGTGGTATCAAAAACCGCGCACTGTATTCACCGAAGAAGGTTGCGCTCTCGATTCCAGTGGGTAATGACTGGGGTGTGTTTGTGTACGGCCCAATAAAAATTTATGGAGGATTGGGATATTTTATTCGTCACGCAATTGACTTCGTGTATTTTGCAGGCATTGTCGCACCACTCAAATTCTTTAGTTTGTTTGTGGAAGGGTGGAAGTATCGAGTACGGAAATAATAAGACGCGAACTAACGCAGACTAAACGCTGACTTTACGCAGATGGACGCGGATGTATGAAGCCTCCCCTTGAGGGGAGGTGCCCGAAGGGCAGAGGGGTAAGAATGAATTAAAAACCTTGAGTTCCTGAAACAAGTTCAGGATGACACAATACAGAAATTCACTAAAGACTAACAACTAAACACTAAAGACTGTGAATGTATCTGTCAGCGTTAGGTTCGCGTCTAGTCCGCGTGCGTTCGCGATATAATTTTTTTCAAAAATGCAGGAATTTTTTTGAAGTCTTTTTTTAGTGTAGCGCGCAACCCACCATTGTAGAGGGCAGACGCTGGATGATAGAGCGGAAGAAAGTGTGAGGTCGCGAGATTCGTAAATTTTTTCGTAAGGAGCTTTCCATGTACTTCACTTATCTTTTCTTCAGGAAAAAAATTGCTCATTGCGTGTCGACCAAGAAAAACAATTAGTTTTGGTTGTATAAAATTGAGCTCATCAATCAGCCATCCTTTGCACGCATTTTTTTCAAGTGGAAGTGGGTCCCGATTGTTTGGCGGACGATACTTTACCATATTGGTGATATACACGCTCTCTCTTTCTATTTTTATTGAACTAAGCATTTCAGAAAGAAACTTTCCTGATGATCCCACAAATGGTCTTCCTTCAATATCTTCAAGTTTTCCCGGGGCTTCGCCGATGAATACAATATCTGCCTCAGGATTGCCTTCGCCAAAGACTGGTTGTATAGCGAATTTTTTGAGCGGGCAGGTGTTTCGCGTATGCCAGCCAATTTGGAGATGTGTGAGTTTTTCACCGTTTGTCATGGGTATAGTATACATATTTGTTATACTTTATAACATAGAAGTTTGTGGTCGCATTCATTCTATAAACTATCAACTTAAAACTATAAACTAATTATGTCTCATTATGTATGTAGCGGTGGATGTAACGGAGTTGCCCCAGAACCAGGAGTGTGTACAGCGGATACTTGTCCGCGACACGACAAGCCTCTTGTAGAGTGTGATTGTGCGGATAACACTCATCCAGGAATAATGACTGCGTGTGTACATTGTGGAGGATTGTGTAAAGAAAATGGTGGATGTGAAGTGGAAAATTTTAAAGAAGAACTTCCATCTGCAGAATAAAAGAAGCGCCCGTATACTCGGGCGCTTTCACGTTATTTCTTCACCAATTGTTGCAAATAAGACAGTGTAAATGTCTTGTCTTCATATACATACGGACGTTCATCATCATATCCTCGAATTTCAGCACCGGACCAGTGGAGTGTGATAAAAATCTGTCCGTTTTTTTGAAAAAGTGATTTCACTTTTCGAATTGTTGCGACTTCAGGATCTTGTAGTGAGGGTAATGGTATATTAATCCATGAACTACTTTCGTACTCAAATTGAAATAATTTATCATTTGAAATACATTGGACAACACAGAAGTACATGCTTCCAATTGGTATGATTTCAAGCTCGCCACTGTCTGATTCTGGAAGGCATTCAAACATGGCAAGTTCAAGTGCGGTAGACTGCACAGACAAATTGATAGAATCAATATACGTGAGTCCTGGAGGTTTTTCCTGGGCATGCGTGTATAGCGGAAGTAGAAGCAAGAGTAGTACTATGTGTATTTTTTTCATAAGGTTCGTTTTGACTTGTGATTATAGACTAAAACATCACATAGTCAAGTTGTACGAAATTAGATTTTTGCTATACAATGATGAAATGTTTAAGAATTTTTTAATGAAGCAAATGCTCAAACGTCAGCTCAAGGGAGTACCAGAGGCTGAACAGGAGAGAATTATAAAACTTGTGACTGAAAATCCAGAACTTTTTGAAAAGATTGGTAAAGAAATCCAAGAAAAAACAAAAGGTGGAATGCCTCAGTCAAACGCAACTATGGTGGTAATGCAAAAGTATCAAGCCGAACTCCAAAAATTGATGGGTGGAAAATAGTCCACAATGAAAAATCCCCACATTGTGGGGATTTTTCATTGTATAAAAACTAGTGTGTAGTAGAATAAGAAGTGTAGTGTATGCGATTTTTAGATTCTAAATATTCTTTCAAATTGGTGTCCTCTAAATCACTTAATCAAAAAGTGATTGTTTCTGATACTCCGGTGACTTCACAGGTTCGTCTATCTAAGAAAAAATCCAAAGTATTATCCGAACAAGAAAATCCCGCAGATAACAATAAAAGAATTTTTTTGAAGGTTGCAGGACTTACCGGGCTTGGACTTATTGCATCCTCTGTACTTCCCAAGAGTGCAAAGGCGTATGTCGCAGGAAGTACTCCGACCTCAAATGTGGTAGGAGTTAAAAATGCTTCCAATACTCGTATCAATCCTGCAACAGAAGAGACAGTGAGTGCGCTCATTGCAGGACAAAGTGTCAGCAAGCTCTCATTAAACCTCGCAGCTTCTGGAAATGTGCTGACACCTGGTTCTGGAAATAAAATTCGTGTGTATGCATCACGTTTTTCTCTTACTGCCGATGCGACATCCGTATCATTTCGATTTACTGCAGGTGGTACAGATCATGAAAAATATGTCTCACCCAAGACTGGTGGACTGTATGGGGCAAACAATCATCCAAATTATATTGAGGGTGGTGTTGACGAGGTGTTATACTGTGTAATATCAGGAACAACTACTGTGCAAATTAACATTGATTATTTAGAAGTGTAATTTTTATTATATATGGCAAAAAGAGCAATTGAACACGTATTTACTGGGACAACAGTACCGTATGATTCCTACGATTCATCATTTACAATGATGGGAGATTTGATTGAGCAATATTCTGGCGCCTCGGCAGAGGACAATTATATTGGACCAATGACCATAGGTGTTGGTCGTCCTTTTGAAACTGGAACATCTATACCTTCTACATACCCACACGTAATCTCATGGGTAAACAAAGAAGGTTTGTATTCCACTGGTACAGTTGCTGTTTCAGGAACAGCAGTGACCGGTTCTGGTACTGGGTGGCTCGCAGACGGTGTTCCAATTGGTGCTCGAATTGGATTTGGTTCGACAAACATAGCAGAAATTACAACGTGGTATACAATTACCGCAATCGATTCTGCGACATCTCTCACACTCTCTGCTTCTGCGGGAACTATCGCAGGTGGAACTTCTTTTGTAATCAATAAAGAAGTCAAAAAAGATTGGGTTTTTTTGGCTGATATAGCGACAGCTGCCACAACTCGACGTATTTCTTGTTTTGTTTATGACAGATTGACATCGCTTTTTACTTGGAGAGGTTTTATTACAATCACTTATCCAACAGGTGGAGGTGTACAGACGATTCGAGGTATGCGCGTTGTGTATGATACATATACTACAGGTACAGCAGAAGTCTCTGGTGCCACAGTCACGGGGTCTGGTACTACATGGTCGGCTGATCGTATTGCAATTGGTTCACGGATTGGTTTTGGAAGTACTGATCCAACACAGATAGCAACTTGGTATTACATAAACGCTGTTGGTTCTGACACTTCACTCACTCTGCAATCAAATATTACTGCAACAGGAACAGGAGGAACTGCCGCAAATATTACAGTGTCCGCAGGTACTGCGTATGTTATAGAAGACTTCAAAGTACTCACATCAACCACGGCTGCAGTGATTGCATCAGCTGGTCTAACGCTCGTAAATGGTCTATCATATGACGATTTTGTGGTGGGTGGTACTACCATTTCTGCTGCAACAACAGTGGACAAAGCAAAGGCTGCGTATAGTTTGGTAGATCTTGATTCTGTGTATGCAACAGGAACTGTGACCGTACCAGGAACCACTGCTGTTACAGGTGTTGGTACTGCTTGGACAGCTGCATTGTATTTGGGATGTAAAATTGGATTTGGATCAACCACTCCATCTGCCATTACTGATTGGTTTACCATTACTGCGGTTGGGTCTACTACTGGTCTTACTATTTCATCAGCAACTACTGTGCCCGGTGGATCTGCGTATGTCATTGTAGGAGGAAACGGTATTTCTTGTGGACTTGCTTTGGATGATAGGGTGAATTGGACTACGCAGTATGCGTATATAATTGAGCTTCAAGCAGCTACAACTCCGCAGGTATACAAATACAATTTTAGAACAGACTTAACAACTTTAGGTGGAATACAGGGAGGCAAGACAGCGTCTGCATGGGTTCTTCATACAGCAACACAAACAGTTACAGGTACTGTCTCTCAGGCAAACAATGGGCGTATTGGCACACTTTCTCATGGTCCAGGTTCTGGTATTAAATGTCTTTATTTTGCATCTACCACAAGAATTCATCGCGCACCGTTGACTGATATTGTGCAAGGAAGTGCCTCGTGGGTTTCTGATTCTATGACAGAAGTCCCAACAGGAGGATCAGGAACATATACTCTGTCTTCATTGTTGGCAAGTGTTGAGATTGCAGACCAGATTGATAGGCTTATTGTGACCTCAACAGGAGCTGGTGCCACCACGGCTCATCGTCGCGCGTATATTACAAAATATGACGCATCGGGTTCATATGAATTTGATCATATGTTTCTCGCAGATACTGGTCAGCAAGATCAATCGGCAGCGGACAATAGTTCTGTTCCACATCCAAATCCTCAGGGTGCACTTCTTTCTGTGTGGTCACAGGCAGGACTTGTGTATATGGTGCGTACAGGAACAGCTGCAACTACAAACGTAATGTATACAGTGCCACTGGGTGCTGATTGGGAATATGCTGATGGGACCGTCAACCAACGACTCATTACACCTTCAATGCTTACTACCAACGCTGAAGTGCTTTCGCGTGTATATGTGAGCACTGCAGGATATCTTGGAGACGCAGGTCTCACGATGCCTACAGAGCCTATACGAATTTATTATAGGACTTCAGGAATAGATGATGATTCAGGTGCGTGGACACTCGTGGACAAGACGGGTGATTTGTCAGCTGCGTCACCGGGTGCAAATATTCAGTTTGCAATAGAGTTTCGAACAATTGGTGCACTATGTCTCCCAAATAGAGTGTATAGTATTTGCTGTACATATGAAGACAATACGACAGACAGTCACTACCAGCCTTCAGTTGGACAATCTTCAATAAGTAGTAAAATATTTGCATGGAGATTTTCAACTGCATTTGGAGGTACTGTTCCTGCACTTAAAATTCGTTTATACAATGCTGAAACTGGAGCATTGTTACTCACTGACACCACGGACGCTGGAGTACCACTAGGTTCATTTCAAAAATCTACAAATGATGGTGCTGCATGGGGCTCGTACGATTCTACTGACAAGCTCAACGAAACAACATATATTCGATACACTCCAACATCATTAGCTGACAATATTAAAGTGCGCGCACTCCTAACTCAATCTTAATATGATTCATATTGAAAAAGATCAATTAGTTTCGGAAAATCAAACCTTAAAGGTTGCAACTGCAACAGGTGATTACGATGACAATGCACTTATTGAAGTGTATGATGTTTCGAATCCAGGCGTGATTACAGGATCATTCCACGCTCAATATATTGCCTACGGAGGGTTGGTATATCGATACAACAGCGCAAAAGAATTGGGTGAAGAAATTTTGAAAATTGATCCACAATCAACTCACACTTCTGCGTCGTATGTCAGAATGTCCAATGAGCTTTTGGAAAAAATGGACGGTGGTACTCTCGAGGTTGATTCATTGGATGAAGTCATAAGTACCGAGCAAACAAAAATAGAACAACAGCGCATAGAGCCTGTTGATGTTGTAGAAGAAGAGGAGACCAATGAAAATCTTGATGAAGTACCGCAAGAAACACCTGTCGTCGAAACAGAAGGTGAAGTCGAAGGTGTAAATCAGGATGACAGTGAAGTGGTCGAACCGTCAGATGACGGCTCGGTGCCTGAAGTTGTAGAGCCGGAAGTGCTCATACCGCCAAGTGATCCCCTAGATGCAACAGAAGTAATTATTCCAGATGAAAGTACCACAAACAACGTTGTTTCAATGTTAAAAAAACGAAAAAAGGGAAAAATTCAATCAATAAGTTAAAAATATGGCACTCACTGATGTAAATTTTCAAACCGGAGAAATTCAGGATTATATTGTGGAAATACCGTCTGCTGTATATGCAGGTGAAATTGACGATATAAATATTGAGCCTAGCAGTACTCAATATCTGGTAACTGAAATCCCAAGAGGTGGAGGAAATATCTTTATTATGTCAGAATAGGAGGGTGAACAATTTCCAGAAAAGCATAGATAAATACGCTGTATATCTAGAAGAATTAAGAAGTAATATTGTGTTGCTGACCAAAATTTTTTTGGTTGTGTTTGTTCTTGGGTTTTTGGGAACGTCGCCAATCATCAAGTTTATGTTGAGCAAGATTCAGATTGAAGGCGTGAAGATAGTGACCACGTCTCCTTTTCAATTGATAGATCTTGCAATGAGTATTGGATTTTTTACTGCGTGCGTGGTGATAATACCAATTTTTATTTTTCAACTATATACATTTGTTAAACCGGGATTACTCAAAAAAGAGCGCACAACTTTTTTACTATCGTTGCCGATGGGAATTGTGATGTATCTTGTAGGGTTTTTGTATGGGTGTGGGACGCTCTATTATGCGGTCAAGTTTGTAGCTCATATAAATGTGGGACTAGGAGTGGTGAATTATTGGGATATTGGGTTGTTTATTTCTCAGATTGTATTCACCTCGTCTTTACTTGGGATACTTTTTATTTTACCGTTAGTTGTTACATTTTTAATTCGAATGGGCATACTCAGTGTGTCATTTCTGAAGTCAAAGCGTAGGCATGTAATTGCAGGAATATTTGTGTTAGTCTCTTTACTTCCGCCGACAGACGGTTTATCATTAGTGTTAATGGCGGTGCCATTGATTTTGATTTTTGAAATCACAGTTCTCTTTAATAAATCTCAAAAGGAGCATGTCCTTTTGGAAAACTAACACACAAAATTATGTTTGGATTAGGAACAAAAGAAATTATTATCATTGCAGTCGTGATCGTGCTTTTGTTTGGATCAAAGAAGATTCCAGAACTTGCAAAGAGTATTGCTGATGCAGTAAGACACCTTATGGGTATTTTCAAATCAGCAGATGGTGCAAAAAAGTAGCAACAATTTATTAGAGTGTATTTTTAACTTATATTTATATGTTTGGATTAGGAACAAAAGAAATTATTATAATAGCAGTCGTGCTCGTGCTTTTGTTTGGATCAAAGAAGATTCCAGAACTTGCAAAGAGTATCGTTGATGCAATTAAGCATTTTACTGGTGCATTCAAAGGAACAGACACTGATAAGAAGAAGTAATTTTTTAGGGTTGTAAGTGGTTTGGTGTGAGTAATTTGACTGTGATAATCCATTATTTTAAAAATAAAAAAGTGGGTATCTTTTTAAAAACATTTATTGTAATGTTTTTAGTATTTTCTTTTACTCAAATTTCTTATGCTATCGAAACATATGAACCAAGTGAAGCGATTGTTATAGGAGAGTTTATATACGAAGATGACTATACTCCCACCACAGATGATTGTACTATTTCAATATACTCACCAGCCGGAGCAACTCTTGTGAATGAAGCCACAATGACTGACGATGCCACAGGATGGCATTATTACTCATATACAGTTCCTGGAGTAGAAGGGAAATATCCTACATTTATTACGTGTGGGACTTTGATTGGTGGTGATTTGTTGAAACTCGATAAAACATTTATTGCTAAAAATGCGGAAGTCAGCGACGCGTCTATCGCTTCTGCAGTCTGGGCGAGTGGATCACGATCCCTCACAACCTTTGGAACTCTTGTGTCAGATGTGTGGAGTAATGGTACTCGTACCATGACAGCTTTCGGATCACTTGCAGCTGATGTGTGGGACGGAGCTTTTGCCCCAACGAGACAATTGACTACAAAGAATATTGCCGGAGGTGGAAGTTTTGCCACTGAAAGTTACATAGATACATCTGAAGCTACTGTTGTGGCAGAAATTCAAACTACACAAGGACTTATCAATGCACTCAACAATATTTCTGCAGCTGATGTGTGGGCACATGGCACTCGTTCAATAAATTCTGGAACTGTTACTGTAGACACTACTTCAGTGGATGCTATTTGGGATACTGCAACATTGGGACTCTCTACTTCAGGAAGTATTGGTAAGTTGATCGTGGACAATCTGGATGCTCAAGTATCTACTCGGGGCACAAGTACGCTCACCGCAGGTGATGTGTGGAATTCTGCGACACGAACACTTTCAACCACAGGAGTTGATGCGGTTTCTTCAGGTGTATGGGCAAATGCTACTCGAACTCTCACAAACTATGGAAATGACATAACCGCAGAGGATGTATGGAATGTACTTTCATCGTCACTCGTCACTGTCGGATCAATCGGAGAACAACTTGCAACAAATGTTGATGCACAATCGTCCGACATTCTTACACAAGTACAAGCAAATGAGGCACTTATTCTTGCATTAAATGATATCTCTGCAGCTGATGTGTGGGCGGCCGGTACGCGTACTCTTACAGGTACGGTAGATATTTCAACTACTTCTGTCGATGCTATTTGGGATACTGCATCATCGGGACTTACTGCGAGTGGAAGTGTAGGAAAGCTTATTGCAGACAATCTGGATGTTCAAGTATCTACTCGAGGTACAAGTTCACTCACCGCAGCTGATGTGTGGAATTCTGCAACACGAACATTGTCTGATTATTCAACAAGTTCTATTGCAACAGCAGTGTGGGCAAATGGCACACGAACTCTTTCAAACTATGGAAATGACATAACCGCAGAGGATGTATGGAATGTACTTTCATCGTCACTCGTCACTGTCGGATCAATCGGAGAACAACTTGCAACAAATGTTGATGCACAAGTTTCGACAGCGGGAGGCGCAGACAACTGGTCAGTAAAAATGGGTAATGTTGAAAGAGTTCAAGCAGGATATACGTACAGAACGAAAGTATTTATATTAGATTCAAGTGCCACACCTACCGCACCATTTTCAATTCCAACAGTCACTTTGTATGATGCAGATAGAAACATTGTTGTCTCAGGTGTCGCAACAACATTGTTGAGCACGGGAGTATATGAATACACATACTCGGTTTCAAACAATGCCGCTCAAGGACTTTGGGAAGCTATTATTTCTACAGAAGTAGAAAGTGGTAAGACAATTCAGACAAATGATTATTGGGAAGTATCAGGATCTCCAGCGCAAGTACTCATCAACTCAGTCACAGCTACAGACCTTACATCGATTACAGGAAATGTGACTATTACAAACGAAGGTCTTTCAGGGTATGAATACCAATACGAGTGGTGTGTTGTGTCTGACCTATCAAATGATTGTGGAGGAAATGATGACGCGTACTATGCATTAGCAGCGAAGTTTATTAATCCAAGTGAAGATTGGAATACTGGATTGTCTGCAACTGTCGCGACGGCGGGGACGTATTATTTTAAACTCAAAGTATATTTCGGCACAGACAGTTCGTCTGCATCGCGTGTATTTACTGTCACTTCTGGCAGTGCACCTAGTAGTGGCGGGGGCGGAGGAGGTGGAGGATCAACCACTACTAATGGATCTTGTAATGGGGCAGACTTCAATGCAAGTGGCAAAGTAGATTCAACTGATTTCTCAATATTGCTCTTTTTCTGGAAAACAAAATCACCATTCGCAAATCCTTGCGTAGATATAAATGTTGACACAAAAGTTGACTCTGTTGATTTCTCAATCCTTCTTTACCAGTGGGGAACAAAACCTTTATGATCAATAAAATAACTATAAAAAATAATGTTCGAGCATTTGTTTCGGCAGGATGTATTGTACTGATCAGCTTTTGTATTCCATCACTTGTATCTGCTGCAACAATTAGTGCCTCGAGCGATACCCTGATCAATGCAAATGACACTGCAATCATTCGGGTGTATCTAAACACCGAAGGGGAGACAATCAATTCTATTGACGGGTCTATTGTTTTGACCGATGAACACAAAGGCAATTTTGAAATAAAGGAATTGAGTCTGGTGAATTCTGCATTTACAATGTGGCCACGAAAACCTTCTTTGGAAGAAGGTCGTGCGATTTCTTTTGTGGGAGGAGTACCAGGTGGAGTGACTGGTGAAAAGTTGTTACTTTTTAGTGTGGTGGTAAAGATACATCAAGAAGGAAAGTTTACTATTTCTCCAAAAGTAATAACTTCATTTTTAAATGATGGGCTAGGGACGACTCGTAATATCACAAAGAATTCTTCAACAATCAACGTTGGAACAGCTCGTGAAAAACCACAAGATGTCTGGAAAGAAATAATATCAAATGATAACAACGCTCCAGAACCTTTTACAATCGAATTGATTCAAGATCAAAATCTCTATGATGGAAAAAAGTTTATCTCATTTGAGACTACAGACAAAGAGTCTGGGATAAGTCACTATGAAGTAACAGAGGGCAACAATCCACCTGTTCGTACAGGCACACACTATGTACTGATAGACCAAGACGGAAAACTCGATGTAATAGTGGCAGCATATGACAAAGCTGGAAATTTCCAAACAGCAACATTTGTTCAAAAGAAAGCATTTCCTTGGGCATCACTTGTGATGGTATGTATTGGTGTAAGTATACTTTATTTAATCATTAGAAAATTACGTAAGCGAAAGAGAAATGCGAATCAGGTTCATTGAATTAATCTTAAATAGGAAGCACATACTCACACTTCTCGCGATGCTGTGTGTCTGTGTTCCTATTCCTGCTCTCGCTGCCACGTTGACACTGTCGCCGAGTTCATCGTCGGTATCTGTTGGCAATATTACAACAGTATCGATCAAGGTAGATACTGGTGGTTTGGCAGTCAACAACGCCGAAGGAGTGATTCAGTTTCCCAATGATGTATTGGAAGTTATTTCTATAAGTAAAAGTTCTTCAATATTTACTTTGTGGGTTGAAGAACCAAGTTTTTCAAATGGTACTGGTAGGATTGTGTTTAATGGCGGTGCTGCAAATCCTGGATTCAATGGCTCAAATGGCACAATAGCGTCGATTGTGTTTAAGGCTAAGAAACAAGGGACTGCATCTGTGTTGTTTACAGATGGTGCAGTTCGAAAAAACGATGGTCTTGGGACAAATATTTTAAGCTCAAAAAATGGAAGCACTATAACAGTTGGAATTGCGAAGCCTGCGGAAATTCCAGAAGTTGTAGTCCCAGACAAATCACAAACTTCGATATCAAAGCCAGTTATTTCGTCTGATACACATCCTGATCAAAATCGTTGGTACAAAAATACTTCTGCGACATTGAGCTGGAAAATACCTAGCGGAGTGACATCAATTCAAACTCTTTTCAACAAGACATCAAACTCAACTCCTACAGTCTCATACGATAATTCGGTAACACAAAAAACACTCAGCAGTATTTCTGATGGTATTTCTTATTTTCATTTGAGATACAAGAATGACAATACTTCAAGTGCAGTAACGCACTATGTTATAAAAGTTGATGCAACTCCACCAAAATCTTTTGAACCAAAGATATCAATAGTACAAAATAGAGCATCAGTAACTCTCGATGCTGAAGATAGTACTTCAGGAATAGATTTTTATACACTCAAAATTGACAATCAGCAATTGCAAAAAGTGTCTATTGATCAAATTGTTGACGGTACGTATCTTTTGCCGTATCAAAACGAAGGAAATCATAGTCTTATAGTGACTGCATATGACAAGGCAGAAAATCAAACAGTCGCTACTGTAGTATTTACTACACCAAAAATTTCAATACCCCAAATCGAACTTAGTGGTGAAGATGTACAAAAAGGAGATACGGTGACGATACTTGGAAAGTCTGAATATCCAAATACACAAGTAGAAGTATTGTTGTTTATGGGTGATGAAGAAGTAGGGCGATACACTCAGACGACATCAGAGGACGGATCATTCTCAGTAGTAACGGAAAAATTAAAAAAAGTTGGTGTGATTGAAGTGTCTGCAAGAAGTGTGCTTGGAGAAAACGTGAGCAGTCAATTGTCAGAGAAAATACACCTTACTGTTTCGGAAACTCAATTTGAAAAAATAAGTTTTGCACTCTTTTCGATAATTGTTGTTGTAGTACTGTTTGTTGTGCTACTTATCGCACTGTATATTGGATGGCATAAATTCTTTGGATTAAAGCGACGCATGAATCAAGAATTGATGGTCACAGTAAAGAATATTCACGAGGCAACAATGTTATTCAAAGAGGATCTCGAATCGCAACTTGATACACTTGAGAAGATTAGGGTTGATAGGGCTCTAAGTCAAAGAGAAGAAGTGGTGTTTGCAAAGGTAAAAAAGAATCTTGACACTCTCGACAAATTTATTGAAAATAAGCTCAAAAAATTGATGTAGTAACAATCCAGTACAAATGACATTTGTACTGGATTTTGCTATAGTGACACAATGCTAAGTATAGGAATTGTCGGCTTGCCGAACGTGGGAAAATCAACATTATTCAACGCACTCACCAAAAAGGGTGTGCCTGCTGAAAACTATCCATTTTGTACTATCGATCCATCGGTGGGTATTGTGGGTGTGCCCGATGAACGTCTCTGGAAGCTTTCAGAATTTTCAAAAACCTTGAAGACTGTTCCGGCTGCGATTGAGTTTGTAGACATCGCAGGACTTGTCGCAGGTGCGTCAAAAGGTGAAGGACTCGGAAATAAATTTCTTGCAAACATTCGAGAGACTGATGCGATTTTTGAAATGGTGAGAATTTTTCCACTTAAAGCCGGAAATGGAAATGATATTCTTCATGTCTATGGTGACATTGATCCACTTCGAGATATCAAGGTGATCAATATGGAGCTCATTCTTGCCGACCTTGAAACCGTTGCAAAGCGTATCAATAATATTTCTCGAGAAATTAAACAAGGCGACAAAGAAGCGATCATCGAACACAGTGCACTTACAAAAACACTGAAAGCACTTGAAGATGAAAAAATGGCACACACAGTAGATTTGGAGGAAAAAGAAATTCCAAAAATAAAACAACTCGGACTCCTCACTTTCAAGCCATTTCTCTACGGGCTCAACAAAAAAGCCGGAGCAAAAAATCTCGACGAAACTCACCCAGAACTTTTCAAAGAACTCTGTGAATATATTGTTTCAATAGGTTCACGATTTGTGGTACTCGATGCAAAGATTGAAGATGAACTTAAAGATTTTGAAGGAGAAGAAAAGGAAACTTTCCGTATTGAAATGGGAGGCGAGACAGACGGCATCAATACTCTCATCAAAGAAGCGTATATGCTTCTTGGTCTAGACACATATTTTACTACAGGAGTCCAAGAGACTCGTGCGTGGACAATAAAAAAGGGAAGTACTGCACCAGTGGCAGGAATGGCAATTCATACGGATTTTAAAGACAAGTTTATCAGAGCAGAAGTGGTGAACTGGCAGGAACTACTAGACTGTGGTTCATATGCCGACGCCCGTGCAAAAGGAAAAGTACGAACTGAAGGGAAGGAATATATTGTAAAGGATGGAGATGTGATTGAGTTTAAAATATAAAAGATTAAAAGAGCGATACTATAAAGGGTCACTTTTTTTAATGAGAGTGATATTATAAGCACTATATAATTATGGAAGATATTTCTTTAAAATTTAAAAAAAATGTATCACTTGCCGCTTATTCTACTTATAAAATTGGTGGATTTGCAGATTACTTTTTTATTGCTCAAAATCAAGAAGATCTAAAGTCGGCAATTATTTATGCGAGGGAAAATAATATCCATTATTTTTTACTAGGCGCAGGAGCAAATATTTTATTCGGAGATAAAGGATTTAGGGGTCTCGTTATCAAGAATGAATCTGATAATGTATGTTTTAAAGATGAGTATTGTATTGCAGAAAGTGGAGCTACTATAGAAAATCTTATATCGTATTCAGCAGAGAAGGGACTTTCAGGACTTGAGAATTTTGCAGGAATACCGAGTACTGTGGGGGGAGCGTTGTGGCAAAATTTACATTTTCTTACAGCAGATAGAAAAGACACATTTTTTATTGAGATGCTTGTTGATTCTGTAAAAATTTTAGATGAAAATAATACAGAGTGTGTTGTAGATAGAGATTTTTTTGAATTTGGATACGACTTTAGTATATTGCATACAAGAAATATAGTTGTACTTGAGGTAACTTTTAAATTGTTTCAATCTACAAAAGAGAAAATTAAAATGCAGGCGAATGAAAATATTGCCTGGAGAAAAGAAAGACAACCCCAGCTTGATATATATCCTTCATGTGGTTCGGTATTTAAAAAAATTGAGAATGTGGGGGCAGGACGCTTAATTGAAAAAGTCGGACTTAAGGGACATCAAATTGGAGGTATTAAAGTTTCTGAAAAGCATGCAAATTTTCTTGTGAATACAGGAGAAGGAAAAGCTTCGGATGTGAGGACTCTTATTCAAAAAATACAAAATGAAGTAAAAGAACAAACTGGTTATTGGCTTGAAACGGAGATTTCTTTTGTAGGAGAGTTTTAATTTACTAAGAAATAACCCCGCACGTGTGCGGGGTTATTTCTTTTTCAACTGTTCAATTTCTTTGATTAAAATTCCAAGTGTTCCTTCAATCTTTGTGAGAAGTTCGCGGTCATGCTTTTGTTCTGCTGTCTCTTCTTCTTTTTCGATCTCGTCAACATCTTCCTGAATCTCATCAACATCCTCTTGAATTTCTTCCACGTCTTCCTGAATTTCTTCGACGTCTTCTTGAATTTCATCCACATCCTCTTGAATCTCATCGACATCTTTCTGAATCTCTTCCACATCCTCTTGAATTTCTTCCACGTCTTCTTGAATCTCTTCAATATCGAATGTGTTTTTGTTGACGGTCATTTGAATGAAGATTGCCAAGTAGATCGCTTCGAGTGACACAATTGTCGTAAGTACAAGTAGTACTGTCTCAGGTTTTACCCCAAGGAATATCAAAAGAAACATCCCTATAAAAAAGACGGTATGTACCGCAACTGAGTTTTTTGAGCCGACCCAGCTAATAGCATTTTCTGTCCAGCGCTCAAGGCGTGGGCGAACTCGGGTTTTTGTTTTTGGTGTTTTACGAGATGTCATTTGTGTGGGTTAGTAGTATACTATATTTATATTATCACTTCAATTAACTTATACATATATGGAAAACACAACTATTCAGCAAAATCAGCCAAAAATGACACCGAAGTTTTTCTTTTTGTCGCTTGGCGTAATTGTGTCATTGATTACGGTCGTGACATCGTTTCTTACACTTGCTTTCGATGTTCTCGATAAAAAGTTTCCAGACGTATTAAATGCTGTATATCAATATGGATACACAAGCTACAACTATGATGCAATCAGATCATCTATCGCGACACTTATTATAGTGTTCCCAGTATTTTTGGCACTTTCGTATTTTTGGAGCAAGACATCAAAAGCGGGACTTGGAAATATTGATACTGCTATTCGAAAATGGATGGTGTATTTGATTTTGTTTTTGTCGAGTATTGTCGTCGTGGTTGATCTCGTGACACTTGTGCGTTATTTTGTTTCCGGCGAAATCACTTCACGCTTTATATTCAAAGTACTCGTGACGCTTCTCGTGGCGGTATTTGTGGGCGTGTATTATATTTTTGAAATTACAAACAGAGAAAGGGTATGGAAAATGAAAGTAGGTATTTGGTCTGCGGTCAAAGCGTCTGTATGGGTGATACTTCTTGTCGCATTTAGCTTTTCTGTTATTGGTTCTCCGAAAAGTCAGCGCGCACTTCGTCTTGATGACAAACGTGTACAAGACCTGATATCAATCCAATGGAGTGTCATTAATTATTGGCAACAAAAAGAAATGCTCCCTGATACACTTGCATTACTTTCAAATCCGCTTTCAGGTAGTACGATTCCTGTTGATCCGGAATTTGAAAAAGGTCTTTCATATGAATATGCAAAAAAGAGTGATATGACATTTGAACTATGTGCGACATTTAGTGCTGATATGCCAAAAGGATGGCAAGAGTATTCTGGTGGTGGAATTGCGTATCCTGTGATGACAGAGAGAGATGTGGCAACAAGTTCGAACTATCCATACCCTGGTGTAGCTACAAATGAATCTTGGGATCACAAAATAGGTAGAACCTGCTATGAACGAACTATCGACAAGGATATGTACCCGCCATACCCAAAACCAGTTGAAGCAAAGGGACTTTAATTAGAGTCTTTAGTAGTTAGTCTTTAGACTTTAGAAAACAGGGATTAGTAAATAGGGTTAGTGAAAAGTGAATTCGGAATTAAAGCCTCCCCTAGAGGGGAGGACGACATGAACGAAGTGAATGCGAGGAGGGGTAAAAAAATACAGTGGGAAAATGCCTCGGCATTTTCCCACTTTGTATTTTACTTGCTTTTTAAACCAAATACAGTAGACTGTTTCTAAACAATCTTAGAAAAAATGGAAACAGACTTCATCAAAATGGAAGTAAGTGTGCAGGAAAAACTCGAGTACTTTCGAGAAATCTTCGGTCAACCGGAATATAATTCGGATATTGATATTATTGGACTCCGCTATACAATTCCTCAAAAAGATGACCCGTACGAAGAGAAAATTAGAAATGTGCGTGTTTCGCTTTCAGGTAGTTGGAAAATTGTGTATTTGACAGAAATTTATGGAGTAGAAGAGTCAAATAACGCGTTTGAAAGAATTGCTAAGCAATCTTATGTAGTGAATTATGGATTGTGCCTGAGATCGCTTTATGATCATCCAAAAGCACACGATTTTTCAGTCAAAGCGAGAAATTTCGAAGATGGCGTGAATGCACTTTTTGAAATGGCAATAATGGAGTATCCATCAGATAAAGATTTGTTGGAATTTCGACTAAAAGGCATTACTAATTATAAATCATTTCCGATTTTGATTAGACGTATATTGTACCCTCCTCTTGATCATCACAGTGCGTTTACTTGGTCAGGCGGAATTTTGTCACCTATAGAAACAAAATTTCGCCCAGTGTGTTCTTTGGGAAAGTGAGTTATTGGATTAGAAGCATTGTATTTAAACCCTCGATTTTTCGGGGGTTTTTTGATATCCTTAGTGAAGTATGAAAAAACTAACGCAATATGACCACAAGAAAATTGAGGCAAAAATCCTAAAACAGTGGGAGAAGAAAAAGGTTTATAAAACAAAGAATCCTTCCGCGTCTAGTCCGCGAAAGTCCGCGTCACTTCCGCGTAAGTGCTATGTATTGGATATGTTTCCGTACCCATCTGGGGCAGGACTTCACGTGGGACATCCGCGGGGGTATATTGCGTCTGATGTGTTTGCACGACTCAAGAGAATGCAAGGATACAACGTACTTCATCCGATGGGATTTGATTCATTTGGACTTCCTGCAGAACAATACGCAATCAAAACTGGAAAGAATCCGGGGCCTTTTACTGATACACTTGTAAAACAATATCGAAAGCAACTCGAAATCATTGGATTTTCGTATGACTGGGACAAGATGATTGCAACTCACGACCCGAGCTATTACAAATGGACTCAATGGATTTTTTTGCAACTTTATAATTCTTGGTATGACAAAAAGAAAAATTGCGCACGAGACATAAAAATACTTGAAACTATTTTTAGTAAAGAAGGAAATAAAAATGTAGAGGCAGAATGTTCCGACAGCACTTCGCTTTTTTCAAAAGAAGATTGGAAAAAAATGTCGTCAAATGAGCGTGAAAAAATGCTGATGAATTACCGTCTCTCATACCAAGGATATAGTGAAGTGAATTGGTGTGAAGAACTTGGGACTGTGCTTGCAAATGATGAGATTATTGATGGACCAAGTGGCCCAGTGTCAGAACGCGGAGAGCATCCTGTTACAAAGAAAATGATGCGACAGTGGTTTATGCGAATCACAGCATATGCAGATAGACTTTTGAACGGACTTGATGGACTTGATTGGAACGACAACATAAAAGAAATTCAAAGAAATTGGATTGGAAAATCTGAAGGAAGCGAAATTGATTTCAAACTAGTCGCTAGTAGCAAGTCGCTAGACGCTGTATTAAAAGTTTTCACTACTCGCGCGGATACTCTTTTTGGTGTGACGTATGTTGTACTTGCACCCGAACACACACTTGTTGAAAGATTGAAAAAGAATACTAAAAATATAGAAGAGGTTGAAGAATATATTGCTCGTGCAAAATTAAAAGATATTCACGATCGCACAGATATTTCAAAAGAAAAGTCAGGAGTTATTCTTGACGGTGTGTTTGCTATCAATCCCGCAAATGGTGAAGAAGTTCCAGTATGGATTGCTGATTATGTACTTGCGTCATATGGCACAGGTGCGGTGATGGCAGTACCTTCTCATGACAAAAGAGATTTTGAATTTGCAGAAAAATACGGACTTGAAAAAAAGTGTGTGGTTGAGCCATCGGGTTCTGGAATGGATCTTGAAACACTTGAGTCATTTTTGGTCAAAGTTGTACAAGGAAAAGATTGTTATCTCGGCGAAGAAGGCAAGCTGATCAATTCGGGTGATTTTGACAAACTTTCAACACACGAAGCGCGCATAGCTATTACAAAAAAAGTTGGTGGACGTATTGTAACAAAATACAAAATGCGTGATGCGATTTTTGCACGACAAAGATATTGGGGTGAGCCAATTCCTCTTGTTCACAAAAAAGATGGCACAATAAGTGAGGTAAAATCTTTGCCACTCAAGCTTCCAAACGTAAAATCATACGCACCGTCTGGAACAGGTGAGAGTCCTCTCGCGACAGTATCATCTTGGGTCAAATCTGGATATGAGACAAATACAATGCCGGGATGGGCTGGATCTTCATGGTACTTTCTTCGCTATATGGATCCAAAAAACAAAAAAGCTTTTGCAGACAAAAAGGCAATTGCGTACTGGAAAGATGTAGATATGTATGTTGGAGGACAAGAGCATGCGACAGGACACCTTTTATATTCTCGTTTTTGGCACAAGTTTTTGAAAGATATGGGATATGTTCCCACAGAAGAACCGTTCAAAGCACTTCGCAACCAAGGTTTTGTAATTGCCCAAGATGGAAGAAAAATGTCTAAGCGTTGGGGAAATGTTATCAATCCTGATGACATTGTGAAGACGTATGGTGCAGACACACTTCGTGTGTATGAATCTTTTATGGGACCATTTGATCAAATGGTATTGTGGAATACAGATAGTATTATGGGGCCAAGACGTTTTCTTGAGCGAGTATGGCGTACACAGGAAAAAGTTGTGAAAAGTATTTCAAAAGAAACTCTCGAAAAATACAACAAATTTGAATCACTTTTACACAAGACCACAGAAAAAGTTCAAAAAGACATTGAAGGATTTTCTTTCAACACTTCTATTTCAGCATTAATGATTTTACAAAATCAGATTGATGATATGCCTGCCATAACAAAAGATGATTATATTCATTTCATAAAACTCCTCTCTCCGTTTGCACCATTTATGACAGAAGAAATTTGGGAGAATCTTGGAATGAAAAACTCAATACATCAAAGTGAGTGGCCAAAAGTAAACAAAAAGAAAATTGCACACGAGGGTGTGACAATTGGGATTCAGGTAAATGGCAAGGTGCGTAGCGAAATTACACTTGATGAAAATGCAGATGAGGACGAAGTAAAAAATATGATACTTCAAGATCCAAAGATAATCGCGTGGCTTCTAGGAAAAGAAATTAAAAAGTTTGTGTATGTAAAAGGAAGAATTATAAATATAGTGGTAGGGTAAAGAAAGAGGGGTTAGGGAATAAGGATGAGGGAATAGCGGGGAAAGTTGTACGTTAAACGTGGAGCGTAGAACCTGAAATACTGAATTCCGTGTCATCCTGAACTTGTTTCAGGATCTAAAATTCTTTTGTTATTACGCGCACAATGAGCGGCGGCCAAAGGCCGCCGCTCATTGGAATTTATCAACAGTTTGAATATACATCCTTTCCTCGTATATAATAGAAACAATGGTCAAAAAGCTTCTCTCACTCGTACACAAGGAATTTAGCGGTATCACAGAAGCCGCTTTTTTGCTTGCCGGATTTGCGTTTCTCTCACAGATTCTCGGATTGATTCGAGACAGGTCTTTTGCGCACGTGCTTGGTGCGTCTGGATCGCTCGATGTCTACTACGCATCATTTCGAATTCCGGACTTGATGTTCAACTCTGTTTCTACAATGGTTTCAATTACGGTGCTTTTGCCATTTGTGATTGACCGATTGAAAGGCGATGAAAACAATACATCGGTAGCTCGAGCATTTCTCTCTCAGGTGTTTTCAGGCTTCCTTGCTCTCATGGCAGTGGTCTCGGTCATTTTGTTTGTACTGATGCCAGACATCGCACCATTTATCGCACCAGGTTTTGATAGTGCCCAAATGTACGAACTCGTACTTACTAGTCGTGTGATGCTTCTGTCTCCAATATTTCTTGGACTTTCAAATCTTTTTGGTACAGTCACACAGTTGTATAGAAAGTTTTTTGTCTATGCACTTGCGCCAGTACTGTACAATGCCGGAATACTTGCTGGTATTTATTTTTTCTACCCGTCTATGGGTGTGATTGGTCTTGGTATTGGTGTGGTGATCGGAGCGATACTTCATATGCTTATTCAGTTGCCAGTACTGTACTCACATTCATTTGCACCAGCAGTTGTAAAATCTGTCGACAAAAAACTCCTCAAAGAAGTTGTGCTACTTTCACTCCCAAGAACACTTGGGCTTTCACTCAATAGTCTTGCACTTTTGGTACTTATTGCTATTGCCTCAATGATGGATGAAGGATCAATTTCTATTTTCTCTTTTGCATACAATCTTCAAGCAGTTCCAATCAGTATTATTGGTGTGTCATATTCTGTCGCGGCATTTCCGACGCTTGCAAAAGCATTTTCACTCGGCAAGCTCGATGAATTTCGCCACTCAATAATGACATCAATGCGTCAGATTATTTTTTGGTCAATGCCAGTGATTGTACTCTTCGTCGTATTACGTGCGCAGATTGTTCGTGTGATTTTGGGTACAGGGAGATTTACTTGGGATGACACACGACTCACTGCGGCGGCTCTCGCACTCTTTGCATTTTCTGTTGTTGCTCAAAGTCTTATTGTGCTTTTGACACGTGGATACTATGCAGCAGGCCGAACGAATCGTCCGCTTGTGGTAAATATTGTATTTACACTTTCTGAAATTCTTTTTGCGTTTGGATTTTTGATGCTGTATGACAAAGTTCCATTTTTTGCGCATTTTCTAGATTCTCTTCTTCGTGTAGATGGTATCGAAGGTACACGAATACTCATGCTTCCACTTGGGTATGCGTGTGGAATCATTGCAAATGCATTTGCACTTTGGCTCATGTTTAGAAAAGATTATTTTGCCGAAACAAAAACAACAATCAAACGTGTGGGATTTGAAAGTATCGCCGCATCATTTATTCTTGGATTTGTCACATACAAGGCTCTGGGATTTTTGGATGATATTGTAGACATAAATACATTTTGGGGAATTTTCTTGCAGGGATTTGTCGCAGGAATAATTGGACTTATTGCGTGGGCAGGAATTTTGTATTTGCTTAAGAGTCGCGAGCTTGCCGAAGTGGCACAAGCACTACACAGAAAGTTTTGGAAACAGGCAGTGGTGGTGCCAGATCAAAATATCGCTGATTAAACGTCTAAGACGCGGAACCACGCGGACTGAACGCGGAAAAAACGCAGAAAATGAAAAATAAAAAAGCTCCCCAATAAAGGGGAGCATGATAATAATTAAGTTTTTAGATTTGAAAAAAATCTGTCAACCACGATGGTCTTCGTATTGTTTGAATTTGCCAGATTTAATTTGTTGAACAATCTTTTGCCAGACATTCGGATCATTTGCTTCTTTGCCAATCTTGAGCATTTCATTGATTTCAAATTTTGACCAGTCGATTTGTTGAATAATCTCCTGCCAGACCTTTTGATCCTTTACTTCTTTACCAATCTGAAGAATTTCCTCCGTTGATAATTTTCCAGTTTGAATTAGCTCGATAGCTATTTTTGGCTCCATTTTTATGTTTATTGTTTAAAAACATTTTATCACAATTATATGGTTTTGTCAATGATTATTAATAATTAAGTTTTTCTTGTGATTTTCGCTAAATTCGCATCCAGTCAGCGTTCAGTTCGCGTCTCGTTCGCGTTTAAGAGGCCTTTATTTTCCAACACTTTTCTGATATGATGGCAAGACATGAAGCCTGAAAATATCCGAAACTTTTCTATTATCGCCCACATCGACCACGGCAAGTCTACGCTTGCCGATCGTATGCTTGAGGTGACTCATACTATTGAATCTCGCAAAATGCGTGATCAGGTACTAGACAATATGGAGCTTGAACGAGAGCGGGGAATTACAATCAAAATGCAACCTGTGCGAATGGAATACGAAATTGATGGACAGATGTATGTGATGAACCTCATCGATACTCCTGGACACATCGACTTTTCATACGAAGTATCTCGTGCATTGAAAGCAGTAGAAGGATCTATTCTTCTTGTTGACTCTACTCAAGGTGTTCAAGCGCAGACTCTCACTACACTTCAAATGGCGCGCGAAAGTGGACTGGTGATTATTCCCGCGGTGTCAAAAGTGGATTCACCACTTGCACGCGTGGACGAAACTAAGCTTGAAATTGCCGCACTTCTAAATGTTGATCCAGATACTGTGCTTGAGGTTTCTGGAAAAACCGGACAGGGTGTAGCTGAACTTTTAAGGGCTGTAAAAGAAAGAGTACCTGCTCCAACTATTACTTCTCCGCGTTCATCCGCGTCAGATCCGCGTGACTCCGCGTCTGTGCTTCAGGCACTTGTGTTTGATTTCAAATACTCAAACCACCAAGGTGTGATTGTGTATGTTCGAATTTTGAACGGACAGGTGAAGCCACACGACACACTTCTTTTTAGAATTTCAAATGAAAAATTTATCACACTTGAAGTTGGTACCTTTAGTCCTGACGAAGTTTCAAAAGAAAAAATTTGTGCGGGTGAAATTGGATATATTGTGACCGGTATCAAACGCCCAGGTATCGCGTCTGTGGGAGATACGATTACACTCTTCAAAAATCCTCAAGAAGCACTTCCTGGATACATGCTCCCACGTCCTGTGGTGTGGGCGTCTATTTATCCAGAAAGTGCGGACGACTTCCCAGAGCTCAAGCTTGCCTTGTCTCGACTCAAGCTCTCGGATTCTGCGTTTACATTCGAGGAAGAGGCTTCTGGGGCACTTGGACGTGGGTATAGATGTGGCTTCCTTGGGATGCTTCATATGGAAATCATTTCAGAGAGACTTCGCAGAGAATTCAACCTTGAACTTGTAGTCACCACGCCTTCGATTACGTATATTGTCAAACTCAAAAACGGTAAAGAACAAACTATTTATTCTCCTCATCTTTTTCCAAACGATGGTGATTTTACGCAAGTGATGGAGCCGTGGGTGAAAATAAAAATCATCACACCATCAAATTATCTTAGTTCACTTATGCCACTTTTGTATGATCATGAAGCAGAGGTACACGAAACAGAAAACTTTGGAGACAATCGTTCTGCGATCAATGTTCTTATGCCACTTCGAGAAATGATGCGAAACTTTTTTGATGAACTCAAAAGTATTTCATCTGGGTATGCATCAATTTCCTACGAATTTGCAGATATGCGTCTCGCTGATGTCACACGACTTGATATTTTTGTTGCAGAAGAAATTGTTCCTGCGTTTACGCGAGTTATTTCAAAACGTCGTGCACAAGAAGAAGCAGAAAATGCGGTTGAAAAATTGCATGGTATTCTTCCACGGCAAATGTTCGTCACTAAGATTCAAGGATATGCAAATGGTAGAATTATCGCTTCAAAGACATTGTCCGCGTTTCGAAAGGATGTGACGGGATATTTGTATGGAGGTGATATTACTCGAAAAATGAAATTGCTCGAAAAACAAAAGAAAGGAAAGAAAAAGATGCAAGCTCGCGCAAAGGTCAATATTCCTCATGACGTTTTTTTGAAAATGATGAGAGAAGGATAGTAAAAAATCCCTTTCCAGTTAAAAGAAAGGGATTTTGTTTTTTTGCAATGTGTTTACCAATACATATCGTATAAGTAAACATCTGCTGTAAAGAAAGACCTACCGCTACTTACGCAACCTCCAGACTTTTTTGCTACCAGTGAGTCTTCATTTTTAATTTCGACTACCGTAAGGGAATTTTTTCCGTCTGTAGATTCCCAGCCTATTCCGGAAGGAACCATACAATTAAATTTCCCTGGGTGGCTTGTGCCTACGGGTACATGGATTGTGGTCATTTCAACAGTTATTGTAAAGTTTCCTGTTGCAACAACCGTGGTTAGTACGGGGGTCACCGCGTTACCAGCAGAGTCCTTTTTCCAGTCAGACACGTAAGTAATTTTTCTGCTTAACGTTTCTGCTTGTTGGTCTACTGAGTGCACTAAATAAGTAACTCGTATTGTTGCCGGCGGAATCGGTGATACCAAGGTGTTGATCTCTTCTTTTTCGCAGGATGCAAAAAACAAGGCGAGGATAAACAAGGGAAGTACGTTCTTCATGAGATATAGTTTTTAAGTTCTTTTGTGTGTATTATACTACATAATTCCGAAAAAGTCAAGCAAATTAAATATACCTCGAAACACTATATTTTGTATGTAGAAAATCAAAAAGAGCGACGGCTATGCCGTCGCTCTTTAGTATTTGAGATTCTGAAACAAGTTCAGAATGACACAAAATCAGTATTTTACGTTCTACGCTTCACGTTCTATGTTCTCATGCTTATTGCTATCTAAACACTGGTGTATAGAGAAGTATCATTGAAAGTACAATTAAAATAGAAATAATACTCCAGATAATTTTCACTTTTTTTCGATGTTTTGGGTTTAGGATCATATATATGTTCGCAAATTATGGCTATGTAGCTTATAATACCAGATAATGGCAGACTATCAAGTATCATCAAAAAAGCCAAAATGGTTCCACTCACCGATTGTATTATTGGTGTTGATTGGCGTGTGTATTTTCTTCGCCTCAAACATGATTACTCTTGTTAAAAAGAATCGTGATACAAGACAGCTCAAAGAACAAGCTTCACGAGAATTGACGGAGCTTCAAGTGCGAAAGCAAAAACTAGAGGAAGATATAACTTCACTTAAAAGTGAAAGAGGACAGGAGGAAGTAATACGAGAGAATTTTCAAGTTACAAAAGAAGGGGAAGGAGTAGTGGTGATTATAGACAATGAGAAGGATAGCGAAGAAGTAGAGAAAAAGCCTGAAAATTTTTTCCAGAGAATTATTCCAAAAGGAGATGATTTGGAGTTTTGAGGAGTATTTTTTCTTGTAATAAATATACTTTTTGGTATTATATAGAAAATAAAAATTCTTGAAAATGATAAATCAAATTAGAAATGTATTACCAAGAAGCGCATGGCAAAAAGTTGTCATCCAAGAATCTGGAGAAGAATTGGTTCCTATTGTAGAGACTGATCGATTAAAAGTTGGTCTGGTTAAGAAGCTCTATGAGGCCATTTTTTACGTTCGTAAATCTGTTGCAGAAAAGTTGTATAAAGTCTCAGAGAGACTTCCTGAAAAAACTGTACTGGTTTTAATAGAAGGTTATAGAACTCTTCGTGCTCAACAAGATTCATGGGATAGGAAATTTGAAAAGATTAAAATTGAAAATCCTCTTTGGTCTGATCAAGAAATTGAGGAGCAAGTACGTCTTGTTATCGCAAAACCTTTACCGCTTGCAAATCATCATTGTGGAGGCGCGATTGATGTTACTCTTGCGTGCACTGATGGAACCTTGCTTGATATGGGAACAATTTATCCGAGCGAAGCAATGAGCGCAGATTGGTACACGAAATTTCAAATGCTCTCTGATGAAATTACTGATATACAAAAACAGAATCGAAAGATTTTACGTGACGTAATGGAGACTGAAGATTTTGTCTGGTACCCAGGAGAATGGTGGCACTATTGCTGGGGAGATAGAATGTGGGCAGTATATTCAAGGCAAAGTGAATGTATATATGGACCAATAGAATTTAAAGAATAAATTTACACCCGTACGTGAGTTCGGGTGTTTTTAATTTGCGTATTGGGATGTCTTGGTCACAGGTTACTAAGTATAATTTCAGTGGTCGTCGGGAGGGGACTTGGTCACGAGAATTTGGGATAGTGTCCAGGAGAGGATTTTCTCCTTACAGGAGCAGTACAGGTTTCCCATTTTTGTTCGCAGGCTCACAAAAATATGGGAGAACCTTTTCAAGTCCTCTCGCGCAAGCCAAGCAGTGTCTTGGTCACGAGTTACTAAGTATAATTTTTCGCCAGCTCAAATTCTACTAAGTACTCGCGACCCCGCCTCGGCGACAAGCACTTCGCTTCGCTGCGTCTTGTATACCGCCTCCGGCTTTCAAGTCCTCTCCCGAGCATAAAAATAAATCACCCAATGCTCTCGCATTGGGTTCATTATTTTTCGTTGTGCTCGGGAGAGGACTTGAACCTCCACGGATTTCTCCACCAGTTCCTAAGACTGACGCGGCTACCAATTACGCCACCCGAGCATATTGTTACTATCTTTTTTTAAATTAAAAACAAGAAGAAGTTCTTGCTACTACGTGTCCTCACAAATATTTTTACTGACGTAAAAATTTCGCGAATCTTACAGATTCTGTACACCTTTTGGACTTTTTGTTTCGCTCGCTCACAAAAATTCTCAAAAGGTCTTGCGAAAGTGTCCCACACTTTCTCACCCGCCTCGCGGTTTTTGCCTTTCGCTTTGCTCAAACAAAAACATCGCTGCGGCTTGGACACGAACTAAAAACAAGAAGAAGTTCTTGCTACTACGTGTCCTCACAAATATTTTTACTGACGTAAAAATTTCGCGAGCCCGCCTCGTGGTTTTTGCCTTTCGCTTCGCTCAAACAAAAACATTACTGCGGCTTGGACACGAACTAAAAACAAGAAGAAGTTCTTCTTTTTAATTCGTGTCCACCCGGTTGGAATCGAACCAACGACCAATCGATTAAGAGTCGAGTGCTCTACCAGCTGAGCTACGGGTGGATATTAAAATACTTGGGCATTATACATTATATTTAATTATACTTCAAATATTATTAACTCCCGGAAAAACTTTATTTTTTAGTGTATTTTGTGTATAGTGGGTTACACAAGTCTTTGGCGTGGTGGCGAAGTGGTAACGCTGCGGTCTGCAAAACCGCCATGCGCGGGTTCAATTCCCGCCCACGCCTCAAAAAAATAATAAAGTTGCCCGAGTGGTGTAATGGTAGCCACGAGAGACTTAAAATTTCTTGGCCTTTAACGGCCGTGTGGGTTCGAGTCCCACCTCGGGCACATATTAAAATAACCACCAATGGTGGTTATTTTAATATGTGCCCGAGAGTACGCAAAGTTTTTTGCGTACGTGTGGGACTCTAAAAGCGCAGGTATATTTTGTTCACCAGAATAAAATACCGAGCTGGGGTAGAGAAATTTTTCAAGCGACGGCGAGAAAAATATTCGTGACCGAGTCCCACCTCAGACATTGTTTATGTTTGTACACAGATGCGTTTGCCAAAACCCTGCGGGAAGGGGTAAAATTCAAGTATTAGTAAACACGGGATAATGTAATTCACAAAATATGAAAAATAATAATATTATAGTAATTGTCTTAGTTCTGATCATTGGGTTAACGTTTGGGTTTATGATCAATTCACTAAGCAGTACTAGAGATCAGAGTGCGTCTGTTTCAGATTCACAAATCGCAGTGAAAAGTCAAAATTTGATTGATTCGTCAAAAGAAATAGCAACTAGTACCGCCATGAAAGAATTTGAAGAAAAAATAGTTTCTGATCAAATAACACGACTCAATAGTGTAAAAATTGTTTCTAAGCCTGCGACAGCAAATGTAAATCAAGCTCAGGATGATATTAGTAAAAATGGAAACCCAAACAAACTTTCTGTAAACCCAGTCATTTACGCACCATTTCCAAATTTAATAACTGTTACTGATAATGTAAACACTGTTGATTACAAAGTTTTAATAAATGTTTTTTCAGGAACGAGTGATTTTGTTTTCACTCCATATTCTTTTCAGCGAAGCGACGTGATGCTTCCACAGATTCCTTGGAAAAGAAATGGTAGTTCTGCTTCTAAATATGGAACCACTTTAGAACTAAGGTCGACAGCAGGATGGGGTCCATATTTTAACTCTGTCTCAACTTCAACTAATATCATCAATAACAATAATACTTTTACCGTACCAGCAAATCAGGTTGGAACTATTGAGTTCACATACAACATTCCCAAAGACCAACTTTTTTCTGGAATTCATAGTTTTAAAATTGATACCTTACAAGATTCTTCATCCTCCCCAGCAGTTTATTTACCAGTCTTAAACATGCCAGACCGTGCTCTTCATGTAGACGGGATTAACAAGACAGCAATATTTGCATCTCTTGCAGGTAATAATTATTTCACACCGATACTTACACAAGACGATAATTCACTTGTCGGTTTGGGTTTTGGACGAAGCAATAAAGTAGTAATTAATTATTCGAATGGAACGTGTACAACTATTAATGGTGTTGCCACAAATCTTGCAGGCATTAATGATGGTCCACTGCAAAGATTGGAGTTGGGTAATAATTTGATTAGTGGTCTTCAGATGAATCAACCGTGTTATTTAAATATGGACATAACTACTCAAAATATAACTAAAAATATTTCATTGATTGTTGTTCCGCAATAGAAGTGTGTGGGAAATAAAAAAACCCTTTCGAGGGTTTTTTTATTTCCCAATCTCTGCGTCGCTGTCACGAATCTGTTTTTCTAAGGATTCGATATGCTGGCGATTTTTTTCACCTCGGTCGATTTCGATGTCGATGAAGGGAATAGTCTTTGCTTGAAATTGCTTTCGTATAAATGCGCGGATTTCTGGACGCTTTCGTTTTAGAAATAATACTGCAGTGTTTTCTTCTTTTTCAGGAAATACAGAAATAAAAATTGTTCCTCGTTTCAAATCAGGGGATATTGATGCATCGGTAACACTAATAAGCGATTGTCGTGTCGCTTCGTGCTCAATGTATGTTGCTACATACTTCATGAGTTCTCCTCTTACTTTGTCTTGTCTAATACTCATTTTATTTTGTCGTCATCACAAAAGATTCAAGATAATCACCGGGTGCGATTTCATTTTTTGCTTCAACCAGGATTCCGCACTCGTTTCCTTCGAGTACTTCTTTTGACTTAATTTTTCCTTGTTCTACACCAATGATTACACCTTCGCCGATTTCAAAATCACGTCGCATTATTCTTACTTTGTGACCCTGTGCGAGTTTGCCTGATTCCACACGTCCACCGATCACACGCCGTTCTTTTGTCGCACTAAATGTTTTCAGTACTTTTGTTTTTCCTACAACTTCCATGACTTGCTTGCGTGGTCGGCGTTCTTCAATAAGTTCTGCAAGCATCTCTGTGAGCTTGTAAATGATTGTGTATGTGTGAACTGGGATTTGCAATGATTCGTTTAAGTTTTCGGCCTTTGAGTCGATTTTGACGTTGAATCCCACTATCAATGCTTCTTTGTCACCACTTACAGCTTTGAGATCATTTTCACCAATAGAGCCAACTCCACGAGAAAGAATTTTGAATGAAATTTCTGAAGTGTTCATTTTTAGTATTTCTTTTTCAATTGCTTCACCAGTTCCCACCACATCAGTCTTGATGACAATTGGAATAACTTTCGTGTCTGGTGATAGTAATTCTTTTTTGACAGTTGAAGTTCCTGTGCGAAGTATCTCTTTGTAGAGTGCAACAGCAGATTCAGCTTCTTTTTTTGAATTAAAAGATTCAAACACTGATCCTACCGCAGGAACTTTATCAAAACCAATCAGTCGCACAGGTGCACACATCGAAACTTCAGAAATAGTTTTTCCGAGAAAATCTTCCATAATGCGAGTTGCAACAATTGCGTCTTCTACAACCAAAAACATTCCTTTTGAAAGTGTTCCATCTTTAATCACCATTGTCGCAGAAATTCCACGCTTTGGATCCATGTTTGATTCGATCACAATACCGCGCGCGGTTTTTGACATGTCGCCTGTGAAGTTTTCCATATCAGCAACAAGTAAGATTGTATCGAGAAGTGCAGGAATGTTTGTCCCAGCCTTTGCAGAAATTTCAACATATGGAATATTTCCGCCATATCCTTCGAGATACACACCTTTTTCCATCAATTCCATTTTTGCTTTCTCCACGTTTGCTCCAGGTCGGTCGATTTTGTTGATCGCAACGAGGTAGGGAACTTTTGCTTCTACAATAGTATTTAATGCTTCAATAGTTTGAGCCTTGACGCCGTCTTCTGCAGATACAATCAATATTGCAATGTCTGCTACTGTTGCGCCACGTTCACGCATACCAGAAAATGCTGCATGTCCTGGAGTATCAAGAAAAGTAATTTTGCGACTTTCTCCTTTTTCGTCTTTATGAATCACTTCATATGCAGAAAGATGCTGAGTGATACCACCCGCTTCTTTGTCCACTATGTTTGATTTTCGAATGTAGTCCAATAGTGTTGATTTGCCATGGTCAATGTGACCCATAATGACAACAACAGGAGGACGTACAGTGACTCCTTTAGTGTTCATATTTTTTTAGTAAATTATTTTGGTAATGCGTTTTTGAATACGATTGATTCTTCTTCGGTCAGGTCGTACTCGGGCTGACCTTTTTTGATTGGTTTTGCAAATACCGAAACTCTGTCTCGTGAATAAAGACTAGAGATGACTACACCAGTTCCTTCTTCATTCAAAAGTCCAATTGCAAAACTTTGGTTGCTTCCTTGATCTTTGAATGGATTAAATCTGATAGTATCAATTCCACGTAGGCTTGTACGAATACGCGCGTCCATATTTTTTGAGCGAACATCAAGATCTCGCTCTAATGTGTGAAGTGTGTCGATGTCTTTTCGAAGTCCCGACATGATTTCTTCAAGGTCTTGGGCGCGTTTTCCACGGAAGACTTTTTTGAGTCTCATTTCCATTCTGACAAGCCATATGATATTAATGACAAGTAGTACTATTGCCCCATAGAGGATAATTGATGTATTTGCTATCATATAGACATAGATTATAGTGCAAAATCATCATTTTTGCAATAAATAGAAATTATGGCAACAACCACACGAAAAACAACAAAATCAAAGAAAATCGAAAAAAGTGTATATCTTGATTATGCATCAAATACACCCATTGATCCGTCGGTCATTTCAGTCGTTAAAAAAGCGAGTGAGGTGTATTTTGGCAATCCAAGTGCATTGCACAAAGATGGACTTCGTGCAAAAGAAGCCCTGACTAGAGCCCGCAAAGATGTGGCGGGTGTGTTTGATGTGCATTCGGATGAGATTATTTTTTGCGGAAGTGGAACTGAAAGCGACAATATGGCGATTAGTGGAATACTCGAAGGATATTTGCTGAAATCAAAAGAAACCACAAAGAATCCACATATCATTATTTCTGCAATCGAACATTCAGCGCTTTTTGAATCTGCAAAGTTTATAAGATCAAGTGGTGTCAATGTCACTCTTATTCCTGTCGACAAAGACGGAATAGTAAATCCAAAAGATGTCCGCGATGCACTGACCAAGGATACGATTTTTGTTTCGGTGATGTATGCAAACAATGAGATTGGTACAATCCAGCCGATTTCGGAAATTGCAAAAGCAATTCGACATTTCAAAAAGCATAATGAAATTTCTGGACCGTATCCAGTTTTCCACACAGATGCCACACAAGCCGTGAATTATTTGCCACTTCGAGTCCCACCTTTGGGAGTAGATATGCTTAGTTGTAATGGTTCAAAGATTTACGGTCCAAAAGGTGTTGGAATGCTCTACAAAAAACGCGGACTTCCATTTTCAGGAATAATGAAAGGTGGTGAACAAGAATTTGATGTAAGACCAGGAACAGAAAATATTCCAGGAATACTTGGTTTTGCGCAGGCACTTTTGCTTGCTGAAAAAATAAAAGAAAAGGAAGTGAAGCGACTGACGATACTTCGAGATTTTTTGATTAAAGAAATTCGAAAAGAGTTTCCAGGTGCCGAGCTCAATGGTCATGAGACACTGCGACTTCCAAACAATATCAATTTTACATTTCATGGAATCGAAAGTGACGCACTCGTGATTGGACTTGATGCAAAAGGTGTTCGTGTATCCTCAAAAAGTGCATGCAATGCGTTAGACGAACACACGTCTCATGTTATAATGGCACTATCGAAAGAAATTAAACCTGAAGATGGTAGCTTGCGAATAACACTCGGACGACAGACAGAAAAAAAAGATTTGGTGTACTTTGTTCGTGCGCTTCGCGATGTAGTCGATCTTGCAAATCAATCAATCACGATTTTGGCAAAAAATCGTTAGAACTAATAGTATGGATATTAATGATCTTACAAAAACACAATTAATTTTACTTGGACTTCTTATAAGTTTTGTCACCGCAATTGTCACGGCAATTGCTGTAGTGTCTGTCATGGAACAACGTTCAGTCCCGGTGACGCAGACTATCTATCAAGTCGTCAAAGATACATTTAACCCAAATCCTGCACCGGTGACACCAGAAATACCAGTTGTGCCCGCACCGCTTTCGGCTTCGGATATTGTTGCAAAATACAAGGATTCTGTAGGCATACTATATCTTGATGACACAAAGACACTTTCTCGCCCACTCGTAATGGTGTCGAAAGGGAAGTTGCTCTCGTACATAAGTGAAGGAACGTTGATTGAGTTAAAAAAGGAATACGCTTCACTTGTTGCAGGTGTTGAACAAAAAATCCCCGCGTCTTCAAGCCTTGAGCGAATCACTTTTTTTGAATCATCAAAGAAAATCACTTCAGAAAAATTTGTCACATTTGACGCACCTACTCCAGTTTCAGGGGATGAGCTTTACGTCATTGAAGGCAATCCTCTTTCGTTTGACAAAGTATATGTCAAAACAGTCTCGCCAGATGACGGCTATGGAACCAGAATAGAGCTTACATCTATTCCACAAATGAAGTCAGGCGCACTCGTGGTCAACAAAGAGGGAAAAGCACTCGGAGTATTACTTGCCACAGACACCACAGGACTCGTTATTTTCGGTGCTGAATTGAAAAATACGTTTGGGTTGTAGGTTTGACATTTTTTAATAAAATTATATAATCACACTATATGATGCCTCCATTCAATCACTTCACATCAAAAGCAAAAGAAGCTATCAAGAAGGCACACGAACTCGCTATTGAGCGAGGTCAAAACCATGTGAACTCTTTTCATCTTCTCACCGCACTCCTTTTACAAGAGGAGTCTATGGTGCTTTCAATCATCGAACGACTCGAGATAGATTCGATGCTTCTTACTGATTCGGTACTTGAAAATATCGAAGCACCTGAATCTCGCGTCAACAATGTTGCGTCACCCTCGTTTCAGCTGTACCTCACGCCTGACCTCGCACAAGTCATCGAAACATCAAGCAAAGTCGCAGGATATTTGAAAGATGAATTTGTATCAACAGAACATATTTTTGTTGCACTTCTCGAAGTTCCAAGTGATGCAAAAGAACTTCTCACTCGTTTCCGAATTAGCAAAGATCAAGTGCTGAAAATTGTCGAAGAATTCAAAGCTCAAAATATTACCGACACAAATTCTCCAAAAAAGTTTCGAGTACTCACAAAATACACTCGCAATCTTACAAAACTTGCAAAAGAAGACAAGCTTGATCCTGTGATTGGACGCGATACAGAAATAATGCGGATTATGCAGATTCTTTCACGTCGTACAAAAAACAATCCAATTTTGATTGGAGAACCCGGTACAGGTAAGACTGCAGTAGTAGAAGGATTGGCACAACGCATCGCCAAAGGTGATGTTACAGAATCTTTGAAAGACAAAGAGCTTGTTTCTCTTGATCTGGGCTCACTTATTGCAGGTACAAAATACCGCGGAGAATTTGAAGAGCGATTGAAATCACTCATGAAAGAAATCGAACGTGCTGATGGAAAGATTATTCTTTTTATTGATGAAATTCATACTATCGTAGGCGCAGGGGCTTCAGAAGGTTCACTTGATGCATCAAACATGCTCAAGCCGGCACTCTCACGCGGAGAACTTCGTGCAATCGGAGCAACAACTCTTAAAGAATATCAAAAACACATTGAAAAGGATCCAGCCCTCGCTCGGCGATTTCAGCCTGTCTACATAGAAGAACCATCACCTGAGGACGCGACTGCTATTTTGCGTGGACTCAAAGAAAAATATGAACTCTATCACGGCGTGCGTATTACGGATGACGCGATTCAATCTGCGGTCAATCTCTCTGTACGATACATCACAAATCGAAATCTTCCTGACAAAGCTGTCGACCTCATAGACGAAGCAGCATCTTCTCTTCGGATTGCACTTGAAAATAAACCTCCAATTCTCGATGAAGCCCATCGCAAAATTATGCGACTTGAAATCGAAAAAGAAGCATTGAAAAAAGAAGTTGAACTTGCCGACAAAGAAGACAAGGGAACAAAAAATCGTATCAAAGATATTGATAAAGAAATTGCAAACCACAAAGAAAAAACTCGAGAAATTGAACTCAAGTGGCAAAACGAGAAAACTACCGTCACAGAGATTCGGACAATCAAAAAAGATTTGGATGCACTCCGACTAGAAGCTGAGCAAGCAGAAATGCGTGCAGACCTTGCTCGAGCAGCTGAAATTCGTTATGGAAAAATTCCTACTCTCTCAAAAGAACTCGACGTGAAGCTCGGACGACTGAAGAAGCTCCAAAAATCTCGTCGTATTCTCAAAGAAGAAATTACAAGTGAAGATATTGCAGAAGTTGTCGCACGATGGACAGGTATTCCTCTTGCAAAGATGCTGGAAGAAGAACGTGCAAAACTTGCTCGAATGGAAGAAGAGCTCACAAAACGTGTGATAGGACAAAGTGAAGCAATTACCAAAATATCTGATGTGATTCGCCGTTCACGTGCTGGAATCGCAGATCCAAATCGCCCAATCGGTTCATTTATATTTCTTGGTCCAACAGGAGTCGGAAAGACAGAACTCACAAAGGCACTCGCGCAATTTCTTTTCAATGATGACAAGGCGCTTATTAGAGTAGATATGTCTGAGTATATGGAGCGACACAGTGTGTCAAAGCTTGTGGGTTCGCCACCAGGATATGTAGGACACGATGAATCAGGTCAGCTTACCGAAGCGGTCCGACATCGCCCGTACTCAGTAATCTTGTTTGATGAAATTGAAAAAGCTCATCCTGAAGTATTCAATATTCTCCTTCAAGTGCTTGATGAAGGACGACTCACTGATGCAAAGGGAAGAGTGGTGAATTTCCGAAATTCTGTAATTATTCTGACTTCAAACATTGGTTCACGGCATATTGAAAAAATGGAGACAATAGGATTTTCTAACAACACCGCTACAGATGATTATGTTCAGACAAAAGAAAAGGTTATGACAAGTCTCAAAGATCATTTCCGCCCAGAATTTTTGAATCGTCTTGATGAAATTATTCTATTCGATATTCTTTCACCTCAATCAATTAGAAATATTGTAGAAATCAGAATCGAGCAAGTTCGCGCACGATTGACTGCAAAAGATATTGCACTTCAAATCACCGATGAAGCACTCGAACTGCTCGGTAAGGAAGGGTACAATCCACAGTATGGTGCAAGACCACTCAATCGTCTGATTCAAACAAAGATTTTGAATCCTGTCGCATCACATATCATTACTAAGGGAGCAGAAAAGGGTGATGTGGTGTACGTGTCGGTAAAAGATGGTGCACTTCACATAGATACTCGTAGATCAAAAACAAAAAGCCCGATTGCAAAGACAAGAAGCAAGAAGGAGTCGATGTAAATTATAAAATCCCCCGGAAGGGGGATTTTTAAATACTTATTTTGAGAAGTACTTTATTCCTAAGAATTTTGTAAAATATCGCATTTCCATACTGGTTATGAAAAACCATTCAGATTGAACTTTTTTTGGTTGAGCTTCAATAAAGTATCCAGAAAGACTTTGAATGCGCAATTTTCCCTGATGAAATGGTATTACTGTGATTTTGTGTATTGATGGCACATGGTGCCTGTTTTTATAAAATTCATCAATAAGACCTAATATTTCGTTCATCACAGGAAAACATTTCTTTAGTTGATTCTTTTTGTACAGTTTCCTTTCGCTGTCAGTCATTTTTTGCAAATCAGCATTGTCATTAGCGTAATCAATTACCACCCAAGGAAATGGTAGTCCGCCATTAGGTAATTTTCCAGATTTTTTAAGATGCCCCTCACAGCTCATTGATGTTTTGTAGCCCAGTGCATTGAGGTACTTCACAGTATTAAAAATACCCTTATCGATGGGCATTCCCAATCTATCGGTAGTTGATTGAAGTTTTTTGTGAATCCTTTCAAGATTCTTGATTCTAGGGTCCTTTTTCATGTTCGGTTTTTCACAATAATAACATATTTAAAGTTCCTGTCAATAACAAAGAAGTCAAAGCGCTACATAGTTGGTATCATGAAAACACTTATGTAAAGTGTTTGCTAATCAATTTTATAATATTGACAAATATTTAAAATTATATATAATATTTAAAAATAATAACTATGAAAATAAAACCAATTAATTATGCAATTGATGCACGCGACGGATATAGTCCTGTGTTTAACGGAAAAATTGGACAAGTTCTTCAGAATGAAAAAGGCAAGGAATATTTCCGGAGATCTCCCGGGGTAAGAGCAATAATTCCTACAGAAACAGGATTAATTTTTCAAAAAGAAAAAAGGGAATATCTTGATCAACCGTGGGATTATCGGTTGACTGGAGGAAAGGTCGCCGACAATCTTTGTGAGTATCTTGATTTTCTTGAAAAAGACGGATCAGATAATTCTGGGAATGAATACATGCTTCGTGATGCGATTATTCGTGAAGCAAAAGAAGAGATTGGTATTTTTATTGAAAGGCTGAAGCCTTTTTATGTTTCTCCTTCGTCTGCTACCGTTGAGCATGATTTGCATTATTATCTTGTTGAAGAATTTCAGAAAGGAAAACCTCGACCTGAAGATGATGAAAGAATCGAAATTGTTGAGATGACGTACAAAGAAGTATTTAAACTTTTACTTGAGCGTAAATTTTCTGAAGATAGAACTCGAGCTGTATTGTTTGAGTATTTGTTGAAAGAAAAAAGAGATTTAATCTTTTAAATATAATGAGCTATTGTTTAAAAAACAGTAGCTCATTTTTTATATATTATTAGGATTTGCCTCTCCTTTCAGTCGAGATGCTCAATTTTTAGCAATCGCTTATACTACGCAAGCTCATTAAAAATTGGCACCTTCGGTTCAAATCCTACCCGTCAAAAAAATCCCCTTACGGGGATTTTTATTGTGCGCCGGGTAGGATTTGAACCTACGTAGGCCGAAGCCGACAGATTTACAGTCTGTTGTAATTGACCACTCTACCACCGACGCATACTTTACACCTAAATAAAATAGCATTTTATTGCACTTTTGTCCATAATATATCCTTGCATTTTTAAACAAATTATAGTATTGTATACCCACTATGGCATCACAAGACAGATTGATAAAGCTTGCCTGCGGAAGTTGTAAAAGAATCAACTACTGGTCAAGTAAAAATAAGAAGCTCGTTACAAAAAAGATCGAGCTCAAAAAGTACTGCAAATGGTGTAAGAAAAACACTGTTCACAAGGAAGCAAAGAAATAGTTTCTTACTATTGAAAGGTTTGCTATACTAGAACTGCAAAAAAGAAAAGGGATTCCTTTTTCTTTTTTGTTATATGTTCTTTCTAGTCCTAACACTTTAGTTTAGGAAAGTGATCCCGCATAATTATTATTTTGCTGGGCATTCGCGTCGTCCGCCCTTGTGGCGGAGATGGGGGATTAGTTTAGTGGTAGAACGAAGGTCTCCAAAACCTTTGGTGAGGGTTCGATTCCTTCATCCCCCGCAATGAACAAAAAGGCAGAGCTAAACGCTCTGTCTTTTTGTATCATCATTGCGAGAGGGATGAAGGAATCGAAAGCCGGACCGCGACGGCGGGAGGCGGGGTCGCGAGCTTTTTCAGTAGAAAAAGACTTGTGACCGATTCCTTCATCTCCACCGAAAAGGTATACTGTTCCTGCAAGGAAAGATTCCTTCATCCTCCGTAGATGTGAAAAAGTAGCGTTTTTAGATACTTTTACCATAATATTAAATTGAGAAATAAAAATACCGCCTGCAAAATGCAAGCGGTATAAAAGTTTAAATTCAATTAAAATTTAAATCCAGAAAGGACAGCATAATAAGGTTGTGTGTCATAACCATTCAATCTGTTTTGAAAGTTTATTCTATCACCCCAAGAAGGCTCTGTTGAATCCATCCAAAAATGAGGATACTTAGGAACTCCATCGTTTGATATAGCGTTGTCTGCACATGTCATACCAAGACCGGAATAAATTCCTAATCGTTTAGGATGAGTAAGGAGAATTGAAAGCACTTCAAACATTCCAAGTGGAAATTCTTCTTTTCTGAATGCTTGTAAAGCATCATTAATAGACTTTCCTTGGTAGCGCATTCCTAATTGTGCAGGAATAATAATAATTTCTCCCTTTTGTCCACCCATCCAACCAAAAGCGTTTAAAGATTTTGGTCTTTCCATGAACGAATGATGATTGAAGTACCCCAAACCGTAATCGCTAAATACTCGTGTGTCTTTAACTTTTTTACAAACAAATCGAATACATTCACGATACTGATCAATATCACCTGTTACCTGTGGAAAATGTTTTTTCGCAACAGCTTCGATAGAGGGAATTGCGAACCATCCTTCGGCATGGCGGGGCAGTTTAATGTTAGGTAATCGTTCTGTAACAAACTTCATTGTTTCATCAGTTGATAAATCAAAAACTGAGGCTAAAATGTTTACCTGACGTTCAACTGGCTTACGGCGATAATCTTTAGGATAGTTATTTCCTTGCCACAAAGCTCTTTGAACAAAATCTTTTGTAGTCTTAAATAAGTCTTCCTTCAACTGATTGCCATGAGTAATAATTACTTGTGCCTCATCCTTGGTGAGGGATTGAGCATCAATCACATTTCCAAACATGTTTAGAAGATGGGTTTTCTGTGTTTCTCTGATTTTTTGAATCATTATTATTAAATTTAAATGAACGAATTCTTGGTATTATGCCCCAAGAGTTAGGCAGTATTTATTATACATAAAAAGAATTTTTTGTCAAAAAACTAATTCTATTTCACCCACCGTATCTCCTTGTTCCTCTTAAACCAAGTCCTCTGTCTTTTTGCGTACTGCCAGATTGCCGTTTCGAGTAGTGTTATCATTTCATCTTTCGATATTTTTCCTGTGAGGTAATCTGCCATAAATCGATATTCGAGTCCAAGTTCACGCATTCTTTTCCATGAGAGACCTTGTGTATGCAAATTGTGTGCTTCTTTGAGCATTCCTTTTTTAATTCGTGCGAGAAGTCTGTTGTGAATTCGTTCCTTGAGAATTTCGTCGGGGAAATCTAGTCCAATCCACTCCACATCATATGTAGATTCTTTTTTGACATTAGGCACTTTTCCTATAGCATCAATTATTTCAAGTGCGCGAATGAGTCGCACTTTGTTTTTGCTGTCGATAGTATCTGCGCGCTCTGGATCTTTTTCTTGTACAAGTTCAAACAATTCTTCAACAGATTTTTTCTCAAGTTGTGTACGAAGTGATTTGTTTGGCGGAACGGCAGGGAAGTTTGATTCATACACTAGAGCGTCAATATAAAATCCAGTTCCACCGCAGATGATAGGAGTTTTGCCTTTTTTCAAAATATTGGAAATTGCTTTCTTTCCGAGTTTTTGAAATTGCTCGACAGTGAAAACTTTTTTTGGTGAGACAACATCAAGAAGGTGATGGGGAACACCACGCATTTCTTTTTTTGTTATTTTCCCACTACCAATATCAAGTCCTTTGTAGACTTGGCGTGAATCAGCAGAAATTATCTCACCTGAAGTTTTTTTGGCGAGAGTGACCGCATAGTCGCTTTTGCCTGTGGCGGTAGGTCCACAGACGACGATGATTTTGGGTTTTTGATTGAGTTCTTTTTCTTTCATTTTGGTGTGTTGAGTTTTTGGGTGCCCCCTCTCCTTGCCAGGAGAGGGTTGGGGTGAGGTAGTGTATTTGATAATTCGGAATAAATTTTAAGCATCACACCTTCGATGTTGGTATTTATTTCGTTGTTCCAAAAGCGAAGAGTTTTAATTCCTAAATTTTGAAAAAATTTCTCCCTTTGCTTGTCATAAAGCTTAGCATCTTCGTGTTGTGAACCATCAATTTCTATTACCAAGAATTTTTCCTTACAGTAAAAATCAGCAATATATGAGCCGATACTTACTTGTCGGCGCCATTTAAAACCAGTTTGATTATTTCGTACCTTAGACCATAAAATAATTTCTTGCGGAGTTTGATTTTTCCGCAACTCTTTACGAAAACTTTTTCTATTTGAGTTGTTAATTATTCTATTCATGGAATGTACAATCAACCTCACCTCAATCCTCTCCTGTCTAGGAGAGGAGGTAAATACAGATACATCTCACCATTTCTTTTTACTACTGTTTTAGTGCTCTAATCGTACACTTTGCTCGAACTTTTTTCGAACGGCAAAGTGACTAATCTCGTGCATCCGTTGCGCTGAAGCGCCTCTGTGCGAAGCACAGAGCTTTTCCAAAAGGAAAAGGACGGAAGCACGAATACAATGCGGACTCGGTTTTGCGGAAGCATTTTTCTGGGGATATGGTTTCCGCAAAACCTCGGCTAATTTCGGATTTCGCAAGCGGAGGAGAAGGGGTCTGGGGAGGAATCCTCCGCTTGCTCCATCCGTTTTCTTTTGGCGAAATTCGGGGCGGACATGCCCTATGTGAATTATATTACACGTTGTAATGTGATGCAACTTGGAATATAATCCATTTATGTCATCCGGAAAGAAACTTGGGGAAAACCTAAGAAAATGGCGTTTGAAAAAAAACATGTCGCAAGTAGACCTTGCGAACGCTTTGAGTGTTGATAGAGCATATATCAGCAACATTGAAAATGGTCGAATGAATCCTACTCTTTCAACTTTAGAAAAAATTTCTAAAGCGCTTGGGATTTCCAGTAGCGAACTTTTGAAATAAATTTATGGCAATAACAAACACTGGAACAAATACACTTTCATCTAACTTAAAATCAATTTTGCCAAAGTGCGACAAAATTGATGCCTTGGTTGGTTATTTCTACTTTTCTGGATTTAAAGATTTACATAATGAATTAAAAGACAAGCAAATCCGAATTTTAGTTGGAATGGATATTGATAAGAAGATCATTGATAAAGTTTCCGTATTAAAAGATTTAAATTTTGATTCTAATGTGGTTGAAACAAATATTTCTTCTCGTGCCGGAGCAAAAACTGACTATATAGATACTTTTTCTCAAATCTTTAATGATACGGACTACTTCGATAATGAAGAATCTCAAAAAGCGTTTGAAATTTTTTTGGACAAAATAAAAGATGGTAGTTTACAAATTAAGAAGACAGCTGAGCCAGATCACTCAAAATTTTATATTTTAAATAAAATTGATACGTCTGATGGTCAAAAAGGATATGTCGTTATTGGATCCAGTAACCTTAGTGAGTCTGGTTTAAAAGGACAGAGAGAGTTCAATATTCTTTTGGAAGAAAATCACCATTATGATAAACAGGTTACGTATTTTGAAGATCACTGGAACGATGAAAATAATATAACAATAACTGATATTGAGTCTTCAGATAATTTTATAAAAGAGATAAAAAGTAAAATATGGCTTTATTCTCTCCCAGATCCTCTCTTAATGTATTACAAAGTACTTAGTGAGTATTTTTCTGTTACTGAAATTGAGGACATGAAAACTCCAAAACATATAACTGGAGGTAAATTTTCTGATCTTAAATATCAAAAAGATGCAATTAATCTTGGGATAGATCGAATCAAAAAATTTGGAGGAGTAATTATTGCTGATGTTGTGGGGCTTGGAAAAAGTATTATTGCATCAGCAATAGCACACAATTTAGGACTTAAAACTATTGTTATCGCTCCTCCTCATCTTGAAAATCAATGGAAGGATTATATGTCTGAATTTGATTTTAAGGGATTAGTTTATTCAACAGGAAAAATTCAGGAAGCATTAGATAGGCATGGCTCAGATACTGGAAAAATTCTTTTCATTCTAGACGAAGCGCATAAACACCGGAATGAGGACACTGAAAATTATAAAATGTTGCATAGACTTTGCGCGGGGCATTATGTAATGGCTCTTTCTGCAACACCATTTAATAATGATCCAAAAGATATTTACGCACTTATAAAACTATTTAGCACTCCGGGTCAATCTACAATTAGAACCGTAGAGAACTTAAGTATGTCTTTTCATGCACTGTTCAAAAGATATAAAGCTGTAAGAAGAGAGTTGCGTAAAAATTCATCTGAAGACACAGAGATTAAAGTGGAATTAAACTCAATTGCCGATGAATTGAGAAAAATGATAGAACCCCTTATCATTAGACGTTCCAGATTGGATTTGGATGAAATTGAAGAATATAAAGAAGACCTTAAAGCACAAGGAGTATCTTTTGCAAAAGTTAAGGATCCTGAATTACTAGAATACGATTTGGGAGAAATGTTTGATTTGTATGCAAACACTCTAGAAAAAATTTCACCCGAAGACAGGAGTGTTGGTTTTCGCGGTGTTCGATATAAGATTTTGAGTTATTTAAAAGAAGGGTCTGGTTTTGCGAAAAAATTAGTTGAAGAATACGAAGAAGACGGCATTTCTCCTGAAGAAAAAATTCAACAAATAAAACAAGCTCAGGTAAACGTTTCAAAATTCATGAGGCGTCTATTGGTCAGGAGATTTGAAAGCTCTATTGGTGCGTTTAATTTTTCTTTGAAGAATATGATTATTTCATCTGAAAAGATCTTGGAGTGGTATGAAAACATAAAGGAAATACCTATCTACAAAAAAGGTGAACTTCCGACAGTAGAAACTCTAAAAGACTTAGAAGATGATGAGCTAGAAAGTTTACTATCAGATTTTGAGTCAAAAGGGTTAATTCGTGTTCCGACAGCAGAATTACAGCAAGATTTTAAGGAACATTTAATTCAAGACATTGAATTGTTAAAACAAATACAGTTAGAATGGTCTCAACTTACTCAGGATCCAAAATACAACTTCTTAAAAAATCGTATTTCTGAATCTTTAGCAAAGGATAAAAAGAGAAAAATTGTTATTTTTACTGAATTCTCTGATACGGCAAATTATGTCTTTAAAAAATTAAGCGAAGATGGATTTAATCGTGTATTCAAATACAGCTCCGAAGATGCAAACGATGAAAATAAAAAAATAATACGAGCAAACTTTGATGCTGGACTAGAAGAATCAAAACAGTCTGATGATTTTGACATAATTATCGCAACAGATGCTATATCAGAAGGCTTTAACCTTCATAGAGCTGGTTCAATAGTCAATTACGACATTCCTTATAACCCTACTAGAGTCATTCAGCGTGTTGGGCGTATTAATCGTATAAACAGAAGAGTATTTGAAGAGTTATATATTTATAACTTTTTCCCAACAAAGACCGGCGAAGACGAAACAAAAACAAAAGCCATATCTACTCTTAAGATGGATTTAATTCATACACTTCTAGGAGAAGATACTAAAACTCTTACATCTGAGGAGGACTTAAAAAACTATTTTGCAAAGCAATATAAAGAAGAAAATAATAAAAATGAAAGCTTGTCATGGGACGCTGAATATAGAAATACTTGGTTAAAGATTAAAGACAATTTAGAGATAATGGAGAAAGTAAATAGTATTCCTCACAGATCAAGAATTGCCAGAAAAACAAAAGGTGTCACTGGTGTTGTAGCTTTTGCAAAAAAGAGCAGTAATTTTATGTTTGCATTTGGTGATAGTCCAGAAACTGTTCAGATCGTTTCTCCTAAGGTTGCCTTGCCTTTATTTAATGAAGTTGCAGATTTAGAAAAGTCGCATCAAACAAGTGCTAATTTTGACCCAATTTATAAAATGGCAAAGGAGCATATATTTAAAGACAACACGAAAGCACCTATTGATAAAGGTAGAAGACAGGACGCATTAGCAAAAGTTAAGATTTTAGGTGATAGCTATCCGCAAGCAAAAGATTTCTGTCTTGATTTAATCAAAGTTATTAAGGATTTAGATGGTCTTCCAAATGGAGTGCTAAAAGAAATAGTTGAACTTAAAATTGATAAATCGGATATTGATAAGTCTTTCCAAGAGTTAAAAGAACTTGTTCCACAAAAATATCTCGAAAACATTCTCAAAACAGCCGAGAGGGCTAATGACACAAGTAAATTAATTGTTTTGTCTGAAGAATTAATTGCATGATGAATTTTAAAGATCCATATAATCATAATGAATTTCTTGATTTTTTAAATATTTTTCTTCCTGAAGACTTTAATGAGAAAGAGGAAGATATTATTATAAAAAAAGAAAGATATAAGGAAATAACTAAAGCCAAAATTTTAGGTTATTCAGAGTTGTTAGATTTATTTGTTTTGGAGATGGATCATAGTCGTGAAAATGACCCAAGAATTACAATTGCCACAGATGCTTTTAAAATCTTAGCAGATCACTGGATTCATAAGGCGTTAGTTGTTTTTAAAAACAAAGATTCAAAAAACTACAGACTTTCTTATCTCACTATTTCTTTAGATTTAAATGAGAAAAATAAACCAATAAGAAAATACTCTAATGCTCGCCGATATTCTTTTTTCCTTGGTGTGGACGCAAAGACTAGAACTCCCGAACAGCAACTTCTTAAAAAAGGACGAATAAAGGACTCTGAAGATTTACTCAGTCGTTTTTCTGTTGAAGTGGTCAATAAGCAATTCTATCTTGAAGTGGCAAACTTTTTTGATGAATTAGTTTCGATTGATAATCAGAATTTAACACTTCCGGGCGTATCGGAAACAGATTTAAATACTCGCAAGAGTTTTGCTGTTCGCCTTATCGGGCGTATCATGTTTTGCTGGTTTTTGAAGCAAAAAAAATCTGAAAACGGTCAACTTATCCCTGATGAGCTTTTGTCTTCTAGAATAATTTCTGATAATTATTATCACAACACTCTTGAGCCTTTGTTTTTCGGTGTTTTAAATACTCCAATTGATTCTCGTGATATACGAAGTGATTTATTTGATAAAGTGCCGTATTTGAACGGAGGCCTCTTTAATCCTCAATCTGAAGACTACTATGACTTGGATAGAGGCACTTTCGCATCAAAATATATAAACACTCTAAAAATTAGTGATTCCTGGTTTAAAGGCTTTTTTGAGCTTCTTGAGACATATAATTTCACTATTGATGAGAATACTGTATTTGATCAAGAACTATCTGTTGATCCTGAAATGTTAGGTCGAATTTTTGAGAATCTTCTTGCAGAAATAAACCCTGAAACTGGCAGTAGTGAGCGAAAGCGAACAGGAAGTTTCTATACCCCTCGTCAGATCGTGGAGTATATGGTTGATCAATCTTTGATTGAATACTTGAAAACTAAAACAAATGTTAGTGATAGAAAATTATATGCTTTGGTAAGTTATGATCAAACAGATGATACAGAAAATCCACTTGAAGAAGATGAAAAAATAAAAATAATAGATGCCGTAGAATCTCTCAAAATTCTTGACCCCGCTTGTGGATCCGGCGCATATCCAATCGGAGCACTTCAAAAAATTGTTTATATTCTCCAGCAAATTGATCCGGCTTGTAAAATGTGGCTTGAGCAAAAATTAAAAGGAGTGCCTGAATTATATAAACAAAAAATCATAAACTATTTTAATGATAATCCGGCAGATTATATTAGGAAGCTTGATGTTATTAAGAATTCAATTTTTGGTGTAGATATCCAGCCAATTGCAGTAGATGTTTCTCGCTTGCGATGCTTCCTGACTCTAATTGTTGAATCGGGAATAAACGACACAAAACAAAATCGAGGTATTGAACCCTTACCAAACCTTGATTTCAAATTTGTGTGCGCAAATACTCTAATTCCAGCGCCCGAACATTCAGCTACAGACGACAATTCATTATTTGGAGATGATTTTCAAGAAAAATTGGCAAGTGCTGTTGATAGATACTTCTCATCTTCTGGGGAAAATAAAAGAAGTGCAAATAATGAAATTCATAAACTTATTGATAATAAAGTAGAAGAAAAATTAAATCATCTTAAAAATCTTGTTTCTTATAATGGAGATAAGAAAATGGAATCCCTACTTGCTAAAACAAACAAAAAACAGATAGACCAGCATTCAAATATTCTAGTTCTATGGAGTAGTTATAAAAATATTTTTGAAAATAAGCCAGTTGGTTTTTTTGATCCTAAATACTTTTTTCCTAGTGTAAAAAGTGGATTTGACGTAATAATTGGTAATCCGCCATATATAACCCTTTCGCTTGGCAAGAAGCAAACTCACTTTACTGCTGAATATCTAAAAGCATTAGAAGATATATACAAAGAAATAAAAGAATATAAAAATAATACTTTTGCGTATTTTATCAAGAAAGCATACATCCTATCTGGGAATCAAGGGATAATAAGTTATATTGTCCCCAATGTCTTACTTTTTAATCAAAGTTTTTCTAAAATACGAAAATATATGTTAGATAACTCAAATGTTAAATATATTTTGGATATTAAAGATAAAGTTTTTGAGACAGCGGAAATCGGTGGTAATTGCGTTTTTGTTTCTAGCAGAAAATTGGACTCGGAGGAGTCGCGTGTCTTAATTTTGCAAGATATATCTGATTTAAATAATCCAAAATATGAAATTCTAAGTCAAAAACGCTTCAATATTCCACCAGACTATAAATTTTATATTGATTCTGAGTCTTTTGATGTTTTTAATAAAATTGAAAATGCTGGGAATAGACTAGAAACTCTTTGCAATTTCTACAATGGAATAAAAACTGGAGATAATAAAAAATTTATAAAAAATTCTAAAGAAGATAATTTTGACGAGTTGGCTATTCGTGGTAGGGATATTCAACGTTATTTTATAAGTCAGCCATCTGTTTTTGTACATTTTGATAAAAAAGAGCTTTGGAGTAATACGAATGAAGATAACTTAAGAAAAATACCTAAAATATTAGTTCGCCAAACAGGAGATTCAATAATCTGCGCACTAGACAACAAGGGGTTATTACATATGGATACTACACATGGGCTGTTTGATTTTAAGGTTGATATTCATTATCTAATTGGTATTTTAAATTCAAAACTTATTAGTTATTGGCATAGAGCTTATACGTCAGAAAAAGGAAGAGCTTTTGCTGAAGTAAAAATTGCAAATATAAAAAAGATTCCAATAAAACTTCCAGAAAATCAAGAGATTATACGGATTGTTAAAACAATTATGTCTATGCCTAGTGATGATGTCAATGAATATGAAAAATTAGATACAAAAATTAATGAATTAGTCATGGATTTGTATGGGTTAACCGAGGAAGAAAAAGAAATTATTAGAAATTCATAAATATTTATGTCTGAATATTACAATCCAAACAGAATGGAATCGTGGAATTACGGTGGAAAGAACTGGAAACTTTCTCGTTCTAAAATTGATTTGTTTAAAGAATGTCCACGATGTTTTTACATAGACAATAA
>JAGOQQ010000004.1 GCA_017991395.1 Minisyncoccota bacterium | reverse complement strand
TTTTTTCAAATACTATGGTAAAGTCTATTCTGTTAGTTTTAAATAATATGCGCGCATAGCTCAGCTGGTAGAGCATTCGACTGATACTCGAAAGGTCCTAGGTTCGACCCCTAGTGCGCGCACAAAATTTAAAAAGCACGAGCATGCTCGTGCTTTTTAAATTTTGTGCGCGAAAGCACACCAACTGCTTGGTGTGCGTCTAGGGGTCGAAAAGCTTTTCGTTAAAGACGAGGACTTTGTCCGAGAATTTCGAAAAGGTATACTGCTCCTGTAAGGAGAGGCCCCTAGTGTGAATTTTTTCAGTCAAAATATTTTGAGCGTAGCGAAAAATTATACTTAGTAGCTCGTGACAGGCCCCTAGTTGGTCCACAAAATAAATGGTAAAGTGTAAAGAGCGATAATAAGAAATTTACTGGAGATTGTAAGTCTATGTTCAATAAATAATTTAGTGAAATCAAAAAAGTGATCGAGGATTATAAATTAATTTTTAATCAATAGTATGGCTAAGGATAAGATTCGTGTAATTATTTTTGCTGTCACGGTAATTTTAATTATTTTGTTTTGGGGAAAAATTGCAGTATTTATTCTTATTTTAAGTTTTCCAACACCATACATTTTGGCGTTTCCGTTTTTAGCCCTAATTGGAATTGGTTTGTATTTTATATTTAATAAATAGCATGGCATAAACAAAAAAATCAAAGACCCAGTAAAATGATTGAGTTTGTGATCGTAGCGAAAAATTATACTTAGTAGCTCGTGACAGGCCCCTAGTTGGCCCACAATATAAATGGTAAAGTGTATAGAGCGATAATAAGAAATTTACTGGAGATTATAAGTCAGTGTTTAATCAATAAAATAATTTTATGGAGAATAAAATTTCACAAACAACACCATCCGAACAAACAAGTTTCAGAAAATCTGGATTAGTTAAAACTTTAGCAATTATTCAATTAATAGCTTTTGTGGGACAAGTCGTATTTTTTCTAACAGCAATATATCTTCCAAACTTAACAATTCCAGAGATTTCGATTGTCGTTGTTGGTTGGATGGCTTTGGTAGGAGGAGCTGTATACGGTGTGGGGCCAATTATGACTATCTCTTCTATTGTTTTACTTTTCACAAAGAACAAGAAAATATATAGAACTACTACTTTCATTTTATTAATTTGTTTAGCCTGGGGAATCACGCTCTTTACTATAGGATTTTTTGCGCTTAGAAATTGGCAGTAGGAATTTATGTCCTCAACCAAAGAAATCAAAAACCGAATCAAGTCCATCAAGAATACAAAAAAGCACGAGCATGCTCGTGCTTTTTAACTTTGTGCGTTTATGGGTCGAAAAGGCGTACTGCTCCTGCTTTGCCCGTTCGTAATTTTAATGAAGAACGGTAAGGAGAGACCCCTATGAACTGATTTGCCATTAGCCACTAGCTTCTGGCGACTAGCTTTTATGCAAAATAAAAAAACCACCTTACGGGGTGGTTTTGAATTCTAATTTACAACCAGTGTTACTTTTACCATCGAATCAATTACTACTTCTTCATCTTCGGTGAATAAATATTCGTAAAGTGGTTGCTTGTTAAGAAAAAGTTGTGCTTTTCTTTGAGACGCCAATAAAGAGCGTATTTTTAAACTATTTTCTAGCTCCAAAAAACTATTCTTTATATCCAAACATGAAATTTTAAATTCGATGTCGTGTCGTTTCAATACAAGATCGTGCGGAGTACCTGTATAATTTGCATCAAAATTAGAAAGTGCGCCATCCAATGAATCAATTATCTTTTTATTGATTTTTAATTCAGCATCTAAACAATATTGTAATGAATCTAAATGCTTTTTCCCGGTAACGTCTATGTACTGTGAAGCATTTCTTTGATGTACTATACATGCTATGCCTCCTATGACTACACATAGTGTCAGGGAACTAATTATAAATACACAGATCTTTCTCATTAACGTTTGTTTTTTAAGTTTAATATATTATATCATATTACAACATATTTGTCAATACTATACACACCCCACCAAAAACCGTATATTCTATATATGAAAGAAGAATTTCAAATACTACTATTTTACAAATACACTCCTATCGAAAATCCTGCCCAAGAGATGGCAGTGCAAAAATCTGTCCAAGAAATCCTTGGATTCAAAGGGCGGACAATCGTCTCGCAAGAGGGAATCAACGTAACACTTGAAGGTACAAAGGAGAATACCGAAAAGTATATTGAATGGATGAATGGACGTAAAGGATTCAAAAATATTCATTGGAAGAAAAGTGTCGGCACCGGCACGGCATTTCCGCGATTGTCAGTGAAGGTACGCAAAGAGATTGTGTCACTTCATCTTGGCGATGAACAAGATATCAATCCAAACGAACTCACAGGAATTCACCTCAAGCCAGATCAGCTTCGCAAATGGTATGAAGAGGGAAAAGAATTTCATATTGTTGATATGAGAAATGACTACGAACTTGAAGTAGGAAAATTTGAAAATACTATTTTTCCAGGACTCGAGAATTTTCGCGACCTCAAAGAAAAAGTAAAAGAACTTGATCACTTGAAAGACAAGCCTGTCCTCACAGTGTGTACTGGAGGAGTGCGTTGTGAAAAAGCTTCTGGATATCTCAAAAAAGAAGGATTCAAAGACGTATACCAGCTTGATGGTGGAATTGTTTCGTACATGGAAAAATATCCCGGAAAAGATTTCAAGGGAAGTCTGTATGTATTTGATGGACGAATTGTCATGAACTTTGATGATCCCAAAAATCACGAAATAATAGGGAAGTGCTATCGTTGCAAAGATGCATCAGAGCGCTATGTAAACTGTGAAAATCTCGCATGTCATCGACACGTAATTTTGTGTGAAGGATGTGAAGAAACTCACGGACATTTTTGTAGTGAAAATTGTGCACAGGTTCATCAGGTTGCACAATAGGGGTGTTGTACGGTAGACTCAAGTCAAACAAATACGTACTTCGTTATGGAAACAATCAAAAGTCTACCTTTATCTATGCAAGAATTTGCAAAGAATGTTGAGTTAATTCTCGGCGAAGATTCATACTCTAGTGCCTATAAAAAACAGTTCTCGAAGTATCAAACACGATGTTTTGAGGGTGTGTGGGTAAAGCCCGTATTTCATCATTTTCTAAATGAAGATGAAAAGATTAGCTATATTGAGTTACTTGAGCAAATACTCGCTTGTTCCCAGGAGTATAGAATTCCTATTATGGGTTTTGAATATCTTGCCTCAGTGGTGAGTAATAGGAATTATAAAATTAATCGGGAGTTTTTTTTGACGAACACAATCATTGATAAGTATGGGCTCGAGCAATTTGAAGATTCGAAAAAACTAAATATTATTGATTGTCCAATATTGCCTGCAAAAGGTAAGCTAGTGTCAACAATGCATGAGAGTAAATTTATTGAAATCGAAAAAAAGTTTGATAAAAAGAACAGAAAAAAGATTTTGGTGAATATTGATCAATCAGTTTCTTTCAAGGAAGCTGCGGGGACCAATAATTTCGAGTTTACGTATACACGGGAAGAAGAAAAACTTATTTTTTTAGAAGTTGATTTTCCGTTGGAACTCATTACTCGGATTGCGTTTGGTTTTCCAATCAATAAAGTGTAAAAATTGACCTCCATTTTTCGGAGGTTTTTTATTTGTCTAAAATCTATAAATAATGCATACTCACGATATGAATACCCACGGGACACTCTATATCCTCGCCACACCAATTGGAAACCTTGGTGATATTACACTTCGTGCGATTGAGACGTTAAAAAAAGCCGACATGGTCCTCTGTGAAGATACTCGAGTCACCGGAAAACTTCTTTCTCATCTGGGTATCAAAAAACCAATGAAAAGTTATACTTCGCATTCTAGCGACAAGCTTCATGCGGAAATACTTGAGTCCTTGAAACATGAATGGAATGTCGTTCTTGTTTCCGATGCGGGAACACCAGGGATTTCTGACCCAGGTATGATGCTGGTCAAGAAAGTCAGAGAAGAGGTCCCAGAAGCTTCTATAGTAGCGATTCCGGGGGCAAGTGCCCTCGTATCAGCACTTTCTATTTCGGGAATTTCTGCCTCAGAATTTACGTTTCTAGGGTTTTTGCCACACAAAAAGGGTCGGGAAACAGCTCTCCGAAAAATTGCTGAAATGGAGCATCCTGTGGTGATGTACGAATCCACTCATCGAATTCTCAAACTTCTCGAAGAGCTCCACAAATGGATTGGTACGCGTAACGTTGGCATAGCAAAAGAGATCACAAAAATGCATGAAGGATATTTTCACGGTACACCCGAGGAGTTGCTCGCCTTTTTTGATGCACACAAAGACAAGACAAAAGGTGAGTTTGTGGTCATTGTGGATGCAAAAAAGTAATTCGAAATCCACACTTTTCGCTCTTTCGGACAGTGTGTGATAAAATTGGACTATTAGAGGAAATGTGAGCTTTAGATACTAATCACTATTTATTGATTTTATGATGAAAGAAAAAACACTTTTTGTTTTAGGTATCTGGATTTTTTGTTTGCCATATTTAGGTTTTCCTGTATTTTGGAAAAATCTACTTTTCGTCGCAACAGGACTATTTGTGTGTATGCTCGCGTACCTCATGTATCGACACAAGAAAGTATTGCTTAAGATAATTGATGGCAATAACGATGGTGATGATGAACCAGTCAAAAATACTATCAATGCAAGTTTTGAACCAGAAATAGAAAAGGAGAAAATCGTGTTCAAGTCTGAATATAATCCGGCAGAAGAAAGTGAGGCACCAAAAGTATCTCCGTATTCTGCAACACGAGATACATTCAAAACTTTCTATGAAGAAAAAAGTGGTCCTCTGATTCACCGTGTATCGGGGAATCATGATGTGGACACCGTCAAACCTCGGATCAAAGTAGTTCGAAGAAAAAAAATATCAGATGACAAATTAGAGACAACTTCGTCTATTGCTGAATAATTTTATTATGAAGCAATTTGCCATTATACTTTCAATTCCAGTCGCGTTGATTCTTGGTTACTTTGCCTTATCTCATTTTTCAGCTGAAAAATATTCCGCTAATGATTTTAATAAAGCGCAGGCAATTGAAGGAGTGGTGGAAAGTGTGCCCAGCGAGATTTCTGTAGAAGAAGTTGAAAAAGAACCTGAATTTGTGGTCACTCACATCAAAACTCCAGACGCAGTAAAGGCTCTGTATATGACAAGCTGGGTGGCAAGCACGCCAAGTATCGCAAAAAAAGTGATTGACGTAGTGGATGCTACAGAGGCAAATGCACTCGTGATTGATATCAAAGACTATACAGGAAATATTTCATTTCAAAGTGGTGACCCACGACTTGTGGAATATGGTTCTGAAGTAAACAGAATAAAAAATATCAAAGAATTTATCGGTGAACTTCACAAGAAAAATATTTATGTGATTGGACGCGTCGCTGTATTCCAAGATCCACATCTCGTAAAAGAAAGACCAGATCTCGCGGTCAAAACTTCATCAAACAAAAATGCTATCTGGAAAGACAGAAAAGGAATCACATGGCTTGATGCGGGCTCAGAAGAAGTGTGGGAGTATGCGGTGCTTGTGGGTGAAGTATCATACGCAATGGGCTTTGATGAAATAAACTACGACTACATTCGCTTTCCTTCAGATGGAAACATGAAAGATATTTATTATCCTGTCAGTGATGGAAAATCAAAACCAGAAGTACTCAAAGGATTCTTTTCATATTTGAATGACACAATCCGTCAAAAAGGTATTCCAATATCTGCAGATTTGTTTGGAATGGTAACGACAAATACCGATGACTTGAATATTGGACAAGTACTCGAGAACACACTTCCGTATGTAGACTTTGTGGCGCCAATGGTCTACCCATCTCACTTTCCGCCAACTTGGAATGGACTCAAAAATCCTGCCGCAAATCCGTATGACGTGATTCATTACTCAATGAACAAAGCTGTTGAGCGAGCAAAAGCAATGGGCGAAGATCCACTCAAGCTCCGTCCGTGGCTTCAAGATTTCAACATGGGTGCAACATACACAAAAGAAATGGTACGCAGTCAAATACAGGCTACGTATGATGTCGGATTGACCTCGTGGATGATGTGGGATCCTTCAAATACATACACGGAAGGAAGCCTACTTAGTGAGTAATTATCCGTTGCTAATAGAGCATTTTTTTGCAATAATATACATATATGAATCCAACACCTTTCTATAAAAAAGTGAGTTTCAATGTACTTGTGCTCGTCGTCGTAAGTATGGTGTTTGGGGCAGGGTATATGCTCGGAAATGCCTCTCAATCTGAAGCTCGATCTACAAAAGAGGCTGATTTTTCTGATGTCAATTTGTCGACATTTTGGGAAGTATGGGAAACTCTTGATGAAAAATATCCTGACGCAAAAAATGTTTCTACCGAAGACCGAGTATGGGGAGCAATTTCAGGATTGGTAGACTCTGTAAAGGATCCATACACTGTATACTTCACTCCACCAGAAGCAGAAGAATTTGCAACATCAATCAAAGGAGAATTTTCTGGAGTTGGAATGGAGATTGGTCTTCGAGACAAAGTACTCACCGTGATCTCACCACTCAAAAACACACCAGCATTTAAGGCAGGAATATTGGCAGGTGATGTTATTCTCAAAATTGATGATACTTCAACCGAAGGCATGAGTACCGAAAAAGCTATTGGATTGATTCGTGGAGAAAAAGGAACAACTGTTCGACTCACAATTTTTCGTGAAGATAATGCAGACCTTATCGACGTAAGTCTTGTGCGTGACACTATTGTGGTGCCACCACTTGAAACAGAAATAAAAGATGGAGTATTTTTGATAAATTTTTATAGTTTCTCAGAAAATTCTGAAGATGAGTTTGCAAAAGCATTGAAAGAGTTTGCAAAAAGTAACACAGACAAAATGATTATTGATTTGCGCGGAAATCCTGGAGGATATTTGGATTCAGCAATCACAATCGCAAGTTGGTTTGTGGATGGCGGTGAGCCAGTTGTGATTGAAGAATTTGGCAACAACAAATCTGAAACAATATATCGAAGTAAAGGATTCACTATTCCAAAAAAGCCATCAAAGATTGTTGTGTTGGTGGATGGAGGTTCGGCGTCGGCATCAGAAATTCTCGCCGGAGCACTTAGTGAATACAATCTTGCGACACTTGTGGGAGAAAAGACATATGGAAAAGGATCAGTGCAAGAAGTAGTACCATTTGGTGATGATTCAGCTCTCAAGGTGACTGTAGCAAAATGGCTCACTCCAAAGCGACACTCTATATCAGAACAAGGCCTGACTCCGGATGTTGTAGTCGAAATGGAAGTGAGTGAAGATCCTGAAAATGAAAAAGACGCACAATACGAAAAAGCGCTCGAAATATTAAAAAAGTAACAACGGCAGATATGAAAGTAATACTACTCAAAGACGTTCCAAAAATAGGAAAGAAATACGATATCAAAGAAGTGAATGATGGATATGCAGCAAACTTTCTTATTCCAAAAAAGCTTGCAGAACCAGCAACTGACAAGCAAGTATCAAAGATAAATTTGATAAAGGAAACAGCTCGAATGCAACAAGAGATTCATATGAGTTTGTTGAAGAAAAATCTTGAAGATATTGCGGGCAAAATTGTCACACTCAAGGCACTTTCAAACGACAAAGGCAATTTGTTTAAAGCGATTCATGAAAAGGATATTGTGGATCAGCTCAAAAAGATTCACCACATCACACTGTTGCCTGAATCACTCGTTTTGGCGTCACCAATAAAAGATCTTGGGTCACATGAGATCACTGTATCAATCGAAGGACACAAATCTACATTTACACTCGTAATTGAAAAGCAATAAAAAAACCGACACACATGTGTGTCGGTTTTTTTTGTATTATTCAACGTGAACGTTTTTCTTCACCATTGTTTTACCATTGAAGTGGATTTTTCGTGTACTTCCAAATTTTACTTTTCCTGGTTTGAGTGCGAAAAGAGTGTGATCTTTGCCGAGTCCAACGTTTTTCCCTGGAAGGATTCGAGTTCCACGTTGTCGTACGATTACTGATCCTGCTTGTGCTACTTCGCCATCATAAAGCTTCGTACCGAGGTACTTTGGATTTGAATCTCTTAGGTTTGAGGCTGTTCCGCCGGATTTTCTATGTGCCATAGTGTTTTAATGTGGCCTAAATATACAGGATATTTGGCGCTTTTTTCTTATTTAAACTATAATTAAACTGTCAGATGAGTATACCTAACTATATAGAAAAAATCAAGTCCTTTGCCGAGAGCGAGAAAGGGAAGGATGTCCTGGTTCTGGTGGTCATGGTCTGTGTGGCTATTTCGTCGTTTACACTGGGAAGACTGTCAATTACCCAAAAAGATGCGACAAAGCCAATGGTGGTCAAATTTGACCCATCTGTGACCGACTATTTTTACAAGGAAGGCGAGGGCAGGGAGACCCTCTCTGGTGCGACATCGGAGTCTCCTACCCTGTCAAAAAGTGAACAAAATAGCACTCCTGGTGAGCAAGAAGTGGCTGGTGAATCAGCTGTGGAGGAAAATAGTGAGGAAAGCATTCCCGATCCAAAAAGTGATATTGTGGCCTCATCTCGGGGAAGTAAATACTACTATACCTACTGTAGCGGGGCAAAGACGCTAAGCGAGGCAAACAAAGTATACTTTTCGTCTGAAGAAGAAGCTGAGGCAAATGGATATACGCTCTCCACATCCTGTTCAAAGAAATAGCTAATTGTTGAGGTATACTTATAGATGTATTGGTTTTCCGCATTTTGTCTTCCGCATCTTGTATCTCTTGTATCCTGCATCTCTACTCATACTATCTTCTTATACTCATACTGCATTATTTACTTCTTCTGTATCCATACTCATACTAACTTCTCATACTTACTTCTATCTAAAATGTCTCCATCAAGAAAAATCAAAATAGCATTAATACTTGCCGGTGCATTTGCACTTGTGTATGGCGCGTATTTTAATCTTTTGGGAAATGTTCCGACAACTGTAAACAATTCGCTTAAAACTATTTTAGACAAGACAGCAAGTGGTGTGTCTCAGGTAATTCAAATTGAGAACATAAAAGAACTTCAAGTCTCACTTCCTGGCCCACTAAAAAAAGTGACGATGGAAAATGATGCTCCAGTATCATTTGTTTCAATTACACAAAAAGAAATTCTTGACGCAACAAATCTTGGTCGTTTACAAAATGGTGGAATGAATGCACTCACACTCAATCAAAAGCTCAATGCATCAGCGAGCACAAAACTTGAAGATATGTTCTCACTCAATTATTTTGAACACACATCACCTCGCGGAACTGTTCTCTCGGACGTGATCAACGATGCTGAATATGAGTACATTATTATCGGTGAAAATCTTGCAATGGGAAATTTTGATAAAGGAAGCGAAATTGTGGATGAGTGGATGAAGAGCCCAGGTCATCGTGCAAATATATTGAATACTCAGTTCACTGAAATTGGAATAGCAGTACGTGAAGGCATGTATGATGGTCGTCGTGTATGGATTGCTGTACAACATTTTGGTGCGCCACTTTCTTTGTGTGACAAAGTTGATTCAGAATTAAAAAATGCAATTAGTGCTGAAGAAAAAATCATCGACGCCAAAGCAGGGGAGTTGGATGCAAAAAAGGCCGAGGTTGATTCAACAAGCACCCTCTCACCTGAGTACAACGACAGGGTAGACGAGTACAACCTTCTCGCGGAAGAATACAATACTCTTTTACAAGATCTCAAGAAGAAAATATCTCAATATAATTCTCAAGTAAAAAAGTTCAACGACTGTACAAAGGGAATCTAGCCATTTGACAGATATGTGGTCTAATAAGGTGACTGTGGATAACTATTAGCGTGTCGCACAATATATCTTTTGCGACATGTACAAATAAAATATAGCTTGATAAATAAAGGCCGGCGTAAGCCGGCTCTTTATATATCTCCCTGTATTCCTCTGTGTGTCTGTGCTCATGTGTTTACGTGCTCATATGTCTCACTTAATTTCCCTTTGTATCCCCTCAGTTTTTTATCACTTTTTATTTTTTAAAAAATATTTCTCAAAGTTATTTTTCCTACTATTATTCCCGTCTGAAATTTATTTTTTTAAATTTTTTAATTTTATTACCCAAATACTGTCGTTCATGTCGTATCCCTCATTTGTCACCATATCGACCGTTTTAAATCGCTTTTAAGGCCCAGAGAGTTTTTGGAGAGGATATATCAGTCATTGAACTATTGGTGTTGAGCGGGTCAAAATACTTCACCAAGATATGGTAGTGGTAGATTGTATTCATACGGATGATTTTTGGTCCGTACATCATTTTCTTTGTTGCGAGAGTGTATGGACTTCATACTTGATCCAATAAAGAGTGCGTACGAGCCAAACTTTTTTCTTAAGTGATCAAACACTTGTGTGTACAATTCTTTTTTGTTTTTGTTTTCCTGATTGTTGTAGAGATCGAGCGGTATTTCATTTGTCTGTTTCAAGTCATGGACTGTGATGCCTGTACCACGATATTTTTTTGAAGAATCAAATATTTGATTAAAGATACTTTCTATAGATTTGACTATGTCGCTTGGATTGTATGTATAAAGCTCAAGTTCAACTTCTCGACCATCCGTAACTATGCTTCTTTTGTCATTGTGGTACGAAACTTGTTTGATAAAAAATGTTATCTTCTTTGATTTGAGATTCATTGCGCGCATACGAGAACAGACGATTTCGACATTTCGAGAAATTTCAGAAAAGACAAACGAACGTTCGGAAGAATAAGGACTCATCATTCTCGTCGTCTGAAGTGACTTTCGATGAGATGATGAATGTTCAAGTGGTATGCTCTGTATTCCTTTGAGTTCATTATAGGTATCGACTGTGGGCTTGGTGAATCGCGTACGGACTACGCTTTCAGGAAGTGCTACAAATGTGCCCGCCTCCCCTACTCGTGAGGTCAGAAGTCTTTTTGATAGTGCGCGTCCAATTCCCCAGATTGATTCGATAGGAGTTTCGGCAAGAATATCCTGGCGATTTTTTTCTGTGATGACACATAGTCCATGAGGTTTGTTTCTTTTTGAAGCTACCTTTGCGAGAGTTTTTGTACGAGCAATACCAACAGAGAAGCTAATGCCAAGTGTTTTTGTGAGCTCATCTTGGAGTGTGCGAATATAGTCTTCTAGAAATGATTCTTCGTTTTTGTCTATTTCAAGTCTGACAGATCCGAAACATTCATCAATACCATAGTGCTCAACACTGTCAGAATATTCTTCGACGATTGATGCCATGCGAATTGAGTAGTGTTGGTATAGATCAAAGTGTGCAGGAAGTATTGTGACTTGTGGGAATTCTTTTTTGATTTTAAAAATTGGCATACCGCGAGTGACACCAAGCTTCTTTGCTTCCTTGCTCATGGCTGAGGCGATGCCACGTTCTTCGCCGACTATTACCGGCTTTCCGACAAGATGTGGAAGTCGGGCGACTTCGCACGCGACAAAAAAGTTGTCTCCGTCTATGTGCATGATGTATGTGTGTTTAGTCATATTTTCTTATTACTGCGCGGACCACTGCCTGGATCCGCAAATCTTCTTTTGGATAAATGTTTTCAAACGATTCATTTGCGGGCTCTAGATAAAATCTTTTTTGAGCATCTTTGCGTAGATATTTCATTGTCCACGCGCCGTCTACTTCTGCAATCACGATGTCTCCGAGTCGTGCATTGTCTTGTCTTTCGACCACGACCATATCTCCGTTGTTGATACCGGCATCTTTCATAGAATCACCTTTGACTCGAAGCATAAAGCTCGAATCTCTTTTGCGGATGATCCATTCGTCGAGAGATACAGTGTCGAGAAGATTTTCTTCTGCTGGTGTAGGAAATCCTGCTTCAACAAGTCCGAGCATTCGAAGCGGAATAGGACTTTTGACTGGTTGCAAGTGGGATTGCTTTGCGCTAGAAATTTTGGGAATTATTTTACCTGCGTGATCTTTTTCGGCGTAGCCAAGCGTGATGAGCTTTTGGATTGCTCTATATGCTGAGTCTTTTGATTTGAATCCAAAGAGCTTTGCCGTTTCGCTGTATGAAGGCATACGCTTGTGTGATTCATAAAATCTATAGAGTTTGTCTCTGTATGTTTGGTATACACCAAAGTCATTTTTCTTTTCCATATTTATAAGTATACCGAACGTACGTTCTTGTGCAAGTGGATACAAAAAAGCCGCCTCTTGCGAGGCGGCATACTGCACACTGGGCGCTCGTGTTCCGCATGAACTACCCAAGTTGTGCGATCTCCTGATCCCTTTTGAAATTCATAACACTTAAAAGTGTTGTTAAGCTGAATACTGCTAAAATAAACGCAACAATCGCTACACCGAAGTATACTAATGCCCCGGTGAAATCAATTTCGTTTAAAATAAAGTACTTGTCATGCCCAAACATCAATAACAATGCGGTGATACTGACGTAACAGGTTGAAGATACCAAGTAGAATCCAATAAGTAGATACTTTATGTTTTTCATGGTTCTAATATGTTTGTTTGTTCGTATTGTAGCACAGTATAGATATTTGTCAATATAGCTAAAAACACCACATTGCTGTGGTGTTTTTAGCTATATTTTACTTACTTTTTTCGAAACATCACCGATCCAGCATCTTGCATGAGTAAGAGTACGAGATTGCCCTCATTTGTGAAAGTATATCGGTCAGTCTTTGAAATCATATCTATAAATGCGCTTTCTTGTGAGCCTTCACAAAACATTTGAGTACTTGCGAGTTCTCCAAATGAAATTTTGTTTTCCTTATCAATCGTGTACGTTCCGCCGAAGCTGTTGCAATCTGTCGTACCAGAAACTTTTCCGTCTTTTGTAAATGTGAGAGAAAATGAGCCAGCTTTTTTTGGAGCGATTGTGTCGTTGCTACTGAGTCCTGTTGAAACCCAATTCCATGGAGAGTCGGTGAGAGATGAAGAAACTTTTATTGGATCCACGACACTCTTCCCTTCACCGTCAATCTCTGAGCTGTCGTATGTTGCACCAGAAAATATTTCTTCACCTTTGTAAGTGATAGTGATCGAATCACCTTTGTTCCAAAACACTACACTCTCGTCTTCGTTTGTATATCGAGCACCTGATGCTGAAATAGCGAGTGGAAGTACGAGGTCGCCTGTTTCTTTGGTGGTAAAGACTACCGCATCTTCATAGTAGAGCACTGGTATAGTGTAGCCGGCTTCGTCCATGTACACTGCAGTGCTAAGTATTTTTGGAAGCTCCTCCTCGGTCTTCTTTGTAGTGTCATTTTTTGAATTTGAAAGCGCAAAAACTGCAAATCCGATGACAGCAAGAACCAGAATCCATGAAATAATTTTTTTGGTCATATTTTATATTCTAACACACATACTAAAGTGCTTCCCTGCACTCCACTTTTGGATACATCATATCTCGTAAAAACGTATCTTTGTTTGGTACGAGCAAAGGACCGTCTTCTTTGAGTGTATATCGATGTTTGACGAGTAATTCGGGAGAAATAGTGTATTCTTCTTGTTCCTGTCCTTTTGAGCCCTCCACTGTGTGTGCAAATATTGCCACTATATTGTTGTCATCTCCAATAGTGCCAGAGATAGTCCCGTCATATCCTCCAGAAAGATCTGGACCGGATTGTGAGCCGATTTTTAGACCAGAAACTACTCCTTGAGTGATCGAAAGTTGCACATACTCCTCCACGGCATATGGAGCTTCGAAAGTCGCTTTTTGAGAATATTGATAGCAATACTTCCCATCAGGAATTTTGGCTACTTGTACTGGTGTCGGATTTTCAATCACATTTTGTTCAGGATTTTTGGGAGCGCTTTTGTTTGTGATAATCAAAAATGCCACCATGGCGCCAATTGCAAAAATAAATGGAATGATATTTTTCTTGTTCATAGTACAAGTGTATCACAGTCGAAAGATTCAAATATTCTAGCCAAATTGAATCCCTTCTTTTTTGAGTGCGTCACGAATTGCTTTGTAGTCTGGAATAGTTTTTTCAACCAACTTCCAAAAATTTCTTGAATGATTGAATTCTCCCAGATGACAAAGCTCATGCACGATAATATAGTCCGCCATGTGTGGTGGTAGAAGTGCGATTTTGTAATTAAAATTGAGGCTGCCTCTTTTTGAACAGCTTCCCCATCGTGTCTTTTGATTTTTGATACGAATATCTTTCCACTCGTATCCATATGATATGTTGAAATACTCAAGTCTTGCTTTGATGAGTGCGAGTGCAGTTTTCTTCAAATTTTCAATCTCGGCTTTTGTGGGAGGTTTTGGTCTACTTGCTTTTGCCTTCTCGATTTTATCCAAACGCTCCATAATCCAATCTGATTTTGAAATGACGAATTGCTTGATGAGATATTGCGGAACATATCTCGGCGCGCTCACGACACATCGCCCATCGTTATGTACACTGAGCTTGATCCGCTTCGACATCTTTGTCCGACGGATGGTGTATGAGAAATTGTGTACAGAAAAAGACTGTGTGGTTTTACTTTTCATTGGTTATTTCGGATTCATTTTCTGGGTATGTAGGGCGAGCATTTGATACCAAAAATCACATAAACAAAAACCGCATTATGCGGTTTTTGTTCTGTTGTACTTTTCAACTAAGTCTCTTTGGTCTTTATTTGCTTCCCTGACTACTTGCTCAAGCAGTTTCTTTTTTTCCGAAGAAGTCGCATTGTGAAAAAAGGCAGAAAAGTCAGTTGTCGGCTTTTTACCCTCAGACAAACCAATAAATTTTTTAATCTTTTGTATCATATAAGTATTTCCCTCAATGTTTCCTCAGTGTACTCTTTTTTAAGGTATGGGTCAACTGATTGTATGTTAAATTCAATTTGTTCCAAGTCCTTTTCAAAATCTTTAATAATCAGATGTAACTCAATTTGAGTATTAAAATTTATCTTTGCTTGATTGACATTCTCTTGGGATTTTAAATATGCATTAATAAATATATCTTTCGAAACCCTTCTTGATTCTTCTATTTCACGCTTTTTAGTAAACTCCCAAGCTTGTAGTGGATTTTGGTATACAAAGAATATTTCAACTTTTCGCTTGTGCTTAATAGATCGTTGAATATTCACCTCCGCTCCTCCGTATGCAAAAGTACCATCAAGAATAATATTTAAATCTTTCCCAAGTGCATAATCGTACAAAATATTTACACCTTTATTTGCAGCTTTTTGAAAAAGATGTGCATTCACTCCTGAATAGCCAGGACACAAAACTCTGATTTCATCAGCATCAATTCGTATTGGTTTTTGTTTCCACCTTTCCATAAATCGCTTAGAGATTTCTGTTTTTCCTGCACCTGGTGAGCCAGCCATGAAAAGTGTTGTTGGTTGAATATCTGGAACATACTCTACTCCACTTGTAAATTTTTCAATAATGTATTTCTCATTATTTTTAACCCACAAAAAAGCTTGTTCAGAAATTTTTAGTTCATCATCATTCATACTTAAAATAATATCATGTATGTTATACAAAAAATTATGGCAATCAATAGTTCTTTAAGAAAACCCCCCTCCTCTGGATTAAGGACGATTGTATTTGATGTGTTTAAACTAAATACAAAATTCCGAGCACAGCTGAGAGCATAATGAATGCCGGAAGAGATCTCTCTATCGGATCATTTATTTTGACATGCATAGAAATTGCGCCGATCATCATAATCGTCAAAACAGCAGCAGAAGGAATGATGAATGATGGGTACCATATTCCAGCCAAAAGTGCGGTAGCAGATACGAGTTTGATAGTTCCCACAACATAAAGTGCTCCATCCGGCAGTCCATACGCGCGAAATTCATCTTTGAGAGTACGTGCTCCTTTTCCGCGATATTCTGTTGCCATTTGAGGACGAAGAAGCCACACATTATAAATTCCAAGCCCCGCTACAAGTTGCAAAACAATGAGAAGTGTTTCCATAAAAAAATATTAACTGATATGGTTTTATTATACATGGAAATTAAGATACGAGATGAGGATTCCCATTTTATTTTATTTTTAGCTTTAGTATTTTGATAAAATAGTCTTCAAGATTTCTCCATGAGATCCACTAATACAATCTTTATCATTTAGTATGGAATCTTTTAAGTTGTCCCAATTTGCAACCTCAAATTTGCACTTATTGTAAAACTCTTTCAAATCAGAAACAAAAAACTCTAAAAAATGCTCTAGTGTAGTTAAACCTATTCCGCTATGTGTAATTACCCATGGATTAACATTTATATTAGTGATGCCATATTCAATTTTGGGATATAGTGTCATTTGTTGGAATTTCAAATAATCTTGCTTGAAATGAGTATACATAACTTGATCAATTAACACTGTACATGCTAATGCGCAATGAAATAACATGTAATCTTCTTTTGAAATATGAGATAAATATTCGGGCTTTAAATTCTGAATAGAAATATAAATACCCTCTCCTTGATGCTCGTGTGCTTGAGTCTTTTTTACCCATTCGTCAAACTGTTCTCGAAATCTTTTATAGTAATATTCTTTTGAATCCATATAAAAATATTAACTGATATGGTTTTATTATACATGGAAATGGGATGGATGAGATGTTAGTTGAGCGATGTTAATTAGCTGTTTATTTTCCAATTAGATTTGCTTTAATAATGCCTTGCCTATACGCTCAATCACACCAACCACTAAAGCGTTACCCATTATGAAAGCTCTTTTGTTGTCTGGTGTAATTTTACCATTATGCATAAACTTTGTGTGATTATCAGGAAACATATTTAAGCGTTCAAGTTCAACGGGTGTTAACCTTCGAAGTTTCCCAGATTTTGTTTTTATGACATGCTTAAAACGCGAGGGAGAAGTTCCACCTTCTCCTGTAACAATTGTACGTGAGGGCTTATCTAGAGGATCTGGAAACACCATTGGTCCTTCTGCATATTCATACTCAAAACCATCCTTTGATTTACGCCCCTCTTTCTTCCCTCCTTTAAGATAGTGCCAACGTTTTAAATCTCCGGGATCTATATAATATTCTCGTGGTATTTCTTTTTCGCTGGATATGATTAAATCATTTAGTACAACTTTTTTGTCATGGTGTTCGGGGGTTGTTTTCACTGTATATACATGTCTATCGAACATTATTCCTGAAACCTCAAAGGGGCTTTTTGAAGGTCCTGATTTAGAAAATTCTACTGATATTTCTTGGAGCTCTCCTTTTAGGTCAAAGTCTTTAAGTATGCCTATTTCTTTAGTAAGAGGAAAAGCTTTTACTAATACCCCCTTCTTGAAAATCCAATTTTTTTTGTCGTTTTCAATTTTAATTTCATTATAAATTTTGCTTCCTTTCTTGTAGCCCAATATAAATACCCGTCTCCTTCGTTGAGGAAATCCATAATCAGCAGCATTTACAACTCTCCATTCAACCGCATATCCCAAATCCGAAAGTGATGCAAGCATAACAGCAAAATCCCGTCCTCTTTGTGCAGATGGAGACTTTAATAATCGATCAACATTTTCAAGCATTAAAAAATTAGGAGAATCTTTTCCCTTCTTTTCTAAAATTTTGTGAATTGACCACCACAATACACCCTTTTTTCCGAAAATACCCTTTGCCTGATTTGCAGTCCTTGCAACTGAATAATCCTGACATGGAAAACCACCAACTAGTAAATCATGATTTGGAATTTCTTTAAAATTCTTCTCAATAACTTCTTGGATGTCTTCACAGGAATGATTCTCAGTTCCAAATCGTGCTTTGTAGATTTCGGAAGCATGTTGAGTAATTGCCCCAGGCTCCCATTGACTACTCCATACAGTTTCAAATTGCATGTCCTTTTTACTAGCCCTATCGAGTCCAATACGAAAACCACCAACTCCTGCAAATAGTTCAACGACCTTAATCTTTTTCATATTAAGATTCTATCAGATTCAATGTAATTGATCAATCTTGATCTTTATCGTTTTCTATGGCATGCTGTATATATTTAGCGTTAATCCAAAAACAGCGTTTCATTTCCTGGGTTTTTTGAGGGGTCTCTATTGTATCTGTTGAGTCTTTTCCGTGTGGGCGAACATGAGCAACAAAGCTATCCTTAATTTTGGGCAACTCATCATAATTCCCTTCTTTTATACAATCAACAGTTTTTTGCCAAACTTTTTCAGCTTCACCTATATCTTTCATGGGGAAATTCCAAAACATTGTTTTCTTTAAAACAATATCATCATTATCTTTTTGTTTTTGGAAGACCGCGAATAAAAACTTTTTTGTTTCAAGTTGCAAATGAAAATCTGTCATTATCTCTTCTTCTTCGTCATACCATAAATCATTTAACAAATCTTTATAGTCAAAAGCTGGAAATGAAATAGATTCTTTTAAATTTCCTGTGTACTCTAATGTAATAACTTTAAGTGTTATGTTTGCTTTTTCTAATTCTTCAATGTGACTTGATTTAACACCAAGAATACGATTAACTATAAGTCTTTTGTAACTCTTTGATTTCTTCCCTAAATCCGAGTTTAACTTAAAAAGTATCTCTCTATCTGTTTTTCCGATAAAAGGCGCAAACTTTTCCTTAACCACATCTTCTATTGTTTCTAGTCTTCTTTGTTTATTAAAAATCGAATCTGTACTCGCTTTCTTTCCAAGAAGTTTTGTCTGAATTAAATAATTTATATACTGCTGTTTAAAAGAAAAAGCTCTTGGTTTTGCTGGTCTACGACTCATTGGTTGATCTCGTACCACCTGACTATTCGCGGCCTTAGTACAAGCGCCAAGGTAATAGGTATCTCCTTCTGAAAGTAAATGCGCTTCTCCTCTTCTAATTTTTGCTACTATATATTCCCAATCTTTCTGAATCTGAAAAACATCTTCCTCAGACAAATCGTTGAGCAAATCAAGCAAATGAACAAACTTAAATTCATAATCTATAATACTTTGACTTTGTATCCAAAGATAAAACATCAGAAGTACGACTTTATTCTTTTTAAGAAATGAGCTTGAATTCCATTCCTCGTTTACAATCTCATCATAATTAATCATTGAAAAAACCAATCTTTCTTTAGACGAATAAATGCTTTTTGCGTGTTTTTTAAGAGGTGTGGCTTTTAACTCTACTCCAGCAACATTAAAATCAGCCTGACTTAAGCCGTCTGGTTTTTTATCAAACACATACCATTCAATTAATTCTCCTAAATATCCTTTTCTTTTGTTTTTATATTCGTAAATTTTTCTCTCAATTTCTTCTATTTCATTAGATGGTATTACTTCACGCAAAGATTTATCTAGTATAATTCTTGATTGTTCTAAAACTTCTATTTTTGTTTGGTATGCTTTCATGAATTAATTTTTAGAATAACTTTCTAACAAAGCTTTAATTAGGTCAGTCTCATCAGAATCGTTTATACGCGAAAAAAGTGGGATATCATCATCAATTATTTTTTCCATTCTTTTAACTTTTAAATCTAGTTTTTCGTTAATAATTTCATCAATAGAATCAGAAGATATTAAATAATAATAATTAGTTTCTTGATTCTGAGATAAACCATATCGGTGTATTCTATCTTTAGATTGTAAAAAATTAGAACAATTATAATCGCGTTCCATGTAAATAGCATTATGACAACCTTTATGAAGGGAGATTGATTCAGATACAGAAAATGGATTAGCTATAATAACCTGAAATTCTGTATTCAGAGGATTATTAAACATATCGATAATAACCTCACGGTCGCTTTGTACGATTTCGCCTATTAATAATTTAGATTTTATATTACTCTTCAAAAGAAAATTTTGAAGCTCTTTGGCATTTTGAATGAAAATAGTCCAAATAATAACTTTACCGTTACCAACAAAAATTTTTTCTTCTAGCAATTTTTTAATCGCAATAAATTTCATAGGGGTTTCATTATTTGCGTACTTCATTATTTTAGAAATAATATGTGAATCATCTTGAAACTCGTCTGGCATATCTTTATTAAAATCAATTCCTTGCCCATAATCATCTGGATCTAGATTTTCTGAGATTGGCTTAAGAAGAAGAGATGGATTCGTAGAAGCCTGTCTTAAACGTATTAATTTAGCCTTGTTTAATAAATCTTTAACAGCAGCAGAACTATTATTTTTAAACTGTTTGATATATTTGTTTTCTACGAAATCATAAATTTCTCTTTGTAATAAATCCATAGTAACACTAATTGATATTTCATTAACTGGAGGTAACTTTAAATCTTTTTTCTTAATTCGAATAAAATATGGTGAGATGTTTTCTATAAATTCCTTAACTCTATCACTGTCAGTAGATGAGTTCATAGTCATATCTACAAGATTTAAGAAATGTAATTTTAATATATCCTTATATTTATATGGATATAGAAATTGAAATAAATTAAATAAATCTTCATAACCATTGGGAACTGGTGTTCCAGTTAAAACTACTCTAGCCTGCGCTTCTTTTGATATTTCGACAACACTCTTCCCCCAAACACCTTCAGGATTTTTTATTCTATGTGCTTCATCAACCACAACCATAGTTTTATTTTTCTTTAAGAAAGAAATAATTTCATATTGTAAATTATCAACACCCCCGTGATTTATTAGTGTCAGTTCCGCGGGGTTACCAGAAAAAAGATGCTGCTCCTTATGAGACCTTAAAATTGTATTATCACCAGATAATCTCTGGGATGATGGTTTATTGCCAAAACATTCTTTGAACTCTTTTTCCCATGGTGAAAAAGATGACAAAGGTCCAATTACTAGTATTTTATTGACGTGCTTTGGGTCGTCTACAGGCAGGCTATTTAGATACGCATACGCTCCATATACAATTGAAGTTTTTCCAGCACCAGGTACAGCAAAATTACATGAATTTTGTGAAAAAGCCATATGAAAAGCTGACAGTAATTGCAGTGGATAAAGCGGACGTACCAATTTTTCCTTCAAAACACTTTGAAATTTATTAAAATTCTCTACAAGTTCGGGATTATCTTCAAATTTATTATTGCGAATATTTTTAGCATTTTTCGAAAAAATAGTAAATAACTTTTTTTCCTGCTCAAAACTAAATACTTCACTACTTGTTTCGTTAGTTAGCTTTGCATTAAAATTAAATTTTTCGAGCAAAGAAATTAAGTCTTGTAATATTTTAATTTTTGTTTTCTGGTTAAAAGGTATTAATATGCAATCATCAATGGAACTATAACCGAATCTCTTAAGTGAAAAAACTAATCTTGTATTTATGGTAATATTTATTATATCACCAGTTAATTTGAAACAAGATGTTGAGTTATCTATATCGATATATATAATATTATTCATTCCTTTTACTCAATATCTTTTTTAATAAGATCAACAATCTTTTCAATCTCTTTTATTTTTACTAACATATGCTTTTTAAGAGTACTATCCTTACCTAAAGGAATTGATTTTAGCATTTTAACGACTTGAAATATAATCTTGTCGGGAGAATTTACCGCAATCATGTTTATAACCTTTTCGCTTATCCTCTCAAGACCGTTAGAAACATCACTACTTGAAAATGAAGAATTCTTTTGATTGATTGCATTTAACGCATCACTTGCCGTACTTACAAGCTTAGAAGGTTCGTTGGCTGATTTTTTGTTCTGAAGTTGCTGTTTATGAATTCTAATATTTTCTTCTAAAAAACTTTCGCCTTCATTATTTTTTGTATTTTGATAGTACCTAGAATCTCTGTCTTTTAGATAAGCTTCAAGATTATCAGATTTAAAATCAATTTTCGATTCTTTGTCTTTTATTAAATCAACTTTTTTAAAATGAAAGTCTCTAAAACTTTCCCAAATTTTTCTATCCCCAAAAAAATGATTATCTCTTAAACCATACCCAATATTACGAAATTCCTTACCTTCATAGATAGCTCTTATGTAATCAAATGATATAATTTTAAGGTCATCAACATCACTATCTGTATATCCATCGAATCCTTTCGAGCTACTCTCTCCATAAAAAGTATCAAGCCATCTTGTAAGACTTATGAATTGATCCTCTCTCTCATCTAATTGAGTATATATTCCCTTGCATCCAAGATATTCTAGGTACTCGTCCATAACATTCATAACGTCCAAGTACTCTTTTATTTTAGAATTATCCTCTCCCATCCAATCGGCAATTTTATCAACAGATATGTTTCTTTTGTGTAGTAGTTTTGATTTTAAATATTTCTCTATTGCTTTGTAACCTAATTTTTCATCTTCTCCCATTTGGTAAGTAGTTTCAAGTTTCTCAATTTCTAATGGATTTTCTTCTAAAGTAACATCTAAAACAACGGTTTTAAAATAATCATATTTACCTGATTTATTTAATAACATCGCGCGTCTATTACCATCAATTATGATTCCATCTCGAGTAATTATACCAACTTTTTCCTGCCCAATTTTATTAATGCTTTCAAGTGTCTGTCTATTTCTAGATGGATTTGAATCCATGAGAAGCTTTTCTATTAAAACCTTGCCTTCCTTAGAAGCAGCATCAATTTCGTAACCCTGCATTTCTAATGACTTAGTTCTACTTAAAATACGCCCATTGTATTTATTGTAAACTAGGTACTCTAAAGGAATTAAATAAACTGACATCGGCTCCAGCTTATCTTTCCATGGGATATCCTGTCTGCCATGCTCCTTATCTCTCTTAATAATTTCAGCTATATTTTTTATACGGGTTTCTTTATTCATAATATAATTTTTGTTAAAATTCTAGTTGTAAAAAAGAATTATTTGTTACAACAATATGACTAATAATTTTAATATCTAAAATTTTTCCAGCATGGATTAATTTTTTTGTAATTTCAATATCTGCTTCCGATGGCTCTGTGTCACCAGATGGGTGATTGTGTGCCAATATTATTCCTGCAGCATTATGCTTTATTGCACCTTCAAAAACTTCTCGTGGATGAACTAAGCTCTCATTTAGAGTTCCAACCGATATAATTTCTCTATTTATTTCTTGATTCCTACTATCTAAGTAAAAAACAACAAAATGTTCCTTTTTACTTCCTCTAATATCTTCCATTCGCTCCCAAACATCTTTAGGAGTAAGTATAATTGATGTTTTTTTACCTTTCAACATGCGTTTCCCAAGCTCAAAACAAGCAATAATCTCACAAGCCTTAGCTGTACCTAATCCATGAATAGTTTTTAATTCATCTATGCTTATATCTATAAACTTTTCATTTCCAAATTTCTGTAAAATTTTTTGAGATAATTTTAATACATTTAAATCTTTGGTACCTGTTCGTAGTAAAATCGCTAAAAGTTCAGCATCAGTAAGCTTGCTGGTACCATATTTTTCGAGTTTTTCTCGTGGTCTGTCTTTAATATTGGTATCTTTAAGTCTCACATTACTATCATCCCATCTAGTGGTCTAAAAATCAATCATAATTATGATACTTAACTAATCTCCAGATACACCTCCAATGCCCCTTCGCCGCCGTCTTGGAGCTTTGATTGGTTGAAGCGGATACGATGGTCTGTGAGGTAATTTCGTACAAAATTCGGCAGGATTGGACCTTCTTGGCTATTCTTTCCTTTCCCTACAATTATGCGAATATGCCCAAACTTCCCTTCAGAGATGAGCGCGTCGAGTTCGTCTTTGCATTCGAGCGTGGTGTATCCATGAAAATCCAAAATGAGTTCCGGTATTTGCGGATATTTGTTGTGTTTGGCACCGATTCCAGCGTAGTATGACATGACTGTGTAGTATTGTGTCATATATTAAGAACAAATTGAACTATCCGTAAAATACGGATAGTTGCGTGGTCAAATATAAGAGAAGTTAAGATAAATGTCTTATCAAATTCTTTAATCCCAAATCATCAAGGAATTCACTGTAATATCCATATGAATTCTTGTCTTTAAGATCTCGCCAGTCGAAAATCTCGTTTTTATCCGCGTTTATCCAGAAATGAAATATGTATGAACCTGAATTCGATTTTCTTTTATATGAATTAATTTTTTTTATCAATTCGCGAGTAGAAATGATCAAAATATATGGTTGGACACTTATTTTACCTTTGAAGTTTTTGTCAGATGAAGACATTCCATACAAAGTAAAAACAAAATAATCAGCATTAGATTTTTCTAGCGAATTTGCTTTGATTGAGACAAAAGTTCCTGAGCCATTACCAAAACGTTTATTTTGAGCTGGTGAAGGTATATATGCTTTACTTGCTTTAACTTGTAATGTTAACATTTTTTGATTTCTCGTATTAGCAATAATCAAATCAATGTCCTTCATCTGTGAATTCATTGGCATGAAAACTTCAATATCCCTATTAGTATTTCTTTGAAGAAGTCCAATTGTCACTGTCTCATCAGTGTTCAAACTCCAAAAATTTCTTATTGAAAAATCTTTTTTCATATATTTTTTATATTAATATTGTGTATAAAAATATTATTCTTTCGAAGCGAAGTTTCGTGGAAGATATTGGAGTGCGTCGAGGTATGCAGTGCGGGCTGCGAGAGGCTGACGGAAAATTTTTCCCTTACAGCTTATTGATGGCTTTGAATCCACCTTCACCGCTTCACTTGCGTACACTGACACGTGAAGATGTGGACCAGTAGAGTATCCAGTGTTTCCAGAATACGCCACAATGTCGCCACGACGAACCTTTTGACCTTCTTGGGCTGTTGCGAGTGAAAGATGTCCGTATGTACTCGCAAGTCCATTGTTGTATCGGATAAATACCCATTTTCCAAATGATGCTCCACGACACGATAGATCTGTGTCTCCAATTCCCTCCACAACACCGTCTGCCATTGCGCGGACCGGAGTTCCGACTGATGCTCTAAAGTCGATACCAGAGTGCGAACCAGAAGCGTATAGACGGCCTGAAGAAGATGTGATACCGAATCGTTGTGTGACAAAGACATTGTCGAGTGGCCATGAAAACACTACACCATCTGGAAGCTTGCTTGGATCGAGAATGTATTGAAGCTTTGATTCAAATTCGTCGATTTCTTTTTGAAATTGTGCTTTGAGTGCTTGCTTTTGAGCAACGAGTGCTTTGTATGCTGATTCTTGGTTTTTTGTTTCTTTCAACAAGCGATTTTTTTCGGCAGTGTTCTGATCGACAATTTTTTTCTGTGCACCAAGTTCACTTTTCAATCCTTCGAGTTCGCGTTTTGCTTTTGTTTCTTCATCTTTGTCTCCTTCGAGTTCGCCTTTGACCTCATGAAGTACGACAATATGCCCGCGAACTTTTTCTTGAACCATAAGTGTTTCGTCTACTTCACGCCATATATCAGAAAAGTCGCCATTGTTGAGTAATGCTTCAATGAGAGTTGTTTGATCGCGTTCGTTGACACGGCGAATACCTTCGTGGATTGCGGTCGTGTTGGTATCGATAGAATTACTTTTCTTTCCAATTTCGAGTTCGAGTTTTTTGATAAGCAAATTCTTTCCGTTTATTTTGTTTTCGGTGACCTTGATGTCGGTCAGAAGTTTTTTTCGAGAAAGGTCGAGTGCTTTGACTTCGTTTTGAAGAGAGTTTGCCTGCTTGCCTGTCTCAACGAGCTGAGCCGAATAGAGTTTGATCTCTGCTTCGAGACGCTCGATTTCTTTGTTTTGTTGATCAATCTTGTCGCGAAGTTCGTCTGCTGATTGGGCAAAGAGAGTGCGTGGAGTTTTGTCTATGACAGAGAATGCACTCATAGAAATAAGTGCAATGATTGAAAGAAGCTTGAAGGTGTAGATAAAAACGCGTTTGTTCATCTGTGTTTTCAATTATAACGCAAAAAAGATTAAACGCTAACTGAACGCAGACTAGACGCTGACTTACGCGAACATGGGGAGAGCTGAAAGTTAAAAGTTGAAAGCTGAAAGAAGATGGGTTCAGTATTTAGTTGTATTTTTTCCCCTACTTTTCAAGGAGGGGTGGCGCGAAGCGACGGGGCGGTGTATTTGTATAGAGTATTCAATCCACCTCACCAGTCACTTCGTGTCTTCCTCTCCTGTCTAGGAGAGGTGGGAAATACACCACCCCGCCTTCCAGGCACCCCTCCTCAACAAGGAGGGGATGAGATGCAAATGAGCGGCGGCCTTGGCCGCCGCTCATTATTACTTTTTACCCCTCCGTCCTGCGGGCACCTCCCCTCTAGGGGAGGCTTGAATCCAGGGTTCTTGTGCTCAACGTTCTAGTGTTTTATGTTTACGCTCTACGCTCCATGTTCTATGAACAACGTCCCTTATTCCTTCGTCTCATGCGACAGTGCAATCGAGAGCAATTCTTGTGCAATGACAAGGCCTGCGTTGTTTGCACCAATAAAACTTTTCGCACCTTCAATCATTTTGAGTCGTCGTGGTTCTTCATCAAGAATTTTTTCTACTTCTTGTGCGAGAATCGCCGGACTCAAATTGGCTTCTTCAATCACGACACATCCACCACTACGAGCATATGAGTATGCATTTTTGCGTTGATGATCACCTTGTGATGTGGTGATTGGAATCACGATGCATGGAGTATTCCATGATGCGATTTCAAAAAGTGTTGAACCCGCACGAGTGATGACCACAGATGATGATCCGCCCGCCATCCGCATTCCAAGCACGTTGAGAAATCCGATTGCTCGGTATCGATCTCTAAGAAGATCTTTGCTGTCTGCCATTGTAATATCGGCTTGTCCTTTGACTGACTCAAGATTGTTCATGCCTGTTTGATGAATGATTTGATACTTTGGCAAAAGAGTTGGAAGTGCGTCCAAAAGAGCGTTGTTGATGATTTCTGCACCTTGTGAACCTCCAAGCACAAGAACTACGGGAACTGTTGGGTCGAGTTTGTAGAAATCGAACACGCCTTCACTTGCAGGACTCTTCAATTCTTCGCGAATAGGTTGTCCTGTGAGTGCAACTTTTGCAGGATTAAAAAATTTTGCTGCGTCTTCGTATGAGACTGCGACTCGTTGTGCAAACTTCCCTGCCCATTGACTCACGCGTCCTGGTGTAGAATCTGATTCGTGAATGACCACTGGAATTTTGAGCAAGCGTGCTGCAAAAAGCGTAGGAAAACTCGCGTATCCACCTTTTGCCATTACCACATCGGGATACACTGAATAGAGCTTCATGATAGCAATGAGTATTCCGTATGCAGTGACAAACATATCAAAAAAGTTTTGAATCCCGCCTCCACCTACTCGAAGCTTTCCTGCAGGAATTTTCACAAATTTCATTTTGTTTTCATATAGTGCTGACTTGTCGTACTCAGTATCAGAAAAATAAAAAAGTTCAACTGAAACAATGTTCTCAGCTTCAACTAGATTGTAGAAATTTTCAGCGATCGCAATGTTTGGATAAAAATGTCCTGCGGTCCCTCCACCAGTGAATACGATTTTCATATGATTTGATAAATTGCTAGATGTGACTAATAAGTACCTTCACTATACAGTTATTTTTGGCTCTGTGCACGCTTCGCTTTTGAAATATTGAGCACAATTCCCGTCGCGGCAAGTGCAATCATCATCGATGTACCTCCATGACTCATAAACACAAGTGGTACTCCCGTGAGTGGGAAAAGTCCTACAAGTGATGCGATGTTGAGATATGATTGACCGAGAATCAACACAATCAGTCCTGTGGCGAGAAGTTTTCCAAATTGATCCGGTGCATGAGATGCAATGCGAAGTCCACGAAGTGCAAAAAATAAATACAAGATGACCACGATGGTTGTACCAATAAATCCAAACTCTTCTCCGAGTACTGCAAAAATAGAGTCACCTTGTGGTTCGGGGAGATTTCCAAATTTTTGAACGCTCTGACCGAGTCCTCTACCAAACATTTCTCCGGACCCAATCGCATTTAGTGACTGAGTGATCTGCCAACTTTTTCCGAGTGTGTCATCTGATGGGCGTATAAAAGTACTGATTCGATCTTTTAGATAATCTCCTTTTACAAATGCAAAACCCACAAATGCAACCGCTGCCACGGCTGTAAAACCAAGTACATATTTCCACGGAACTCCCGCGACAATACACATCGCAACTCCTGCCACTACAATCAAAATCAAGCTTTTGGTATCTGGCTGTCTGAGAAGTATTCCTGCGATAACCAATAGCAAAATACTAAATGGTAAAAGTGTTTTTTTGAAATCATGCACCTTATTTTTCATCCATGTGAGCCATGCTGCAAAATAAATCACGAATCCAATTTTCAAAAATTCTGCAGGTTGAAATTGGATAGAACCAATCGAAATCCATCGTCTCGCTCCTCCGTGTTCATATGAAAGTCCTGGTACAAATACAAGTGCGGTGAGTATGAGTGTGCCAACAAGAATATGAAATGCGTACTTTCTTAAATTTTGGTAATCAAAATTCATCATTATCACAAGAGCACTCATTCCGAAAATGACTCCAAACAAAATTTGATTGAATACTACGCCGTAAAATTTTTGTTCACTTCGTGCCAGAATACCGAGTGACGCAGATACAAAAACAACAACTCCAATCACGACAAGCGAGAGAGTAATTCCCAAAAAGACTTTATCGCTTTTTTGAAAGAGTTTTCTGAGCATAAAAGATATTAACTAAATAGTGAAATGAGAATTCCGAGAATCGCACATATTACAGACACAACCCAATACCGCATAGTAATTTTGGGCCTAGACCATCCTGATGCTTCAAAATGATGATGGAGTGGTGCGATCTTGAATACTTTTTTGCCAAAGTTTTTCTTCCAAAAAATTTGAAGTGCAGACGAAATAGAAGTAGCTACAAGCGGAAATCCAATGATTGGGAGCAAGAGCACTGAGTCGGTGAGGAATGCCACAATCGCGAGCGTCACTGTGAGCGCGAGCATTCCTGTTTCTCCCATATAAAATCGCGCTGGTGGAATATTGAACCATAGAAAGACAAGGATACTTCCAGTAATGACTCCACAAAGTGCCGAGATGTCGATTTGATTTTGCGAATAGGCGATCACGGTGAATGCGCCAAAAATACTTGCCATTACACCTGCTGCGAGTCCATCTATGCCGTCGATAACTCGACTTGAAAATGTTCCAAGCATCACAAGAACAAAAAATGGAATAAATGCGTATCCGAGCTCGAGTCGAAAATAACTAAACGGAATCGCAATTGAAGTCATGCCAAGCTTTGAATAAAACCACCAGCCACAAAGTGCGGCAATCAAGACCACGATAGAAATGAGATACCGACTTGAAAGTCCGTGAATAAACTTTTTTGAGTTTGCGTATATTTCCAAGAAGTCTTCGAAGAGTCCAATGAGTGCTCCAATGAAAAGTCCAAGAAATGGCAACCATGTTTGATTTCGACTTACGAATTCGAGCTTTGTGCTAATGTCATTTGGAAATACTCGAGAAAGTATAAAAAGTAAAAGAGATGTCAGTCCGACAGATGCCCAAATAATTATTCCTCCCACACGTGGAGTTTTGACTTCATCATGACCGTTGTGAATTTGTTGAAATGCTTGTGACATTTCGTGTGGATTGTTTTCTTTGCGACTGACAGATTTCCAAAGTTTATATTTGTAAAAATAGTGTGCAAAAAATGGCGTGATTGCCATACCAATGACGAAACTCAATATTGTGGGAAAGATTACTTTGATTATACTCATAGTGCTTTTTATTATACTATATTACCTTTATTTTAGATTTGTGAATGAAAGACCAAGTGAATACAGGGCGTCGGTCAGCTCTCGAGCTTCAGCCAGGATTGTTTGCATTTCGCCAAACCTGCCGTCGATGGTGCTTCCGAGTACCACAAGTACCACGGGTTCTTCGAGTGGTGTATCAAGGAGAACTATTAGATTTCCACCGGCAGTGGTTGTGTATCCTGTTTTTGAGCCTATAATTCTATCGTAATCGTACTCAAGCAAGACATTTGTGTTTGTGACTGCATGAGGTATGCCGTCTATGCTTGTAAATGTTTGTTTGAAAATGGCGCTATTTTCTACAATATCACTGTGTTCAAAATGCAATTTGTAGAACAACTGAGCAATATCTTTTGCAGTACCAAATGCTGTCGCTGTGTTCCCTTCATCAAGTCCAGACGAATTTTGAAATGAAAGTGAAGAAAGTCCGAGTGTTTGTGCGGTTGAATTCATTTTTGAAACAAATGTTGTGCTGTTGAGTGGATCATTTGATATCAAATACGAATCATGATGTCGAGCAATAGCTTCTGCTCCGTCATTTGATGAAATAAACATCATAAACTTAATGAGATCCCTAAGTACCCATGATTCATTGATCATGAGACCGTTTTCGCCGTATGTTTTGAGTGCTTCTTCGTCAACGAGCACACGTCCTCCAGTATCCATAACATCAAGCGCCACAGTCGCCGTCATAATCTTTGCAAGAGACGCAAGTGGAAGCGGTGTGAGTTCGTGATGCGCATAAAGAATATAGTCGCTTTTGGGTGCGTAGACAAAGACTGAGCGGGCATTTGGAGTGTACCCTTCAAACACTTGTGGTACTTGGGCGATTTTTGACGCGATGAGTTGTTGTTGAATACGAATTTGCCCAAATCCATAAAAGTACATCACACCGAGCACAAGCACGGCAAAAAATGCAAACAAAAATTTTAGTTCAACTTTCCATTCTTTATCCATTTGATTATTGTTCGGCTGACTCACCTATTTCCTGTAAATCATCTTTTGTATCTTCGATTACTCCTTCGAGTGCACGAATCACTTTGTCACGGTCGGTGAGTTCGTCGAGACTTGTGATACCCATATACTGTAGAGTCTTGATTGTGGGTGCGTAGACGAGCTTTCTTGAATCATCTTTATCTACAGCTTTTTCAATCAGTCCACGCATAAGCAAATTTCTCAAAATGAAGCTTGTGTTTACTCCGCGAATATAGTCGATGTCACCACGAGTGGCAAAACCTTTGTACAGTATCACTGCGAGTGTTTCGAGAGACGCTTTTGAAAGTTCTTTATTGAGCTCTTCTTTGCGAAGTTCTTCGAGAATTTGTGACGCTTCTTTTCGTGTGCCGAGTGTGTATTGATTGTGAATCTGGAGTAATGTCAAACCACGGTCCTCAAGCGACTGTGTGAGCAATCGCAATCCTTCTTCAATATCACTTTCAGTAACTTTCAAAATCTTTGCCATTTCTTGGCAAGTAAGTGATTCACCTTTATAAAAAAGCAGTGCTTCGATTTGTGCGGATAAAGTCATGAAGTTAGTTGGTAGTAAGTAATAAGTAGGAAGTAGGAAGATTCGTAATACGTAGAACGTGGAGCGTAGAGCGTAAAATCACGGGACACTAGAACATTGAGCACGAGAATCCTGGATTCTTGCCTCCCCTATGAGGGGAGGTGTCCGAAGGACGGAGGGGTAAAGCACACTATGAAGGCCTGTCGGTGAGTTCATCCTCTGAATCATCCACTCTCTCAATTGTAATTTCTTCGTATTTTACAATTTCCATATCATCAAATGCGCTGTGTTGAACTACATCAACGAGACCTTGGCGTACAAGTTCTAGCATAGCAAGAAAACTCACGATGACATACACCTTTTTTTCTTTGTGAGTTTCAGCGTCACCAGAGTGACTTTCTGCAAAATCCTTGAACGACATTTTCATCGCACTGGTGATGCGGGACGTCAGCGAGTCTATCATTTCTTCGATACTAAACACCTTTTTTATTTCAACACTTGGGAGCGGAGCCTCCTTTTTGGGCAATGCATGAATGACATCATATGCACACGTGAGCATTGTCTGAGTGGATATTCGTTCATCAGGAACAAATAAATCCTCAAATGACATGGTGCGTTTATCCGGTGCGGTAAATATAATATTTTTTCCATACACTCTTCTCATGTCCTCACTGACCTCTTTGATAACTTGGTACATGCGAAGTCGTGATTCGAGATCGACAATACTTTTTTCTTCATCCTGCGTGAGAGCAATTCCCGGCAGAAGCGAGCGAGATTTGATGAGTATGAGTGTCGCAGCGATACCGATAAATCCTGTGATATCACTAATTGAACGTTCGTTGAGTGTGCGAATATACGAGATATAATCCTCGGTGACTTGAGCGAGAGAAATTTCGTTGATGAAAAGCTTTCGTGATTCGATAAGTGAAAGAAGAAGCTCCAAAGGACCTTCAAAGACCGCCGTCTTCACTTTGTATGAAAGCGTTTCCGTTGTTTCCATTGTCTCTATTCTATCGCGTAAGTGACAAATTGCGATTATTGACACACATATAGAAATACTGTATAAATAGTTGAAACCTTAAAAAACACAAAAAAATGATGACTGTAGGAACTTCGAACGAGCGATCAAAGAATCTCAATGAATTAATTATTTCAAATCCAGACATTCGTGTTTTGGAAACCCACTATACACTCACAATGTGGTTGTTTAGGCGAAATCAAAATCGAGACAAAATCCTTGAAACCAAAATTGAACTCGGTGATCTTCTAAATACTGATTCAAATGAAATAGATAAAATTGTATCAGAGACTAATTTGACCCGGCATGATATCCAAAGATATTCAAAACATGCAAGCATTGATGCAAAAAACATTTTTAATTCTATAAGCATTCCTGGTATGTAATTTCATGATTGTTGCAATAAAAAAGCCCCGTAATGGGGCTTTTCTTTATGCTTTATTCCTATGATACAAAGTATTAGAATGCGTTTTCGTCGTCATTCAACCTCTCATCAATTCTGTTCATATCTCTTGGGAACATACATGCCTGTCTAATATTTACAAGATTTAGAAACTGCATTGTAATTCTTTCAGCCCCAAAAGCAAAACCTCCTTCAGGTGGTACTCCATACTTGAAAGATTGCAGAAACATAGAAATCGATTTTGGATCCAGTCCCCATTCTGTGACATGCTTTGTAAGTTGATTGTAGTCGTTGATACGTCGTCCACCAGACAGAAGCTCACGGCCTCGGCAGATCAAATCAACTCCTTCATTGTATTCCGGCTCGGCTTCGTTTGGATACACATAAAATGGCTTTTGTTTTGTGGGATACCCATAAACAAACACGAAGTCAGATCCAGTTTCCTTTTTGATGATTTCAGAAATTTCTACTTCATCTTGAGATGAAAGATCTTTGTCTCCTCTGTTGTCTCTTCCATACACATCAAAAATCTTTTGGTGGGCTTCTCTGAGTGAAAGTGTAGGAGTTGAGTCAATCATTGTAGGAAGTTCAACGTCGAGCATTTTTAGCTCCGCACTATTTTTTCTTTTTATCTCATCGATAATGAAGCGAATTGTCTCCTCTGCCATATCTTTGACATCAGTCCAGCTTTCTATAAATGCCATCTCAGCATCAAGCGAAACAATTTCTGTAATATGGCGAGTAGTCGAACTTGGTTCAGCCCGAAAGACCTTGTTTACTGAAAAACATCTCTCAAACGCTGTCATTACTATTTGTTTATAAAGTTGAGGAGACTGCGATAGATAGGCTTCTTTGTTGAAATAGTTAATTTTAAAAACTTCAGCACCACCTTCTGCGGTAGCCGGTACAATACTTGGTGCTTGAAATTCAAAGAACATATTATTTTTCATGCATGTTCTAAACGAATCAATTATTGTTTCTTTTATCTTGAAGATTGCCTGAATTTTTGGATGACGAAGTGTGAGTGCTCGGTTGTTGAGCTCTGTTGTCAGGTCAAGATTAAATCCATCCAATGACATATCAAATGGTAACGTCTCAGCCATTGCCAATATTTTGATAGTTAGAATTTCCAATTCTATTTCACCATTTACTACTTCGGGATTAATATTCTTCGGTGGACGTTCGTTCACTTTTCCTGTAACCTCAACTACACATTCTTGTCGCAATTGTTTTCCAATCTCGAGTGTTTCGATATTTTGTGAAAGTATTACACCTTGAATTATCCCTGTCATATCACGAAAATCAAAAAAGATCATTTTTCCTTGATCACGACGAACATGAACCCATCCCTTGATTAGAACTTCTTCACCTTTGTGTGTTGAAAGGTCTTTGATATAAATTCTTTTACTCATATATTTTTTTTTTTGCGAAGAGATACAAAAAATCGCCTCTTCGAACTTATCAAATAATAATAAATTCGCAGGGGCGATTTTTGGTCGCGGTGCCACCCTACTTTCTCCCCCCACAACTTTTATAATTCTATACTTCTTCCAATTCTTTTCTTGAGTTGCTTATAAGAATTTTGGAAATGCTTAAGCTTTCTTTCCCGTTCGAAAGCGTCAGCACGAGAAGTGTATGCTTCGTAGTATACAAGGACTAAAGGTCTTCTGTATGATGTTGAAGTTGATTTACCCGAGTTGTGCTCTTGAAACCGTCTTCTTAGATCACCTGTAAACCCGATGTACAATTTTTCATCAACAGTACTTTTTAAAACATACACATAATACATAAAAGTTGTGAGGGGCTAATTTCTCTGCATAACGTTGCAGGTACGAGAGGTTCTACTCATCACGATATGACTTTCTTCCTCTGTCCTCCCCGGTGTCAGCCGGTTCATTGGTACTACAAGTATACAATATTATTTCGGAAAAATAAAACGGCAATGATTTAATAATCATTGCCGTCAGTTTCGATACTTTAACCGAAACTGTTTGTAGATTGTTTGCGAATTGAAATCATGATGCGTCAATTCAAAGAAATTTTGAATTTTGTTGTACATTTCCTTTGTTGGTGGATAGACTTTGCCTGACTGTTCAATTCGGTTGTACAATTCAACTGTTTCAGTAAAGTTTTCTTTCGACATGCTGTCGATAATTCCTGCAAGTACTGATTTGCTAATCAATCCAATGGTCTCCATATAAATCGCTTTGTTTTGATTGACCGCCTTTGAATTTTTGTACTTGAAGAACATTTCAAGTTTTTGATCAAGAGTTATCATGCGTTCAATTTGCACAGAATCTTTTTTCGCAATTCTACGAAGTGCTGATTGTTGAAATTCGCTGAAAAAATTTGATTTAAGCCATAGAATCTGAAGTGGTTTATGCAATTCATCAATTACTTCGAGTGATTGTGCTGTTTGAATTTGAACTCTGCCGTTCAATAGCTTTATTGCCAATATTACGAATAGGGCAAAGAAAGCAAATGTGGTTAGTATCTCTATCATGTGCTATGTTTTTGCCCATACTACATAAAATGTCCATATTTGTCAAAGAATAAATTTTTACAATCTTAAATTTTGACTGCTATTGACAAAACATAAATACATTGATAAAATATTGAAAACCATAAAAACATATACAAATGGAATCAAGTAAAAAACTAAATGTAATTCTAGTTTCGAGCAGAAAAGGTGAGTTATTGGAGGAAACATTGGAAAGAATGAGTTTCTTCTTATTGGGTACTCATACAGAAGCCAATCCGGTTGTAATTGAAACAATCCAAGATTTTGAAAATCACATGAAGACTCCACTGAACCATAATGTTTTTTTAGACAGATTAATACCTAGAAATGAAACTGACCCGCAAGATGCTTCAAAGAAAATACCAATTCCCGAAACAAGACCAAAAGTAAAAAAACTTCCTGATGGAATAATTACTGATTTATTTTTACGACGAGATGAGTTTGCGAAAGAATTAGATATTCATGGAATTGGTGTGATTGCCTGGGCTGTACGATATGGAATACCCGTAGGGCTTATTGCGAGAGATTATGATACAAATCCGCAGTTTGCATGGAAAGGTACGAACCCATATTATTATGAACAATCTGATAAATTTTTTTGGATTGATTCTGTGCTGGACACACTCAGAACCGATGCTCGTTACTCATATAACAAGATTCCAGTTGGTGATGCAAATAAAGTTTGTCGGTCGTTGAGAGATATAATTTTGAAGAAAAAGTAAGAAAAAGCCACTCAAATTGAGTGGCTTTATTTTTTTTGATACAAGGATTATTCCAGTACTTTGTCCTCTTCTTCAACAAGTTTTGTCTCTTGAAACTGAAGATCGTACAAAGTTCGGTATTTACCATCAGGAATTTGCATAAGTTCTTTATGCGTTCCCTGTTCGATAATGCGTCCTTTGTGAAGTACGCAAATCACATCCGCATTTCGCACTGCACTTAGTCGGTGAGCTACGATGAATGTCGTACGACCTTCCATCAGCTCATCAAGTGCCTTTTCGATACTGTGTTGAGTCTTTGCATCAAGCGCAGAAGTTGATTCGTCGAGAATCAAGATTCGCGGGTTGCCAATAATTGCACGAGCAATCGCAACACGTTGCTTCTGACCTCCAGAGAGTTTGACGCCTCGATCACCCACTATCGTTTCCCATTTGTCCGGTTGTTCATCAATAAAGTTAAACAACTCCGCTTTTTTCGCTGCTTCAATTACTTTTTCCATTGGCACATTATTGTGTGGATAGGTAATGTTGTGAAGGATTGATGTATCAAACAATACAGGCTCTTGAGGCACTACGCCGATTTGTGAACGAAGGTTTTGCAAATTGTACTTCTCGATAGGTACACCATCAATAATGATTGAACCACTGTTGGGTGAGTAGAATCTATAGATCAGTTCTATTAGTGAAGTTTTACCGGAACCAGTTTCTCCCACAAGTGCTATCTTTTGTCCACTTTTAACACTTGTAGTTAGCTGGTCAAGAATAATTTTTCGCTCGTCATGGAAGAATACAACGTCTTTGATTTCAATATCTCCATTTATTTCTTTTGATATCGCATCTTTGTTGTCATAATCTTCCTCTTCTGTCGTAAGCAATTTGTGAGCATCTGTTACCGAAATGATTGAATTTTGGATAGTTCGCCACATGTTTCCAAGTCGCATAAACGGTCCAAACATCATTCCAATATAGGCATTGAGTGCAATTACTTTTCCCACACTAAGTAGTCCTTTTTGAATAAAAACTACCGATAGTGTCAGTACAAGAAATTGAGAGAAAAGCACGATGATACGTTGCCAAAGTGAAATCTTTTTCCAAAGATTAATCAGCTTGAGTTGTGTACCGTATGCTCCATCAATAAAGTTCTTTCGATTCTTCTTGTCTTCATACTCTTCCGCACTAAATTGCTTGACTGTTGAGATGTTTGAAATACCATCTGATTGTTGTCTCCATGCATGAATCCATGCTTTGTGATTTTCGCGCTGTAATTCAGCACCTTGCCCAACTGTTCTTATAAGAATCAATACATAGATTGTGACTCCAATAATAATAATTAGAGCCAAATGCAAATTGATACTAAAGATAGCTATTGTTGCAACAATAATACTGAGAAACGCGGGCAACAACTCCAAAATGACATCTCCAAACATCTGTGAGAGATTATTTCCTGAACGAATCATTTTTTGATCAACTTCGGATATTGGGTTGTTGTTGTGAAAAGACATCGGAAGTCTAGTCAATTTTCGTGCGCCATCTGCAAGGTATGAGGTAAAAATCTTATACCACGCTTTTTCGCGCGCAACACCACTCCACCTTTGACCAAATGCTGACAGTGCAGTAAATGCCAAAAGTGTTAGAAGTGAAATCCATACCGAATTGTTTAGTGTAAGTGGAGTACCAGCTTGACCTGAAAGTAAATTGAGTGAATCAAAAAACCTTCCAGATATAAGTGGCACAACACCATCTCCAATTGCAATCAATACAGCTGCAAAAATAAGTACATAAGTACCTTTTTTGTAACGAGATACTATCTCATTCCAAATAATTTTTGTACCGACTTTGTAATCATTGAAGTCGAGCTTCTTTGTTTCTTTTTCTTTGTTATTCATATGTCGAGGTGTTTTTGTCTAAGTACATAATAGCACAGAAATACCATTTTGTCAAAGGTGAAATATGCTAAAAATACTCAATTTTCATTGCTCTTTTTGCTTCGGCAAGAGTTTCTTTTGCGTATTCACGCGCTTTTTGAGTTCCCTTTTCCAAAATTTCCATTATTTCCTTTGGATTCTTTGCGAGATATTCACGTTGTTCACGAATTGGGTTGATGATGTCTTGGAGAATTGCAGTGAGACGTCGCTTGAGAACCACATCACCAAGTCCACCCTTTTCGTATTGTGATTTGAGTTCGGCAACTTCTTCCTTGTTAGTGTCAAAAATATCGAGGTATTGAAAGACTACATTCCCTTCTACTTTTCCTGGATCTTCCACTCGGATATGATTTGGGTCCGTATACATTTGATTGACCTTCGCCTCAATTTCTTCTGGAGAATCAGAAAGATAAATTGCGTTGTTGAGAGATTTTGACATTTTTGCATTGCCGTCAAGCCCCATCAGTCGTGAAGTTTTACTAACTACTGGTTCAATCTTTGGGAAAATATCTTGGTAGAGTGTGTTGAACTTGTGGCCAATTTCATTTGCTTGCTCAATCACTGGAAGCTGGTCTTCTCCTACAGGAATAATATTTGCTTTGAATGCGAGAATATCGGCTGTTTGAGAAATTGGATAGCACAAAAAACCTGCAGGCACGTCTTCATCGTATCCTTTTTGCTTCATTTCATTTTTGACCGTAGGATTTCTTTTGAGCCGAGCGAGAGTTACAAGATTCATAAAAAATATTGTGAGTTCGGCGATTTCAGGAACTTGAGATTGAATAAAGAAAATAGTTTTTGATGGATCCACTCCACACGCAATATTGTCGAGGGCGACTTCGAGTACGTTGTTGCGCACTTTGTCTGGATTTTCGGCGTTGTCGGTGAGCGCTTGCACATCGGCAATCATATAAAAGACTGTATCGTGTTTGGCTTGAAGCTCGATGCGATTTTGGATAGAACCGACAAAATGCCCCAAATGGAGTTTTCCAGTAGGGCGATCACCTGTGAGTACAATAGATTGTTTTGACATACATATATAGTATCAAATTTTATAAAAAATAAAAAAGCCGCAGAGTCCCATAATACTCTGCGGTGTGTTTTCTCTTAGTCAATACTTGACCAACCTTAACAAATGATGACTTCGGGAAAACAATTTTGTAATGTCTTTGAAACCATGTCTGACAAATTCCAAAACTCTTTGTTTGAAATACTTTTGCCCGTACTGTCTTGCGTAACAATTCCAAGCAAAAAATTTGCGTGTTGATCTCTTGGAAGACTAGCCTCCTTTATCAATACATGAGCATCCGAATTTTTTAGATGTGCGATTTCTGAAATGTTTTCAGGAGTTTTCCCTACGCACAATCCAGTGACACTTTTGATTTTAAAATCCGAACTTCGCAATTTTTGAAGAAGCAGTACTGCTTCAGAATGCGAATTGTGCAAGTGATGACCAAGTCCAATGTGGATTGAATGTGATGGACTTCCCCGATGGAGATCGAGCATACCAATCGAGTCGCGATGATTTTTTTCAAACATGCCAATGTCTGTAAGTCGCACCACAAGTGTGGTGTTGCCGACAGATACTTGATCAGAGATCGAGATCAGTGGAACAATTGTGAACCGTGTGCTGGTTTGTACTTCCGTAGTGAGTCCGGAATCTTTCATATGATTTTGTGTTAGGATCGTTTACACAATTATGCCTCTTGAGCTCGGTTAAGTCAAACTTTGCTCTAAATCAAGCAAAGATCAAACGATTTATAAGGACAAATCACGCCAATATGTTTGTCCACAGTATACGCACACACTTTTCCTCTTTGACAAGTTCTCTTGCTCGAACCCTGGGTGGTACAATACACCCATGTCAAAAGAACGTCGTGACCCGCACTTGCGAATACCTCCTCAAAGTCTTGATTCAGAAAAGGCTGTTCTTGGCTCTGTTATGATGCGTGCTGGCTCAATGCACGAGATCAATGAGCTTCTAGTGCCCGAAGATTTTTATAGTGAACGAAATCAAATCATATACCGCACAATGGCTGAGCTTTCACAAAGAAACGAGCCGATTGACCTGCTTTCACTTTCAACAAGACTCAAAGACAAAGGCGTACTTGAACAAACAGGTGGAAATGCATACCTGACGGAACTCACCTCAAGTGTTCCTTCTTCAACAAACGTCGTGTACTATGCCGAAATTGTTCACAAAAAAGCAACACTTCGAAATCTAATTGTTGCGGGTGACACTGTGGCCGAGCTTGGATTCAAAGAAACAGATGTTCCTGTGTCTGATGTGCTCGACACTGCGGAGAAAACTATTTTCGGCGTTACTCAATCTGTAAATAAAAAGCACAATTTCGTAGGCATCAAAGAATCTCTCACGCAAACATTTGAACAGCTCAACAAGCTCATCGAAAACAAAGGAGAAGTACGTGGAATACCATCTGGATATTTGGAACTTGATGGATTTCTTGCAGGATTTCAACGTTCTGACCTAATCATACTCGCTGCGCGTCCTTCTGTGGGGAAAACGACACTCGCACTAGATATTGCACGACGATCAGCTACAGAGTACGGTTCAAAGGTGGGAATATTTTCTCTTGAAATGAGTTCTCAGCAACTCGCTTCGCGTCTTCTTTCTTCTGAATCACGCGTAAGTGCATGGAGTATTCGAACAGGTCAAAATTTGAAAGACCAAGACTTTCTTCAAATTCGTGAATCACTCGACAAACTTTCGAAAGCACCAATATACATCGACGACCAAGCCGGGAACTCAATCAACCAAATGCGTGCCGCTGCACGTCGCCTCAAAAGTCAGTATGGTCTCGATATGATTATTGTCGACTATCTCCAGCTCATGACAACTGCAAAAAATCATGACTCAATGGTGAATCAGGTAACAGAAATTTCTCGCTCACTCAAACAGCTCGCTCGTGAACTTGATGTGCCAGTGATTGCACTTTCTCAGCTTTCTCGTGCAGTGGAACAACGTGGTGGAAAGCCGAGACTCTCTGACCTTCGAGACTCTGGATCTATCGAACAGGACGCCGACGTAGTGATGTTTATTCACCGCGAGGACAAATACAAAGACGAATCAGAACGCACAAACATTGCGGAAATTCTCATTGAAAAACACAGAAATGGTCCAACTGGTTCTGTACAACTTTACTTCGACGGAAATACTACAAGCTTCCTTTCACTTGAAAAAAGCAATCTCGGAGATTATGCCTCAACCGCGACACCAAAGAGTGCATTGGATGAATTCTAGCAGTCGCGAACTAGACGCAGATTTAACGCTGACTAGACGCGGATTTTACACGGATATGAGCCACGGATGGTCGCGGATGTATGAAGCCTCCCCTTGAGGGGAGGTGCCCGAAGGGCGGAGGGGTAAGAATGAATTATAAGAATTTTTTTCTTAAAAAAAGTGAAAAAAATATATTATTATATCTAAAGTATCTACTAACAACTAAAATCTAACAACTGACAACTTTCAATGAACCCAATCGATCGACTTGCAGAATTATTTTCACACTTCCCTGGAATTGGCGAGAGACAAGCCAAGCGTTTTGTCTATTTCTTGCTCCTTCAAGATCAAGGGTATCTCAATAGTCTCGCGCAGACGCTCACCGAAATAAAGAAATCGATTGGGCAATGTTCAAAGTGTTATAGATATTTTCAGATTAACGGAAAAGTTATTTGCAATGAGTGTGCAGAAATAAAGCGTGATGATTCACTTCTTCTTGTGGTAGAAAAAGATGCAGACTTGGAAAGTATTAAAAAAAGTGGTTCGTACAATGGCAGATATTTTGTTCTCGGCGGACTTGTGCCTATCGTTGAAAAGTCTACACCGAGACGTGTACGAATAAATGAACTCAAAACACGAATTCAAAAAGACAAAGATTCAGGTGTCTTAAAAGAAGTAATTTTAGCATTTTCATTGAGTCCTCAAGGTGATCACACAGATACATATGTACGAGAAAGCTTGAATTCTTTGTTTGAAAACAGTGGAATCGAATTATCGAGCCTCGGACGAGGACTTTCGACAGGCACCGAGCTTGAGTATTCGGATAGAGATACAATAATGAATGCACTTAAGAATCGAGGATAAGGCATAGCTAAAAGCCAAAAGTCTAAAGCTGAAAGAAGAAAAATGCAGTCTTTAGTCGCTAGTCTTTAGACTTTAGTGAGCCCAAGCCTCCCCTTGAGGGGAGGTGCCCGTAGGGCGGAGGGGTAAAAGTATTTATGAAATCCTACAAAAACTACAATTCAAACCTCAAAAGTCGCGCAAAAGATTTGAGAAAGAATATGACATTTTGTGAGAAAAAAATTTGGTACGATTTTTTGCGAAACCTAGAACCAAAATGTATTCGACAGCGACCCGTCGGAAACTATATTTTGGATTTTTATATTCCTAAAATCATGCTCGCAATCGAGATTGATGGAGATTCACACTTTGATTCAGATAAATCAAAAAATTATGATGAACACAGAAGTAAAGATTTGAAAAATCTTGGAGTTCAAGTAATTCGTTTTACAAACAATGAAATTATAGAAAGTTTTGATTCGTGTTGTGAAAAGATAACTGAGGTTGTTAATTCTTACCCCTCCGTCACTTCGTGACACCTCCCCTCTAGGTCAGGCTTATTCCATACGAATCGGTTTCAAAAAACCACCCTTTCGGGTGGGTTTTAATTGAGTTATTTGATTCCTGTGATTTCGATTTCTGCGTAAGGTTGGCGGTGGCCATTTTCCTTGTGGTAACGACTCTTTTGCTTGTATCGTACTACTCGAACTGTTGGATATCGGTCGATTTTCTTCAAAGTTGCGGTAACTTGTGCTCCTGCAATATACGGTGTACCAATACTTGTATCAGTTCCGTTGTCTACAAGGAGAACTTTGTCAAAAGAAAGCACATCGCCAGCTTTGTGTTCGCCGTCGAGCTTCTCAATTTTGAGCACGTCTCCAACTGAGACCTTGTATTGTTTGCCTCCAGTAAAGAAAACTGCAAATTCATCTTTTTTAGCCACTTTTGCCATATGTAGGAAGATTATATATTATTTGCAGAAAAATGCAAGAAAAAGCAACCTCAAAGCTAAAAGCCCAAAGCATAAGGAATATATATGAGAATATGAGGGAAAAATTTGACAAACTAAGCATATATTGCAAACTAATTTTCAGCGCTTTCTGAACTTCTTCTGAAATCCCCTTTCAGCTTTCAACTTTTAGCTTTATACTTATTAATATGATTTGTACAAACAAGTATCGCAATCTTACGTGGATTGACGTTGAATCGCCGACTCAAAATGAGATCACACATCTCATTGAAGAATACGGTATTCCGGAAATTGCCGCAAAAGAGCTTCTCTCAAAAACTGTCCGTTCGAAAGTAGATCTCCATCACAACACGATTTATCTTATTTTGCATTTTCCAAAAATTCACTCAAAAGGTGATCAAACTACAGAACAAGAAATCGACTTTTTGCTCGGCAAAGACTATGTGATCACTGTTCACTATGAAAAAATTCGTGCACTTTCACACTGTGCACACTCATTTGAAAGTCATACAGTTGAAAATAAACATGCAATTGGTGATCACGCCGGTTTTCTTTTTTACTACCTCATAAAAGAACTCTACAAAGACTCAATGGAAGCACTCGAAGGCATCAACGACAACCTCAAAGATATTGAAAAAAATATTTTTGATGGAAAGGAAGGAAAAATGGTGCACACAATATCGGAAACCAACAGAAAGTTGCTCGATTTCAAACAAGCGATTCGTTTTCATGGAAATGTACTTGAATCATTTGAAGGTGCAGGTAAAAACTTTTATGGAGACAATTTCTCGTATTATCTTTCAGCAATCACCGGAGAATACAACAAGGTCAACAATCTCCTCGAGGGACACAAAGAAATCCTTCGTGACCTACGCGAAACAAACGACACATTACTCTCTGCAAAGACAAACCAGACCGTAAAAGTGCTCACTGCACTTTCATTCATCATGTTGCCTCTTTCGCTAATTGCAGGTATATTCGGTATGAATAGTGAAATCGTCTTTATCAATAGCTCAGCTGAATTCATGTATGTAATTTTGGCTATGCTTTTCCTTGGTTTAGTGATGTTCATATTCTTCAAAGGCAAAAAATGGATCTAAAATTTTACAACACTCTGACCAAGAAAATAGAACAGTTTTCACCCATTTCCGACAACAAAGTCGGAATGTACAACTGTGGTCCAACAGTCTACAACTATGCGCACATCGGAAATCTCCGTGCGTATATTTTTGCTGATGTTTTAAGAAAGACTCTCGAGCTCGCTTCATACGAAGTAACTCAAGTGATCAACGTGACTGACATTGGTCATCTTTCAAGTGACGGCGACGACGGTGAGGACAAAATGTCCAAAGCACTCAAGCGCGAAGGAAAACCAATGACACTTCAAGCTATGCGAGAAGTCGCAGATTTTTATTTTGAAAAATTCAAAGAAGATTTAAACTCACTCAACATCACACCCGCAACTCATTTCCCTTTTGCCTCAGATCATATTGCCGAGGATGTCGAAATGGTAAATACTCTTCTTGAAAAGAATCACGCCTACAAAACAAGTGATGGAATATATTTTGATACAGCGACATTTCCGTCATATGGTGCACTTGGTGGTGTTGTCTCACTTGATGGCGAACATTCACGAATCGGACTAAATGACGAAAAGAAAAATCCCCGCGACTTTGCAATTTGGAAATGGAACGAAGAACTCGGTTATGACGCCCCGTTTGGAAAAGGATTTCCCGGCTGGCACATTGAATGTTCAGCAATGTCACGAAAATATCTTGGTGATACTTTTGATATTCACACAGGCGGAATTGACCATATTCCAGTTCATCACAACAATGAGATCGCACAATCAGAATCAGTAACAGGCGTGCAGTATGTAAAGTATTGGCTCCACTCTGACTTTGTAAATATTGGTGAAGACAAAATGGCAAAGTCTGGTGAAAATTTCATTACACTTCGAACACTTATCGACAAAGGATTCAATCCTGTCGCATACAGACTTTGGGTTCTTGGTGCGCACTATAAAACAGTAATGAACTTCAAATGGGAATCCCTAGAAGGACCCTCACAAGCCCTCAAACGTCTCTATTCTCACGTACGCACACTAAAGAATGCTGGAATAGGAAATGTACACTCTTTGTACAAGGAACGCTTTGAGACGGCGTTATCAAATGATTTGAACACCGCTGATGCTGTTGCAACACTCTGGGAACTCTTGAAAGATACTGAAGTATCAAAAGAAGACAAATATGCGACTGCACTTTATTTCGACAAAGTTCTCGGGCTCGGACTAGGAGCAATTTCTAACGTAGTAGTACCGGAAAATATTCGTGAATTGGTGAATCAACGTGAAGATGCACGAAAAGAAAAAGATTGGGCAACTTCAGATATGCTTCGTAATCAAATCAGTACGCTTGGTTTTGAAATCAACGACACACCCGACGGTCCGGATATTGAAGTGAAATAAATTGATATTCTACAGATGTAAAAAGACAGTATTGACAATTGAAAACTACAATCTATAATATAGCTAATTTAATCTTTCAAAAACCGAAGTCATGAAAACATCATCAAAGCAAGCAGTACGTGAATCAAAAATTACTGTCTTTAATGAATCCTTGTTGAGAAACAAGCGAAAACCACTACTTATTGGTCAACTTAAACCAATTCCAACTCAAACATCTCCCGGAGTATGCGCAGCTGCAGGTTGCCACACTCATTACGCAACAGGAGTAAAGAGCGATTATAAGTTTGACGAAGGAGACTAATTCAATTCAGTAGGCAATATTCACTTATTGCCTACTTTTGTTTTTTTATGCAATAATGTCCAGTATGAACTCATTACTAGTCTTCAAAAGAAAATACTACAAAATTATTGAAGATTTTTCGAAAATTCTTTATTCTATTGAGTTATCAGAGGAGGAAATTGCCACACATACCGACATTCATAATAAAAAGTTAACCAATTTACTACTCGAGCTTGAGACCAACTACAATGAACAAATTCTTACTGAAGATTGGGCGAGCTTGTATTTGAGTTTGATTGACCAAATTTCTACTACCAAAAACAAAACATTGATTCTTTCAGGATACCAATTTTTTACACAAACTACGAACGAAGCGATTGCAGATAAAATGTTGAGTGTTTTCCCTACCTCACGACATGTCGCAAGTGCGGTATTTGATATATATAACCATACTTTGTCAAATGACTTTGAAACATACAAAAGAATTTCTAATTATTTTTATTCAAACGGCAAAAATTCACTGAGTGCAAAAGATGTTTCAATGTTGATACTTTCTTATAAAAAAGCAGGTAAAGTTTTAAATCATATTGCTAGTTTAGTCTTGGACAAAAAGAAAATCAATCTTGAAACTACTGTCGGGTTTAAAAAACTCCTATCGTATGAAAATAAATTGTCAGAAAAAAGTTCAGTCATGAGTTTGTACTCAGCGTATCAAAATTATCTTGCGAGACTGTACATGTACGAAAAGCTAAAAAAGAATAATAAAGAAATGTTGAGTACGATTAAAAAAAAGTTCGTAACTGTATTTGAAAAGTTAATTAAATACGAACCGACATTTGAAGAAATGACAATGCCATATTTAATTGAATTAGGATTAAGAAAACCCCCTGGAAATTAAATTCCAAAGGGTTTTTACTATTCAATGAGCATCTTAGCAATTGAATGATCAATCTCAAGGCCAGTCAATCCTTGAATCCATCCCCATTGCCCAGACGGATTTACTTCCAAAAATACATACTCGTCATTAGGGGTAAGTATCATGTCTATTTGCCCATACTTTAACCCTATGCGTGTCATATATTTTACAAGTGTTCTCTGAATGTCTTTAGGTAATTTGTAAGTAGTATGTTTAACATTACCAAAGTCATAATTACGCCAATCAATCTTGGTTTTTTCGCTTAATTGCGAATCAATGGAACAAGTCATAATTTTCCCATTGGCGTACGAAATCCGTAGTTCCACTTTCTTTTCAATATATGCTTGATAGATATTTGGACAAGCTTTTACTGAAAAGGAAGTAAGTTCTCTTTTTGTAATAATACTTGAATATATACCAAACATTTCCTTGGTGTCTTCGTTTAAGAACGGCATTGTGTATATTGATTTTACTAACATACTACCACCACATTTTTCTGCAAACTCACACACATCAGAATAATTGGATGATACTAGTGTATCGGGAATCGATAATCCTGCCCATTTTGCAATTTCTAATTGATATAACTTATTGTGCTGTACAAATCTAGCGATACGTGGAGGATTTATTACCTCACACTCAAAAAGTGCAAGCAAAGACTCAATCGCATAGTGCGCCTGCTTTTTTGCAAAAAAAGCAGAGACAGGATCTAGTTCAGGGCTTATATTGGTATTACCAATGCGTATCGGCCACACTTTAAATACATCATTAATTTCAAGCATGACACCTTTTCTTGATTGCCCTTTACTCCACTGTGTCGTTTTGAGTGACCCACACACTTTCCTGCTATTACTTAATGACACCGACATTGTCGCAGTGCGTGGATATTGATTGAAATCAAATACATACACATCGTGATTGTAAATCTCATTAATAACCTTAATAACGGGTTTGTAATAATACAATTCATCAGAATTGCTAATTATTAAAAGTTTTTTCTCCATTTTATTTGTTTTTTAGATTTTACGTCATAATATCACTCTTTGACAGTTTGTCAATTTTTATTAAAAATCACACCGCGTAAATTTGCGCGATGTGATTTTTAATTTACTTTATATTATTTCAAACTAAGCTCCACAAAAAATGTACTTCCCTTGCCTCGTCCTTCTGATTCAGCCCAAGTGCGTCCTTTGTGTGCGTTGACGATTTCTTTTGCGAGATATAGCCCAAGTCCTGAACCTCCCGCGTTGACCTTTCCGCCCTCTCCACGTTCAAACTTTTTGAAGAGTGTTTTCATAATCTCTGGAGGAATACCCATTCCTGAATCCTTGACTCCAACCACAATCTTTTTTCCGTCATCTGATTTTGCAATTGAGATTTTGACTGTTCCTTTTTCTGTATACTTGAGTGCATTGTCTACATAGTTTGCAAACACTTGACGAATTTTTACTGAGTCTACTTCCACAATTGCTTCTGTAAGATTTGTTTCGAACACAAGATCAAGATTTCGACTTTTTGCAGAAACCTGAAGCTCATTTGTCAGACCTTTCAAGATTCCCACTAGGTCCACGTCTGCCATTTCGAATTTCATTCCACCTTGTTCCATTTTTGACACATCAAGCAAGTCTTCCACGATTTGCGCCAAGTTTACACTTGATTGAAAGATTCGATCTACTGGTACTTTTTGTTCTGGGACGATTTGCCCATACGAACCTTCAAGAAGCATCGATGCATAACCCTTGATTGCGGTAAGTGGACTACGAAGCTGATGAGATGCGAGTGAGAGGAATTCTGTTTTCATCTTGTCGAGATCATGCAATTTTGAGTTTGCTTCTTCGAGTTGGAATACGAGTTCTTCAATGTGTCGCTTTGCCATTGCTTCTCTTCGTGAACTCTGAAGTAACACATATGCAAAGAATAATGATAACAGGAATGTAATAACCGAAAGTATTCTGTTGTCCCTATTCTCAAGTATGAACATTTGAGAGCCGACCATAATCAAAAGTACATAAATCATTGCCTGCTCGCCAATAATTTTGAGTTGGAATATATTCATAGAAACTGTTGCATAAATAATCATTCCAAGGAAAACAGGTAGGACGAAAAGGCTATACAAGTTTATTTCATATATACCTGTTTGACTAGCTATAAATTCAGTTACAGAAAATGTTGCAAAGAATAAAATAAGCCCAGCTGCAACAAGTGCAACTTTTTTTCTTCTAACTGGCTCCAGTTTTCGTGATTTAATGTAACCATATATAACAATGAACAAGACTACAAGTGCTTCAATTAATATCTTGTAATTTGTAAGAAAGGTATTATTGATTGCTTCACACTGAGGCAAGTAGAATGAAGAAATACTAATATTTGAAACTGTAATATACCAAGCAGGCAATGTCACCAGCACAATAGCAACCTTTATCCACAAACTGACATCTTTTCCGCTGACTAGTGTCGTAAAAAAATATGCACCAAAAATATAAAAAAGTATGTTGAGTAAATCAAGTGATGACCACACGGCAGAAATCAGATTGTAATTTGGCGATGTCCAGGCTATAAGATCTCCAAGCAACCACAAGATAAATGTTGCGGTAAATAAACAAAATGTGATTATTAATGAACTTCTGTTTTTCATTAAAATCAAAACAGCCAGAGTTCCTATAAGAAATGCCGGCACGAGATGAGAATAATATGCAATTGTGTGATATGCACTCCCGTATAAAGTGCAGGTATTTTCAATCATTGTATTTTTTAATTATACTATAAACTTCCGGAGTCTGAGCAATCCAAAACAAATTATTCTCAATCTCCGTTGGCTCCAAAGCAATAATGATAGGTTTTATTCCATACGTATTTCTAATGTGAATCAATGTTGGCAAAAAAACGTTCCTGGTAAATACTTCCTCTTCTCCATTTAATGAAAAATTATCAAATAGAAAAGTGTCTGTCTGAAAATTTAGCAATAAATTGAGATAATACTTTCCTGCACAATCACCATTGTTCTTGAACCATCGTGAGGCCTCCACAAGTGAACTTTCATGGATTGAAGGTATTTGATCTAACAAGAGTTTATTGTGTAGTTCAACTAAATTTTCACCTTGTAATGTCTTTATATCAGAAATTTTCTTACCGTTACTTTGATTAAAATCTATTACATTGACATAGTTTATAATGTACTGCCCATTTTTATCAGTACCAACCACACAGGGTATTTTTCCGTAACTTCGTTTAAGTGAGTTATTTGAAGTAAATTTATCCTCTTTATACTGAACAAAAAAAGGCTTGATTCCATACCCCTCACAAATTTGATGAAATCGTCGAGTTTCGTAATTTGGTGTATTTATTTGTCTAAATAAAATACCATTTAACTTGCTTTTAATATTAGGATTGAGTATATAATCAACCTTTTTTTTGCATTCGATTTGCACTGACTTATTAGTATTAAGAATTTCATCAACGGAGGTATATACATACGAATCAAATGCATCACGATTTTTCATCAGATATTCAACCTGTTCTTTAATTTCGTCACTATATACGATGTCAGTATGAAAATCTAAATTTTCTTTAATCATTTTATTATTCATTCTTTGAACAAACATCAGCAGGATCTGTCCCGCATGGAATGGTGATGCATTCTAAAAAGCCACTTGTACATTCATTTGTGCAAGAATTATCACTACACGCTGAAAAATCGTATGCATTAATGGTCTTGACATTATAAAAAAATTGCCCTCCATCATCCTCTCCTATATAGCAAGTTTCAAACTCTGAATCACATTCTGTTTCAATAATATATGTGTAATTCTTGTTTATATAGAAATGGTAAAAATTAGAGATAAAAGCACTTCCAATTAAGACAATAAAAACAACCATCAAAAATTTGTCGGTGCTACTTAGCTTATATGTTTTTTCTTCAATACTTTCCATTGTTTATAAAGCATTTAATCCAAATATTTTATTAAATATTATATCTATTCAGTATACCAACAAGGTATTAAAACTAAAAGGGTGAAAAGTTTATCGATTAAAAAACTACTGGATCAATAAAGTATACGATTATAATTACTTGACATTATGTCAATTATGTCATATAAATATTAAAACGTAACACTATGGAAAATTTGAATATCAATGGAAAAAGACTCATCCTGACTGAAATCAACAGAGATGATCTCCCTGTTCTGCTTGAATGGAGAAACACGGAAACGTTTCAAAGTAATTGCATGTCCTATTCTAAAAAATGCACACTAAACGAGCTTGATGACGAAATCTCAAAAGCATATAAAAATGATAGATATGTACATTTTATTGCACGGAACACCAGAAACAGCGCGATAGGTACAAGCTGGATTTATCGATTCAATAAGCAAAATTTAACTGGATATACAACAACCTTTGTTTCTGAAAAATACAGAAAGTCGCATTACTATGGAGCTGAAATGTTTATACTTGGATGTAATTTTTTATTCGAAACACTTAAATGTAGGAAAGTTTATTGCGAGGTTCACGAAAACAATAATGAATCTATGGAGATTTTCGAGAAACTTGGCCTGCCCATTGAAGCTAGATTTAAAAATCATACAAGTGCAGGAGAAAATGTGTATGTAGATTTATTAGTATTTGCAGTATATAAGGATAATTTTTATAAAAATACTTTTGTTAAAAGAATGCTAACCCCTTAATTATTTATAATTAAGGGGTTTTATGCAGATAAAGATTTAAAGAATAGTTTACCAATTTCCTTTTGCTCATCCTCTGAAAAATTATGTTCAATTATTTTATTTGTATCAATTTTTTCAGTAACACCAAATAAAAAATCATCAATATCTATGAGTAATTTATTTTCAAGGGGATAAGAAATGTTTTGATTATATATATCTCTATTTATATATATATTATTCTTGTTCTCTGAAAGAGAGACTAATAATACAAAAAGTCTTTTAATTCTAAACACCAAGGTATCTTTATTTGTATCTTCATTGGAAACAAGCTCAAGTATTGTAGGTATCAACCAATCAAACTCAATTTCCATGCCTTTATTTGCAAAACATTCTTGCTCAATTTTTTTAAATTCACCATCTTCAATATGCTTTTTAAAGGAGACTAAAGTAGAAGTATTTATTAAATTATGATTAATATATATCATATAGTATTTAGTATATCATTTAGCATAAAATAAAAAAGGCACCCTAAGGTTGCCTTTTAAGTTTATTTTCCACTATCGTTAGTGTTATAATTTTCACCACGACCTCCTTCATAAGAAACTCCTTTATCATGACTTCTTCCAGAATATTCATGAACTTTTGGAGTGTCCGGCTTGCCCTTATCCTCATTGTTTATAGTGTATTTATCACTTTGTATTGAAGATCCTTGACTTGAGTTACTGTTGTGGTTTGTTGGTCCGCTTATAAACGATGATGTACCATCTCCATTATCAGACGACGAATTTTTCGACATTTCCTTATCCTCCTTTATGAACTATGTATTATTTTGTGCTTAGTTGCACAAAACCTTGTTTGAACTCTATTTTACTACTTATTTCCAAAACATCTAGTTGACAATAATGTACTTTTGTATCCTAAAAAAACAACATGCTCCCCACTACCATCACACCTATTGCAACGAGTTTTGGTGCAATGTGTCGAAAGTGAAATTTTTCCTCAACAATCCAAGGAAAAAATTTAGTACAAAGAAAAGTTAGCACGAGTACAATAATTGGCTGAAATGTTGCTACTAGAAAAACGAGCGTTACAGGAGCCAAAAGAAGTGCAAAATTGTTCATGAAATTCCCTCCCATCGTTACGCTCTCACTGGTGACATTGAGTGCAAATATGTTTTTACCTCCAACTTTAATCATATGAGAAAACGCATTTCTGTATGATCGAACAAATATCCATATAATCAATCCTGCGAGTCCGAGTCCAATATATTCCCAAAATGAGGATACCCAAAATTGTTCCTCCACGGTGACAAATTTAAACAAAACGCCCCACAATGCTGCAAATATACATGAGACAATCATCATCAATGCGATTTTGCCTTTAAATTTGACTCTGTTTTCTTCACTAAATTCAAGTGAAAGTATTAGCCCTCCAAACAACACTATTGCACTTCCAATCATTTGTGTTTGTGTAAGAGTCTCACCAAGAAAAAAATACGCAAAAATATATCCAAATACTGGAATAGTCAAAAACCATGGCACAACAGACGACACATCCTCGATTTCCAATGCTTTGAGATAAAGAATTATCCATCCAAGTGAGAAGAACCCTGAAATAATCAAAATTATCTTATCGTGTAAACTTATATCAAAAATACCTTTGGTAAAAAGTGCGATTATGAAAGACACCACAATTCCCACGAGACTTGAAAACAACACGAGTGCACCAACTGGATGTTCGCCTTTTGCGTGTTTATTCACAAGATATTGATCGGCGATATTTACAAGTGCCCACAATATTGGCGCCCCGAGTGCGTATAAAAACCATGTCATATGATTTTATTATATCAAAATGTTTCAATTGTTGATAAGCTTGTATACTTAATCGTTTTATGTGTTTTCAATATTAAATATCCCCATAGTATATGTACTATGGGGATATAAGGATTAACTTAAGCAAAAATTTCAGCTCTAATTTTTTTAAAATCCATTTTTTTAGAATTGCGATTTAATGCGCAGTCGGCAGGTGGTGGTTCTTGACAACCAGTAGTTGCCTGGCAATCTCCTGTGCATTCAGCTGTTCTAGTTGCGATAATTTCTGTTTTGATTTTATCATCAATAATCAGAATAGGGTTTGTTTCTTCACCTCGATCAGCAGATTCAAGTCGACAATCACCACCTGTCTTCTTGCATGCTTTAAAAATTTCACTCGCAACATCTTCATTGACAGGATAAGGCTCATGTAATATCAACCGTCCACATAATTTGATACAGTCCTCATTGTACTTTTTCATATGAAGTATATGATCATGCCACACAACATCTACTTCACTTGTTGGCTCTAAAGATGATCCTGGGAATACTACACAGCAATACAAGAACTGCCTATACTGTTCAATTGCTTCCGTTGCTCGCTCTATTGACCATTTTTGTTTTACAACTAGTCTAACGAGGATTTGTGAGAGGTCAATATTTTTAACCTTTCCCCACACTTCTGAATTTAGCTTTTTCATTTTATTTGATTTTTAAATTTCCAACAAAATTATGGCAAATTTACTTGATTTTGTCAAACATTTTTATCCAATATGCCAGCCTACCAATTTGTGATCTCAAAGTCCTTCCAAAATTAATAAAGTGGTGAAAATGTATATAAATTGCTATAATCTTACTATGAATGATTTACTTCAAGCTTTAAAGCTAACACAGACAGAAATAAAAGAATCTCTAATCGACATTGGCGCGCGAGATACAAACCTTGCCCGGCATTTTAAACAGCAAGGCTTGAAATCAATAACTCTATTAGACAAAGAGGATTTAATTGATGGAAATAATGATGACTTCAAATTCATTAAACAAGATATTACTGAACCAGAATTTCTCTTAACTGACGTGTACGATTTAGTGGTATGCAGACACACACTTCCTTTCACAAAAGAACCCCTTGTGAATCTCTCAAAAATATTAATAGCGGGGAAAATTATATTTGTTACATTTTTCGGAGAGAATGATGATAGAAAAAAACTTTCACTTCTCTCACAGGAAACAATTGATTCTCATTTAGAAAAATTTACTGATTATACTGTGATCTACAAAAACAATCTCGAATATGACGGATTTTTGTATAATGGAGACAAAATACACTGGAATGTACTGGGTTATTTGATTAAAAGAAAATAATAAAAAGCACCATTTCTGGTGCTGTAAATTTTAAACAGGATTTCTAACTATAATCACTGGATCTCCCTTAATACACGAGCGGAATGCCTCAATCGACTCATCTTTTTCAAATGACAATAATTTATTTATTTCATTTTCTACAGATACGAAGTTTGGATTAAATAGGACGTCACCCATTGTATTTTTGAGTACAGACATTTTATTAGCCATTTCTTTCTTCATCCAAAATACTGTTTGGTTAATGCTCTGCGTAATCTCCTTCTCAGTAGGCCCATCATTTAAGAAAGATCTCACACATTCAATAGATGCATCAATGACAGCATCAACAGAATCTCTGTCTGTCGATGTATCGATCGAACAAAACGAACTGAAGCTACTGTATCCGGATAAACCCATATGCACACCGTACACAGATGAGAGTTTTTCTCTTAATACCCTATAGAGTCTTGACCTTCTCATTGACCCAAGAACAGAAATTAGCTTACATATGTTGTGGTAATCGTGTAATATTTGCTCTTGAGTTAGTGGCCAACAGATTTCAACTGATGAATTTTCGATGCCTTTATCAGAAGAAATAAATTTACCATTCTTTTTGTGCTCAACCCAAATTTTACTTTGCGTATTACCACTTGGTGCGAATCCGATTTCATCTTCTAGAATACTCACTAGTTCCAAATGATCAATGTCACCCATAACTCCAAATATAAAATTTGAAGGCATATAAAATTTTTGGTGAAAATTTATTAGATCATCTCTTTTGATATTTGCAATTGATTCATGTGTCCCAAGATTATGTTCGTGTAAACGAGCAAGATCAAACGACTTTTTTCTAGAGTTCATACTCCCACGCACTAATGGCTTAGAAAGAGAATCTTTTAACTCGCTTTGAATTACCAACCTTTCTCTTTCAATAATAGTGTTATCTAAAATTGGACAAAGGATGCATTCAGAAATATACTTTATTACTTCTCTGCTTTTTGAAGAATCCGTTTGAAGGTGATACCTTTTTGTAGTAAAACCAGTCACTGCATTTCGACTTGCTCCAATTAAATCAAACTCATTAGTAAGTACATCTTCATCAGGAAAACTCTTTGTACCATTGCAAACTACATGTTCAAGGAAATGAGAGACTCCATAAGTGCCTGGGTCTGTTTCCAGTATTGAGCCGGCATATCCAAGCACTTCAGCGTGAATCAATCCGCTCCCTTTATCGGGAACAAAGACGTATCTCATACCATTGGAAAGTTTTCCAATGTGAACTTCAGGTAATTTAGGTAGTGTTATCATTTGTATTTAGTTTTTAATTTTTAATTATAATATAACAAAAAACTCTATTTGTCAAAAATAAAAAAAAGGGCATCTCTGCCCTTTTCTGTTTATTTTTTTGAATTTTTCTTCAAAACTTCTTCCCAATCTTTTTTGAAAACCGCAAGCATCACAGCGTCATGATATTGTCCGTCACGAAAATAATGACTTTTCCTAATGCCTTCCTTCTTGTAACCACAATTCATATTGTGTTTTATACTCCCAATATTGCCACAAATTGCAACGCTGCAAATTTTCCTTAAATTAAGTGTCATAAAAGCATACTCAAGCAAAATCATTTTTGCTTCGGTTGCATACCCTTTGTTCCACTCCGACTTTCTACCATACATTGAACCCGTAGAAGCAGTGCCGTTTATATAATCAATCTTATGTAGACCAACACTTCCAAGTAGTACATTGTCTTTCTTTCTTACCACCGCAAGAGTAACATCATTTTTCGAACTATTCGAAATTCTTTCAAAATATTTTTCTTCGTCTGTTAATGACATTGGAAAAGAATTATTGAGATATTTTCTTACTTCTGGATCATTTATCCATTTTTGAAGTAAAGGAATGTCGTTTCGCTCGACAGGGCGCAGATAAAGTCTCTTTCCTTGAAGAAACATTACTGATTGAGTTTTGATATTTTTCATATTCAATTCTAAATGAACAAACACCAGCAGTTCTTGCTGGTGTTTGAGTTCTAAAATTTAGAATGTGAGTTTAATTTACAACACAAAAACCAGCCAAAATATTTGGTTTGCAGTACCCAGAGAGGGCCACAATATTTCGAATGTTTTTATGTCTAAATGTCATACGTTTATATAATATCATTATTTCTTATTTTGTCAATACATAAAGCGCCATTTCTGGTGCCTCCTGTTAACTATATAGCAACCAACCCGACCTCTGCTCTGTTTTTATTATAAATAATTCTGTCTTCATCAGATATATCTTGCGAAAACTGAGTTCCATACATTTGCTTTTTTCCCTCATTGATTAAGACACGATCCGTCAGATGAGACTTTTCTTCTATGTCAAAATCACAATTCTTCAGACATTCTCTTTGTAAAAATACATCCATATCTTGATGTTGAACGATTAGCCAAAATTTCTTAAGAATATCTACTCCAATTTTTTCTTTAGTTGGATAACCATATTCTTTTATAATTTGTTTTATTCTCTGCTGATGAATGCCGTCAACAGAGTAGATCATGAGATTAAAAATAGAGAAGCTTTCCCCTGTTTTTTGAATTTGGTCAAAAGCCATTTTTCTTGTTTTTTGATCAATTTCACACATTTCACTTATTAAGTTCTGTAAAATATTATTTTGCATAAAAAAACATGGTAATTGAATTACCATGTTTACCATACTAGCATAAAAAATCTGCTATTGCACTTGCAATATCATTGCAACGTGTATTCTCTTGTATAAAGTACCACTGACCTGATGGATTAATCTCGAGAAACACATAATCACCTTGTGGTGTGACTATCATGTCAACTGCACCATAATTTAAGTTTAATAGTCTCATTAAATTAAGAATTTTAACTTCTAGCTCTAGTGGAATTAAAGTCGGCTCCATTTGTATAGATGACTTCTTTTTTACAGGATGAACCCTCCAATCTATCGATGTTGCCAAATTTTCCTGTGAATTTATTTTGGTTGAAAACAACTTATTTCCAACTATAGTTATTCTTAATTCATACTCTTTCTTAATAAGAGGCTGGAATATAGCTGGGGAAATGAGGATAGACAAATTATCATCAATATCGCATTCATCAACAAGGTGAGTAAACGTAACTTTATCTAAAATTGGACTAGTAGACAAAATTTTGTTAATCATTAATCCGCCACATTTTAAATAAAAATTTTTTACATCTGAAGGAGATGACGAAATTAGCGTTGCCGGAATAGTTAGCCCAACTTTTTGAGCAGCAACTAATTGAAATACTTTATTCTCTGCCATCTCTGCACTAAATGGATCATTTAGCCATTTTTTATCTTTAAGAATCATCCAGACACCTCTACGCATTTCATAAAATTGTTTCCAGATAAATTGCCGTAAGCTAATTTTTGAAAAACCCAAGAGCTCTCTCGGAAGCATTGGGTGAAGATTGATGGCGCCTTCAAAACTGCCAATGTCATAATTTTTTCCTTCAATATTAATTAATGGAACAAACGAACCATTTTCGCTAAATTTATATGAAATAATTTCATTATTTAAACATAAATCTTGTTTGAATAAGATTATCTCCTTTTTTCGTTTTTTTAACTCACTCTCTATTGCCTTAAATGCAACAAAATCTTGAGATGCCGATGTACCTAGTGCTAATATCATTTTTATTTTTTTATACTGTTTTAAATGAACAAAACACCCACAAAGGCAGGTGTTTTAATAGTGTGTTAAATATTTTATCAAGTTGTGTCAGACCCATCAATATCGTTATGAGTACCGCTAGTCGTCCAACTAGTAGCACCAGGATAACGAACCATTTTTTTTAAAACGAGCGGTACTCTGCCTGTCAATTTTTTTAAACCACCCCCGACTAAGCCAGGAAGTTGCACCTTTTTGTAAGGAGTTTCTTGTTTTAAAGAACTTTTCATCATGATATTTATTTTTATAGATTGAACATATTACTAATAATAATACTTTTTTTATTATTAATGTCAAATTGACACAAGATAAACTTTGTGTTTTAAAAAATATTACGCTTATAGTTATTCTCCACTTATCGCTCTTCTGAACTCCTGCCTTTTATTACAATCCCTCTTCTTTAAGTCCCTCCACAATTTCTCTTTCTTTGCGTGAGAGTTTGTGAGGGATTTTAATCAGAACGCGGACATAGATATCACCTCGCTTTCCTCGTGCACCGTTTGGAACACCACGTTCTTTTATACGCAACATTTCGCCATGAGTTATTCCTTCTGGGATTTTTATTTTGACATCTCCATCAAGTGTGTGGAGTGTGTGTTCTGCACCCAGGAGTGCGTCGGTGAGTTTGACATGAAGATCGGTGTGGAGGTTGAATCCGTCACGTGTAAATGTTTTGTGCGGAGGAATATTTATTTTGATAAACAAATCTCCTGCTTGTCCGCGTGTGATTGCTTCACCCATGCCTGTGAGTCGTACCATTTGTCCATTTTGTATTCCAGCGGGAATATTCACTTCTAATTCTTCTTGACCTTTGGTGACGCCACTTCCATGACACGTAGCACATTTTTCTTTTGGAACTTTTCCTGCGCCATCACAGTCATCACACATTCGATTTGTTTCAAACGTTCCCATAAATGTACGCTTTGCTTCTCGAATCTGACCAGCACCCTTACATTTTTTGCACGTTTCCACACCAGAATCTTTTGCACCTGATCCTTTACATGTCTTACATGCAGATTGTTTTGAAATGGCAATTTTTTTTGTTACACCAAACACTGATTCTTCAAATGAAATTGAAATCTCGGTTGAAATATCACGTCCTCGTCGTGCGCGACCTCGGCCTCCGCCCATTCCACCACCAAAAAAATCTGAGAAAATATCGTTTAGATCGCCCATATCAAAACCACCCTGTCCTTGAGAAAAATCAAATCCTCCAAAGCCACCTTGTCCGCCACCGAATCCACCTCCACCAAACCCTTGTGGTCCAGCACTTCCGAATTGATCGTACTGTGCGCGTTTACTGTCATCAGAAAGAGTCTGGTAGGCTTCGTTTGCCTCCTTGAATTTTGCCTCATCACCATCCTTTTTGTCTGGGTGATATTTGTGAGCTTGTTTATGAAAGGCTTTCTTTATCTCGTCCTTTGACGCAGATTTTGAAACACCAAGAATTTCGTAATAATCTTTTGACATATCGAGAAAAAAGCTACTAGCATTTAGCTTCTAGCTTTAAAATGCATTAACACCTTTTAATATAAGCATTATAACAATAATCACACACGATTTCAACAATCTTTTTGCGTACGCAAAAATCGCGGACAATTGAAAAGAAAAAACCCGCCTTATAGACGGGTTAATGTTTACTTAATTACAATATCACCAAGAAAGATAGAAGAGGAATTTTGAAGGAATAAGTAGTTGAGAATATTCGTTGAAAGGAACATTCCTAATTTTTACATTATCTGAATATGGGAAATAAGGTGATAATTCATGAAATGTACTCATGTGTCTTGGATTCTTCTTATCAAAATTTAGAATTAGTGTTGGTGCGCGATTTTTTAAATCTTCGTCTTGTGCTTCATTTGTGTAAACATGCACATTCCAATTTCCAGAAATGAAATTCTCATCTGAAAAAACAATTCCATTTGACTCAATGGAAATCTTTGAATAATCTGTTACGTGTCTTAAAAAATTATCGCCTAGTTGAAATACACCCACAGTCTTGAATCTAAACTGTGATATTTCGATTGCTCGACGATAAAGCGCGTACAAAAATTTTTCATTATACTTTGAAGAAACTTCGAATTCGACTTTGTTTGAAAACAGCGGTAACTCTACATATCGAAAAGGAGGGACAATTTCTTTGAAATTCAATGAATCTTGTATTCTCGAAAGAAGCGCGTCGTGATTGAGCCGACCATTCATGGTACTTTCTTGTATAGTTTTCATAGTGTTCAGTTTTTTACAAATATAACCATTTTCTAGAAAAAATGTAAAGAAAAAAGCCCCGAGAATACGGGGCTGAAAAATACAATTAAGTTTTTTGGAGAATCAATATTGCAAGCACGAAACTTGTAGAGATCCCAACGACTGCAAAGAGTGCATTTCCTGTGAGGAGTGTAACTGCGATAAACACCATAAGAACGTTTATTATTTTTATCATTGCTACTGTGTGTACACTTTTTTTGCCATCAAAATAAAGACCTGCGAGAAACACCACAAGTGATATAACTAACAATGCAGGATACTTACTCGCAAGACCATGGAATGAAGCTAGGGAAAGTACTAAGACGATGATCCCAGGAAGTCCATACTTCACAAATGCTCTCCATTCGCGATTTTCTGCCGCATAATGTGGGCCTACGTTTTTTGTTTTCATTTTTTGTGTTTTTAGTGTTCTGTTTGAATATATAGTAGCATATATTAACAACAAAGTCAACAGATACGCAAAAGAGCCTTATAAATAAGGCTCTTTTGCTCTAGTCTATGTTATTTTGCTTCTTCACTTCCCTCTTCTTTCACTTCTGCTTCACGCACATTTTCTTCTTGTGCAGGAGTTTCTGCTTGAGGTTGTGCTTCTTGTGCTTTGTTCATCGCTTCGCCGATCTTTGAAAGCTCAGCTGAGAGTTCTTCTGTGGCTTTCATAATTGCACTACCATCAGTTCCATCTTTTACCGCTTTCACTGCATCAATCTTTGATTGAACTCCTGATTTTATTTCATCAGACACTTTTCCTTCAGCATCTTTGAGAGATTTTTCAGCAGTATACAGTGTCATTTCTGCAGTGTTTTTGATATCCACAACTTCTTTCTTTTTCTTGTCTTCTTCTGCATGTGCTTCAGCATCTGATTGCATTTTTTTGATATCTTCATCTGTAAGACCTGATGAAGCTTCGATACGAATTGTCTGTTCTTTTCCAGAAGCTTTGTCTTTTGCTTTTACTTGCAAGATACCGTTTGCATCAACATCAAATGATACTTCTACCTGCGGAATACCTCGTGGTGATGGTGGAATCCCATCGAGAATAAATCGTCCGAGAGATTTGTTGTCTGTTGCCATTGGACGTTCACCTTGTGTGATGTGAATTTCTACCGATGTTTGATTGTCTGCTGCAGTTGAAAACACTTGAGATTTTGTAGTTGGAATAGTTGAGTTTCTTTCGATAAGCTTTGTCGCAACTCCTCCAAGTGTTTCAATTCCGAGAGAAAGTGGAATCACATCGAGCAAAAGCACATCTTTCACATCTCCTTGAAGCACTCCAGCTTGCACCGCTGCTCCAAGTGCTACTACTTCGTCTGGATTGATAGAACGATTTGGTTCTTTTCCACCAAAGAATTTCTTGACCGCATCCACAATCGCCGGCATTCGTGTTTGTCCTCCGACCATAATGATTTCATTGATTTCACTCATCTTAAATGGCGATGCTTCGAGTGCGCGCTTCGTGATTTCGATTGAACGATCCACATATTCTTGTGCAAGTGATTCAAGTGTTGCTCTACTCATCTTCAAAAGAAGGTGTTTTGGTCCATCAGCACCAGATGTGATGAAAGGAATATTGATTTCTGTTTCAGGAGTTGTAGAAAGTTCATGTTTTGCTTTTTCAGCTGCTTCATCGAGACGCTGAAGTGCGAGTGGATCTTTTGTTACATCGATTCCAGATTCTTTTTTGAATTCGTCTGCAATCCAATTTATGATTTTTCGATCAATATCTCGTCCTCCCATGTGCGAGTCTCCATCTGTCGACTTCACTTCGATCACGTCACCAGATACTTCAAGCACAGACACATCAAATGTTCCTCCTCCAAAGTCGTACACTACAATCTTTTCATCTTTCTTTGAATTAAATCCGTATGCAAGTGCCGCTGCTGTGGGTTCGTTGATGATACGCTTCACATCAAGTCCTGCAATTTGTCCGGCGTCTTTTGTTGCTTTTCGTTGTGCATCATTGAAGTATGCTGGCACAGTGATGACTGCCTCGGTAACTTTTTCACCAAGTTTTGCTTCTACATCAGCTTTGATCTTTGAAAGAATCATCGCAGAAATTTCCTCTGGTCGCATAAACTTGTCACCGAGTTTTACTTCTACACCTTTATCTGTTCCTTCCTGAATTTTGTATGGCATTACACCTCGGTCCTTCTGAATTTCTGGATCAGCAAAATGATGACCCATAAATCTTTTGATACCGTAAATTGTGTTTTCGGGATTTGTTACTGCTTGTCGCTTTGCAAGAAGTCCTGCAAGTCGATCACCATTTTTTGCAATTCCAACGATTGACGGTGTGGTGCGTGATCCTTCGATATTCTCAACAATCTTTGGATTTCCTCCTTCGATTATTGCGACCGCACTGTTTGTTGTACCCAAGTCGATACCAATTATTTTTGACATATATTTTTTTCAGCAATTAGCATCTAGCGCCTAGCAACTGGCTAAATACAAAATGCTATAAATTCCTAATAATTTCTCTTGTACTTTTTAAAGCTAAAAGTATTTAAAAACTTTTCATAAACTGATATACATCTATTATATTCATATTTACGGTTTTGACAAGTATTTCGTGACCGCTGAATTCTTGCAAATATGTGGGAAAGTGGTAAATTGGGTTTATAGCCTCCCCTAGAGGGGAGGTGCCCGAAGGGCGGAGGGGTAAAGCTTTGGATTCCACAAACCAGAATCCTTCTCATTTTGAACATTGCGCAAGGCTGACGAGCCGAGCATAGCAAAAATTCAGCAGAATTTTATGCGCGTTCAAAATGAGAAGGATTAAAAAACCTTGAGATCCTGAAACAAGTTCAGGATGACACAAAATCCTGTATTTTGCGTTCTACGTTCTACGCTTTACGTTCCACTATCACCTCATATGCAAAAAAAGCCCCAAATCAACAAAACAGTCCTAAAAACCCTTTCAAAAAAGACTGTATTGCCTATTCTAGAGCTCAAAAATGAGGTAAGAAGGGTTATTTCTAATGATTTTGATACAAGTAGCCAAAAGCAAGAATATGCTGTTTCTCGCTCAATCAAGAATCTTGTAGAATCTGGAATGGTAGAGATTCTCAAGTCAGACAATCAAGACTATGTCCGGATGACACAGGAAGGCCGAAACAAACTTCACAGCATCACACTTGAAGCCGAAGGAGCTCTTGTTTCCACAACATGGGATGGATTTTGGAGAATAATTCTAATCGATATTCCAGAAGAACGAAAAAGCGAACGCGAAGCGGTGCGCTACCTCCTCAAAAAAGCGGGATTTGTATGTTTAAAAAATAGTGCGTGGATTTCCCCTTTCCCTTATGAACATCTCTTCACTAATATAAAAAAAGATCTCGGATTTACAAGTGAAATGATTATTTTTGTAACTGACAAGGTAGACGAAGAGACGAAGAAAAGTTTGTTTGAATTGTTTGGGAAATAACACATCGCGGACTTACTAATGCGGACTTTACGCGGAGCTTTGCATAAGTGTTCCCTTAACTACGCGGAAAGATACAAACTCACAATACAACCTCATTTTTTTATTGTGTCATCCTGAACTTGATTCAGGATCTCAATTACTTTCTCTGACTATAAACAAATAAATGTAATTGAATAAAGAAGATATTCTTGTATTTAAAATTACGCATTTTACGCTATCGCGTAAAATGCGTAATTTTTTGATTCATTTAAGGTTATCCGAGCTTGAGGATATATCCGGGAATCATTTTTTCATCAAGATACTTTGAAAGTACTTTTTTTGGTAGTCTGTCGTATCGCTTTATTGTTTTTCGACAACAAGATGCTCCGCAATTGCATTTCATTGTCCAAATATCATCTTTTGCAAGGATGGTTGAGTAATCAAATACTATTTCATCACTTGCACTAATGTCATGTAGTGCTCTAAATTCAAGCTCATTATTTTTTCGAACTATTCTTACATTCGGCTCACAAGAGTGATTTATAAAATACGCCAAATCTTTTTTTGAAGGCATAAGGTAATAATTGAGTGAATACCTAAAAGAGTTGTTTAAACTATCACCTTCTATTTCAAGTAATTTCTCAAAATGCACTTTTTGACCAACCACTTTAAATACAAAGTCATTTTTGTTCAACTTTGTGGTAGTAAAAAGTCCTTTTCCGTTTCGTGCTTCCTTGATGCGTAGCATTTATTTTTTTATATACACCACCACTCTCGCTGGGCGGATGATTCGGTCAGCCATTTTGTAACCTTTTTGAACGATTCGTGCGATTGTGTGATCTTTTGATTCATCGTCTGTGTCTTCTGTTTCGATAGACTGATGGAGATTTGGGTCAAATGGCACATCTGTCTTGTCGATAGTACTCACTCCATTTTCACCAAGTGACGTAATGAATTGATTGTAAATATATTCCACGCCGGTTCGCCAATTTGCATCAACTTTTTCCCATGCTTCTTTGTTGGACATTGCCATATCAAAACTATCAAGTGCAGGCAAAAGTGAATCAATCAATCTTTCCTTTGCATTTACGGCATACGATACCAATCGTTCACCTTCTGCATTTTTATAATTTTGATAGTCTGCTTTTGCTCTCTGCCATCCATCAAGATACTCTGCTTTTTCCTTGCGAGCTTCTTTGATATCCTTTCTGAGTTTTTTAAGTGTTGCTTTCAAGTCTTCCTCTCCGTCCTCGTTGTAGACAAATTCGACAATATCATCCTCGTCTTCTGCAGGGATTTCTGGAGCTACGTTTTGCACTTCCAATTCCTCTTGGTCTTTGATTTCATCATCTTTGTTCATAAGTATGACTATTATACTAAAAATTGTACTCTTTTCAATAAAATAAAAACACCCTCTCGGGTGCTTTTATTTGTATACATCTGTATTAACGCTTACTCCACTGTGGAGATTTTCGAGCTTTCTTGAGTCCGAACTTTCGTCGTTCTTTCATTCGTGGATCTCGCTTCAAGAATCCTGCTTTCTTAAGTGGTGAACGAAGTTCATCGTTGTATTCACTAAGTGCCCGTGAAAGTCCGTGTCGTACTGCTTCTGCTTGAGAGTGAATTCCTCCACCGACAACTTTGACACTCACTGCAAACTTCTTTGGTACTTCAGAGTTTACAAACGGTGCGTTGACGATAGAAAGAAGTTCTTTTGTCATAAAATATTTTTCTCCTTCTTTTTCATTGACAACAAGTGATGACTTTGTAGCTTCAAGTATTCGCACCCGCGCTGTTGAAGTCTTTCGTCGTCCTACTTTTTCAATATATTTCTTTGATGATTTTGTTGCTTCCATATTATTCTTTGATAGTTAGGTTTTTCATCATAATAGGTCGGAGTTTATTCCCTGGAAGCATTCCGTATACTGCAAGTCTAAAAAGCTCTGCGTATCCTTTCTTTGCTGCGATCTGTTCATTTGACTTGACCTTAAATCCTCCTGGGTATCCAGAGTATGTCTCATGAAATACAGTCTTCCCTTTCTTTTCAGACATTTTTGCCTTACTTGCGTTTACGATTTCTACTTTGTTTTCAGAAACTTTGTTTTTAACAAAATTTGTATCGTTTTTACCCATCAGCAAAATTGCCACTTCACTAGCGGTTCGTCCGATTGCCTTTTCTGTTGCGTCTATTGTGTATTTCATGATTCGTTGTATTACCTTACTATACTTTTGCAAATTATACAAATTCTATAAGTGCCATCTTTGCAGCGTCACCTTGTCTTTGTGGAAGCTTCATAATGCGTGTGTAGCCACCCTTTTGATCTTTGTATTTTGGTGCGATTTCATCAAAAAGCTTCGCTGACTCTTCTTTTCGATTCATGAGTCGTGATACCACCAATCGCTTTGATGCAATAGATGCATCCTTTGCCTTGGTGACAAGCTTTTCGATGTACGGACGAAGCTCTTTTGCTTTTGCTTCTGTTGTCTCGATTCGCCCATGGTTAATAAGCGCGAGAGCGAGTGATTTCAACAGAGCTCGTCGTCCATTCGATGTTCTTCCAAATTTTCTAACTGAATTATGATGTCTCATATATCTCGTGCTTATTTAATAATTAATCTTTTAGTGAGATACCAAAGTTTTTGAGCACGTCTTTGATTTCTTCGATACCTTTGTCTCCAATTCCTTCTACTTCAAGAAGGTCTTCGACTTTTTTGCGTGCAATTCCTCCAACTGTTCGGATATTTGCTGCTTGGAGTGCGTTCATTGTTCGCGTTGAAAGGTCTAGTGTGTCGATTCGTGTCTTCATTGCGTCAGACATATCTTCCTTTGAATCTTTTTCGTCAGAAACTTCAGGAGATGATGTTGTTTCGCTTGGCACATGAGTTGGCTTGAAATCCACTACTGCTTGAAGCTGTTCAATCATGATTGAAATTGATTGCTCCAATGCTTCTCGTGGGTCAATAGTGCCGTCTGTCTCGATGCCGATTCGAAGTCGATTGTGGTTTGTCTTGTCTCCTACGCGCATGTTCTCTACTTCGTAGTGTACTCGTCGTACTGGTGAGAAAATTGCATCTAGTGCGATTGTTCCTACATCTACTTTACTTTTTTGGTGAGTATCTTTTGGAACAAATCCGAGACCTTTTTCTACTGTCATTTCGATATCGAGTGATACTTTTGCTGTTATCTCTGCAATATGGAGTTCAGGGTTAAGTACTTCTACTTGTCCACCTGCTTTGATGTCGCCTGCAGTTACTGACTTTGGTCCTTTTATTGAAAGTGAAATTATTTGTGGCTCATCTGAACTTACCTTGAAACGAACCTTTTTAAGGTTGAGCAAGATTGTGATCACATCTTCTTTCACACCATCCATTACTGAAAATTCATGTGATACTCCATCGATCTTCACGAGTGTGATTGCAGCTCCTGGAAGAGATGAGAGGATAATTCGACGTAGGGAATTACCAAGAGTATGTCCATACCCTGGGTAAAGACCGTCTATTTCATATACACCCTTTGTTCCTTCTTCAAGAACAATTCGAGGCTTTGATGGTAAAATTATTTTATAGTCAGACATATAATATGTTGGTACACGCTAAATAAGTGGGCGGACACTCCTGAGACTAACGACTATAGTACTCAAGTACAGTGTTAAAATTAAGCACACCATCTGCATTTCGAGGCTTTCCTTCAACGACTGCTTCACCCTTAGCAACGTCAAACTTGAGCCAATTCGGCCATGAATAATCTTTCAATTTTGTTTCGAGACTATTGAAAAGTGTTGATTTCTTACTTCCTTCTCGGATAGTGATCTTGTCTCCAATCTTTACTTGATATGACGGAACGCGTGTCTTTACACCGTTTACAGTAATATGTCCGTGTGACACAACTTGTCGAGCAAGCGCTCGTGTGTGTGCGAGTCCTAGGCGGTATACAACATTGTCGAGTCGTGTTTCGAGTGATTCGTAAAGCTTTTCTGTCGCTTGTCCTTGTCCGTGAGTAGCCTTCTTAACGTAGTTTGAAAATTGCTTCTCACTTACTCCATATGAAAATCGAATTCTCTGCTTTTCGAGAAGCTGTGTACCGAAATCAGAAAGTGCCTTTGGGCGCTTTCCCTTTTTCATTCCTTTTTTAGCTTCTGACTGAACGAATTTTTGTGTTTGACATTTTTCAAACACATGAGATCCTAGTCGTCGGCACAGTTTGTATTTTGGTCCGTGTATCATAAATAGTGATGAGTGATTATAGTGTTATACGCGTCGTGGCTTTTTAGCTTTTGGTCCGTTGTGCGGAACAGGTGTCATATCTTTGACTCCAGTAAGCTCAAATCCTCGAGACATAAATCCTCTGATAACTGGCTCACGTCCTGAACCAACGCCTCTGATAATCGCGTCGAATTCTTTGATTCCAATAGCTTGCGCTTTTTCGGCGAGAGTTTCTCCAACCTTTGACGCAGCAAAAGGAGTACCCTTTTTTGCACCCTTAAAACCTAGTGCTCCAGCTGAACACCAGAAAAGAGTATTTCCCTCTTTGTCTGCAACAACAGATTTTGTGTTGTTAAATGTTGCTTCGATGTGAAGAGTGACTGCTGTGATCTTCTTCTTTGGAGTTTTAGTAGAAACAGCAGGTGCTACTTTTGCAACTGTTTCTTCTGCTCCGTCTTTAGTTATGATTTTTTTCTTACCCATTGATCGTAAAAATCTTAGTTTAAATTAAATAGTGTGATTATGTCTTCTCAACCTTTCGTCGTCCACTTCCCATAGTCTTTCGTACGTTTCCTCGAACTGTTCGTGAATTTGTCTTTGTTCGCTGACCGTTTACAGGGAGTCCTCTCATGTGTCGTACACCACGGTATGCTTTGATATCTCGCAAACGCTTAATGTTTGCACTGATTTCACGCTTTAGATTTCCTTCAATTTTGAGCTCTTCAACCACCTTACGAATCTGGTTTTCTTCATCTGGCGTGAGGTCTTTTGACTTTCGTGTGTGCTCAATCTTTACTTGGTCAAGAATCTTTCGTGCTCGAGAGATTCCGATGCCGTAGAGTGCTGTGAGCCCAATATCTAATCGCTTTTCGTTTGGAATTGTAATACCTAGAATTCTCATAATAATTATTGTTTTTGCTTATGTTTAGGGTTTTCACAAATAACACGAAGATGGCCTTTTCGCTTGACCATTTTGCATTTATCGCACATTTTTTTTACTGAAGCTTTGACTTTCATAACAAATCTATTGTGGATACAACGTAAAACTAAGGGATTAAGTCCCTTAATTTAGTGTGTCTATACACAACCTAATCGGTCCAATGATAATAACTTAAAATTAAAAATAATGCAAGCTTTCACCTACCCACGTCTCACTATGCGCCCTTTTCCCCCGTATGGATCGACGACAATTTCAACCCTGTCGCCAATAAGAACCTTGATTCGGTTCATTCTCATCTTTCCAGAAAGATACGCGAGTATCTCCTTGCCATCCGCAAGCTCCACTCTAAAAAGTGTACTTGGGAGTGCTTCTGTAACATGACCTTCCACTGTTGCTATTTTTTCGTTTTTATTTTCACTCATTAAGATATATGAAGATAGTACCAGAAACACATGCTCTGGTCAAATTTATTGGGTATTTTCAGATCCTATTGGTTTCAATTTCACCACAATATCATTTTTGTCTATTGGAAATGAAGTCATCCAAAGAGGATTAAGTGACACTTCAGCACTTTCAACAGACTTGAAACTTGAGAGGAGCGAAGTAAACTCTCTCTTTTTCTTTCCTACAAGTGCCTCTTTGAGAGCATCTGTATCGACACTCCAGACAAAATCACCTTCGCCCGAGAATGTAAATGAAAAGTCTTTGGCTTCTTTTGGAGAAATGGTGTCTTTGCTTTTTAGAGAGAACTTCATAGATTTTAACCCTTGAAGTACTATGTCAGAACTGTCGTAGTCTGTAATATTTTCTTTTGCGAGATATCGTGTGAGTGCACCTTCATCAAACAAAATTATTGAAAGTGTTCCAGAGAGTGATGCATTGACCTTGCCGTCCACCTTTGTGACGAGGAGTGTTGATGATGGATTGAAGAAAACTCCGTCATCATAGTATACAAATTCGGCTGGTACCTGTGCGACTGCTTTTGTCATAAGCGATGTTTTGAGTTCTTCACGAAGTGCCTCAGTGAGCTTCGTCCTCTCTTCTTCGCCAATGTTTGCTTCCATACCTTTGAATCCGCCTTGCATTGCAGTTGTTGATTTTCCAGAAAATTGACTCGCTCGTGTTGTTCCTTTGAATCCAAAAATAACGAAGTCAGATGGCGGAATGTTGTATTCTTCACCTGGAGCGTCTGCAGTGACTGTGACTTCTATTTGACCTGGAGTGACTTTGCCACTCACGGTCTTGCCAGCAGGAATAGTGAGTGCTTTGTCTGTTTTAAATATTTTTCCGTCTTTGGTTTCGAGGCGAGTATCAATCTTGAGTGCTTGAGGTGATGAAGATTTGTTGTAGAGGGTCACTTTTCCAGTAGCTTTTTTTGAAACCTCTTTCGTCTCGGTAGTTTCAATTTCGCGAAAAACCTCTTCATCAATTTCAACCACATCAAATACCAAATCACTATCTCCACCGCTACTCTTTGCGGTAAATGTATCTGTAATGTTTACATGCTGACTTTTTGGAGTTACTAGAACTGTGGCACCTTTGAATACAAATGACACAGCAATAAACAACCCGACAAGTGCGAGAATGGTGACAATCCAAATTCCCTTTCGAGATTTTGGCGTGTGATCGTCTTGATGTGATTCATATTCATTGCTTGGCCGACGCGGTGGAATCTGAGAATTTCCAGGCACACTCTGTGGTGCTACATACTCTTCTCTTGATTTGAGTTCAGTAATAACACCCCGTTTTCCAGAACTTGTGAGAGGTTTTATGTCTTGGAGAATGTTTCGATTCATAGTTGTGTGTTAATTATCAAGATATCGACGAATAAAAAGTGATTGTAGAGACATAAACGAGTCTTGGGTGACACCGTCTTTCTGCGTAATATATTCGTGCAATGTCTCACTCCCCACAAGTATAACATTAAAATCTTTTTCAGTGAGTGTGTATTGGTGAAATGATTCATTTACAATAGAATCACGGTACCAACAACCCAAATCGTTTGGTGCAAGTACAAAAACAGTATGTGGAATAGAGAGATCATTGACGTACATAGACAAAGATTTTGAAAACATATCAACCCATTCAGAACGAGCTTTCAAAAGTAATGGTGATACTGTGCGAATCATTTCTGCTGAGGCGTGACCATTTTCGCACAACAAAGCCCGGGTTTTTGCATCTTGTAAATCAATTGAGAGTGACTCAGATATAGTTCTATAGACACTGTGTGAACCTTTTGGAAATGTAAACGCAGTCGCGAGTGTGTGATTTCGTACAAGTACTACATCCGTGACTTCAGAACCAACCGATACCACAATAAACGATTCTTCATTTGGGAACACATCGCGAAGAGACACGAAGCAACATGCACCACCTGATGAGAATTGAATTTTTTTTAGTCTATAAATCTGCTCAACCTCTTCGTGAATCACATCGATGACTTGCCGAGGACTCAAGCTTAGAAACAAGGAGATTTTAAGTTCTTCTGCTTTTTTACCTATTGGATCTGTGAGCGAATACCCATTGAGCGTCAGTGACTGAATGGTGTTTTCGATAATATATGCCTCTCCTTCGATTTCGGCGGCAACAGTTTCTTTGAAGAAATCAATTTCTTTTTTTACCAAATCGTTTACAAGCTTTTCTGACACGACAAATGCAGGTTTTTTGTTGTATACAATTGTACGCGTCTGAGATGTGTACCACGGTGCACTCAACACGGTATACACTTTGTCTGGAATTCCCAATTTGACATCATGAATTGTTCCCAATATTTCTCGAAGATTTTTTCTCATTAGTGTAATGAGTTGATCGTATGACGCAGATGCAGTGAGTGTAAAAGATTTACGTAACGCATAAAGCACCACCGGCTTTTCAAGTGTTCCGTCTTTTGTGTACGAATACGAAATCAAAGAAGCGCCAACGCTTCCACTGCCGATATCAATAAGTAACGCAATGTGTGGTTCTTTGCGAGAGTGTGAAAATAAACCCATATATAGTTCTATTGTAGAACGTGATTGAATATTTTCAAATAGGAATAAAGCGGATTGTATGATTTTGAACTTGCATTGGGTCATCCTGAACTTGTTTCAGGATCTCAATATTTTTTCAATCCTCCTTATTAAAAACACGGATATTTGCCTACTGGCAAATTCCTATGCTCGACTCGTCAGTCTTGCGCAATGTTTTAAATAAGGAGGATTCTGGTTTTTGGAAACCAGAATAAATAGAATTTCAAAAGTACTTGCGCCTGGGTCCCTTTCCCAAGCTAAACTCTAAGGGGAGGCGGAATCCTAGATTTAACGTTCTACGCTCAATGTTCTACGAAAAAGGCACTATCCAAGTACTGCCTTAATCCTGCGAATACCCGCAGAAGATGCTTCTTCCTTTTGAAGTGTGAAGTGTCCGAGTTCGCTTGTGCGAGATACGTGTGGTCCACCACAAAATTCTTTTGAAATCGCGTTGCCGTCTTTATCAACAATCATATATACAGAAACCATTTCAGGATACTTTGCACCAAACTCCATTTCAGCTCCAAGATTCTTTGCATCATCTAGAGACATTTCTCGTCGTTCCACGACCAAATCATCTTGTATGTACTTATTTACAATTTCTTCAACGCGCGCTTTTTCTTCATCCGTCATTTTTCTATCAAAAAGAAAATCGATTCGAAGTCTTTCTTCCGTAATATTACTTCCGCGTTGTTTTACGTCTTTGCCAAGCACTTGTTGAAGTGCAGAAAGCAACAGATGGTGTGCGGTATGAAGGCGAATTGTTTTGTCGTTGTGATTTGCAAGTCCACCTTTGAACATTCCTGCGCCCGCTGTCTGTGAGAGCTTTTGGTGTTCTGCCATTTTTTGATGAAAATCTTCTACATCGATTTCAGTTCCACGTTCATGCGCAAGCTCAAGTGTGAGCTCAATCGGAAAACCGTATGTTGTTGCAAGAACAAACGGATCAATTCCTTTTTCAAATTCTTTGATTCCATGTTCAAGAGTATGTTCAAATTTTCGGCATTCAGTACGAACAATCTCTTCCACCTTTCCATCTCCCACTTCTTTGTATGTTTCTTTGTAATTTTCAGAATAGTAGTTTGCAACATGGTCCACAATAAATTCTTTTGGCAAACCAAGTGCACGCGCTTGCACACTTGCACGTCTAATGAGTCGACGAAGAACGTATCCTTGATCTTTGTTGCCTGGTATCACGCCATCACCTACCAAAAACACTGATGCCCGCACATGGTCAGCTACGATTCGAGCCTTACGTTCATCATAATTTTTTGCATGAGTTTTGATCATCTGAATTACAGGTGCAAAAATGTCTGTCTCATATGCTGTTTTCTTTTCTTGCATTACTGCTGTAATACGCTCAAGTCCCGCACCCGTATCAACATTTTTTTGAGAAAGTTTACCAATGACTTTGCCGTCTTTCTTTTCGTATTCCATAAACACGTCGTTCCAAATTTCAACGACGTCTTCATTTTTTATTGCAGTCAAAAAATCTTCTTTTGAAATATCACCGACATTACCTGTCATGTCATAAAACATTTCACTACACGGCCCACAAGGTCCATTGTCTCCCGGACTCCACCAGTTGTCTTCGGCCGAAAGTGCGTAGATTCGATGTTCGGGAATTCCAAGATTCATCCAAATATCTTTTGATTCCTGATCATATGGTGCATTTTCATCACCTTCAAATATAGTCACGTACAGCCGCGATACATCAAGCCCCAAACCTTCGTCTTCTGATGTAAGAAATTCATAACTCCACTTTATTGCATCTTCTTTAAAATAATCTCCTAGGGACCAATTTCCCATCATCTCAAAAAACGACAAGTGTCGATTGTCGCCAATATCATCCAAGTCTCCAGTACGCACACATTTTTGAATGTTCGCCAAGCGCTTTCCAAGCGGATGAGCTTGTCCGAGAAGATACGGCACAAGAGGTTGCATTCCTGCAGTATTAAAAAGCACTGACGGGTCATTTTCCGGGACGAGCGACGCCGACGGAAGAACATGGTGATCACGCTTCTTGAAAAATGCTATAAATCGATTTCGGATCTCTTGTGATGTCATACACTCGAGTATACAAAAAAAATGACTTTTTTTCCACAAAAGAAAAGCGCCGGCACTTTTAAGTGACGGCGGTTGGGATGTTGTTACAACTTATGATTCATATTGAGTAAGCCTGCCGGTCGATCCTCCGCCATTGTTTTGGCGTGATTCTTTTGGTAGACCATCAAGAGGTCTCTCTTCTTTTTTAGGAGTGCTTCCTCTGGCATTTCGGTGATGCTTGTTCATCAAACAAGTCTGTGGATTTGCATCAATTTTTTTCTTCGTCATACGTTACCGGGTTTTTCGTTGGGTGAGTCGAGGTACTTTAACTGGTTTGGTTGAGGAATAAGGTGGAGTTCCCTTTCCGGCAAAAACTGAGTTTTGTGAGGCACTGGAGTGCCCATCGGTTTTTTGTGTTCGAGTTCGCGTTTTCTTTTTTTGAGCCATAGATTATTTTTTTAGATGAACGATTGAATCTGAGCATACTAAATAATAAAGAAAAAATCAACCGTCTTTTACGGTTGATTGTATTTCTTATTCGTTGATATCAGATGGATCCCCAATTTTCTTTTCTATTCCAGGAATAAACTTTTTGAATCGTTGTTCTATAAACCACAACACTACAAAAATAAACAATGTGAGAAATGTAGACATAAACGCGAGTGTAAAAAATCCAAATCCTGATGCCATTCCAATCGCTGCACATACCCACAAACCACTCGCTGTGGTGAGCCCCACAACCTCCTTGTCGCGTAGAACAATCAATCCTGCTCCGAGAAATCCTACACCGACTACAATCTGTGATGCCATTCGAATTGGATCGAAGCTTCCATCTTGTACAAAGAGTTCTCCGGCCATTTGAGATATCACCACAAGAAGTGACGATCCCATTGCCACAAGTGCATACGTACGCATACCAGCAGTCTTGTGTGCAACAATACGCTCCGCGCCAACTATCATTCCGCAAATCATTGCGATTGATAATCGTATAAAAATATCATAGTGCGAACTCATAAATGATTCCATATACGTTTAAGTATATAGAAAAATTAAAATTACAGAAGTGGAAACACATCTAGCCTGCCACAACACCTCCGCCAATCACACGTTCTTTTTGATAAAGCACAACAGATTGGCCAGAAGACACCAATGGTTTTTCATTTTTAAAACGAAGCTGAGCACCTCCATCATGTAGTCGCAACAACTCTACTGCAAATCTTTCACCGTGATATCTGACAACTGCATCATATGATCCGCCATCCTTTGCACTTCCAGGTGTGACGATATGAAATTGTTCAAGTGTAAGTGTGTTTGATTTTTCACCGAGTGCTTTTGGTGTAGTTGATACAGTCAACGTATTTTTTTTGATATCTTTTGCCACAACATAATACGGCATATCATGTGCACTTTTTTGTGTAATAGTGAACCCATGTCTTTCACCGAGTGTATAAAACCATGCACCATCATGCTCGCCAATAATTTTACCTTCATTCGACAGAACTTTTCCTTTTTTATTTTTTATGTAGTGTCCAAGGAATTCTTTCATATCGAGTGGTCCAAGAAAACATACACCTTGGCTATCTTTTTTTGTTGCGACGGGAATCTTGAAAAACTCGGCATATTTTCGAACCTCTTTTTTGTTCATTCCGCCGACAGGAAAAATAACATGCATGAGTTGTTCTTCTTTGAGCGTCCAAAGAAAGTATGATTGGTCTTTTGTGCTATCAGGTGATGCGTGAAGTTCAAATCTTCCATTATTCAAAATATTTTGAGCATAGTGGCCTGTCGCTACGGCATCCGCACCCATCACAAGCGCCTTTGATAAAAACGCGCCAAATTTGACTTCCTTGTTGCACATCACGTCTGGGTTTGGAGTACGTCCCATTTCGTACTCAGCAATCATATATTCTGCAACACCTTCTTTGTATGCGTGTTCAAGATCAAGTGTGATAAATGGGATATTTAAATGTGCTGCGATACGCATCGCATCCTTTCTTTCTTCTTTCCAGGTGCACTCAATAAAGTCTGGTTGCCAGGTCTTGATAAATACACCCACCACATCAAACCCAGAACGACAAAGAAGCGCGGCAGATACCGCAGAGTCTACGCCCCCTGAAAGGCCAACAAACACAGTCTTCTTTTTTGATGCAAGCTTCTTTTTCATTGTTGTTGTGTAAGTATACACTACACTTTTTTTATAAAAAATAAAGCCCGAAACATTTGTGTCTCGGGCGATTACATTGCTGTGCCTTGTCCTTTTTCAAAATAATCATTAAATATTTCAATTACCTTGTCCTTGATATATTCGCTGTCTTCCTTAAAAACAAGGATCGGAATATTCGGATACTTAATTAAATGATTTACTACTTTGTCTGATTCCATTGAATCTCGTGTGACTTGAATCTGTATTCTAACTGCAATACTACTTGGATTTTCTTTGTAATACACAGAAAGATCAGCTCCGTTTCTGTCATCCTTTTCTGAAGTCGGAAAACAGTGAAATGCACCATTGTTCTTTAACACCAATTCATTATTAATCACATTCATCACAAATTTTTCCGCATGCACACCACGTAGTACAGACTGAATCGCATTATTCACACAACCCATTAACATAGCAATACTCTCATGTTGATGTAGTACAATCCTACACCTTCTGCTTAAAGATTTTACTTCTATGCTATCACGTTTGACATCAGCCGAATGCAAAACAATGACACATTTATAGCTCCATCTTTTTTTGATTTCAAGATGCCATGTATATTCAACATATGATGGTTCTTCTGTTTTTTCAAAAAGAAACATACTTTCAATTTGTTTTGAATTAACAAGGTTTTGAAAGTAGTCAGTAATCACCTGACCATCAAAGTCCTCTAGTGTCTTACTCGTACTTTTCCCCATATTTTCCTATTTTTTGTTTCTCAAACTATATCAGATTGAGGAGAAATGTCAATAGAACCGACTGCGAACCACTCTAAAGACAGAGTAGCTTCTCGTACAATTCAAATGTCGCCCGCGCATCAGAGAGCGCAGAGTGAGCTTTTTTGTTTTCAATACCAAAGTGTGAACATAGAAAATTTAAAGAGAATTTGTCTACATCCACATTCAAATGAAGCTTTGCAAATGCAATAGATATAGTGTCGAGCTTGTGATAATGAAGTTTGTTCTCAACGCTTGTAGAACGAAATGCTTTCTCAATAAACCCTGCATCAAAACTCACATTGTGTCCCACCATTATTGCGTCCCCTGCTTTTTCAGAAAGGACCGTCATAGCCTCGCGAAGTGAATACGCAAACACCCAATCAGCTTCATCATATCCATTGACCCGAAGTGCCACTGGATCTGCATTTTCGATATGTTCTGGCTTTATCTTTAAATCTATTTCACTGATAACTTTGAATACAGGTTTTCCGCTTCCCACACCTTCCTGTGATACGATCACGCAACCAAGTTCAATGATTTCATGGATATCAGGATTTAATCCAGTAGTTTCAACATCAATAAATGCCAGATTTTTCTTGAGTATTTGTGACATATTATTTCAGATAGTTTGCTTTGTTTTTTTTGTGTTCTTCAAAATTCTTTGCAAAATACACATTGCCATCACTACTATGAAGATAATATATGTAGGGCGAAGTTTCTGGCTCAAGTGCAGCCATGATTGATTTGAGTCCAGGGTTGCAAATAGGAGACGGTGGAAGACCTTTGTTGGTATAGGTGTTGAATGGTGAATCAATTTTCAAATCTGCCACTGTTAAATCGCGTGATTCTTTTCCGAGAATATACTTGAATGTTGCGTCTACTTGCAGTGCCATGCCTATTGATTGCCTTTTCCAAAGTATGCCAGAAATTAGTTTGCGATCATCGTCACCAGATGCTTCCTTTTCGATGATCGATGCCATAATAATAATTTCTTCAAGAGATTTTCCTCCAAGCTCAACGTCTTTTATTTTCTTCTCAAACTGCGCGGTCATTGACGCAATTACGTCAGCAGAAGTAGCATCTTCGAAGAAAAAGTACGTATCAGGAAAAAGATACCCTTCCATGCTTTTTGTTTTTTCCAAAAATTCCTGTGAGTCAAATTTTTTGAGTTTTGATTCAAACACAGCGGCAATTTCTTTGTTTGTAAATCCTTCAGGAATTGTAATTTTCATTGATGTCACATCTCGATCACCTCGTGAAATCTTGAGTGCCACATCTACCACAGATTGCGGTCCATCAAATACATATGTCCCTGCGAGAATTTTTGTATCACCTCCAAGAATAAACATCATTGTTTGAAATGCTGTCTTTGAACGCACGAGATTCATTTCCTCTGACCGAACTGAAATTTCATTCAATGTATCTCCGCTTGATATTTGAAGTGATACTGGATAGGTGTTCAAACTACGTGGCGCACTGATGAAAAAAATGTATGCCCACAATGTCAGTACACACACCGCACCCACAACAACTACAATAAACTTAAGCACAAAACGCCCCAATGAATTCTTGGGGCGTGTTGAAATTGTGTTTAGATTTGCAAATGGGTTTGTATCCATAAAAAATAATTAGATTGGCAGATTTGCTGGTGGTTCTGATTTCTTTGCTTCGATACGTTGGAATGATGGAGTTTCTGATACTCGTCCAGGGAAATGAAAGAGTGTTGCAATTTCTTCTGTGTTTAAGATAAATATTGTCTTTCCCTCCTGGTATGGTGGATAGAAAAATCCTCTATGTCTATATGATTCGAGTAGTGCGTGCTTGAGTTCGACGACACGACTTCCACTAAAATCTTGCCATGGATAATCAAAGCTTGTGACATTTGTTGGTGCAAATCCATTTAATTCAGGCGAACTGTATTGCCGATACATTCCTGTAAGACCTGCGATTCGCGATGCATCAAAGCTTTCTTTTTTTGCAATATACAATGCACGTATACCAGCATCAAATCCATATTTAGTAATACTTCGCTGTATCACATTGATGAGATCTTGATCAGACTTAGAAACAGGATTTCCTTTTTCTTTTGCATCATCTTGAATTTCTTTTATTTTCTTTTTTCCTGCATCTGTCCACTTTTCTTTCTTGAACCATTCTCCGGCTTTTGGATAGCGCGCCCAGTGTGATGGGCGAATCAAAATCTGTGTCCAAATTTGCTCACCTTCTTTAAGTGATCCAAAAAATTCTACCGTTGATGATATTGGATCAATTTGGCTATTTGTGGTTTCGTTTCCCGCCATCATTGGAGCTGGTTTGTCGAGGCCGTAGTCAACGTACGTTTTGATTGGAATTGCATCATTTCCCGTAAGTTTAAACTCGGTACCAAACATGCTCCATTCACCGTTTTTGTTGTGCGGAGGAACATCAAGTGTATAATCTTCCGCTTCTTTCACTTCTGCTTGTGGGTACTGAGAGTATATTTGTGCTTCAACTATAGATTTAAATTTTGATTGTGTTCGAATAAAAAAACGCACATTCCCTTCGATTGAAATCATTTCAAGTGAAAACCATGCGGGAAGATTGCCGAGCCAGTATTTGTGATACCATGTTCCCACTCCACCTGTCTGATAAAGTGCATTGATAATCACAAGTTCCATCGCAAGGGGTGATTTTGTAATATCTTTTGGGATTTTAATCTCAAGTAATGTCCATTTGATTTCAGACAGATGCAGACGATTTATGTAGTATATCCACGACTGCCATGCAATGTAAGCCAAAATTGGAGGAACCCACAAAAACGCGGTTTTTGTGATAAACGTAATTCCTAATGCTATTCCTTCTACAATGGTTTGTTCATACATGAATATAATGTGTGTTAAGTATATCGCACATGAGACTCATTAGAAATACACAACAACATTGTGTGTATCAGTACCTCCATCAGGTAGAAAATGTTTGAATTTGATAAGACCTTTTTCTGCCTTTATACCACTTGGAATGTTTAGATATCCTGAAAAGTTGATATTGCCTTCACGTACCGTGTTTTGTGCACGAAGTGTAATTGATTGCGCCAATGCTTCTGCAGTGCCATACCGGTAGACTGTAACACTTCCAAGCAACATCTGCGCATTAACTGTGCCACACCCAGAAAGATACCCACTAAAAAATATTGGTATATCAACATTGTCTTCATCGATTGGATCATTGATCACCATTTTACAGTCACTTCCGGCTGCAATAAAATTATTTTGCACTTGTGTCGACACCATGTTTGATGGTGTAGTAGTTTGAGTTTTAGGTGTTGCAGTGGTCGAAATTGGTACAAGTGAATTTGAAAAACTACCAGAACTGCGAAATGTTTTGACAAGCACACCAAGTAAAAGAAAGCACAGGACAATTCCCACCACAATCAAAATGACACCACCCACCGAACCACGAGAGTAATTTGTTTTCATACATATCAAGTATAAAATGAAAATCAATTTTCGCAAAATAAAAACCCTGAATTGCTTCAGGGTTTTTATTTAAAATAGTTTATGCGATTGAATAGAGTCCGTTTTTGTTCTTCTTGAAATATTTTGGATTTTGCAAGTTGACGAGAATTGTATTCTTTTTCAAAAATCTTTCTTTCATCACTTTGTCCACAATATCTTCTTTTGTAAGCGGTCCATCTTTCTTGAGAATTTCTTTGATCACATCACGTACAACACCTTTTTTGTATCCCCACTCAGCGAGTGCGTACTGTCCTCGTCCTACGAGTACAAAACGTGGATCCTTGATGAGTTCGTTGTGACAAGTTGCAACATGAGTCTTTTTGCCAAATGTATCGCAAATTGATTTTGCAACATCACGAAAGTGCATAGGAGATCCGTGCTTTCGCATGATAAGGAAGGCATAATCTTTGATTCCACGAGTCTTCACATTTGAAGATTCTGTTTTTCCCCATTCACCGAGTGGATTCTTTCCAATTGTTTTTGAAAGTCCGAGCCATCGTCGTGCGATTTCTTCATTTCGGTATTCATCTGAGAGTCCTTTCAAGTGTTCGAGAAACTTTGCGATGATTTCATTTTCTGAGAAAAGTTCATCGTCTGAGAGAGATGCGTAGAGATTTTTGAGAGCGTCATGTACCAAATCAGCAACATCTGTATCTGTTGTCCATCGTGATGAGAAGTGTTCATCTTCTTTGTGTTTGTTGAATTCATCACCAAGAACAAGATAGAAGTGTACGTGATTTTGAGTCAGAGGATCTTTTGAAAGACCTTTGAGGAGTTCTTCCTCAGACACGAGTGCGCCAAGTTCTTTGACGATTTCGTGCAACTCATCAAATACTTGCTTCTCAGACTTGAATGCATCACTTTTGCGAATTGTCGCAAGAGCTGCGTTTTCGATCTGACGTACTCGCTCACGAGTGATTCCGTACTTTTCTCCGATAGCTTCGAGCGTCTTGCGTTCAGCTTCGGCGTTGAGGCCAAATCGATTTGAAATGACATCTAGAGCACGGTCTTGGAGCTCCGAGAGGAGCTTTTTGCTAACTTGTTTTGGTTTGAATGATATAGTTTTGGCCATAACGAAATTCTAAATAATGCTTATTTTATAATGATATTTCTTATAATCTCTACAATGCATATCCATTTTATCACTAATCCTCAAAAAGTCAAACATGCCCTTTACAAAGTGCGCTTACATTGTCTTACGTGAAGTTCGTGTTCTGTCGAGTTCAGTCAAATATTTCTTTCGGAGACGCACTGAGGTAGGTGTGACTTCAAGGTATTCATCCTCTGCCATTGTTTCAAGACCACGCTCGATTGATAGCTCAAATGGTGGTTTCAAGAATATTGCCTCGTCTGTACCAGATGCGCGCATGTTTGTAAGCTGTTTTCCCTTGATTGGGTTTACCATCATTTCGTCACCTTTTGACGTATTACCAATAACCATTCCTTCATACACTTGTGCACCGTGACCAATATAAAGTACACCTCGATCCTGCAGATTTCCGAGAGCAAATGTGACAGCCATTCCACTGATCATTGAGACCATAGAGCCCACTTCACGCTTTTTGATTTCACCCGCATATTCTTTGAATCCGATTACACGTGATGACATGATTCCCTCACCTTTTGTATCAATCACAAACTGACTTCGGTATCCAAGAAGTCCTCGAGTTGGAATTTCAAACACAATACGAGTCATTCCGCTGTGTTCAATCATATTTTGCATGAGTCCACGACGCTTTGTAATTTTTTCAATTACGGCACCAGATACTTCTGTTGGAACATCAATAATGAGTTCTTCGTACGGCTCTTGTTTGCGATTATTTTCCATTTTGATAATAACCTGAGGTTGAGATACTTGAATTTCGTATCCTTCACGTCGCATATTTTCAAGCAACACAGAAATGTGAAGCTCTCCTCGTCCGTATACTTTGTAATAACTTGGTCCAGTATCACCTTCGAGTCTTTCTGGGTCAAAATCTACGCGTAGTCCCACGTTTACTTCAAGTTCTTTTTCAAGACGTTCTCGGATTTGTCGTCCTGTGACAAACTTTCCTTCACGTCCAGCAAATGGAGAATCGTTTACGAGAAAGTTGAGGGAGATTGTTGGCTCGTCGATAGAGATAGATTGAAGTGATGCCACAGAATCATCAACACAAATAGTTTCTCCAATGTATACATCCGGAATTCCGGCAATAATAGCAATGTCACCTGATGAGACAGACTGAGCTTCAACACGATTTACTCCAGAAAATGTGAACATTTTTGTAATTCGCGCTTTTCTAGAATCCACACCATGTTTAACAAAAATATCTTTTCCAGATTGAATCACACCGCCGTACACACGCACCACAGCGAGTCGTCCAAGAAAGTTGTCGTATGCAAGATTGAATACTTGTGCAACAGCTGGATCGTTTTCTTTTCCAGATGCAACATGTACTTCTTCGAGTACTACATCAAGAAGTGGAAATAGATTTGTTGATTCGTCTGCGAGATTTCGTTTTGCGATACCTTCACGTCCAATAGCGTACACTGTTTTGAAATCAACCTGATCATCATTTGCACCGAGTTCCATAAAGAGTTCAAGAACTTCGTCGTGTACACGCGCAGGATTTGCAGCTGGTTTGTCGATTTTGTTGATTACTACGATTGGCTTGAGTCCGAGTTCGAGAGATTTTTTTAGTACGAAGCGAGTTTGTGGCATAGGACCTTCTTGAGCATCCACCACGAGAAGCACAGAGTCGATAGCACGAAGCACACGCTCAACTTCTGATCCGAAGTCCGCGTGTCCTGGTGTGTCTACAATATTGATCTTTGTATCCTTATAGTTAACAGAAGTATTTTTTGCGTAAATAGTAATTCCACGCTCTTTTTCAAGATCATTTGAGTCCATCGAAATTCCTTCTTCAACCATTCCGCATTGACGCATAAGGGCGTCTGTAAGGGTTGTTTTTCCGTGGTCCACGTGTGCAATGATCGCAATGTTTCTGATATCCATATAAATACAAATTTTAAGTGACTAGCTACTAGCGTCTAGTCATACAACTACTTAATAAATGCTAGTCGCCAGCTGCTAGTTGCCAGTCGCTAGAATAAAAAATAAGGCTCTCGCCTTGATGTCAATACTATACAGTATTTTTTTATTGAGCACAAGGTGGATATTGACAAAAATTAAAGTTTATGTATAATAGAATTAAATCTTAAAAACAAAATACTCATGTCAACAAAAATTAAATCTACAGTTACTACTGTTAAAATTTCTGAAATTACACAAGAATTATTTGTTCGAGAACGACTCGACGATGATCGTGTGTGGTATTGGGCAGAACGGTTTGAAAAAGAGCCTGAGTCTGTTAACCCTATCGAAATTACGCAAGAAAATAGCCTAACTGATGGACGTCACAGGATTGCGGGTGCCTTGCTTGCAGATAAAACAGAGATATGTGCAATCGTATTTCCTGTAAAGAATAGATTGGAGCAAATCAAGCGTGCTTTTGAATCCAATATTAATCCTGATTCACCAAAACCTCCCACAAAAGGTGACGCTATTTTAACAATAAAACAGCTCATTCATGAAAGATGCAAAAAATCGGACATTTTGGATATTATGGTCAAAATGTTTCCATTAAAAACCGCGACTTCACTTTATGATGAAGCTCGTCACGGAATCTATCGTGATTGCATAAGAGATGCAAAACGAGCCGTACTAGATGATGGACTTGGAATACTTGCTGCAGCAGCTCAACATGGTATAGACCCAGACAAGTTACGAGAAGAAATGGGTGGAAAAAAGCGTAAAACAAAAGTTGGTCCTGGTGATTTCAATCGCGATTTAAATTCGCAATATCGTTCTCATGGTCAAAAAGTCAGATCTGTGTTTACGAAACTTGAAAAACTTTTTGATGAGGGCGAAATTTCAAAAGATAGCGTACTTCAAGTTTATGACTACGCAATAAATAGCTCAAAACAAAAACTCAGAGATTTGACTGACAAGAAAACTCGTATGGAAAAAATGTAATAAATTTCCGGAAATTATTTTTGTCTAATAAATCAAATTCCCCCGCTTTTCAATCGGGGGAATTTTTATTTGCGTTTTTCTAAATTAAAATAGCGACGGAATAACCGTCGCTATTTTTATTTTGAGATCCTGAAACAAGTTCAGGATGACACGGAATTCTGCATTCTACGTTCCGCGTTCTACGTACAACGTACCACTATACTAATTTTGCTATATCATGATACGTCACCACTAGCATCAGTGCGATTAGAATAAAGAATCCTACAGTATTTAATGTATTTGAAATTCGTGGACTGATTCGAGAACCCTTAATTTTTTCAATTAAGAGAAAGAGTAGTCGTCCGCCATCAAGTGCTGGAAATGGAATCAAATTAATGATTGCAAGATTGATTGAGATAAGTGCAGTAAATGACATCAAGTACACAAATCCAAAGTCTGCTGCATCGCCCACTATTCCTACTATTCCCACTGGACCAGAAAGTGTATTTACATCTGCTCTACCCAAAAACGCATCACGCACCAAAACTGCAAGTGATACCGCAGTTCCTTTTGTCATATTCCATGTTTGTTTTGTTCCCTCTATGAATGCTTGATGAATTGGAAGTTTGAGTGTACCAACGAGATCACTTGATACTCCAATCGCGCGCTTTCCTTCCACTACACCTTCGCGAGCTACAACACTTTCTTCAATAGTTTCTCCTTTTCGATCAAGTGTAAAAGTGATTTCTTCACCCTCCGCACTTGTAGTAACAAAAGAAATTAGTCCACTTTGTGTGAAGTCAGAAAGTACACGAGTGTCTGTTTTCGCTCCCACAATCACATCACCGAGTTGTAGTCCTCCTTCAGCTGCTGGAGACTCTTTCATTACTTGAGTAATAGTGAGTTCAGGATTTTGAACATATTTACCCATCCCATCATTGGTGACAGTAGATGGAAGCCCAGTCATAAATCCAACAGAAAGAAGTATCCACGCAAGTATAATATTGAACACTACACCCGCCACAAGCACCGCTGCTTGTACACGCGCAGGTTTGTTGACCATTGCTCTGTGACTGTCTGGTCCGTGTGTATTTTCATCATTTGGATCTTCACCATAAATTTTGACGAATCCTCCAAAAGGAATCCAGTTGAGAGTGAAGTCTGTATCCCATTTACGAAAAAGCTTCATCGCTCTTGGTGGATATCCAAAACCAAACTCATCCACACGAATGCCATTTTTCTTTGCAACAATATAATGTCCAAATTCATGCACAACAACAAGAACGAGGAGGATGATTATAAAAATGATTATGGACATATAAAATAGTTAGTAGTAAGTAATAAGTAGGTAGTAGGAGGATCAAAGTCTTTAGTCTTTAGAAAACCGCACCTTTTCCGCGAAATTAGCTTTGCATAAGTGTTCCCTTAGCTTTGCATAAGTGTTCCCTTAGCTTTGCATAAGTGTTCCCTTAGCTTTGCATAAGTGTTCCCTTAGCTTTGCATAAGTGTTCCCTTATCCGCGTCTGTTCTGCGTAGTTCCGCGTATAGTCCGCATAAGTTTAGTTCATCACTTCGTTTTCTTTTTTATCAAATATTGATTCAAGTGTACCATTGATTTCATCAACCACCTTTTGGATATCTTCTTTGACACGAAATTCAGTATCTTTTGGAAGCTCTAAATCTTTGACTTCAGAAAGAGCTGATTCTCGTTCTTTTCGTACTGAAATTCGAGCGTCTTCCAATTTTTCTTTCAACAATTTTACAAGCTGTGTTCGGCGTTCACCGGTGAGCATTGGGAAAATTGCACGCAAACCATCAGAGCCTACTGCAAGTGAAAGTCCGAGATTTGATGCGGCAATTGCTCGCTCAACTTCTTTTACCAAATTTTTATCCCATGGTGCGATTCGCAACGTCTTTGGATCTTCAATCACCACAGAAGCCACATTTTTAAGTGGCATTCTTTGTCCATAACTTTCCACCATGACAGAATCAAGCAACATAGGCGTCGCTCGTCCAGTGTGCACTTGAGAATATTCTTTGAGCAACCATTCTTCGATTTTCTTTAATTCTTGTTTAAATTGTGCGATGTTATACATAAGTTAAGTAGTCGTAAGTAATAAGTAGAAAGTAGGGAAAGCAAAGTCTTTAGTCGCTAGTCTTTAGGCTTTAGTGGATCCGTGCCTCCCCGCGAGGTGAGAAAGTGGGGACACTTTCGCAAGACCTTTTGAGGTAGATTTCTCGAGCATACGAGTAAATATATCCAAAAGGTGTACAGTTTCTGTAAGAAAAGGTGTCACGAAGTGACGGAGGGGTAAGAATAAATTAAAGGAATTAGAGATCCTGAAACTAGTTCAGGATGACACAATACAAAATCAAATCTTTTACCCCTCCGCCCTGCGGGCACCTCCCCTCAATGGGAGGCTTCAATTCAGTGTTCTATGTTCTCGTGTTCCCATGTTCTAGTATATCCCACTCTTTTATTTATTTAAAATGCTCCGGTATCAAAAGTGCCACATATTCTGCAATCATTTTTTGAGAGGAACCTTTGTCGCGAATATACTTCCGTGCATTCATTACTGTCAAAAGCGCCTGCGATTTCATCTCTGAATGTGTGCCAGAAATATACACAATCAATTTTTCAAAAAATGTATCAAGTGCGCGACGAGAAGTCTCTCCTTCTTCATCCTCCAAATCTTTCAAGTACCGCGCAACAATCAGCATGCGACTTGATCTTCCACCCCCAAGAAATTCTTTCATTTCAATTTCATCTGTGTTTGAAATAGAAGTATCCATCAGTGAAAACGAAACACTTCGCGACAATATTGTCGGAAGCACACGACTTAATCGAGGAGTTACAAAAATATAATGAGTATAATGTGCGGGTTCTTCGATTGCCTTCAATAGTGCATTTTGTGCTTCAGGTGAAAAAGAATCTGCATACACTATTTCCACATGCGGAGTTTCGGCTGTGGCGGAAAATGACGAATTCTTTGAAATGTCTCGTGCATCATCCACGGTGAAAAGTGCGTAGCTTTTGACGAGTACGTGTGCCGAAGATTTGAAAAGTGTTTTTACATACTCTTCGAGAAATTGTGTTGAATCACGCGTACCTTCGATGCAATACGCATGATGCATCGTATTTTCAAAATAAATATCACACGTCTCTTTCATACACAATTATTTTTTAGTGATAATCGCTTTCTTGTATGTATCCAAGTGCTCAAGTGCAATTCCAGTTCCCTTTGCAACACAAAAAAGTGCTTCATCGGCAAGTACTGCTTTTACGCCGGTCTTGCGATACACGAGTTCTGGAAGACCACGAAGTTCTGATGTGCCTCCTGTCATGATTATACCTTGATCAATGATATCTGACGCAAGTTCAGGCGGAGTTTCTTGGAGGACGTCTTTGATAGCTTTGATGATATTGCGAAGTTCTTTGTCGATGGCGCGAACAATTTCATTTGTTGAAATTTGTACCGAACGCGGAAGACCTTGGATGAAATCTCGTCCTTTGATTGTGATTGTGAGCTCTTCTTCAAGTGGCACCGCTGCGCCGATTTTGATTTTCACATATTCAGCTGTCTTGTCTCCAATTGCGAGATTGAATGTTTTTTTAATATAGTCCGCAATCGCTTGATCAATTTTATTTCCTGCACATTTTACAGAGGTTGATGCCACGATTCCTCCGAGCGAAATTACCGCGACGTCTGTCGTACCTCCGCCAATGTCCACAATCATATGTCCAAGCGATTGTTGAATTGGAATACCTGCCCCAATTGCCGCCAAGATTGGCTCTTTGACCACGTACGCATTTCGCGCACCCGCTTTGATTGTCGCTTCGATTACCGCACGTCTTTCTGTCGAAGTCACACCTGCCGGAACAGATACCATCACGTCAGGCTTAAAAAGATTGTACGGCCCGAGTGCTTTTGTGATGAAATAGCGAAGCATCGCTTCGGTGATACGATAATCTGCAATTACGCCGTCTTTGAGTGGTCTATACGCAATGATACTCTCCGGAGTTCGCCCGATCATTTCTTTTGCGTCAATTCCGATTGCCAAAATCTTGTTGTCCACCTCAGATACTGCGACCACAGAAGGCTCATTCAAAACAATCCCTTTGCCGGGAATAAATACAAGCGTATTAGCGGTACCGAGATCAATACCGATTTTCTTAGAAAAAAGTCCCATAACAAAGAGTATTAGTGGGGTCAGTATAGCATATTTTTCATCAAAAAATAGGGTTCGCGTGAGGTGAAATATTGTGCAATGAAGATACGACCACGTGAAGCTCCCGAAACGTTTTAAATATGCTAGGCTACTATTAATGAAAGTCGTCAAGGTACTTCCTCTAGCCAAAGGGATGACAAAAGAACACCTGACATACTTTACTGCCAAAGAAGTTGATATCGGAGATATTGTGAGTATTCCTGTTCGAAAAAAATATATCTCCGGAATTGTGATCGACTGTGGTGATGCAGAAGTCGAAAAGGCTGACGTAAAATCAGCAAGCTTTGTTATGAAGAAAATAGACAAAGTCAAAGGACCATCTTCACTTCCTCCGGCATTTCTTTCAGCAGTCAAAGAAATCAAAGACTATCTCGCATCTCACACTGGCATCATCCTCTCTTCACTTTTGTCGGAAACACTTCTCAAAGAACCAGCACAGAAAAAAATTGAATACAAAGAAATTGTTGATGACGGCATCATGAGTGAACGACTCATCTTCCAAGCATCTTTTGATGACCGAATTTCATACTACAAAACATTTGTTCGTGAATCTTTTGCAAAAAAGCAATCAGTCATAATCTGCCTTCCCACAATTCACGATATCGAACACTATCAAGACGCACTCAAAAAAGGAATCGAAGAGTACACGTTTATTTTTCATAGTGACGAACGCGAAATCACACAGCTTGAACATCTAAAAAAACTTCGTGCAGAAACTCATCCTGTACTTCTACTCATCACTCCAGGATTCTTAGGAATTCCACGTCACGATCTTGGCACACTCATCATTGAGCGAGAAAGTTCGAGTGCATTCAAATCCCTTCGTCGTCCATATATAGATGCGCGAATATTTGCAGAGCTGTATGCACGGCATGCAAAAATGAAATTCATTCTTGGCGACACACTACTTCGTCCCGAAACACTTTTGCGAAAAGACAGCGGAGAACTCGGTGAAGTCGCACCACCAACATTTCGAATGTCTTCAAGTGAGCGACTTCGACTTGTCGATACTCGTCGAGAAAAAAATGAAGTCGGATTTAGGCAAACTCGCAAAATAGAATGGCGTGCACTTTCGGATGAGCTTATATCTGAAATCAAAAAAACACTTGACCACACAGGACACTGTGCGCTATTTGCACTTCGAAAAGGCCTCGCGCCACTCACTGTCTGCAACGACTGCGGGACCACTCTTCCATGTCCAAAATGCAACGCTCCGCTGGTCCTCTACAAAGGTGCGACTCCTGAATCAAGAGTATTTATGTGCAACAAATGTGGTGAAGAATCTGATAGTCATATGAACTGTGGAGTATGTGGGAGCTGGAATCTCGCACCGCTTGGAATCGGCACCGAGCGAGTACTCGAAGAAATCAAAGCTCTTTTCCCTGACGTACCTCTTTATGTGTTCGACAAAGACACAGTTTCAACTCGCAAAAAAGGTGACGCGCTCGCAAAACAATTTTACAAAGAAGAACGTGCCATCGCTCTTGGAACTGAGGTCTTGTTCAATTATTTGAAACACAAAGTACGACTCACTGCCGTGGTGTCTTTTGATTCTTTATTTTCAATTCCAAGTTTTCGAATAAACGAAAAAGCATTGTTTGTACTATATACCCTTCACAATCTTTCTGAAAACATAACAATCATTCAAACGAAGTATCCAGAAAATGATGTGCTCAAAGCATTTATTGGAAGCAATCTTCTCGAGCTGTATCGTGAAGAACTAAAAATTCGTAAAATTCTCAAGTACCCTCCGTGGTCTACAATCATCAAGCTCTCTGTTTCGGGCAATCTGCCTGCTGTTGAAAAAGAGCAAATTCGGCTCAATGAAGAATTCAAGGATTTTGAAGGTGAGTACTGCAATTCGTTTATCAAGCGAATCGGCGACATATATATGCTCACACTTGTTCTCAAGGTTCCGCGTCTAGAATGGACACTTTCAAGTATTTCAAAAAAAGGCCGTCTCAATCCAACGCTTTCTCGGCTACTCACACAACAACCTCCATATATGAGGATTATTGTTGATCCGGATGATGTCCTATAAGACGCGGACTTTACGCAGACTGGACGCTGACTAATTTAATTTGAAGCAATATAGAGTTCTGAATGTATCCACCAGAGAGTTAGTATTGACAAATAGTTATAGTATGATATAGTATAAAAAATAGTATGGTTCTTTGATATTTGATTATCTTGTTTTGTATTTTGCTCTCTGGACATCAATTATTGGTTTCTATAGAGCAATAATGCAAACCTAATAATCAAAAAAATGGGAAAAAAAATCACATTAACCGAACTCTGTGCGCAAACAGGAGTTCTGATTGAGGATTCAGACCTCAATGACACAAACTTTCCTCCAGTAGAAGAATCAACCCTAGGTAGACAACTTATGGTTCGTACTCTAATGGACCATTATTCCACAGAAGATATCCTTGAATCTATTTGCCGCGCGAAAGTGCAAGGAGCAGCGGGGCCCGCAGACATCTTCGATCTGCTCTCCACGGTAGCAAAAGAAAACCGCTCCGACTACAAAACGAAGATCGATTTTGTTGCGTTCGGCTCGCCCTATATCCGTTATGGCAAGGAATATTACCCCTGCCTCACAATCAAAGACGACAAAGCAGTACTGACTCTGGAACACAACGAGCAATGGAAGGCCGGGTACGTCGTCAAGGCAAAGATGACTAAAGACCTAACTCCTGAACAAGTGACGAAAAAGAGTACCCGGACATATGGACAGATAGACTCAGAAAGCGTCAATTTGGTTCTTGAAAACCAAATTAAGGATATCCTTTCACAAACAAAAGTTGACTCAATTGTGATTTCTGGGACAGATTTTAATGACAGCAAAGAACGTCATAAAATCACCATAAGCGTAGATACTACGAATGGTATGATTAGAATAGAAAAAAACCCCTCGTGATTAACGGGCCGCTCAATAAGCGGCTCTTTTTCTTTGTTGATTCTGAAACGCAAGATTTATGAATTTTTCAGAAACGTTAGAAAGCTCCACTTCCCTTTTAATTTGAGCCCAGCTGAGAGTTCAGAATGCGTAAGTCAGCGTACAGTTTGCGTTAGTTCGTGACTTATGTTATTCTATTTCCACATATGGCAACCGTAATAGAAATCAAGAAAAACGCAAACGAAAACAACGCGAACACCCTTCGCCGTTTTACACGTCGTGTACAAGAATCTGGAATTCTCCAAAAAGTTAAGTCAAAGCGATACAACCAACGCGCTTCATCAAAACTCGCTCAAAAGAACGCCGCCCTCAAGAAAATGGCACGAAGAAAAGAAATTGAGCACCTCAAGAAACTCGGAAAAGTAATTGAACGAAGATAACTACTATATGTCTGACGAGACACTCAACGTAAAGATAACCACGAAAGACAAGCTTCCACGCTTGTCTTTTCTTGATTTCAAAAACACCATTTTGGGAAAAAAGTACGAGCTCTCTATTATGTTTGCGGGCGACGCATTGTGTCGAAAGCTCAATAAACAATTTCGCGACAAAGACTATGCAACAAATATTTTGAGTTTCCCTCTCACAGAAAGTTCAGGTGAAATTGTCATCAACCTAAAAAAAGTTCGCAAAGACGCAAAAGAATTTGAACGTAGTTACGAAAATTTCTTGGCATATTTACTTATCCACGGAATGCTTCATTTGAAAGGATACGATCATGGTAGTACAATGGATAGTGAAGAAATAAAATATCAAAAGAAGCTCGGTGTACTTCCACGAAAATAATTTTCTACGCGAGCGAGATTTTGATATTTTTTTCTCATACTATCTCAATGTCAAAAAATATCACTGTCGGAATCGACATAGGCACACAAGGAATACGCGTCGCAATTGGAGAACTCACTAAAGGTAGTGTGTGGCCTCATATTATTGCTACTGGATATGCTCCTACGAGTGGTCTACGCTTTGGCTATATCATCAACGAAGACGAAGTCATTAAATCTCTCAAAAAGGCTATTGGTGAAGCAGAGCGTCAAAGTGGTATTCGTATCCGAAAAGCCTCTCTTTCTATTAGCTCAACTGGTCTCTCCTCGGAGCATGGCACAGGCAATGCAATCATCTCAAAGGCAGACAGTGAAGTTACGATGCTTGATATATCAAAAGCTATAGACGAAAGCGAACAATCCCTCTCGTCTGTAAACAAAAAAATTCTCCACACTATTCCTGTAAAATTCTTACTTGATGGAAAAGAAATATATGGCAGACCGGAAGGAATGAAAGGTATCAAACTCGAAGTCAAAACTCATTTTGTTACGTGTATCGAACAACACATTAAATCGTTTATTCATGTTGTTTCAGAAGCTGGAGTAGAAGTACTCGATGTTGTTGCCTCACCACTCGCATCAGGTGCAGTCACACTTTCTGATCAACAAAAAGCGCTTGGATGTATTTTGATTGATATCGGCGCAGAAACTGTATCAGTCGGAGTATTTGAAAATGGCGTGATGGTCTCGACACACGTATTTCAAATCGGATCAAACGTCATCACTTCTGACATTGCACTTGGTTTTAGAATTTCACCCGAAGAAGCAGAAGCTATTAAAGTTGGAGTTACACCGGCGAGTTTTTCAAAAAGAAAACTTGATGAAATAATCGAAGCACGACTCACTGACATTTTCGAACTCATTGATAGATATCTCAAACAACTACGTCGCAGTGGATTACTTCCTGCTGGAGCGATTTTAGTAGGTGGAGGTTCTCAAATTCCAAACATTGAACAGATTGCGCGCGAGACTTTGAAATTTCACGCAAAGATTGGAGGATTGGAATTTTTTCATAACTCACAAAACAAGCAAAAGGACGCTTCATGGATGACAGCGATTGGGTTGTGTGTTGTAAACCATGACAATGCCTATGACCCATCGGGCACCAGTACCCTGCCTGAATGGTGGAAAAACCTTAAAAAACAAGCCTCAAATTTCATCCGCCAGCTTTTGCCCTAATACAACCCCATTTTGAGGGTTGTTTTCTTTTTTAGGCTTATTTTGCTATGATTATGCCTATAGCAGAGTTCAGATATTTACTAGAATTAAAAGATACATATGGCAAAAATTAATCCAGACATAGAGACATTCGCACGAATAAAGGTAATTGGAGTTGGGGGTTCAGGAAAAAACGCTCTCAACCACATGATTAGTTCAAAAGTAAAAGGTGTTGAGTTTATTGCAATGAATACAGATACACAAGATCTGCATTATTCGCAAGCTGAGAAAAAAATTCATATTGGAAAAAATCTTACTAAAGGTCTTGGTGCGGGAATGAATCCAGAAGTTGGAAAACGAGCAGCCGAAGAAACAAAAGCTGAAATCCAAGATGTCATCAAAGGTGCAGACATGGTATTCATCGCGTGCGGAATGGGTGGAGGAACAGGCACAGGTGCAGCACCTATCATTGCGCGTGCATCAAAAGAACAAGGCATTCTCACTGTTGGTGTTGTCACTCGTCCATTTTTCTTTGAAGGTCAACAACGTATGCGACTCGCTGAACAAGGTATCGCTGAACTCGAAAAAGAAGTTGATGCAATCATCGTTATTCCAAACGACCGACTTCTCTCAATCGCTGGAAAAGACACTGGGCTCAAAGAAGCATTTGCTATGTGTGACGAAGTGCTTCGACATGCTGTTGAAGGTATCTCTGACCTCATCACTACTGCCGGTATCATCAACGTGGACTTCTCTGACATCAAAGCCGTCATGACAGACGCTGGAACAGCACTTATGGGTATTGGCTCTGCTTCAGGTGAAAATCGTGCATCTCAAGCTGCTCTTATGGCAATCAACTCACCACTCCTTGAAGTATCTATAAATGGCGCTCGTGGCGTACTCTACGCGATTTCTGGAGGAGAAGACCTCACATTGAACGAAGTTCAAGAAGCCTCACAAGTCATCACAGAATCAATCGACAAAGACGCAAAAGTCATCTTTGGTGCAATCCGAGACGACAGACTCAAAAAGGGCGAAATCAAAGTCACAGTTATTGCGACTGGATTCCCTACAGACCTCCCACGCCGATCACTTTTCAACACTGCTCCAAAAACTCAGCAACAAGAAGTATTTTCACAAAAGAAAGAAGAATCAACAGGACCTGTGGTATCTCGTGAACCCATCAAAAAAGAAATTCACAATTCCCTTCCTGACAATTCTGAAAATGGCTTTGTAAAAAAAGTAGAACCTAAGCCAGAAATTGGTGAAGTCATAGACCTCGACGAGGGCGAAGATGACTGGGGTGCAATTCCAGCATTTCTACGACGAGGAAAGAAGTAAAGACGCGGAACTGCGCGGGCATGACGCAGACTTAGCGCGGAAGGATACAATTAAAAAATGAGCGGCGCCATAGGCGCCGCTCATTTGTAATATTTTTTATAACTTGCCCAATATGATAATATGTAAGAATAGTTTTAATGTTTCCAAGTTCGGTGTTCCTGTGTTTTAGTGTCTTCATTTTCTACTTACTACTAACTACTTATTACTTACTATTTTTATGATTTACGATCTCATCATTATCGGCGCAGGCCCAGGCGGAACAGCGGGTGCAGTCTACGCTGCTCGAAAACAACTAAATACCCTTCTTGTTGCCAAAGAAATTGGCGGTCAATCAACCGTATCAGAAACAATTTACAACTGGATTGGAACTCCTGAAATTAGCGGACACGCACTCGCTGAATCTTTTCGCGCTCACATGAAAGCGTATGAAAACAAATTCCTCACACTGAAGGAAGGTTTCAATGTATCAAAGGTAGAAAAAGTTGATGAAGAGTTTAAATTGACACTTGAAAATGGCGAGGAACTTTTGGCAAAATCTGTACTTATCACCTCTGGTTCTGGACGACGAAAGCTCACAATTCCGGGTGCAGATATTTTTGAACACAAAGGTATCACGTATTGTGCATCATGTGATGGCCCACTTTTTTCTGACCAAGACGTTGTAGTGATTGGCGGAGGAAACGCTGGATTTGAGACTGCTGCCCAACTTCTCGCATACTGCAAAAGTGTTACACTCATTCACCGAAGTGCCGATTTTAAAGCAGACAAGATCACTGTCGAAAAAGTTCTTGCCAATCCAAAGATGAAAGCAATCACAAATGCCGAGCTTCTCGAAGTCAAAGGTGACAAATTTGTTTCTTCACTTGTCTACAAAGACAAAATTTCAGGCGATACGCACGAAATAGCAACCACGGGAATATTTGTTGAGGTAGGACAAATTCCAAACACAGGACTTGTTGAAGATCTCGTCACTCTCGATGACAACAAGAAAATTGTTGTCGACCCGTGGACACAGCGTAGCTCAGTCGAAGGTATTTGGTCTGCCGGAGACGCTACAAACGGCCTCTACCATCAAAACAATATTGCTACAGGCGATGCAGTCAAAGCGCTCGAAGATATATATGTGTGGCTAAAAACGCGATAACACTCCATAAACATGGATATTGAATCATTCAAACATTCTTTTGATGAAATTTTTTTGAGTGAACTGGATAGACTACTATCTCGAACCAAAAAGCGTGTACACAACACCCATATTCATGGGCTTCTTTCTCATACCTACGAACTCGCAAAAAACGGAAAGCGTATCCGCCCGTATGTGATGGCACTTTCATATGGTGCACATGCTTTTGATGATGCACGCGAAATTTGCGACCAACTTGTGGGGATTGAGCTTCTTCATCTTTTTGCACTTGTTCACGATGACATCATGGATGAAGCATTGACTCGACATGGTGTCGCATCAATGAACTCATTTTCAGAAAATTGTTACGAGGATCTCCCAAACAAAAATCTCCAAGGCAAATACGAAGCGATTTTGCTCGGTGATTTAATTTTCTCATTTGCGTATGAATTATTTTCAAAAGGAAAAGGCATACGTGCGTTGCCATTATTTTTTGAGCTTGTCGATGAAGTCATCACAGGTCAAATGCTTGATATACGCATTCCGTTCGAGAAAAAAGTGACAAAAGAAATGATTCGAGAACGAATGCTCTTCAAAACAGCGAGATACTCTTTTGCTCGACCGATGCAAATTGGTGCAATGCTTTCCGAAATCAATTCAAAGGATGAAGCCCTATATTTCAGCCTCGGAGAAGAGCTTGGAATTATTTATCAAATTACTGACGATATTATTGATATTTACGGATCAAAAAAAGACACGAAGAAAACACCTTTGCAAGATTTGTATAACGGACAAGAGACTCTCCTTAGTTTTTACATAAAAGAGCATTGTCCTCAATCAACACAAGACACACTCAATCAGCTTTCAAAGCGCTCATTGACCGAAGATGAAATAAAAATCGCCCAAGAACTGTTCGAATCTTCTGGTGCACTCCAGTTTGCAAAAAGTGAAATCAAAACTCACTTCGAAAATGCCGAGAATAAAATTTCATTACTTGGCGAAAAAGAAAACACATGGGCAGTTCTACTATCACGTCTCGCAAATCGTATTGCCTAAATCCAATGAATACCAACATTCCAAAACCATCTACTGTACAAAAAAACTACAGCACATCGTATTATCTCGCGACAATATTGTTCCCAGAAAATATCAAGCTCGCAGTTTTTTCTTTTTACGGTTTTTTGCGTGAAGTTGATGAAATAGTGGATTCGACTAGAAACACGAGAGATTCGGCAAAAAATCTGATTGAGAAATATAAAAATGAGTGGAATGCGTATATCGATGGTGCTCCCTCAACAAACCAAAACATTAAGGCATTTGCATACTACTACACGCTCTACAAAGTCCCACGCGAGTATACAGAGAGTTTTTTTGAATCGATGATTCAAGACACATTCAAATCGCGATATACCACATACCAAGAGCTCGAAGACTATATGTACGGGTCGGCAACGATTGTCGGATACACTATGTCTCTTTTTATTGGTCACAAAGAAGGCGCGCTTCCCTTTGCAAAAAAACTTTCTGAAGCTATGCAACTGACCAATTTCCTTCGGGACATCAAAGAGGATTATGAATTGCGTGACCGAATATATATTCCACAAGAAAGTCTCACGAAGTTTGGCGTCACTGAGGAACACTTCAAGCGACACATTGTCGATGAGAATTTTAAATCAATGATGAAATTTGAAGTAGCCCGTGCACATCGTCTTTATGCCGATGCAGAAGAAGGAATTGACTTACTTGATAGACACGGGCGACTTGCAGTACGTGTGGCATCCAGATTCTACGAAGCGATTCTCGACGCAATAGTGGACGCGGACTATAATGTATTTGCAACTCGAAACAGAATTTCCAATCTTAGAAAAGTAGTTATCTTAATCAAAACAATTGTATGGAAAAAAAGAAAGTAATAGTAATAGGTGCCGGAATCGCAGGACTGGGCACAGCGGGATATCTTGCAAAAGACGGATATGACGTCACTATTGTAGAAAAAAATGAACATGTTGGTGGACGCGCAAACATTTTTGAATCTGATGGTTTTCGATTTGACATGGGTCCAAGCTGGTATTTGATGCCAGATATTTTTGAGCACTATTTCAAAATTATGGGCGAAAATATACACGACCATCTCACTCTTCAAAAACTTTCACCTTCGTATAGAATTTTTTTCAAAGATGAAAAGAAATCTGACGGTACACCTCTTGTGGTAGACATGTACTCTGATCTCACCAAAGACTTAGAGACTTTTGAAAATATTGAAAAGGGCTCTGCAGAAAAATTGACCGACTATCTTGCGCGCTCAAAGCACAGCTACGACATTGCAAAGAATGAGTTCATGTACAAAAACTACAATTCTATATTTGATTTCCTCACACCACGAGTCGCTATTGAAGGTTCACGACTCAAAGTATTTTCTCAAATGCACTCGTATGTAAGGAAATTTTTTTCATCTGCAATCATTCAAAAGATTATCGAATACCAATTGGTTTTCCTAGGTTCATCGCCTTACAATACGCCGGCTTTGTACAATATTATGAATCATATTGATTTTAATATGGGAGTATTTTATCCAAAGAATGGAATATTTGAAGTACCGACCGCACTCAAAAACATTGCAGAAAAAAATGGAGCACGCATACGCACCAATTCACCGGTAAAAAAGATACTGGTTGAAAACGGTACTGCGTGTGGTGTGGAGCTTGTAAATGGAGAAATTCTCAAAGCAGATATTGTGATTTCGAATGCAGACATGCATCACACCGAAACTGCACTACTTGAAACAAAGTACCAACAATACCCCGAAAAGTATTGGGGCAAAAAGACAATGGCACCTTCAGCATTTATTCTCTATCTTGGTGTAAACAAAAAAATTCCCGAACTAGTACATCACTCACTTATTTTTTCAAAAGACTGGAAGACAAATTTCGAACAGATTTTTGACTCACCACAATTCCCCACCGATCCTTCTCTCTACATTTGTACACCATCAAAAACAGATCCTGCCGTCGCACCCGAAGGAATGGAAAATATGTTTGTACTTGTACCGATAGCATCTGGTCTCGAATATACCGAAAGTGATTTGGAAAACTACAAACAAAAAATACTTACTACAATCAGCGAGCAACTACACATCCAAGATCTCAATGAGCACATTGTATTTTCAAGAACTTTTTGTGTAAAGGATTTTTATAGTACATACAATGCATACAAAGGTACCGCACTTGGTCTCGCCCACACACTTCGACAAACTGCACTCTTTCGCCCAAACAACTTCTCAAAAAAAGTTAAAAATCTCTACTACGCAGGTGCTGGTACAAATCCAGGAATCGGTATGCCAATATGTCTTATTTCCGCTGAACTTGTGTACAAAAGAATCAAAGGCATCAAATCCGCAAATCCACTTGAAAAAATCTAACAAAAAAAGCCCCGAAATTGGGGCTTTTGCAATATTCGATTTTACATTCACAATTCAAAAAGCGAACTGATTTTCACAATAATTTTTTCGAGAAATCTTCCGATGATATACACAGAGAAGAATGCGATTAGATCATTTGCGACATGCCATACATACGCAGTACTTCTAAATGCGAAATCTGTTGAGTATACATTCCAATTGCCGTACCTGATTTGTGGATAAGCGAAAAATCTATTCAAAGGCAAACTTGAGTCATCAATTGTCGATGGCAAAATACTTCTATGAACTCTGTTTTTGTAAATTTTTATGTATGACCATATCAACGACCACACAATGAATAAGAATGTACCTTTAGTGTCCCATATTGACCAGAGCAAAAATAGCATTGATACAGCAGATCCCACGATAAGCCACAATCGATAGGACAATAGGAATTTTTCCCGATTTTCGTTTAAATAGTAAACAACTGTCCCAAGTACGAATACCCAAATGAGAACCGATATACTATGAATTTGTAGTGAGTCCATGATTTTCTTTTTTTCTATTTATACATTTTTTTTCGAAAAATGCAAAGTCTAAGAAAAAATCCCTTTGATATATCCCATGCACCACACAGCTGGAACAATAGCATTGACCCATGGGAAGTAGGTATATATCTTGAAGAGTCTATAGTACGATTTTGCCGTGTATGCGTGGTACACGAGCACCACATACACCACTCCTGCAAAAAGGGCGTACCAGCCGATTACAAAGTACATCAAGAGTGCCGAAATAATGTAAAGAAATGAACACAAAAGCATTGAAGGATATTTTCCGAGTCGAGTCGCGATAGTTTGCAATCCTGCCTCCTTGTCCATTTTGATATCAGGTATCGCAGAAAATGCATGCATGGCGACTGCCCAACACATACCCGCAATCACACCGAGCCATGGAAACTGCTCACCGCCTGCGAGATAGTACCCAAAAACTCCGGTTGCAATATAGTGTCCCGCTGAGAAAAATGAATCAAAAAACGGGCGCGCTTTTGCTCGAATTGGTTTTGCAGAATAAAACACTGCAAAGAAAATAAATGCATAAAATGCCAAAATGTGTGGAAGTGGAAGCCAAAGGGTTATCACTGCAAACGGAAGTGTGAGCATGAGTATCCATGCGTACAGAGATGAGTGTTCTTTTGGATGAACGAGCGCTTCATACTCTCCTTTTTTTGGATTATTCTTATCAGTCTCATAATCAAAAATATCGTTTACTCCATATATGAGCAAGTTTGCAGGGAGCAAGAAAAATAATGCGTACAGCAAAATATCATATCTTGTGAGCTCAGCATATGTCGGAATAACGGTAAGTGCACCAATAAAAAATGTCCCGAGTTCATATAGCCAAAATCGCGGACGACTTATTTTGAGTATTCGTAGTGGTTCCATGGTGTAAGTATACTAAAAAATTTAGCTTTTTCCGAGGTAGACAATGTGCTCAAAATGGGCGAAAGAAACGGGTTGGACTGAAAGCATGTTCCCTTTTTCTGCGACCATAATTCCCTTTAGTTTTGGGTCATTCTTAATTTCCGGCAAAAGCACTGCCCTTTTAAATTTCTGAACAAACTTCATATCCACTACATACCAAATTGGTTTTTCTTTGCATGCCTTTGGATCAAAGTGCTCATCTTTTCTATCAAACTGTGTTGGGTCGGGATACGGTCTACTTGTAACCTTGACCACACCAACAGCACCAGAAGGTTTGCCGTTTGAATGATAGAAGAGCGCAAGATCGCCAATCTTGATTTCTTTCAAAATACAATTTTTTACTTGATGATTACGAATTCCGCTCCATGCTGTCTTTTTGTCGGATTTCATATCGTCAATCGAGTAACACGCCTCTTCGGATTTTATAAGCCAGTAGTTTTTTGACATATTGATAGTATAGCAAAAATATGGTTATATAGATTCACTAAATAAGGTAGCTCTCAGAACTTGCTGACAAAAAGCGTGTATAAAAATGAGCCTATTGGAATTGGCTAACTCTCTGCAATAAAATTAAGCAGAGCATCTACTGTATCTATAATTCCAACAAGATGAGTATGTTTCTCCTTCTCAAAGTAGGCTCTATCATGTACCCCCCAAGTTACAGCCACAGTCGATACTCCAGCAGTAGCCGCATCCTTTACATCACCTAACGCATCAGTAACAAATAGCATATCTTTTTCAGATGCTCCATATTTTTCTTCAATCATTTTGAATTTTTCAACTTTATCTTTTGATACTTCAGCTGTTGCGATAAAATCAAACAATTTTTTTATTCCTAAATTTTCAAGCAACGGTAAACAATTCTTATTGTACGCATTAGTGTTTAATACCAAAGTATGACCTTTAGAATACAGACTCTCTAGTAAGTCTTTAACTCCATTAAACAACGGTGTCTTACTTTTCATTTCAACATAAGAGGCTTCACGCTTATCTTTTTCTTCGTCCGTCTCAGGAATTCTAAGGTGTGCATATTTTTTAGCCTCCGTATGATAATTCCCAGTATGAATTTCGTTATACATATCAGTAGTTACCCCAGTATGTCGCTTCAAAAATGCCTCTCTTGCGTTAGGAATGGTATCAACCAAAACTCCGTCCATATCAAAAATTATTATCTTTGTATTCATTTATTCCAGTATACCAACACGTTCACGACATTCACAACGTTCACTGGTGGACTTCTCGTGCGTCTAGTTAATATTATTTTCTTTTATATACTCTTGCTATTCAAATATGTATTTAGTTAAACTTTTAAACTCTTCGTGCATATCCTTATCCTTGAGTGTCTGTATAAAACCTGCTTTTGAATATCCATCGGCAATAAATTCATGAATATTATTTCTAAAATTTGGATTAAGATTTGAGGTGTCAGGAAACATATCTAATACTTTTTCATAAAATTTCTCTAAATCGTTAGGTATTAACTTAGACATCTCCAATGAATGAATGATTTCATGATGCATCACTTGTGGTGGTGTGTCATTATTAGCAAGAATAACATTGAGGTCAGGATGGTACGCTGCAAGATTCCCTTTCATCTCTTTATTTAAAATCAATATTTGCACAGGATTTTTAATATCGTAGTCTAAACCAAGTGTTGCAGCAGCGTGCCCCGAATCCAACACATTGATTATTTCGAATTCAGTTGGCACTCCTTCATTGTTTTCAATATTAATTTTCTGCCCCGTACTGAAAGTTATCCGCGATTCTGGAAAATTTTTGCTTGTAAATTGTTCGTGCATATTTGCATAGTATAACAAATCATCGTTAAAGTTCTGAATTGGAAACTAGATCAATTAAGTTTTTGCACTGCATTTAGTTCTTGTAAGTGCCCAAATAGAAATAGCCTTCTAGACGTAATTTTTAATAGTGCGCGGTGAGGGATTCGGTCACAGATATTTTTCTC
>JAGOQQ010000003.1 GCA_017991395.1 Minisyncoccota bacterium | reverse complement strand
GTGGTGAGTGATACTACAGCAACTGTAGTTGAAAATGGAAATGCAAATGCAGTAGCAACATGGGTACACCCAAATTGGACTGCAAGTATTCCTGGTGCAACATGGATTTGGGAGACATTTTATGCAGTAAACACAACTCAGGATGTTACAAAAACATTTGAAAAAACTTTCAATGTGGATGGAGTAGTACTTGATGCTGATCTTATGGTAGCTGCAGACAACCAATACAAGGTATGGATCAACGGAACACTTATTGGACAAGACCTCACTGAATTTAATTACAGTGCAGCAGGTCAAGACGCATATGGTGACATCAATCCAACATATTTCGTAGATGGACCAAATACAATCAAAATGGAAGTCATGAATATGGCTGGTAATCAAAATCCAGAAAGCAACCCAGCAGGTGCACTCTTTAAGCTTGATCTTAAGACTGAAGATTGTGGAGGAGGAAATCAATGTTCAGAAAAGATTATGGCACGAGTTGTCGTAACTGACGTTCAAAATGTTGGACTAGGAGGAAACATTACATCAGATGTATACGTAGGTGGAAATACACCTGCTCACAAATATGCTTCAGGTGAATGGTTTGAAATATATGATGGTACAAACTGGATTACAGATCCAAACATTGGTACATTTCACAATGTTCCAGGTCTTGCAATTCGACGAATGGATGGAAAAATTCATGTTCGAGACATTGGACCTTTCATTTATTCAACACCAAAACCTCAAGAGCATATTGAAGGATATATTGAATTTCAAAATGCCTCAGCACTTAGTCAAGAAAATGACCTTGTTGCACCAGTTGAGCATTTTTCAAATAACATAAAGCTCATCAAGGATACAGAAGATGAAATCTGGATCGATGGAGGAAAATCATATTTCTGGATGACAACAAGTACTGGAAATGATGGATTTTATACAAACATCTCAGAACCAATCGTAGATGATTGTAGTGAACCAACTCCATTCTGTGGAGATGGAATCGTAAATCAAACATCAGAACAATGTGATGCAGGTCTAAACGGAAGTCAGACTTGTACAAACACTTGTCAAAACATTACTCAAAATCCAGTATGTAATCCAGAAATCGAATTGATCACAAACGGAAGCTTTGAAGACGTTGCAGTTGCTTCAGGATGGGATATCGTAAATTCAGGAACAGCAGGACTCGGATGGCTTGTGGACTGGGTAGCAGCTGCAGGTACAACATATGGAGATGACACAATTCCAACTACAGCAAGCCTAGAGCTTCACCGTGGTGTGAATGGATGGCTTCCATCTGGAGAAGGATACCAATATGCTGAACTTGATGGAGACTGGGAAGGTCCAACCGGAAATACTTCAAACGAACCAGCATCAACACGAATTTCTCAAACTATTTCTACAGTAGGTGGACGAGTATATACAATTTCTGTTGATTATTCTGGACGACCTGGAACAGATGCAACACAAAACCAACTCGGATTTAAAGTAGATGGAGTATTGATTGCACCAGGAGGAGAACCAGAAGATAATTCTTCAGGAACTCAAACAGACTGGAGAACAGTCACACGAACATTTACTGCAACAGGAGTTTCAACAACAGTATCTCTTGAAGACATGGGAACAAGTGATTCAGTGGGAACATTTGTTGATAATGTTTCTGTAACATGTACAGTCGAGACGCCAGATTTGTGCGGAAATGGCAATCTAGATGAAGGTGAAGCATGTGACGGAGGCCCAGGTGGAAGCTCAACTTGTTCAACAATATGTGAAATTATTCCTGAAACTCCAGACGGAGGTTCAAACGGAGGAGGCTCATCAAGTGGTAGTTCACGATCTGGAAGTCGCTCATCTTCTTCAGGTGATGGTGAAGTACTTGGTGCAACTACAACTGATGGTGAAGTGCTGGGGGAAACTCTTGCACAAACTGGAGTTGATTTCTCACCAATTTCATTCGCTGCGCTTATCGCATTCGTACTCTTTGTAATCGCACGACGAAAGGAAGACAAAAAACTCGCATTAAACTAGTTTATGCACATACTGCAAACAAAAAGACCCACACATTGGGTCTTTTTGTTTGCTACTATATAACTATGAACGAAAAGCTGTACAAGAGAGCAAAGAGATTGATTATCATAAATGATATTCTTCGCTATGTCGGAATTATCTTCACCATCATTATTCTCCTTACGCCGTATTTTCCAGAAATATCATTTCTACTTCACAATGATAGTAAGAAAAATACCGAACAAACGGAATTGCCAAATGAAATTACGATGGCGATTAAGAACGGAATAGACTATTTGTATATCCCCGCAATTGGAGTGAGTGAAAGTATTATTGAGGCAGACAACATTGGTCAGGTGCACGAGAGAGTGTGGCGAAGACCAAAAACAAGTAATCCGAAAGATGGCGGAAATACAGTGTTGGTGGCACACCGATATGCGACAATTGGAGGAAACAGAGCAAGTACATTTTACCATCTGCCAAAGCTTGTAGCTGGAGATAAGATATATGTGGTGTGGGATGGAATATTGTATACTTATGGTGTAGAGACTACAGAAACAGTTCTTCCGACTGAAATCGCAATCGAATCCCCGACACCGGATGCACGACTGACACTTTACACGTGTACACCGCTTTGGACAGCAAGTCACCGTTATGTGGTGCATGCTGTGCCCATACTACCAGCACAATAAAACTATCTATGACTCTAAAAGAAATTAAACAAGAATTAAAAACAATTGAAAAAGAACTCGCACAGATTGTGGGAGATTACAAGATTGATACACCAAAAGATTTGCGACACTTTTTGTTTGAAGTACTTAATTTGCCGACAGATGGATTGCTCTCGACTAAGTCTGGAGTATCTGTATCAATTAAAGAATTAAAAAAGATTGAACACTCGCATCCCTTTGTTCCGCTTTTGATTCGATACCAAGAGCTTTCAAAAGAGTACGACAAGCAACAAAAGTTAAAAGAGGAAAAAGTGTTACTGAAGAAGAAAAGGGAAGATGAGTCTCGCGTACTGGAAGAAATTGAACTATTGGAAGAAACTCCTTCGGTTACGATTGAGCAGGTGGTAAAGAAAGACGAACAAGTACTACAAAAAATCGAGGAGCAAATAGAGACACTGGAAGAACTAGAACATTCAGTACTGACCGATGGAAGACTCCATCTCATAATCCGAGGTGAGTACAAAAGAATGGCGTTTTTGATTGGCCTGATTGCACTTGTGGGAGGATTTTTCTTTTATGCTCAACACAATTACCAGGCAAACTTCATAGATTCAGTAGCAAATGTAAGCGATGCAGTACAGCCACAAGAGTAATCACTTGATTTATTAATATAACCGTGGTATAATATAAATATGAAAAAAGTCCTCAAAGACTACTTTATTCCTCACGAAGAAAACAACCACACACCTCACTTGTTTCGACAAGTATCTCTTGTGGGTATTTTGGTGATTGCGGTTGTAATGTGTGTGTCTTCACTTGGGAGTTCTTATCTTGTAAAAAATTCCTCATCACTTCTTGGAAATATTTATACTGCCGTACTTGTTGATCTGACAAATGACACACGTGTCAGCGAAAACAAAACACCACTTATAGTAAATCCGCAACTTGAATTTGCCGCACAGCTCAAAGCAAGTGATATGGTATCTAAAAATTATTTTGCTCATACAAGTCCTGAAGGTATCACTCCGTGGTATTGGTTTAAAAAAGCAGGATATTCGTTTTCGTATGCCGGAGAAAATCTCGCGGTGGGATTTGTGCAATCTGAAGACGTAAACAATGGATGGCTCAATTCTCCTACACATAAAGCAAATATTATAGATGAACATTTTACTGAGATTGGGATTGCCACAATGAAAGGCGTACGAAAAGGTAAAGATGCGGTGTATGTGGTGCAAATGTTTGGTAAGCCAAAGACAACTCTTCCTGTTGCACCAAAAACAATTCTTACTGAAGTGGCGCCTGCTACTTTGGTGGCAACAAACGAAAATACCCAATCTGCAAATGTACTTTCGGCTACCGCAGAGGATAGTTCAAATTCAGGCACCCTATTTGTAAAAGAAGTATACAATGATGATTCTCTTGCGATTGTGGTCAATGATGATATTTCACAAGTACAAGCTCAAAATTCTACTGCGTCAGATACAATAACTGTGCCACACTACTCAACACGATTCGAACGATTTATTGCAAATCAGTCACTCCTTGTCAGTTATGTACTGTTGATTTTGATGGTGGTTGTGCTCGTGGGTCTCCTCATATTCTTGGTCCACGAAGTACGTATGCGACATTACAAACATTTCTTGCTAGGTGTACTGGTGTTTTTGGTACTACTTGGACTTTGGATTTGGAATGATTCAATGATATTGTTCCCTCAGTTTGTGTAAAGACTTACAATACAGTCTTTAGTCGCTAGTCTTTAGCCTTGCATAAGTGTTCCCTTAGACTTTAGTGGATTTCAGTATTGTGTCATCCTGAACTTGTTTCAGGATCCTCAATGTTTCTTCACTCTTTCTCTTATAACGCACGCATAAAATTCTGGTGAATTTTTGCTATGCTCGGCTCGTCAGCCTTGCGCAATGCGTTACAAGAGAAAGAGTATTTTTTCCGCGTCCAGTCCGCGTCTGTCCGCGGTTTTTTGCGTTTTTGGGCCTTCGTCTGTACAATACAATCCATATGAAAGACGTACAAAAGTATTTTTCGTTTGTAAAATGGACTCCGGCACAGATAGAGAGTAAGGCAAAAAAGGTACTTGAAGATAAAAAGAAAGTCTATGAAAAAATAGCTTCGCTTCCTCAATCAAAACAAAATTTTGAATCCGTTATACTCGCAATTGAGTCGATTGAAGCGAAGTATAATGATGTTATTCGACCAATGGATGTTTTGAAGAATGTCTCATCGGATAAGAAAGTTCGAGAAGCCGCAAAAAAAATGATCGAATGGGCAGACAAAAAATCTTTGCAAATTGTTTATAGTAAAAAAGTTTATTTAGCAATAAAATATGTATTCGAGCACCATCAACCAGTACGAGATGCAGACAAAAAGATTTTGGATGAATACTATGCATCATATACGCGAATGGGTTTCGATTTGCCACCAAAAGAATTTAAGCGGGTTAAAGAAATAAAGAATCTCATATCAAAAAATGGTTCCAATTTTGATAAAAGACTCAATGATTGGGACGCACATTTGTGGATGTCACTCGAGGATCTTGAGGGACTCTCTGAACATTATATTGATTCACTTGAAAAGAAGAACGGAAAATATAAAGTAACTCTTCAATACCCGCATTTGATACCGTTTATGTCGCAAGCGAAAAATGCAAAAAAGCGTAAAGAACTTGGAGACTTAGCAGCCGAAAAAGGCGGAAAGGAAAACTTGATACTTATGGAAAAGAATATTGCGCTTCGAAAAGAACTCGCGAGTCTTCTTGGGTATGCAAATTTTACTGATTATCAAATTGAGCGACGAATGGCGAGTAGCTACAAGACTGTAATGAATTTTGAAAACGATCTTTTGGAAAAAGTATCACTTTGCGCAAAAAATGATTTGGAGCTACTCGCGAAGTATAAAAGTGAGCGTTTCAAAGATAATTCAAGTGTGAAGTATTTTGAATCAGCATATTTGAGTGAAGAATACAAAAAACAGCACTTTGCACTTGATTCAAAAATGATTCGTGAATATTTTGAAATGAATCATGTGGTGAAAATCCTTTTTTCTATTGTTAAGAAAGTATTTGGAATAAGTTTGACCCCGGTCAAAATGCCTGTGTGGGACAAAGATGTATTTGTACTTGAGGCGAAAGTCGGCAAGGCTGTGATGGGGTATATTGTGGTGGACCTTTTTCCAAGACAAGGAAAATATGGACATGCATGTGTCGCTGAAGTACGAGATAGCAGAATAGAAAATGGTGTACGAGTAGTGCCAATAATGTCTCTCATTTGTAATTTTGCAAAGCCGACAAAAGATTCACCTTCAATAATTTCACATGGGGACGTCGTCACATTATTTCATGAATTCGGACATGCACTTCATGCGATATCATCTCGGCAACCATATGCATCACTTGGTGGATTTCAGGTGGCGTGGGATTTTGTGGAAGTGCCATCGCAGTTTTTTGAACAATGGGTATGGGATAAAGAAGTTATTGGCATGCTTGGTCAACATTACAAAACTGGAAAAAAAATTCCAGACGAATTGGTGGAAAAAATGTTGAGTGCCAAGAATTTTTTAGCAGGAAGTGGAGTTGTGGGACAAATATTATTTGGAATGCTTGATCAAGATATTCACGTAAAAAACATCAAGGATATAGTTGTCCACAATTCGATGCTTAGAAAAAAATATTCTGGAGTCGCACCATCAAAAAAATCTCTCTTTCCTGCAAGTTTTGGACATTTAATGCACGGATACGAATCAGCATATTACAGTTATCTTTGGTCACTTGTATATGCAAAAGATATATTTGGAGAATTTAAGAAAAAAGGAATATTCAACGGACAACTTGGCAAGGAAGTGCGACAAAAAATATTTGAACAAGGCGCACTCAAAAAAGAAATGGACTTGCTTCGTGATTTCCTTGAGCGTGAGCCATCAAACGAAGCATTCTTGAAAGAACTTGGAATATGAGAGATATAAAAAAGTTTCAGAAAACCGTCTGGGATTATTACAATCAACACAAGCGTGATTTTCCGTGGAGGAAGACAAAGAACCCCTATCATATTTGGGTGTCTGAGGTGATGCTTCAGCAAACACAGACTGATCGCGTGGTGCCAAAGTACAAGGAATTTTTGAAGCAATTTCCGACAGTTCAGTCGCTTGCATCTGCGAGTCAAAAAGACGTTTTAGAGAGGTGGCAAGGGCTCGGATACAATAGGAGAGGTTTAAATTTGAAACGTGCAGGAGAGGAGATTGTAGGGCGTCTCAAGGGCAAAATACCCACTGAAGTAGACGCACTTATGGCACTCCCAGGCATCGGAGACTATACCTCAAAAGCAATAATCACATTTGCCCATAATACTCCGTTAGTATTTATTGAGACGAATATTAGAACAGTTTTTTTGGATTACTTTTTCAAAAATACCGACACGCTTGTGCATGACAAAGATATACTTCGTCTTGTTGAGAAAACACTAGACACTGATAATCCACGAGAATGGTACTGGGCGCTCATGGATTATGGGGTGATGTTGAAAAAGGTCAAAAAATCTAAGAATGTCAAAAGTATTCATTATCGAAAACAAACACCGTTCAAAGGATCGGGGCGGGAAGTGAGAAGTACACTGTTGAAATATATATTGGAGAATAAGAAGACTACACTTGGTGCGCTGTGCAAAATTCCACTTTTGAAAAATAGAAAAAATATGATACAAGAAAAAATACAGGAGCTAGTTCGCGAAGGGTTTATAGTGAAAGAAAAAAATTATTATGTAATTAGTTAATTTTTATGGAAGAACAAAATAATCATCAAATACATACTGATTTAAAAAACGAACAACACGAAGTACACACAACATCATTTCAAGATACTATTTCAAAGAATTTTATTGCACGAATAAAAAATATTTCTATACCACCATTTTGGAATGGGGTACTAGGGGCACTTGTAGTATTTGTGGTGATTGCCGGAGTCTTGTATTTTTACAAAGGAAAGATTTTTAATATGCTGGCAACAGATTTTTATAAAGAGAGTACCGCACAGCTTGGTGGTGATGCGAAAAATGATGAAATAAAATCATTCACGCAAGAATCTTTTGTAGTGGAAACAGTCAAGAAGACAAATCCTGCAGTGGTTGCAATAGTGGTGACAAAAGATGTACCCAAATACGAAACATATTATGAGCAATCAAATCCGTTTGGAAACTTGTTCCCTGGCTTTTCTTTTGAGACTCCAAAGCTCAAACAAAACGGAACTGAGAAAAAAGAAATCGGTGGAGGATCGGGATTCTTTGTATCAGCGTCTGGACTGCTTGTGACAAACAGACATGTCGTGAGTGACAAAGAAGCCGAATATACAGTATTTACAAATGATGGAAAAAAGCATGATGCGAAAGTATTGGCGCGAGATAGTGTGCTCGATATTGCAGTGCTGCAAGTGAGCGGATCAGGATTTACATATCTTGAGTTTGCGAACTCTGACCAGATACAAGTTGGCCAGTCTGTAATCGCAATTGGAAACGCACTCGCAGAATTTAGAAATACGGTTTCGGTGGGTGTGGTGTCAGGACTCGCTCGTTCGATCACCGCAAGTGATGGCGCGGGAAAATCAGAACTCCTTGATCATGTGATTCAGACTGATGCCGCAATCAATCCCGGAAACTCAGGAGGACCCCTTTTGAATCTCTCGGGAAATGTCATTGGCGTCAATGTTGCGGTTGCGCAAGGTTCTGAGAATATTGGTTTTGCACTTCCGGCAAACGTGGTGAAGAACGTGGTGGATTCTGTACGAGAGACAGGGAAAATTGTACGACCATATCTTGGTGTGAGGTATGCACAAATTACTCCTACGCTCAAAGAAAAGAACAACCTCTCGGTAGATTATGGAGTGATTGTCTCAAAAGGTGAGACAAAAGAAGATTTGGCAGTGATTCCAGGGTCACCTGCGGACAAAGCAGGACTTTTAGAAAACGATATAATTTTGGAAGCAGATGGCAAAAAACTTGATTCTGAATCAAATCTGTCACTCATCATACGAGACAAAAAAGTCGGCGACACACTTGTACTCAAAGTGATGTCAAAAGGGGTCACGAAAGATGTGCGGGTGGTTCTCGAAAAGGCCCCAGAAGAGATTGAATAGCAAAACATAAGTGTTCTCTTGGTAAAGCTAGAAAATCGGCACGTCATGTGCCGATTTTCTATTGACATTTTGTGTCAGTGGTATACAGTAGTAAACAGACAAAAAAAGTTGAACCTAAAAAACCTCATACTATGACTACACTTGATACATGCGAAATCGCGAATGAGCGAACTGATCTAATTTTGGGAGACACATGCACGAGAAGTAATATATCGCACGATATATTAAAAACACAAATTGAGTACACAAAACGTATTAAAGTACTACTTAAAAAGGAGCATGGGTTCTTAAAAACAAATCCAGTATCGTATGGGGGGAAAAGTGAAAGCGCGATATCTAAAAAGATGATTCTTGATGAAAAGTTTGCACGACTTAAAACAAGAAAGGATGAAGTTATGTCACTTTGCTCAAACTCAGTCTCGTCTCGACCTTGGATGGTAAGTAAGTTTTCATCTGATGATAAGAGCAGACATTCTGTAGAATTTTCGGTTCTTAAGATAGGACACATTGCAAAAGAGCGCACTTTCTTGCACTCATCGTGTTTAATTTCACCAGTTTCTCCACCAGGAATTTTGTCGCGTAAATTTATTGAGATGTTGTCTTCTTTGGATACAAAAATTTATATTCAAGATATTTTTTGCACTTTAGCCCTCGTGCTTGCATTCGAAGATTTTCTTTCTTTCGACTCACCGAGAAATACTGTCCCTCAAAAGATAGTGTGCTTGGCAAAGTATAAAAATCTAAAGAAGAATACTGAAGTAGTTCATGTCTTTAACTTGTGTGGAAACACCTATAAAGTGAGTGTTGTGGATGCGAACTTTATACTTGAAGGAATTAATATTCCTGTACTACTCTAAGCGTGAGTATCAAATACCCGATTCATTTTGAGCCGGGTATTATTTTTTTATTCCAATTTTTTTCAAAAATGTGTCGAGCTCTTTGCCTTCGATTGCGCGGAATTTGCCTTCTTTGAGTGGACCTAATTTGATATTTTCTATTCGGACACGTTTCAAATCTTTTACAAAATGTCTAAATATCGAAACCATCCGTCTGATTTGTCGGTTCTTTCCTTCTGTCAAAATTATAGAAAAAGTATCAGAATCGAGCTGTTTTGTTTTGCATGGTTTTGTGGTGTATGTATCAAATTTTACACCGCGTGAAAGTTTGTCGAGAAAAAATTCATTGAAATCAGTATCAGTTTGTACTACGTATTCTTTTTCGTGATCTTTTTCTGGAGAAAGAAGATGTGAAGTGACACGGCCGTCATTGGTCATGATGATAAGTCCATGTGAATCTTTGTCGAGTCGTCCCACTGGAAAGACTTTTGTTGGAAATGTGGTGGTACTTAAAATATCTTTTTCGCCACTTCCAGGGTTTACTGTGACAATTCCGACTGGCTTATTGTATGCATAGTATACATGTGGAACTTTGGCGGCGTGTGCCAGAATCTCAATATTATCAGAAGGAGAAACTTTTTGACCGAGTACGGCCATTTTACCATTTACAAAAACCTCTCCTTTTTTAATGAGTTCATCAGCACCACGACGAGTCGTGAGTCCTATTTGGGCCATGTGAAGATTGAGGCGAATTGCCTCATCATCATTGTTATTTTGTGTCTTTGATTTCATATGAAAAATATATACCGGTCAGCATAATTATTGAAAGTAGTGCGAAAAGTGTTTGATAAGTCGCCACCTGGAGCAACACAGTCGCTGTCAGTGGTCCGACAAGATATGCAAGCGGCGCAGTGTAGCGGAAAATACTGATAAGTTCACTATCGGATTCATCAACTTTTTTGAAAAAATATGTCTCAGACATTATTTCTACCATACTTGCGCCAGTACGTGTCAAAAAGAGAATGAGTGTAAGTATGACAAGCGATGCGCCTGGGCTAAATGCAAAAAGTACGGTTGAAATACTTATAATCAAAAATCCAAGAATAAGCAATTCTTTTTCACCTATTTTTTTGTCAGCAATTTTACCAAAAGGGTACTCAAAAAGTGCAAACGGAAGAAGCATAATTGTGAATATGATACCTACTTCTGTCCATGTTGCACCGAGCTCATTGACGAGATACAGAGGACTAAAGACAACCATCCATGAATAAAAGAAATGAAGTAAAAAATTTGAAGTGAAAATATTTCTAAGATTCTTTGAGTTGAGTAGTCGAACAAATGTCTTTCGGAAAGAAATATGATCATAGTGTGCATCTTTGAATTTTGAGAACTTTGCGATAAGCACTAGAAGTAGTGGAAGCGTGGTCAGTCCAGCGAGAAGATATACGCTAAATATATACTTTGTAGCAAGTACTCCTGCGAGAAGTGGTGCACAGACCCATGCAGTATTGATGATTGTCATATAGACACCACGTGTCTGACCGGTAGTTTCTGTCTCAGAGTGATGCTCAATGAAAATATCAAGACAATACGAAATCAGCGTGTTGGTCATCAAGTAAATGATAAAAAACAACAAGACACTTTGGTGGCGTATTGTTGCAATTATAGTCAGAGATATAAGCGATACCGAAATAAGAAAGAGTGAAGTTTTGTAATTCCCAAATTTTTTGAGCGCATGCGGAATTAGATACAATCCAAGTATGGTCAGCAATGCCGAACTACTATAGATAATACCCACATCGCTTCCGCGAAGATATTCACGCATTGCTGTCGAATTCACGTACGCAGTAATTGCAGTTTGAAATGCAAAAAATACAGTACCTGCATACAGAACTCGAAGCGGTGTTCTAAAAATTTTCTTCATCATATCCTTACATTGATAATATCACAGGAATGACGAGAGGTCTTTTGGCAGTTTTCTGATAAAGGAATTTTGAGACTTGATCCCCGATAACTGTCTTGATGACATCGAAGTTGATTGGATCCATTCCTGCAGTGTTGTCTTCGATTGTTTTTTTGATGATGATTCGTGCTTGTCGAAGAAGCTCTTGGTTTTCTTTTAGGTATACGAAACCGCGTGAAATAAGATCTGGTGATTTTCGGAGTTTTCCTGTGGCGGTGTCGATTGAGGCAATGATCACAAACATTCCATCTTGTGCGAGCATTTGTCGATCTCTAATCACGACGTCTTGAACATCGCCGACAGAAAATCCATCCACAATCATCGGAGCGCCAGGTGCTTTTTCTTGGCGAAGAACCATCTTGGTTCCGTTTTCGATAATTTCAATGATACTTCCATTGTCAGGAACTACGATATTTTCTTCTGGCATTCCAAGTTCAAGCGCAAGTCTCTTGTGAGATTGAAGCATGTGGTGGTGTCCGTGAATTGGAATAAAGAATTTTGGGTGCACTTTTTTGTGAAGCCACTTGATGTCCTCTTTGTTTCCGTGTCCGGTGGCATGCACGTAATCTTCTCCAGATGTTCGGTAGGTCACAATGTTCACACCTTGTCGCGCGAGTCCGTCTTTCATTTTTGCAACCGCAATTTCATTTCCAGGCACAATTGAGGCTGAAAGAATGATTGTGTCGCCTTTTCTGAGTTTGAATTTTGCGTGAGTTCCCATCGCCGCACGATTGAGCGCAGCGAATTCTTCACCTTGAGCACCTGTCATAAGGACGATGATTTTGTCGTGAGGATAACTCTCCATTTCTTCCACAGGAATAATCGTTCCTTTTTTAGGAGTGACGAGTCCAGCTTGGATCATGATATCGACGTTGTTTTTCATCGAACGTCCTTCAACAACAATTTTTTTATTGAATTCTTCTGCAATTTGAATAATCTTGATAAGGCGAGTGATGTGAGACGCAAAGGCTGCGATGATGATACGTCCACCCTTGTTGTCGCGAATCATTTTTTCAAGTCCTAGGTGTACTTTGAATTCAGGAAGTGAAAAACCTTCGTTTTCAATGTTGGTTGAGTCAGTCATCAAAAGAAGCACATTTGCAGTATCAAATTGCTTGTATTCTTTTTCTTCACTGTCAGTTGGAATACCATCAACATGGTCGAGTTTGTAGTCTCCTGGTGTGATGATTTGTCCATATGGTGTATCGACAATGATACCCATTGAGTCTGGAATTGTGTGAGTCACACCCCAAAACTTAATTTTCATATTTCCGAGTGTGATGCTTTGGTCTTTTTCTACAATGTTGGCATTGAGTGCGGGAAGTTGTGGAAATTCTGAATGCCGCTTTTTCATCAAAAGCACTGACAAATTTCGAGAATACACTGGAGGATTTCCAATTCGCGAAAGTACAAGCGGCACACCACCTATGTGGTCGAGGTGTCCGTGGGTGATGATCATTGCGCGTATCTTGTCCTGACGTTCTTCGAGATATCGAGTGTTTGGAATGATGTAGTCGATTCCTGGTGTGTCGTCTCCAGCAAATTGCATTCCCGCATCAACCACAATCAAGTCGTCCGATGTTTCGATTGCGATCATGTTCTTTCCGATTTCTTCTACACCTCCGAGCGGAATAATTCGAATAACACCTGGGAGCACAGGAGGGATTGTAGAGTTACGTTTTGGTCCACGATGTGTGGGTGTTCGTCCACGAGGTGCACCTTTGCCCGAGTATTGATATGTACGAGCTTTTGGGCCGTTTTTTTTATTCGCATGAGTACCATGTGATCCGTGGGGTTTTTGTCCATTTGGATGTGGTTTTTTGTGATGCGGGTTTTGAGGAGAAGAAGCTGTGTGTTCTTTTGCCTTTGGCTTATGAGTCCATCTGACTTGTTTGTTCTGTTCTGACATAATAATTGAGTTAAAATTGTAATTAGTTGTTAATAAATACTTTCCAAATGCGATCTGTGTATAAATACCAAGATTCGATTGTTGAAAAACGATCCGAAGGCTGGGTCACACCACTTATATCTACATTTTGAATGTCATCTTTGATGATGTAGGTAAAATCAGGTGAATAGAGAAAAACTGCAGGGAAATCCTTTTTCATCTCTTCTTGAAGTGTTGAAAGTGTTTGCGTGCGAGAGTCGACATCAAGTTGTCCAATAAATGTTTCAAGTAGTTTGTCTACTTTTGAATTGGCGTACTGTGCAATGTTGAGCCCGGGATCATTTCGCTGTGATGAGTGCCAAAAGGCAAATAAGTCTGATTCGTGGTTTATTATTTGGCCAAACAACAGCATGTCGTATTTTCGAGGACGAATGATTGATTGGTTCAGTGTACCCATGTCATATACTCTGATTTCGACTGGGATTCCGATTGCGAGCAGGTCTTGCTTGATATACTCTGCAACTTTTGTAAGCTCTGGTGAGTCAACAGTGGTGATTGAAAATTCAAGAATAGTTCCATTTGTTCCAGAAGTTTTTTCTCGAACGCCATTTGCGTTTATTTTCCATCCCGCATTGTCGAGAATATTTCTTGCTTCTTCATATGATGAAGGTGTGCGTGGAGACATCCCTACAATTTTTTGAGGAATTGGAGAATCTATCGGAGTACCGTATCCATAAAGAATTTCTCGAACGATTTTTTCTTTGTCGATTGCACGATCGATAGCACTCAATACATTTCGGTCGGTAAAGACTGTTGCCTGAGTTTGGTTGTAATAAAGTCCAAAGATTCGAGGGAGGACTCCGTTTGCAACTTGATACCCTTCGGTTTCAAGACTTGCAGAAAATGAAGGCGAAAGTCCACTTGCGTGATCAATATCGTTTGAAGAAATTGCTTTCGCAAGATCTTTTTCATTAGCATAAAAATGTACGACAATTTTGTTGAGATATGGGCGACCACCTACGTATTTTTTGAAAGAGGTGAGTTCATAGCTAAGTGGTATTCCAGATGATTTTTTGTTTACTGAATTAATTTCAAATGGTCCTGATCCGATTGCGTATGTGTTCAAATCACTGAAGCTCATTTCTTCCGGTGTGAGCTCTGCCCAAATATGTGAAGGGACGATTCCGGTAGTAGTGTTGTCTAAGAATGATGCGAATGGTTGTTTGAGTGAAAATGAAATTGTTCTATCGTCGATTTTTTCAACAAGAACTCCTTCCCAGTTGAGTCTTCGTGGACTTTTAAGGAGTGGATCCTTTATTTTTTGTACGGTGAATATTACATCGTCTGAAGTCAAAGGTTTACCATCGTGAAAGGTTATTCCTTGGCGAAGAGTGAATTCATAATTGAGTCCATCTTCTGAAAGTGTGTAGGATTCGGCCATATCAGGAACAAATGTTCCGTCCGGAAGCTTTTTCATGAGACCTGCATACACAAGCGTCGTGATGTCTCGATCGGCGTCTGAAAGTGCGAGGATTGGATTTACAAATCGCGGAGTACCCACGATACCTTCGTGAATAGTTCCACCATAGGCAGGTACTTCAACGAGAAATTGGTTGTTGATTTTCCAAAGGATTCCAAATGTTGAAAGTATAAGCAGAGAAAAAAGTATCACAAATACATACCACTCTTTTTTTGAGAGCGCATGAAGAGCACGTTTGAGTGAAGATTTATTTAAAACACCACTCTTAAGAACACCAGATGTTTGATCCATATACTATGAATGAACTAATGTACGTTTTTCTTCTTATGGAACTAAATTAAAGAAGAATTTGTGCGACAGAAAGTGCAATAAAAAGCACTCCCAACACAAGTGTCAGATTAAATAGGAATTTTTCAGATCCACGTTTTGTATGGTAGATAACTGAGTCACTTCCACCTAGGGCTCCTCCGAGTCCTGTTCCTGATTGCTGTAGAAGAATCGCGATGATGAGAATTACAGAAAGAATAATCTGAATCCACGGTAGTACATTAGAAAATGATTCCATGCGGATAAGTATGCCAGATTGAGTGCCAAAATGCAAATGTGGGGAATACGTGATCGCGTATTGACTAATATTTAAAAAATTGTATTATAGAGTAAAACATAAGGTAATGAAGAACAAAATAATAGTCGTGATGATGGTTGTACTTGGAGGAATTTCAAGTTATGCACAAGAGGGTTCTGCACTCTTAAGACTGCTCAATTCAAGTGAAAAGGCAGAATATTTGGCTGATCTGAAGCAAGTGCGGTCCGCGGTGTTTGACGCAGTATCGATGAAGAAAAAGGACACTCTGTGCCTTTTGCCACTTATGCCTAGCAGGTTTGATACAAGAGATACGCTTATCGGAGGAGTTAAAACAAGAGATTCTATACATTATATGTATGCGGGGTTGTATGAAATCTCGGGAGACACTACTTTTGAAGTACATTTTGGATTTTTGTATAAAAAATCTGGAAATGGCGGTGTATATCAAAAAAAGTTTCCAGTGATGAAATGCCTTGAATATACAACAGTCACTATTAATAATGTAAAGTATAGAAAGAACAATCTTATGCTTATAGTAAGTATGATTTCTGGACAATTTATACCGATTGCTAAAGACTTTCGAACTGGATCTAAAAGATTTAGTGATAAGGAAATGGATTTGTACCAAACAACTCCCGTGCGAGTTGCGCAACATCTCACAATGTAAACATGTTAATGATTGCCTTTAAAAAGGTAATCATTTTTTTTTGTGGAAAACTATTTATACTATTTTAAATTTGTTTGATACAATTTATGTATTAGCAATTTTATTCGCAACGTTCTTTATTTATTATGAAAAAAAATTACATACAATTTCTCGTACTCGCACTTGTCGCCACTGGTATGGTGATGATTGCAGGTATTCGCAACGATTTAAATTCTCTTGAAACACAGGTCGCCAATTCTGGCCGCGCTCTTGTAAATAAAAATGCGACAGGTGGTCTGATGGGTGACAAAATTGCAAACACGCCATCAAAAACATTTTCAATGGCTGAAATTGAAAATACAATAAAAAAACTTGGATGGGTAAAGCAAATTGACAATTCATACACTGATCCTACATCACCTGGAGGTATTGTAGTGGATGCGCACTATGTGTGTCCAAATTGTCCAGGAACTGGTGGTGGATGTTGTGTTGTCAATGGTGTGGGTAGTCCGAGTGCGTGGCCGGAAGGATGTTGGGGGTCATACGGATCTACAAACCTTCAAGGAATTTGTTCTGCCCCGCGAGCTAGTGGCGCAACCGCAACACAAAGAACATCTTCTCCTTCAACAGGAACAGGAAGCAGTGGAACAGCTGAAAGAAAAAAAGCTTGTACACGAAGTGAGACATGCCCACAAGGTCAAGCTTGTAAAAACAATTTCTGCGTTCCATGTTGGGGCCAAGGATGTATTGACGGTGCGACTCGAGTATCAAATCCTGGAACCTCAAATCCAATCCTCACTACAACTCTTCGTTCAGGATCAATCAGTAGCGATGTAACAAAACTTCAGAAGATGCTTGTGAGTCTCGGATTCCTTTCTGCAACTCCATCTGGCAATTTCCTTTCAAAAACAGAGGCTGCGGTAAAAGCATTTCAAACAGCATACGGAATCTCTCCTGCTTCTGGAATTGTAGGACCACTGACTCGCGAGAAACTCAACTCTATGTGTACGATAAGTAATGATGGATCTGTGGTCAGTTGTAGTCAATAATACTATCCACAGAAGCCTCGTTCATCTCTCTAAAAAACCCTTATTCTATAAGGGTTTTTTACGTTGTTTTGAACACTTGACTTATATTTACAGAAGTATATAATAGCCCTATCTCTTAGACAGCTTTGTAGTTGGCATAAAGATTGGATTTTCGAATCCACTCTTTTTGTACTCTGACAGGGACGACGAGATGTGAACATTGATAAATAAAAAGTACAAGATTGTGCATTTTTAATCCAAAAATGTACAAGTGAACAGTGCAAGTCTAGGAATTTTTGAAACAATGTGTTTTGTTTCTTGTTTTGTTTCGTTCTACGGCTTGTGGCGGACTTCGGTCCTCACGAGTTTTTTAAGTAGAGTTTGATCCTAGCTCAGGATGAACGCTGGCGGCGTGGATAAGGCATGCAAGTCGAACGGACTTTTATTGTTGAAGTGATTATGAAGTAGCAATATGGAATGATTATGAATACTCTTAAAAGTTAGTGGCGAACGAGGTAGTAACACGTGGGTACGTACCCTTGAGTCGTGAACAACTCATCGAAAGGTGAGCTAATACACGATAGACTCTCCGGAGTAAAGTTTTTCGCTCAAGGAACGGCCTGCGGGATATCAGCTAGTTGGTAGTGTAAAGGACTACCAAGGCTATGACGTCTAGGGGAGGTGAGAGCCTGACCCCCACCGATGGGACTGAGACACGGCCCATACACCTACGGGTGGCTGCAGTCGAGAATCTTCCACAATGGACGAAAGTCTGATGGAGCGACGCCGCGTGATTGATGAAGTCCTTTGGGACGTAAAGATCTTTTATGAGGGAAGAAGTTTATTGACGGTACCTCATGAATAAGGGGCTCCTAATCTCGTGCCAGCAGGAGCGGTAATACGAGAGCCCCGAGCGTTATCCGGAATTATTGGGCGTAAAGGGTGCGTAGGTGGCATTGTTAGTCTCCCGTTAAATCTCCGAGCTTAACTTGGAAACCGCGGGGGAAACGGCAAAGCTAGAGAGTGTGAGAGGTATATGGAACTCTAAGTGTAGGGGTGAAATCCGTTGATATTTAGGGGAACACCAAATGCGAAGGCAATATACTGGCACACATCTGACACTCAAGCACGAAAGCGTGGGTAGCGAATGGGATTAGATACCCCAGTAGTCCACGCCCTAAACGATGATATCTAGTCTTTCGGAGTATCGACCCTCTGAGAGGCGTAGCTAACGCGTTAAGATATCCGCCTGGGAAGTACGGCCGCAAGGCTAAAACTCAAAGGAATAGACGGGGACTTGCACAAGCAGTGGATTATGTGGTTTAATTCGACGATAAACGAAGAACCTTACCAAGGTTTGAAACTTACGTGAAAGCTCCGAGAAACCGGAGCCCTCGCAAGACTAGTAAGCAGGTGATGCATGGCCGTCGTCAGTTCGTGGTTTGAATTGTTCCCTTAAGTGGGGTAACGAACGCAACCCTCGTCGTGTGTTATACGTGTCACACGAGACCGCCCAGAACAGAGAACGTAAGCCGTAGAACGTAGAACGTAGAACGTCAGATGCATTTGCATTTAACGCTCCACGCTTTACGATTTACGTTTTGCGAGTTCCGTTCTGGGAGGAAGGAGAGGATGACGCCAGGTCAGCATGTCCCTTTGACACCTTGGGCCACACACATAATACAATGACTATTACAACAGGAAGCGACGAGGCGACTCTGAGCAAATCCTTATAAAAATAGCCTCAGTTCGGATAGGAGTCTGCAACTCGACTCCTTGAAGCTGGAATTGCTAGTAATCGCGGGTCAGCTAAACCGCGGTGAATATGTTCTCAAGTCTTGTACTCACCGCCCGTCAATTCAAGGGAGCCGGGAGTACCCGAAATCTCCTCATAAGAGGGGCCTACGGTAAGCTCGGTGACAGGGAATAAGTCGTAACAAGGCACGGCTAGCGGAAGCTGGTCGTGGAATAATTCAATTTGAAATTGTCCATTTGTCCATGTTTATGGCAAATGACTTACGGCGTCGATTTCCTGTGCCTCAATTGAGCACAGGAAAGTTTGATAGAGACTATAAACTATCTGACTGTATGGAAAGACATACAATCAGTAGAACGAAACAAAACAGAAAATAAACACAAACAAAAATACATCTCGCAAGAGGTGTATTTTTGTTTTTCCATTTTTTAATCCCCAGTCCGCCTTTTTCGTAAGTGATACAATTAGCTCATAATGAAAAAAATACACATACTCCCTACTATTGTACTCTCGCTTTTTGTTCTCGGAATTTTTTTTACACAAGTAAACACTTTTACCTCTAATACACAACACGCAACAACTTTAAAATCTGATATTGCCGTTCCTCTTTCGGGAGATCAACTGAATGCTAGGGTTGCATCACTACCTCCGCCAACTGAAAAAGTTTTTTTGATGGGAGGAAACAATGCTGTCACAAATTATAATGATATATGGACTAGTAGCGACGCAATTTCTTGGAATCTTATTCAGCAACATGCAGGATGGAGTAATCGTACTAATTTTGCAGCTTTTTATTTTCAAGATAAAATTTGGGTTATGGGAGGAGTGCATGCTGCGGGGTATTTTAATGATGTATGGAATTCCGTTGATGGTATAAATTGGAATTTGGTTACCTCAAATGCTCCATGGTCAGCAAGAGAAATATACGCGTATACAGTATTTAATAATAAAATATGGCTAATTGGAGGACATTATTCACCATTTTCTCCATATGTAGGAAACGAAATATGGTCTTTTGATGGGACTGTTTGGACTCATGTCGATACAAATAGTGCACAGGCGGGGATACAAGATGCACCATGGCAAAATACAAAAATAATGACCAGTGCTGTGTCTCATAACGGAATGATGTTTGTCATGACGTCTGCCGGAAACTCCTATTCCAATGATATTTGGGCAACACCTGATGGTATTGTTTGGACTCATGTTGATACAAATCCTACAATTGTCGGCATACAAGATGCTCCCTGGGGACCAAGAGCTTTTTCATCAACTACTTCATTTAATAACGAGATTTACCTTACAGGAGGTAATTCAACAAGTTCAGGTACTTTAAATGATACATGGGTTTCTACAAATGGGGTGAATTGGTCACAGATAGCTGCCGGAAGTCCTTGGTCATCTCGAGGTTGGCATAAAACTTTCTCCTTGAATAACACTTTGTATTTATTAGGAGGAGGAGATATATCTTGGCAGAATTACTATAAAGATATTTGGTTATTTAACACAACTTTATCCACGTGGGTTAACACGCTTTCGTTAGTGCCGTGGAATAGTGGTCGTATGGGACACCAAGTCGTAGTTACCCCGATTTCCTTCGGTCTCCCAGACATCACCGTTACCGATCTCAAATGGCAGGAGCCGATTTGGGGTGTACCGATTGGACCAGGGCACAATAATCCTATTTCACAAAGCACTTCAAACAAGTACATTCTTTTTACCGCTACCATCAAAAACGATAGTGCTGTTCCTCTGGCAATCCCCGCCAACCATAAAATGAAGCTTTTTAGTGGTACTGCACCTTCAGTCTTGGCTGTGAATAATATAAACTTTGGAACTTCAGTGACAATCCCACCCCAAGGAACACATACTTTCAACTTTTCTTCACAGGCAACACCAAATATGCGTGCGACCGTTGGTGCCTACACCCTCACTCTCAGAGCGGATACCTCAAATGTGGTGGTGGAAAAAAACGAGAATAACAATAGAATTGTGAAGACACTTGTGATTCAATAGTTACCTATTTTCCTACGTGGTGTTAAAAAACAAAATAAACCCTTAATTGCTTGGTTTTTCAAAAAGGTGTTAAAATTGAGGTATGAAAAAAAATCTCATGATCGCTGTTTTGGTGCTCATTATTGTTGGATTATTTGTGTATTGTAAATCAGGATTGTTTGTAGAAAATCAGTCTGCTTCCTCAATAGGATCAAATGTAAGTGTTCCACTTGGATCAAAAAATTCAAATGCGAAACCAACTACGCCCCTCATCCTCACAATGCCAACTCAAACAGTGGGAAGTACTAGTGCGACACTCTTTGGACAAGTAACTACAAACGGCGTACCTACAAATGTATGGTTTTTTGTGTTCAATACACAACCTTCACTTATAATGCAAACACCGATGGTGTTGATAAACAATGTGGGCGCTATTTCGACACCAGTGAGCTACCCAATATCTGGCCTTAGTCCTTCGACAACATACATGTATGAAATGTGCGCAAGTAATTCATCTACTGGATTCACTTGTTCACATATAGAAAAGTTCACCACTCTTTCAATCATCAATCCAAATGACCCAATTTATACAGATTAAGCATATATGATAACCTTTTTTTCTAGAAAAAAAATTTTAATACTGTTTATTGTAGCGATTGTCGGTGTATTTACGTGGAATTCTTATCAAAACAGAAGCGGTGGATACTTGTTCCAAAATTATCCTACAGTAGCTATAGAGTTTCCGAATGGTCAGACAATTACCGCGTACAAGGCTATTTCCCCAGAGGAACAGGCACAAGGTCTCTCCGGCACAACATATTTGAATCCTCACGACGGAATGCTTTTTGAATTTCCCTATGAGAATCTATGGAATTTTTGGATGAAAGATATGCTCATACCCATTGATATAGTATGGATCAGTAAAGAAATGACTATTGTGCATATTGAACACAGTCTTACTCCAGAAACGTATCCAAATAGTTTTGGTCCATCTACAAACTCTCTCTATGTTCTTGAAGTTGCATCCGGAGTTGCGCAAAAAGCAAAATTGAAAGTTGGAGATAAAATTATTTTTAATGACTAGAAACGCTACACCTAAAGACTCATTTGTGGAAGATGTTGACGCTCATCAAAAAATATTTCACACGCGTAAAAAATGGGTTATCCACAGAAAAAAAAACTTACAAACTCGGTACAATAAAGTAACGACAAATTATTAGAATAATCTTGATAGGGGATTATGGTAAAAAAAATTACGCTTACAAAGCGCGATCTTACAAAGATCAAACATGTTCGAAATCGTGAACTTGAAGTAATAGAATTTAAGCTCGACAAGGTCAAAGAGGCTGTCTTGAAGGCTTTTCATGCCACAGGTGAAGGCAAGGAAGCAGATGCTGAGTATATCGCAGCAAAAGTGTTCAATGAGCTTGTTGGGGTCAAAACAGCAAGCAAAGACAAGAACTTTGTTCCCACAGTCGAACTTATTCAGGATCTCGTTGAATCTGAATTGATCCGTGACAAATATCCCGCTACTGCAAAAGCGTTCATCCTCTATCGAAACAAGCGCGCAGAGCTCCGAAAAGAAGTTGGTCCAGTCCCTGAAAAAGTCAAGGCACTTGCTCTTGAAAGTAAAAAGTATTTCCGAAATGCACTCGCAGAGCTTGTGTACTATCGAAGTTATGCTCGATGGATCGATGCTGAAGGACGACGCGAAACATGGATTGAAACTATAGACCGCTATATGGATTTTATGCGGGAGAATGTTGGCAACAAACTCAAAGAATCTGAATACAAGGAGATTCGTGAGGCGATACTCAATCAAGAATCAATGCCCTCAATGCGCCTCATTCAGTTTGCAGGACTACCAGCTCGAAAAACAAATGTATGTGCATACAATTGTTCGTTTATTGCACCATCATCATTTCAAGATTTTGGAGAAATTGTCTATATCTCAATGTGTGGAACAGGAGTTGGATATACTGTTGAATCAAAAAATATTCAGGCACTTCCACAAATTAAACTTCAATCAGGTAAAAAGCTTCCTGTGTATGTTGTTCCAGACAGCAAAGAAGGTTGGGCAGACGCGCTCGTGTTTGGAATGAAGACATGGTTTGAAGGAAATGACGTTGATTTTGATTATTCACAACTTCGACCAGCGGGCGCGCGACTCAAAATCATGGGTGGCAAAAGCTCTGGTCCTCAGCCGTTGATTGATCTTATTACATTTACACGAGAAAGAATCCTAAGAAGACAAGGACGTCACCTTCGAAATATTGACGCGCACGATATTATTTGTAAAATCGGCGAATGTGTCGTGTCTGGAGGTGTGCGACGTAGTGCACTTATCTCTCTTTCAGATCTTGATGATGAAGAAATCCGTGATGCAAAAAGTGGACAGTTTTATCTCACAGAAGGACAACGTTCACTCGCAAACAACTCAGCGGTGTATGAACGCAAGCCTTCAGCTACAGAATTTATGGAAGAATGGGTGGCATTGATGAAATCTGGTTCTGGAGAGAGAGGAATATTCAACCGTGGATCACTACACGCAACACTTCCTGATCGACGAATCAAGCTTTGGCAAAAAGAATACAAAGGATATTTTGCCCCAGATGGACGAATTGTTGGACCAATCGGAACAAACCCTTGTGGAGAAATTATTTTGCAATCAAAGCAATTTTGTAATCTTTCAGAAGTCGTTGCACGGGCAGATGACACAGAGGAAACTTTGATGCGAAAAGTACGAATCGCGGCGATTCTCGGAACATATCAATCAACACTCACAAATTTTGGATATCTTTCAAAAGAATGGAAAGAAAATTGTGAGAAGGAGAGACTTCTCGGAGTGTCGGTGACTGGACAGTGGGATTGTACAATCGCTCGTGATGCAAAAATGTTGAAGAAAATGAAAGACGAAGCGATTCGAATCAACAAGATATTTGCAAAACGTTTTGGTGTAAATGAGTCAACATGTATTACGTGTGTAAAGCCATCAGGAACAGTGTCGCAGACAGTGGACTGTGCATCTGGAATGCATGCACGACATGCGCCGTATTATATTCGTCGCGTACGAATTTCAGCTACCGACGCACTCTTCAAGATGATGAAAGATCAAGGTGTGCCATATCATCCGGAAGTAGGACAAGCAATGGATACTGCAAATACCTATGTACTTGAGTTCCCAGTAAAAGCTCCAAAAGGTGCAATTTGCCGAGATGATATTTCTGCAATTGGACAGCTCGAACATTGGAAAACTGTGAAGATAAACTTTACTGAACACAATCCTTCTGTGACTGTATCGGTAGGAGATGATGAATGGATCGAAGTCGCACATTGGCTATATCAAAACTGGGAGATTGTGGGAGGACTTTCATTTCTACCTCGTTCAAACCATGTGTACCAACTCGCTCCGTACGAAGAAATTTCAAAAGACCGATATGAAGAACTTGTCAAAAAAATGCCTACAATTGATTTCTCAAAAATCGTAACGTACGAAATACAAGACGAAACAGAAGTCAAAAAGGAGCTCGCATGTGTGTCAGGGGTGTGCGAAATCTAATGGGGATAGTATAAGAAGAGAGTATGAGAATTTAGTATAAGTATAAAAAATACCGCACATTCGTGCGGTATTTTTTATGTAGTGTATTTTCTGTATGAGCATATACTATATTCTCATACTATCTACTTATACTTCTATGCTGTTCCTTCCTTGTGTTTGTAGTACCGGAAGCCAGCAATAATCAATGCCATAAGAATAATGAGGATAAGCCATTCGATGAGTGAGTCAGGAAGAAATCCTTCGCCACCAAAGAGTGCATTTGCTCCAAGTGCATTTCCAGATGACATACGTCCGTCAGAGACCTTTGTGAGTGCGTATGCAATCGCATTGTCTTGAGCAGAGTTTGGCATTGTAAATGCAAGTGTTGCTTTTGTAACTAGTTCAGATCGATCACGAATTGAAGAACTCGCGTTGACTGAAATAATAATCTCATCATGTTCACTAGGTGAAAGAGTTTCAAGCGCAAGTGTGAGAGTGTGATCCTTTTGGTTGTAGTGTCCTTCGTTTGCACGTCGGAATGTTACTTCCTTTGGAAACTCAATATGAAGTACTGCATTTGAAAGAGTTTGACCACTGATATTTTTGTACTTAACGACATAGTCGATAGTATCTCCAGAGTATACGTTTTCGAATCGAGTATCGATTGAAAGCATAACTTTTGATGAGGTACTTCCTACTGTTGTAGTTTTGTAAATAATACGTGGGAATACTTGTGGAGTGTCATGGACGTAGTCATTGTCGTCATCGTCATCATTATTATTTCCACCATCATCATCTGTAGTAAATGAACGTACACTTCCACAGTCTTCTCCTTCAGAGTTTTCTGCACAGGCTCGGAAGTAGTACTTTGTGTCTTCATCAAGACCAGTGATCTTCTTATCGAAGTCTACTGTATCTTCGTCTTCGTTGTCATCGTAGTCTGATGATGAGACGTATGTAGTTTCATCTAGATCATCTTCATCTTCTCCGTACTCAAACCATACTTCGGTGAGTGCATCACCGTTTGGATCTGCTTCTCCTTGAAGTACAGCTCCGTCTTCGTCTATGTCGTCTGCAGAGAGAGTGGTGACGTTTGGCTCAGAATCTGTACCGCCACAGTTTGTACAACCACAGCCAGTACATGGTGTTCCATCAGAATTTTCTGAATCATCAGTTGATGAAGAACATCCTGCGTCAGATGGATAGTCTGTTTTGCCGTCGCCGTCGTTGTCTATTCCATCATTACATTCGTAGACAGTTGGGTTTGTGTTGTTTGAAAGGGTTGTAAAGGTGACTTGTGTTGGTCCACATTGATCTGTGCCATTTGAATCACGAAGACATGCTTTGTAAGAGTATTGTGTATTTGGAGTAAGACCACTAAGTGTCTTTGTCTTTTGTCCAGATTGTCCTGAGACAGTTCCGAATGAAAGAATGTTTGTAAGTGCTGAGTCAGATGTGTTCCACTTAAAAATAAGTGTGTATGTTCCAGGATTTTGTACTTGGACATACGCATTCAAGTCTGCACTTGTAGTCGTGATAGCTGATGGTGGAAGAGTTGATACTTGGTTTGCGGTATTTTGTCCACCCACAGTTTTGAAAGTAACAATATTTGATGCTCCAGTTGTAGAACCATTATATGAAGCGAATGCCTTAAAATAATATGTTGTTCCCGCAGTAAGGCCTGAAATGTTTGTATTCCAGATGCCAGTACTTGCAGTCTTGATGACTGGCTGTGTAGAAGAGGTAAGCATTGAAGGTGTTGTTCCATATTGAAACCACACAATTGCGCTTGCTACAGTGTTTAGTGTATATGATCCATTGAGTGTTGCTCCTGTCTCGGTGATTTGACTTGGAGGAAGTGTCGATACAGCCAAAGGAAGTATCACCGGAGGGTTTTGTGATGCCGCAATTCCTGCAAGGGAACTAGTCGGTGCCACAAGGACACTCGCAAATACTGCGATCGCGAGAAATTTCTTTGAAATTGTTGAAAATTTTGTATAATTCATAACTCACAGATAGTATCATATTTATACTAAATTGTCAATAGATGCATTGACAATTACATTAAATCATGTAAAATATGCCTAAACCAATATATAACCTTGAAAATGAAAAAAACTCTAATTCTCTTTGCCGTAGTGTGTCTACACACGGCAGTCTTCGGGCAAAGTCTGTTTGTCCCGCTGAAGAATCTCGAAACACTCTCACTTGATAGCGTGACGGTGATTCATCGCGGGTATGATTCTCTCGCAATAGTTCGGCATTTCGGTGCCGGTACTAGTGCGATTGCGCAAACTACTTTCTACAATGGCATTACGCCACCAAGTGTCTCCTCACCAATAAGTATTTCGGGTGCCGTGATTGATACGGTGGGAATGGGAGGACTCATGGCAGGTTCTGTATACACGATTAATACTGTGTTTATACAAGGAACCTTGATTGATTCGATTGTCATTGTTGACTCGACACTTTCGAGTCCGCCGAGTCCTCTGGATGTTGGACCGACAATTGTTGTTTCAAATACCACTTCGTATTCTGCATTACTCACCGTCCCATTTAATCGAAATGGCGGTGGAACTGTGTTTATGACATGGCAGGATTCAACCAGTGGTGGACAATGGAATTTTCTGACGACACATCAAGTCGTGGGAACAAACGATCTTGGGAATGATACACTTACCGTGTTTCAATCTCCAGCTACCACGCGGTGGTATCGCGCAATTGGATTCAATCAAATGTTTCCATTGTTCCTCGATACGTCACTACATGCTGTGGTGACGACACCGGCATTGCTGGCAAATCCTCCGTCCTTCGATACGATAAGTGTTTCAAACATTACCGATCAAGGTGGAGTTGTCACAGTGACACTCTCTGCTGATTCAATCGGCGGTGTGGTGTTTGTACAGATTGTGTGTGGTGGACAAACGTATTCTCTTCCACCGCAGGCATATAGTGCAGGAACTTCAAGTTTGAATTTTCTTGTAACTGTATGTGGTCCGCTCGACAGTGTGACCGTGAATGTTCAGATTATTTCGAGCAATCCAGCATGGACTACGGTGTACGGGTCGACTGGATTTTCGACCGCTTCGGGTTTGTATGAAATATCTATAACAAATTGTTATAGTGTCGGACAAACAGGAATGGTAGACATTCTCTACAGTACTGGTGGATACGGAAATAATTCCATGTATCTGCTTGCGTTTCTTCCAAATGATTTGAACAATGCGATTGCATTTTCTCAAATTTATTCGGGACTACCATCAGCGCTTGGAGGAACATACACCATGATGATAATGAGCGGACTTATGCCAAGCACTACATATGTAGTCAAAGCATATATATTTAACCAGCTCGGTCAGATGGATGATATGTGCACACTCACAATGCCAGGGACGACTTCTGTTGATGAAAATGAAAAAAACTCTACAAAAATATTTTTTGATGGAGAAAATTCAGCAATTCATTTCAGTGGTTTCGGAAACGAAACATTGAGTGTGTATGATCTACAAGGTAGATGTTTGCATTCGAGTGATATTCAATCGAATGGATCGTATAATGTTGATCTTGTGTCAGGTGTGTATATTGCAAATATTGGTACACGAAGTATGCAGTTTTTTGTGAAGTAGAATTTAAGATAGTGCCCAAAGGCCCACGTTTTTTGTGGGCCTTTTATTTCTGCCAATAATGTGGTATAATAAAAAAGTTGTATTGGGTAACTGCGCTTTTCATTAGCAATAATGTAAAGTGAGGAAAGTCCGAACACATTCAATAACAGTGAATAGGGAATAGGTTATAGCGGATAGTGAATTCGCAATTCAAGCCTCCCCTATGAGGGGAGGTGCCCGAAGGGCGGAGGGGTAAAATCTAAAAGCTAAATGCTAGTAGCTAGTCGCTCACAAATTACTATCACTTATAACCTATTTCCTATAAGCTGTGTTGAAAAAGTAGCGGGTAATACCCGTCGTCCGCAAGGATAGAGGTGCGAGCAGAGACGTCCAATCCGAAAGGAAAGGAATTCCTTCATGGAATAGTTTTATGGCAACATAAAATTGAAACGGCTAAATCCTTACTCGTGTGCAAGATCGTGCTTGGGCAGTGGTTAGGGAATAGGTTATAGTGGATAGTGAATTCGGAATTTAAGCCTCCCCTGTGAGGGGAGGTGCCCGAAGGGCGGAGGGGTAAAAGCTAGATGCTAGTAGCTAGTCGCTTACAAATTACTATCACTTATAACCTGTTTCCTATAAGCTGTTCGGGAGAATCGCTTGAGGTGTATGGCAACATACATCCTAGATAAATGGTTATCGTTTTTATTCTTCGGAATAAAGATACAGAATTCGGCTTATAGATACAACACCACAGATGAAAAAACACTGCGAAAGCAGTGTTTTTTCTTTTTTGGTATACTACAATATATGTTTGAAAATAAATCACCTTGGTTAACACAACTCAACAGAACACGTCCCGTAATTACAAAGGATGCGATAGATTCGACCGATGTCGCAATCGTCGGTGGTGGAATTGCTGGAGTTACAACTGCATATTTTTTATTAAAGTACACAGACAAAAAAATCGCACTTCTCGAACAACGTGAGATTGCACATGGAGCGACAGGTCACAATGCTGGTCAGGTTGCAGGATATTTTGAACGTCCACTTCATGATATTGCACGTGAGTATGGAAAAGATCATGCAATACAAGCTCAGCAAGCACTCGAACGTGGTTGGACAATACTTGATGAAATTCTTTTAGACACCGCACTTCAAACACCGATGAGTTCGTTTATCAAATCAGTTGGACTCACACACGTGGATCAAATCCTTCGACTTTTGAAAGACAATGATATAAAAGCAAGTGGTGGACTGCCGGTGTGGCCGGTCTTGATTGAAGATGGCGTAGAACTTTCTCCTGAGTTTGATGAATATGTTGGACTATGGAAGAGAACAACAAAAGAAAATATTTTGTCACTTCTTGAATCAAAGGATGAAAAGTATATTGCACTTGGGCAAGAAAAAGCCGGTTGTATGAATAGTGCACTTTTTACCGAAGAGCTTGTGGGGTATTTGCTTCGTGAATACACAGACAGATTCGTGGTGTCAGAGCATACACCAGTACTTGAAATTGAATTATATGCGGGCAAAGCAACGCTATCGATTCCTCAAGGTGTGGTGGATGTTGAAAGTGTCGTGCTTTGTACAAATGGATTTGAAAATATTACCCTCACCAACAAAGAAGGTGCAGATATCGACTTGAAATTTCATCATCGAGTTCGTGGATACGTAGGATATATGGCAGGGTATACAGATGAAAATGGAAAATCTCCGACCGCACTTACGTATATCAATGATCCAGATTCAAAAATGGAATCAAAAGATTCGTATTTTTATCTGACGCGTCGACCCTATGAACCACGTGATGATCGTGCGGTGAATTTGATTTCTGTTGGTGGTCCGGGTGCATGGCTTGAAGACGCGAGTGCGTATTCATCAAAAGACTTATATCCTGAAGAGGCTCACAAGAATATCGACGAATTTGTTCGACACACCTATAGTGATAGTCCTGAGAAAATAAATTATGAATTCAAATGGCACGGATTGATGGGATTTACACAAAATTATCTGCGAATTGTCGGAAGAGAGCCTTGTAATCCAACACTTTTATACAATCTTGGGTGCAATGGTGTGGGAATCCTTCCATCACTGTATGGAGGGGAACGAATTGCTCATATTCTTCGCGGAGATGAACTCGAACCAACAGTATTTGATCCAAAAGATCAGCGATGTGAAAATCCAAAAGTAGTATAAGAATAAGTATAAGAATTTTTACAAATATATAAAAAATATTAATCGATATTTTTGCAGATAAATATAAAAGCTTGACAAATAGACTCGACTCTGCTATACTCTTTTCGTGAGTGTTTCGCGTAGCTTGTCTATTAGAAACAACATACATACCGCAACACACCTCGGCTTCGGCCGGGGTGTTTTGTTTTTTTGTGCTACAATATCAGAGTCACAATATATAAATTACAACTTCGCAGTTGTTTTATTTTTATTTTAATGAAGTATTTTTAATAAATCATGCACCACAAGCCCACATTTTTACAAATAACTTTCTTAGCACTATTTTCTTTTGCTACGCTGTATACCAACGCAAGAGCATCAGAAACCATAAAGACAATCACTGTCAATTTTGCAACTGCACCAACCACGTATACGGTAACAAAGTTGCCCCTTAAGTATGGAAAAGATTTTGCCTATAGTTGGACATTTGATGATGGATATATCGAAGGATATCGAAATGCCTTCAAGTATTTCAATGGCGGAACAGCGGATGCTGATCTTGCGACCTATCCAGGAAGGTATTCGACTGACGGTGCAGGAAATCTCGTTGCATTCAATGGGAGTTTTGCATTGAATTTGGTTAACACATCTTTTGTTGATACTCACTACGATACGACATCAAGTTTTTCGTATGGAGAAATGAGAAAAGCCTATGATGGTGGATGGGATTTGTTGAATCAAGGATGGCAGGGAATAGCGACACCAAGTCCTTCGAATACAGTTATAAATTATCCTGCACCACACGGCTCGAGTACAATAGATTATGAATATGAAATCACAAATCTAAACGACGTCGTAAAAGATAAAATCGGAATCACTTATGATACGACAATGTTGACACTTCCGTCGGGCGAGCAAAACTATATAGATGATGCACTTGCGATTCCCTACATCAAAGCTATTTTAAGTCAGGCAACAGTGTTTAATTTTACAGGAGGACCGTACACTATTCCGACCGGAAGTGCTCCCGTTGATGTCAATGATCTAATTTCAGACCCAGATGGATTGACGGATTATTTTATGTATAGAAATTTGGTGAATAGTCCGAGTTCTACACCTGACGCAACAAATGTGTCTTCATATGCAACGCTTATTGATTTGCTTGCAAGTTCAAGTACAGGTGGAGTCAATAAATGGGGACATATTTTTACACACCGAGTATGGTGCGGTACAACAACATGTGGAACAGCAGGATCGATGAGTGGTGCAAATATGTATTGGCCAAAATGGAAAGAGCTCATTGACTACACGTACGACACGTATGGTGCGGGCGGAACTGACGCTGTGTGGGTTGCGGGACAAGAAGAAGTTTTTCAATACCTTGAAACAGTTAAAGGAACAGATGTGAGTACTTCTCAAAATGGCACAACACTCACAATTACCCTTGATGTCACCGATGTTCCAACCGACATCCGAAGACGTTCACTCTCACTCGAAGTTGATGCTGATGCGGTGATTTCATCAATTTCATATGGAAGTGGTGATTTTACGTACACAACAGAAAATACATCAACTGGTTTGATAAACCTTGAAATGGGAGAATATTATCTTACAGATTTGAATTCGAAAGTCGAAGATAAAGTTGAAGCAGCAGAACAAACACTGCTTTCAGGTGATGTGTCAACGGCACAAACATGGGTGGATTTTCTCGACGCAGGTGCGACAAAGACGGCATTTCAAAATAGAATTGATGCGATTCCAACACCCGATCGCACTTTTCAAGTAGCTGTCGGTCAAAATGCCAACGGTACGAGTTCTAGTATTGGAGGGCTTTGGAACAAGCATAGTAAGATTTCTTCTGCTGATGCAGCGATTACATTGGTTGACACGACTAGCACATCAAGTTCGATCACATGGAAAGTTCAATCAAACTTTAATTCAAAATTTGATGGTTCAACTAACAGCAAAGGTTCAATCACCAACAACAACACTGGTGTGTATCCAGATACTTACATTAAGCAAGGTGTATTGCTCACGACGAATGGTGGGACAGGAACGTTTCGACTTTCAGGTCTCAATACTGCAAAAGTATATAATTTCAAAATGATGGGATCGACGCTTGGAAGAGATGATAGATATGATTCCAAGACGAAGGCTACATACCAAGCTGTAGGACTCACAACTGACAGTGCCACACTTCAAGCATTTCAAAACACACACGACTTCGTCGTACTTGAAGATATTGCTCCTACGGCAGGAGGTTTGATTGATATTCACGTCACCCAGTTTGATACTGCTGACGGTAAAGCAATTCTGAGTGCGTTTTCTATGACAGAGATTGATCCCGCACCAGTAATTACATTTACCGCTGATGATTCGACGCTTCTCGAAGGTGAATCAACAAATTTAAACTGGAGCGCCACAAATACCACTACCTGTAGTGCAAACTGGACAGTGAGTACAAGTTCAAGTGGCGTGCAAAGTATTTCACCAACTTCTTCAACTACGTACTCAATCGAATGCACGGGTCCTGGCGGAACGACGACGGGCACACATGCAGTCACCGTAAATTCTGATCTTACAAGTTTGACCTCGGCAATTGCAACCGCACAAGCACTCTATGATGGAGCTGTCGAAGGCACATCACTTGGTCAATACGCTGTTGGCGCAAAAGCAACTCTTCTGTCTGCAATCAATGTGGCTTCAGCGATTACAAATACCCAAGCCCAATCAGTGGTCAACACCGCAATTACAACATTGAATACTGCAGTGAGTGTCTTTGAATCAACAATAGTCACTTCTGTTCCTTCATCAAGCCGGTCTGGAAGTGTTGCGACCTCAACCACACGGGTGATACAAGCACCAATCAATACTTTGCCTATACAAAATCCTGTCGATAATGTTACGAAGAAAAATACTGCGCGAGTAAAAGTGCTTGGATTAAGACTTAGACAGATTCCTGGTGGAAAAATATTAAAAATTCTCAACAAGAGTCAACAGGTGGAAATTGTCGAGAAGAAAATTGTGAATAATGTTGAATGGGCAAATGTGAAATTGTCAGAATCAGAAAATGGATGGGTTTCAAATGTATACCTAGAAGGTGACACCTCAACCGCTGATACACCTGTCTCGTCAAATAAAATCAAAACTACTGCAAGTATTTTGAACATCAGAAAAACTCCTAATGGAAGTATCTTATACAAAGTCCGAAAGGGTGCAGCAGGGACAGTTGTTGAAAGTGATGCAAAGTCAGTGTGGGTAAAAGTATTGTTTGATGATGGAAAAACTGGGTATGTGCACAAAGACTTCATACAATAAAATAGCTTTACAATGTAATGCTAAAATGTATCTTAGAGTGAAAATGTGTTGATTTTGTGATGATAATTATATATACTTACCGTGTGCAGAAAGTTGTCTACATTTGTAGCCAGCGACTGCGCTCACATAGGTATGTATGTTGGAGTTATGCACCCGCTGGCTTCACATGCAGATAAAAATAAAACCACTGACTACATAGTCGGTGGTTTTATTTTTTATAATATAAACAAATATTAATTATAAAAAAATAATAAATAATACAAATTAAAATAAAATTATAAATTTTATTTTAATTTTCAAAAATATTTTTTTTAAAAAATAAAAAAGTTATCCACAATTATTTTTAAAAATCTATTGTAACAAATTTTTTTTTGTACGATAATAAATTATGTAATGCAGTAATAAAAAATAATTACAAAAAATATTTATTAAAAATTTTTTGTAAGAGGTCGCACTACTGCATGTCTTTAGCAAATAACATATTCAAATTATATGGCAGCAAAAAAGAAAGCGAAGAAGAAGGTAGCAAAAAAGAAGTCAGCAGCAAAGAAGAAGAAGCGATCATAGTCTCGCTGTGTCCATAAAAACCCCCTCCTATCAGGGGTTTTTATTTTTTTATATATACTATTTTTTCATTATTTTGTGTCTTATTATTTCCACTTTTTTCTGATATAATGACCAGACGTATGAATATATTGACCAAAATCTTTGGAGATGGAAATCAGGCATTTGTCAAATCATTGAATAAAAAGGTGCTGGAAATCGCGTCATTTGAACCAGAAATTCAAAAGCTCAAAGATGAAGATTTTCCTAAGAAAACAAAGGAACTTAAAGAGAGACTTTCACAAGGTGAATCACTTGATGATATTTTGGCGTATGCATTTGCGCTTGTGCGCGAAGCGGGACTCCGAACTCTTTCTGAACGACACTATGATGTGCAGATGATTGGAGGTATGGTGCTCCATTCTCACAAGATTGCCGAAATGCGAACAGGTGAAGGAAAAACTCTTGTTGCCACACTTCCTGCTTACTTAAATGCACTCGAAGGAAAAGGTGTGCATATCGTTACCGTAAACGACTATCTTTCACGTCGTGATGCAACACTCATGGGACAAGTCTATGCATTTCTTGGACTTTCTGTTGGTGTTATCAATTCTCAAAATATTTCGTATCTCTACGATTCATCTCATTCCGAGAAAGACAAAGAGCGTGATGAAGTGGGCACATACAAGATTGAATACGAATTTCTAAAACCATGTACACGAAAAGACGCATACAATGCGGACATTACGTATGGTACAAACAACGAATTTGGATTTGATTATCTTCGAGACAATCTCGCGACTCGTACTGATGGTCTTGTTGCGCGTGGATATCACTATGCAATTGTGGATGAAGTAGACTCAATTTTGATTGACGAAGCGCGAACTCCGCTCATTATTGCAGGAGGAGCAGGAGATTCTGAAAAAATGTATCAGCAATTTGCAACTATTGCCTCACAATTGAAGCCAGTCGAGGATTATGCGGTAGATGAAAAACTCAAAGCAATTTCTCTCACTGACCAAGGAATCACCAAAGCCGAAAAACTTTTGGGGGTAGACAATATCTATACTGAAAAAGGAATCAAATATGTGCATCATCTTGAAACTGCCGTACGAGCACGCGCACTCTTTATTCGTGACAAAGATTATGTGGTCAAAGACAATGAAGTGGTGATTGTTGATCCGTTTACTGGACGTATGCAACCAGGACGAAGATGGAATCAAGGACTTCATCAAGCAGTTGAAGCAAAAGAAAATGTAAAAATTGAACAAGAAACGCGCGCAATTGCATCTATTACGTACCAAAATTACTTCAGATTTTACAAAAAACTTTCTGGAATGACAGGAACTGGTAAGACATCAGAAGAAGAATTTCGAAAAGTGTACAATCTCGATGTGATAAGTGTTCCTACTCATCGACCTGTTGCTCGACTTGATAAAAATGATCAGATTTTCCGTACAGAGAAAGGAAAACTTCAAGCAATTACAAAAAAAGTAAAAGAATTGTACGACAAAGGTCAGCCAGTTCTTATTGGTACTGTATCTATCGAGAAAAACGAGCTTCTTTCGGCATATCTCACTGCGTCCGGTATTCCACACCAAGTGTTGAATGCCAAAAATCACGAACGTGAAGGAGAAATTATTGCGCATGCCGGAAAAAAGAAAAGTGTGGTAATCGCGACAAACATGGCGGGTCGTGGAATCGACATCAAACTTGGAGGTGTTGATGCAACCAAAGAAGAATACGAAGAGGTTAAATCACTCGGAGGACTTTTTGTGCTTGGAACAGAGCGACATGAAGCGCGACGTATCGACAATCAGCTACGAGGACGATCAGGAAGACAAGGCGATCCAGGAGAAACGCAGTTTTTCGTGTCACTTGAAGACGATTTGATGAGAATTTTTGGCGATAGCATGAAAAATATCATGGCGCGCCTCAATGTGCCCGAAGATGAAGCAATTGAACACAGACTTATTTCAAGGTCGCTTGAAAGTGCGCAGATGAAAATCGAAGGATTCAATTTTGACTCACGAAAACATACACTTGAATATGATGATATTCTCAATCAGCAGAGAAAAATTGTCTATGGACGACGACACACAATGCTTCTTTCGCCTGAAGCTGAAATAAAAGAATATACTCTCAGCACTATTGCCGAGTCTGACGAAGCAAAAGCACAAGTAGTCAAAAAAGAAATGGAAGTTGGTCTGGAATTTTGGAGTGTGGTGCGTAGAATTATTTTGTACGTCACCGATGCGCTGTGGACTGATCATATTGAAACAATGGAATACACTCGGTCTTCGGTAAATCTTCGCGCGTATGGTCAGCGTGAGCCGCTTGTGGAGTATCGCAAAGAAGGTTCACGACTATTTAAAGAAATGGAAACTGCAATGAAATTTCAAGTACTTGCATTGATTGAAACAATTCAAACAACCCAAGCAAAGGAATCAAGTGCAGTTGATACACCCATGCAAGAAAAAGTAGAACTCATACATGCCGATACTGAAACTGGTGGAGTGCAATTGGAAAAATCAGAGTTTGAAAAAGTTGGAAGAAATGATCCATGTCCATGCGGAAGTGGAAAGAAGTTTAAGAAATGCCACGGGTAAAACGCGGATAAACGCGGAATAGACGCGGATTATACGCGGAAGGTCGCGGAACTGACGCGGAAAAATGTCGACTAAACGCGAACAGAACACTGAAACACTAAAACACGGAAACACAGCATTCCTGTCATCCTGAACTCGTTTCAGGATCTCAATTACAAAAGAGCGGCGCCGTAGGCGCCACTCTTTTGAAATTTTCCCCTCCTGCCAAGGAGGGGTGTCACGAAGTGACGGGGTGGTGTATTGTATTCTCTCTCCTAGACAGGAGAGGTCGAGACGAAGTCCGGGTGAGGTTGATAGTAAACTAAGTGGTTAGTTTATTGTGATTAGTTGTTAGAAAATTCAAAAGATCCTGAAACAAGTTCAGGATGACACAATACAGATTCAATTTGAAAATTGTAGACTTGATTTCTTCTGCGTTCAGGCTTTGCATAAGTGTTCCCTTATCCGCGTAGGTCAGCGTAAAGTCCGCGACTTTCTGCGTCTGTTCCGCGTTTGTTTTAGCTTTATTTTTTCCCCATTTTCTCACATTTTATACGCATTTTTTAGAGTGTCTGCGTGATATACTTTAGGTAATGAAATTGCCACGTTTTTTAGTCGGCAAAAAAAATACGACCCGGAGTCGTGTGCCTTTGAATGTTCCAGACGAGAACGTTCTTTCGCTGCGCAAAAAAGACGATTTTAAGATTGAAATCAATATCACCCGCATCCGTGATTTTCTCAAAAAAAACAGGAAGCTTGCTGCACCTGTAAGTATTTTGATTGTCGTACTCATTATTTTTTCGGTTGCAATAAAAGGAAAGGCAAGTATTGTAAATTTTTACCCAGAAACATGTCTTGGAGGATGGGAAAATCCCTCAAACACCGAAGGACAGCCTAGTGTTGCATCAGACGCACAAGGATCTGATTTTACTCGAGATAATGCTGCATTTTTGAAAAATCGTGCGGCACAAATGTTTTGCGGAGATTTTAGTGGTGAAGTTCCAGAGGATTCAGTTCCGCGCAAATTTACTGTGCGATTTTCATGGTTTGTGGATGATGGATCATACGATAAAGGTGAAAAAATAATCAACGAAAAACTAGACGAAGGACGAAATGTTCAAACACAAGCAGAAGAAAACAAAGACGCTGATTCAGCAAGTTCAGAAAGTGATGAAAACTTAGATGATACTTCTGGTCCACAAACAGACTCATCGACAGATGGCGGAAACACCGATGATTCAAGTATTCCTTCAAACGAAGATGGATCATCAGATCTACCGTCTGGTGAAATGCCACAAGAAAACGATTCAACAAATGAAGAATCAAGTGCTCCGTCAAGTTCGGATGATTCAAGTAGCGAGAGTGGAACATCGGATGGTTCATCAGATTCTGGTTCGAGTGATTCTGGTGGATCTGATTCATCTGGTGGTGGAGAAAGTTCATCGGGTGGCGAAGGGGCATTCATTGAAAGATTTTTCACAAAAGTGTTTGCGCAAGAATCAGAAAGTCCAGCACCACAATCAGAACAACAAAGTGAACCTACACAGGAAGAAGTAAGCGAACCAGTAAAAGAGGAAAATACTACTGAGGAAACAGCGGAGATCTTGATTAAAGAAACACCAGAAGCTCTTGCCGAGGCTCCACTCGAAGAAATCACAGAACCAGTTGAAGCTGAAGTGCCATCAGAAGAAAGTGGAGTACTGCAAACCGAAAGCTCTTCAGAATCTAAAAACGAAGCAGAGTCGTCAGAAGAAAATACTCAATCAGAAAACCAAGATCTTGAGTCAAATGGAATCGTATCACTCGACGAAACTGCACGTGACGATCTTTTTAAGGTCATGTACACACTCGACGGTACAAACTGGGAAGAGCTTGGCGTTGTAAAGCGAAACAATTGGAAAAATGTTGAGTTTGATATTCCGTTTTCAAGCGTTGATTCATGGGAAAAGTTGTCAAAAGTGCAAATTGCAATTGAGAGTTTGCCAACAATCGACTCATTTCCAGAAACATATCTCGATTCTGTATGGGTGTCTGTAGAGTATGAAGGGGTCAATCCTGATCCGCTCCCACAGCCAGATTTTCTCACTGACAAAGTATTAAACGATATACGGTACGAAAATGTTCGCGTGATAAAAATTTTGAAACCAGATGGAGAATATCAGATTTGGTACGCGTTTGTTCCACCGAGTCTTTTGGCCACAGTGGATAGTGCAGTAGGAAGTGATGAAATAATAAAATCCGGCGATACAAGTCTTCAGATTATTGATGCATCAACAGTTCCTGAGTATGATCCTCTGATTGGACCATTACCACAAAATACGGAACAGTTGGAAGAAAATACGATAATAGAAAATACTGATTCGGCCAGTGAAGAAACTACGGAAACGAAAGAAGAAGTATTGGGAGATTCAATTGCAGTTGCTGAAGAAGTTGAAAATATTGAGGAGAGTGTTTCAAAAGAAGACATTCCAAGTAGTGTAATGACGGAAAATACAACAGAAACAAACACAATAGAAGTAACAAACACAACAGAAATAAATAAAACAGAAGAAACAAATACAACAGAAACTTCTGAACAGAATGAAATCAAGCCACTTGAAAGTGTTATAGATTTTTTAACAGGTAAGGACTCGGATGAAAAAGCGACCGACACAGAAACAAATGTCAGTGAGAAATCACAAGAACCAGAAAAGAGAGATGAAGATTCCGGAAACATTGTTTTAAACGAAGAAATTATTAAGGAAGAAGGCGATTCTGTAGATTTGCGTGAACTCAATCAGCCGGAATGGCATTGGGATCTTGTGGCACGAGGTGTAGAAGTGCATCCAGAGTTCGATATTGCAGTTGATAGTTTTAAATTGTTTTGGATTACACAAACAGGGGACTCATTCAATATGTTTGGACTCGATTCAAGTGGGACGTATAGCGGAATATATATTGGACTTGAGGAGAATATAGGCGTGATGTCATTTAGTACACCTTCTGGTACCACACGGTTTGCGAGATTCAACAGAGATACAAAGAAGTTTATGTTTTCAGATGAATAAGGGAACATTTTGCAAAGCAAATGAACACATATAGAACGCTAAATAAATGAGCAAAAAGATACAAGGATTCATTTCAATATCAAAACTAATCTTAGGAGGAATACTCCTAGTGGTTTTGATGTTGATGATTTATCTTGTACCAGCCACACTTCCTACACACAAAAATAAAGATGGAGAAATTGAGAATCCAGGTGCTCAAAGTTCATTTGCTCACTATAAATTCAATCCAAGTGGTGCGCAATTGGTGACAGGTACTGAGCAGACAATTCTTGCTCAAACTGCAGGTACTGCCGAAGGAGTAAATCTTGGTTCATGGCGCGCACTTCTTGGAGACGACGCACTTCATTGGGGTTTTGCAAGTACTACCGGTGGATATGATGCACAAGTGATTGTCGACGGAGCACAGCTCAATGGTGCAAATACGCTTGTGATACAGACAGAAATTGATGAAGATGCGACAGCACCTGCAACACTCGTGCAGATTTGTGATTTCGTTTCCTCAACAAATGTCGATCATGCAGCATCAGACAATTGCACCACTGGTGGATGGCGTACTTTGAATAATCGTCAGGCAACAATTGCGCCAACTTCTTCTACAAACTACTCTTGGAGTATTTACGATGGATATTTTGACGATGGTTCTGCATCACTTTCAAACCCAGTTACGACAGGTTTGTCTAATTTCATTAATGGTTCTAATGAGGTTGTGATTCGATATTACTCAGCTACTAATACGTTGACTGTAGTGCATATCGATTATCTTCGTGTGTACGCGGTAGTGGCTCCGGTTTATTATGCGGCAGATTCGACAGTGATTACTGGTACTGAAGCGCAAAATTATACTGATACCACTGTGATGACTCAAGGTGGAGGTACGGATACTCAGTACAGCGGAATTACCGGAACTGGCGCGATAGTTCCCGATATGTATTACACGTTGAAAAACGTGAAAACATATACTGGAATGAATACCATCATGCTCATGGCTCGTCATAGATGTAGTGTGAATACTGGAGCTCATACATATAGATTCAAAATTTACAATTTCAATTCTTCCGCATGGGAAGATATGACCACAACATCGATAGCCTGTTCTACCACAGCTGCAAGTAATTATTTTGCAAAAAATAATGTGACAATCGCAAACTATATCGATGGAAGTAATGAAATGCGAATCGGTATTTATGGACTCGCAGCATATGTAAATACTCTTCAAGTTGACGGCTTTTATGTAATGCTTGGCACCACAAATACAAGTACAAGTGATTGCGAAGTGACAATGGGAAGTACTTCGTCTGGTGATTGTGCAAACACTCGAAATCTCGATACCACAGCAACAATATCAGAATGGATACTTGCTCCGGAAACAGAATCTACTTCTGAGAGCCACGATTTTTATCCAGGTGATCACGATATGGACGCGACCGCGTCCGAAGTTGCTCATGCTATGCACATGAAATTTAATATGACCAAGCCAAATTCTGGATATATCGTCGGAGTTGGTCTGGCAATGCGAGTTCAGCCAAGAACAGTCGCCTCCACGGGTACACAATCATACGAATTGAGAGATTATCAAAATCAAACCTTGACTGGTTCCCGAAACGGATTTTTACCGGTATTTAGTAGTGCTTCAGCTGCATACTCATTTAATGAGACATATATTTCTGGTGTTTCGTCATACTCGTGTAGTGTTATTGGATGTTATTATGGTGGTGGAGTTTCGTATGTGGACACTGCAAACAACCAAGTGTGGTTTCGAGCTGCAACATCTGCTGATGGTACAAATGCCTCATCAAACTCAAGTCTTGATTTCGTCATGCTGTCATTTTTTTGGACTGAAGATACTGGCTCACTCACAGAGCGACATGTATTTACTCCAACCGCTGAAAGTATTGTCACAGGTACTGCACCAAACAATTGTTCGCAGTGTGCAGTCAACAATACAAACGGAGTCGAAATTGGCGGAGGATGGCAAGCACTTCTTGCGGACGATGGTGCACATATGGGTATTACAAGCACGACAGGTGGATACAATGCCGAAGTGACAGTGGGCGGAGTGGCACTCAATGGTGCAAATGTAATGATGATTGAAACTGAGCTTGAGCTTGATGCCACTATTCCTCAAACAGTGGTGCAGATTTGTGATTGGGTGAGTTCCACAGGAGTAGAAAATACCGCTTCCAATGGCTGTACAACTGGAGGATGGAGAACGCTCAATTATCGTGATGCAGTATGGAATAGTGCCACTGCGACCCAGTTCCACTGGCAGATTTGGGATGGATATTGGTCAGATGGGTCAAACGCTCCACGATCAACTCCACTTACAAATTTTGTAAATGGTTCTGGGAATGTACTTGTCAGATATTATTCCACAACCAACACGGTATCAGTAGCATATATTGACTTCCTTCGTGTTGCTGCGTGGGTGCATCCTATATATGGAGTGAGTGATTTTACTGCTGTAAGTACAGGTACGGTGACCAATGACTATGAAAACGTTCATTCATTGGGTTCTGGAACATCGCAGGTTGCCTCCGATAACAACAAGATTACAGTCGCAAACAACGGTGCCTCCACACCAGACTTTTACTTCTCATTTACAAATGTGGAGACATATACAGGGATGAATAGCCTTATTGTGCGTGCTGAAAGTGCGTGCGTAAACACGGGTGGTACAGAAACATATCGTGCAAAAATATACAATTTTGATACCACTTCATGGGAGGCACTTTCAAGTACTATCACATGCTCCACCACCGATGCGACAAATATTTATGCAAAAAACAATGTTACTGTCGCTGATTATATTTCAAGTGGTGAAGTACGAGTAGGATTTGATGCGGTCGCAAACTTTGCATCTACTGATTCGATTACAATAGACATGATCTATCTGATTATGGGAAGCACAAACAATGATTCTGCGGGAACAGATTGCTTCATATCATTTGGAACACTTTCATCGGGAGATTGTACGGATACTCGAACTATTGACACAACTACGACAGCAGCGCAGTGGATTAATACAGCAGTGCAAGAATCGAATACATTTGGAACAGCGTTTTATGCGTATGATAGTGACAATGATATCAACCAAGAATATGGTGGTGCACAGTGGCTCAATTTCCCGCTTACTAAACCAGACAATGTCTATCTAACATCTGTATTCGTGGGGGGGAGATTTCGTTCAAGTGTAAATGGAACAGTGCTTTTGTCTATGTTTGATAAATCTGGCTCTAATTTTGGTGTGACATCTGTGGGCTCTACTTCAAATGCCACTTCTGGTGCCACTACTACTGCCGTGTATAGTGATCCGATTACTATCGGAACTGTGTTTGGGCTTTCTGGTTGTAGTGCAACTGGAACTTGTCAGGGAATCAACGGATTTAATGTCTGGCCAGAAGATATAGTAAATACGGTGAGTGATAAAGTATGGCTTCGCTTGCGAAATTCATCTCCAGGAGCAGCTGGTACAAACAATGAACTTGATTTTGCATTTGTCACGATGGGATGGGTTGATACTGTTCCTGAGTACACAGTATCGGGAAATATTTACCAATCGGGAAGTGAATCCACATTAGACACCACTGGATACACTATCGCACTCTCAATCAACAATGGCTCGCCGGTCACAACCACGGCATCAGGCGGGGCGTACTCATTTTCAAACGTTGGAATTTCGGCCGGAGATCAGATCGCAGTATATATTCAAGGAAACGCAAATGATGCAAACTCGATTTCAGAAGTAAATGCTGCAAATCAAACTCTGCATTTGTACGTAGACCGAGCGGCTATTTATCATACTCACACTGATGCGACGACAAACGTCGAAGTGTGTGGATTTTCAACATACCCAGCTTCTGGTGACAATCTTTTTACATGTTCAACAAACGTACCTACATATACTACCGGTGGTGTGCTTGTTGTAGATGAATATACTCCTGGAGGTGATGTGAATTCGACTGTGTTAAAAATTGGATCGGCAGGAACGTACACTGGTGTGACGGAGACTTTGACACTTTCAAATAGTGGCACAGGAACATCTCGACCTTTTGTCGTAGAAGGAACCTATACACCAGATAGAAATATCACACGATTTACTGGAACTTCTGCGACTGAAGTTCAAGCGACCACATACGCCACATTGCAAGTGTATCCCGCATCTGGTACTCAAACATACACACTCGGTACGACAACATCACAAACAATCACAGTGAATGAAGATTTTGTTGTGGGGAATGGAGGAACCCTCACACTTCAGCACGATACTTACGATCCTGCACTTGTACTCAAAGGTGATATGACAATACACACGAGTGCGGTATGGATTGCGTCTTCGGCAAATCCAATTACGTTTTCATCGGTAGGTACCGCAACATTTACAAACAACGGATCACTCGATAGTCTTGGAGATATTAGTCTTACAGGTGGAACATCAACACCTCAATTACTTCTTGCGTCAGGAATGAACGCAAAAACAATTTCGATTGCCAGTTCGCATACACTGAATGCTGGCGGAACATACACTATCACAATATATGGTACAAGTGGTGTGATGTTTACAAACAGCGGAACATTTACTCCTTCGACAAGTACTGTGATTTTTAACGGTGATGGAAGTACTACTCTCACCTCAGGTGCAATTACTTTCAACAACATCACTCTTTCACCAGAACTTTCAACTGGAAAAACCTATACTTTCGGTGCAGGCGCAATAACAGTTAATGATGATTTTATAATTAGCCCAACTTCATCATTTATAAACAATAATGCACTGACCGTAGATCTTGGTGCTGGTGGAATATCTGCGACAGACAGAATACAGATAATTCCGTCGAGTACTGCATATGCTGAGTTGCAAACTAATGGGTACTCAGTCACCGCGGCATCCTTAACACTATCCGACGCACGAGCAACTTTCACCGCAGAGACTTCGACAATTACCTTGACTGGTACATCTTCGTCACCACTTACACGAAGTGCAGGTACTTTTGATGAGGGAACAAGTACTGTGATTTTCAATGGTGTAGGAACACTCACACTTTCGTCGGGAATAACAGAGTTTTATGATTTGGAACTTTCACCCACACTTACTGCATCACGTACCTATACAATTTCGACAAGTGCTGTGACTGTGTTGGACGATCTACTTTGCAACCCGTCTGGCTCTGGTGGTGTTTATGAGCTTCAAGTGGATATGGCAAATACTATTGACGTCACTGACCTTCTCACAATTAAGAAAAATACTTCTGCAGATTGTGAGTGGAATACCACAGGTACAAACTATGCACTCGAAGCAGGAAGAATCGAAATTCTTTCAGGAGGAATTTTAACTGCAAATGGATCGACAATTACACTTACAGGATCATCAACACCATTCACCCTTTCTAGTGGAACATTTACTGCAGGAACTTCGACTGTAGTGTTCAATGCAAATGCAGATGTAAATCCGATGACTTCAGGGGCTATTACATTCAACAATGTCACAGTGAATCCTGCTATTACCGCCGATCGAGCGTATCAATTTACATCTGGAAGTACAATTACTTTTACAGGGGATGTTTCTGTTGTGCCATCAGCAAGTATCACACCATATGAATTAACACTTAATACAGGTGGCGTGTTTACTGGTGGTTCAAATAGTGATATTGATGTAAATCCTACCGGAACCGCGACTGTGGTATTTAATACAAATGTGTCAAACTACGCCGTGACGATGCGTTCAATTACAATTGATGCATCAACCACATGGGAAGCAAATGCATCTACTGTCACACTCACTGGAGCGGTATCTTTGCCATTTACTGATGGTGGAACTCATAATGCGGGAAGTGCTACGTATGTATACAATGGTGATGCGGCCGTTACAATAGACGGAGATACTTATGGAAATTTAACACTCTCGCCATCTTTTGCTTCTGTGGGGAGAATATACACAATTCAGTCAGGGGCAATATCGACTATTAATACAAATTTTTCAGTGACTCCTAGTGGGTGTGCATGTCAGCTTGATTTTGTGTTTGCAGATGAGCTTGTGGTTTCTGGAAATACAGTCCTTACTCCGACCGGTTCGGCAACAACAAATCTTGATACTAGTGGTTCCAATTTTTCATTTACTACAGGAGGATTCACATTAAATTCCGGTTCAGTGTTCACTTCAAATGCTTCAGCTTTGGATATAAACGGAGATTTGACAATTAATTCAGGCGCACAATTTGATGCACCAAATACTATTGAATGGACTCTCGGTGGAGATTATACAAACAATGCAGTGTTTTATCATAATGGGAGTACATTAACTCTAGATGGCGCAAGTCAGCAGATATTGTCTGGTCCTGCGGGTGGGATGATTGATTATCCATTTCAAGATCTTCAAATAGTAAATAACTCAGGTAGCAATCCCGATACGAGTCCTTCGGTAATATTTTTAGATGGATTTAATGTAGAAAAGACTTTTGTGGTAACGACTGCAAATGTAAAAATACGATTCCAAGAAGGAGAAACATACCAAATCGGCAATGGAATTGATTTTAATGGTCAAGCCACAGGAACTCGAGTGGCATTACGATCGTCTACATCTGGAAATCCTTGGTATTTTAATGTGGTCGGTGGAGATGCAATTGTGTTTAATGTTGATGCCAAAGATTCTGATGCAAGCGGAGGAGTGACAATTGATGCATCTGATACCTCAAACTATGATTCGACAGGAAATACGAATTGGACATTTAGTTCATTTACACCATCACTCACATTTGCAATTTCTGATAATACAATCGGATTTGGAAATCTCTCATCTGGAGCCGCACGATATGCCACCGGAGACACACTTGGATCGGGGTCAGAGACTGTTGCGCATACATTTGATGTCACCACAAATGCGCCATCCGGATATCTTGTGACGGTTTCTGGAGCTTCTCTTGCCGATGGCGCAAAATCAATCGATGCTATTGGTGGCACAAGTGCCGCATCTTCGACAAATACAGAACAATTTGGTATTAGAGTTACCGCTTCAGGTGGATCAGGTGCAGCATCTTCTCCATACAATCACGCGTCAAACTATGCATACGATGGTGTTTCGGTTCCAGATGAAGTCGCATCCGCAGCTACTGGGGACAATACACTCACAACATATTCTGTTCGATATCTCGGAAATATTTCAGCAATCACAGAAGCGGGACAATATTCTTCGACAATTACATATATTGCAACTGGAAATTTTTAAATGTGCATATAAAAATGATATACTAAATTTAACCATGAATGTTTTAATGAAAAAAAATGTAATTCCATTTTTTGTGTTGGTATTTTTTTGTACCCCAATACTCTTTCCTCAAGTGGTTTTTGCAGCTTCTGTTACAAATTTTCAAGTATACCTCTCAAGATTAAGAGCAAATGTTGCCGCAAATCAAACAGTTTATTTTGTGGTGCCATCAGGAATTTCCGCAGGAAGTACGACTACTTTTACATGGAGTGCAGATTTTACGGGTATGGGCGCTTTTGATTGGAAAGATGTTGATTTTGCAATAGGAGATTCAAATGATTGCACCACTGCAACATTTACAGAGGAGGAATTAGATTCAGCCTCGTCGGGCGCTACTTGGGGGGTTGAGGTTGCAGGACAATCAATTTTAATTCATTCAGACACTGGTGCGGTGGATAGTGATAGGTGTGTAAGATTTTATTTTGGAACAAATGCTTCATATGGCTTTACAGGTGATAGTCAAATTACTAATGGGTCTGAAGATGATGACGATACCTTGACTGTCTCTATAGCTGGGGGCGACTCAGGTACTGCATACGTAGACATCATCACAAACGACCAAGTTGTCGTCACTGCGATTGTTCAGCCGTCATTTACTTTCGCAATTTCAGACAACACCATAGAATTCGGAAACCTTTCTGCCGGTGACGATACCTTTGCTGATGATTCAGGAGGAAACGCAACAGAAGTTGAAGCACATACACTTTCAGCGTCGACAAACGCAGCGAGTGGATACGTAATCACCATGAATGGTGCCACGCTTACAGACGGTGCAAAAACAATCACTGCAATTGGTGCTTCAAACACTGCCACATCAGTAGGTTCTGAACAATTCGGAGTACGGTTCACTGCATCAGGAGGTTCAGGCGCAGTTACGGCTCCATATGCGGCTTCTGGATTTGCATTTGATACAGCTGCATTTCCTGATGAAATTGCAGCATCCACAGCACCTACTGCAACCACCACATACTCAGCGAGGTATATTGCAAACATTGCAGCCAACACTGAAGCGGGATCATACACCACCACACTCACATATGTAGGAACTGGACGTTTTTAGTTAGATTTAAAATCTTTTGTGTATGTGGAAAACTATACTAGGTGTTTTTAAATAACACTATATAATATATATATATCAAATTGGGAGAATGTTTTTTATTGATTATTATTTACTTAGTACTATTAATTATGAATTTTTTTAAAAAAACAATGGGCGGAATGGCATTTTTTGCAACGATACTTTCTTTGTGTGTTGGATTTTTTCCATTGAATGCAATGGCTGCGACAATCACAAGCTATTCTGTCGTGCTTAGCCGACTCAAGGTTTCTGAGCTTTCAAACCAGGAAATCAAGTTCGTAACTCCTACAGGAGTAGGAGCAGGTGGAATAATAACTCTTACATACTCTGGAGAATGGTCACTTACACCTATTACCGAAGATGATGTTGACTTTGCAATCGGTACAACCAACAACTGTACTTCAGCAACATTCAACGAGGCTGCAACCAACACAACTCCTTCAGGTGCAACATGGGGTATTGCAAAGTCTGGACAAGTGATCACACTCACTTCTGGTACAGGTACTGTCACCGCAGATCGATGTGTGCGTTTCCGTGTTGGTACAAACGCAGTAAGTAGTGGAACTGGTGCAAACCAAATCACCAACCCAACAGACGTGGATGATGATGATACTGTTGTTGTCGGAGGATCATTTGGAGACACAGGAACATCAGCTGTAGACATCATCACAGACGACCAAGTCGTCGTCACTGCAACAGTACAACCAACTCTCACTTTTGCAATCTCAGACAACACTATAGAATTCGGAAACCTTTCTGCTTCTGATGACACTTTTGCCGACAACGCAGCAGGTAATGCCACAGAAGTAGAAGCACACACTCTTGCTGCAGGAACAAACGCAGCCGGCGGATACATAATCACTCTCACAGGAAACACTCTCACAGACGGTGCAAAAACAATCACCGCAATCGGTGCTTCAAACACCGCTACATCAGTAGGTTCTGAACAATTCGGAGTTCGCTTCACTGCATCAGGAGGTTCAGGTGCAGTTACTGCTCCATATGCCGCAGCTGGATTTGCATTTGATTCTGCAGCATTTCCAGATGAAATAGCTGCTTCAACAATACCATCAGCAACTACTACATATTCAGCTCGATACATAGCAAACATCGCTTCAAACACTGAAGCGGGATCATATAGTGCAACACTTACTTACGTAGCTACTGGAAGTTTTTAATAATTTTTTCTAATCACTATGAATTATAAAAAACTTTCACTTATAGCGCTGATGGTGCTCGGTGCATTTCTTGGAGGAAACTATGCATATGCGGTGACTATCACTCCTGTACGTTTTGAAATCTCATCTGACCCTGGACAAATTGTCTCAGGTGAAATGATTGTGATGAATGAGCAAGATGAAATAAAAACCCTTTATTCATCATTCGATAATTTTGAAGCTCGCGGAGAAAACGGAACGCCGACGTTTGTTCCAGCAGCAGAAGGACTTGGTACATGGATTTCAACTGAGCCATCAATCACGCTCAATCCTCGTGAATCTAAAGTGGTACCATTTACTATCAATGTTCCAAGCGGTGCAGAGGCTGGAGGACATTTTGCTGCAGTTTTTTGGTCAAGCAATCCAAACGAGCCAGGACAAGTTTCTATTGGAGCAAAGATTGGTACACTCGTACTTCTCACTGTTTCTGGTGAAATTACTGAAGAAGGAAAAGTAATGGATTTTTCTACAAAGGACGGACAGAAGAAATTTGACGCACTTCCTGTGGGGTTTACATACAGATTTCAAAACGGTGGAAATGACCGTATAAAGCCAGAAGGTTTGCTTGTGATTAAAAACACATTTGGAATGACAACAAAAAACCTTCCTGCCAACCAAGTAGAAGGAAATGTACTTCCAAAGAGTACTCGAAAATTTGAAGTGGTATGGCAATCAGGTGCTGACGGAAGTCTTACTCTTGCAGATGCAGAAAAAATAACTAATGAATCTTTTACTGAGACAATATCTCGTCAGTGGAAAAATTTTGCATTTGGAAAGTATACGGCATACCTCGACCTTTCATACGGAAAAAGTAATCAAGCAGCAACTGCAATGTACTCATTCTTAGTACTTCCTTGGCAGCTTCTACTAACTCTTCTAATTGCATTGATTTTTGCACTGTTTATTATAAAGACCGCAATCACTCATTACAATAAGTGGGTTATTGAACAAGCTCGAAAGGGAATGATGCCACCAACACAAAATCGCTCGTAGTAGTATATAAATCATGAAGCAATTTCTACTATCATTTTTACTGATTTTAACTATTGTTTCAACATATTCAGTTTCCTATGCGCAGTCGCAGGGAACAGAAAACATAACTATCACAGCACAAGTTGTTAGTACTACTGATCCTGGTCAAGGGAGTGGAGGTTCGGGGGGTACCGGAGGTATTTTTACGGGTGTAAAATTTATTGGAAGAGCATATCCTCTCTCTACGGTGGTGGTGCTCAAAGACGGTCAGCAGATAGTCTCTACTATTGCAGGTCCAGATGCGCATTTTGAAATTGTTGTAAGTGGGCTTTCTCCATCCACTTACACATTTTCGGTATGGTCTGAGGATTCACTAGGAAGGCGTTCTACATTGTTTACTTTTCCGATCATGATATCACAGGGAGTTTTTGCTACCATTTCTGGCATTTTTCTTGCTCCTACTATTGATACCGACAAAATTCAGGTCAAGCAAGGTGATACACTTTCCATTTTCGGACAAACTGCTCCAAACAGTAATGTTACAATAAATGTAAACTCATTGGTGCCACATTTTTTTCAAGTGCCATCCGATTCTGGTGGAGCATATTTATTTAATTTGGATACATCAATTTTAGAATACGGCGATCACTCAGCAAAATCAAAAGCAGTGTATACAAATGAAGTAAGTCAGTACGGTAAGCTTACATATTTTAAAGTTGGAAATGAGACGATTATCAAAAATCAAAATAATAATACGTTTATTGACGCTGATTTAAATCAAGATGGATATGTCAACATTGTTGACTTCAGTATTCTTGCATTTTGGTACAAAAAAGTGGCACCCCCGTCATACGTTGATTTGAGTAAAGACGGAATCGTGTCAATTGTTGACTTTAGTATTATGGCGTATTATTGGACTGGATAATTATGAAAAAATTTTTCTATATAATCACATTTGCCTTTCTTTTACTCGCCGTAACTCCTCGAGCAACTTTGGCATCTGAGATATATTTTTCATCACCAACTCAACATTTCAAAACTGGGGATAAAATTTATTTTGATATTTTTCTCGACACAGAGGGAAAAAACACAAATGCTGTCGAGGCAGAAATAATATTTCCAAGTGAATTTCTTGAATTTGTAGATTATTTTGATACCGGATCAATAATAAACGGATGGGTTGAGACACCCGCACTTAACGGAAATTCAATTCGCTTTGCAGGTATTGCTGCAGGGGGTTTTAGTGGTCTTATTGACCCAGTCACCAATTCTGTTTCTTCTGGACGTGTCACAAGGCTCGTATTTGTCGCAAAAAGTGAAGGAAAGGGGTCACTCACTTTTACATCGGCTGACACATTTCTAAATGATGGTTTGGGAACTCGCGGTGTAACCAAGACATTGCCATATGAATTTATGATCTCAAATGAAGGATTTTCTGTGGATGATTTTTCATTCGACACAAATCCTCCAGAACCGTTTACTCTTTTAGTAAAAAGAGATAATAGATTTTTCGACGGAAAATATTTTGTAGTATTTGACGCCAAAGACAAAGAAACAGGTATTGCCTCATATAGAATAAAAGAAGGTTCAAGTAGTTGGATTAGTGCAAAAAGCCCATACTTACTTCAAGATCAATCATTAAAATCAACAATCAGGGTAATTGCTGTCGATAAAAACGGAAACGAGAGAGAGGCAAAAATAAAGTTTGGAAATAATCTTGTGAGCATGCTGGGCTTGGGTGTATTGATTGGGCTGTGTGCATTGCTTATTGGAGTTAGTATTTTTGCCTATGTATATACAAGGAAAAAAGAGTAATATACTGCTTTTTTTTCAGGCGATTTTAGCGTGCGTGTTTGCGGTGTTTTGTTTTTTTGTCGCTCCGCACTACTCTTTTGCGGCAAGTTTGCTTGTGTCACCAAATTCAGGAAATTACAATGTTGGTGATAGTTTTTCAGTGTCTATTTATACTACAAGTACCGAGCAAGCCCTCAATGCACTTTCAGGAAGAATAAATTATCCTTCTGATAAGCTCTCTGTCACTTCGGTTTCCAAGGCATCTTCAATAGTCAATTTTTGGACTATTGACCCGGGTGAATACTCGTCTGAACCTGGCGTGATGAGATTTGAAGGTATTGTGCTTAATCCAGGATACAAGGGGTCACGAGGAACAATATTTACAATTACATTTAAAGTAAAAGCACAAGGTACCGCTCCGGTGAATTTTCTTTCAGCATCAGTTCTTGCTAATGACGGAAAGGGTACAAACATACTCGCGTCTGTTCGAGATGGCACATATGTGCTTGGACCTGTAGGATCTGAGTTTACTACTGAGGAAGCAGGGAAAGGGTTGCCACAAGCGCCGCAAGTCATATCATCAACACACAAAAGTGGTTTTGAATGGTATCCAATAAATAAGGCATCTTTCGCATGGAATCTTGCCCCAGATACTACCGGAGTGACATATGTGGTAGATAAAAAACCAACTACAAATCCAGGCACATCATCAAAAGGTATGATGTCTATGTACACAACCGATGTACTTGAGGATGGTTCTTGGTATTTACATGTGAGAACCAGAAACGAAAAAGGATGGGGGTCAATAGCGCATTTCCGGTTTCAAATAGACACAACACCACCTTCAAAGCTCGTCGTTACAGAAATGGACAAGAGTGCAAAAACAAGCCCTCGTGCACGCTTCATGTTTGAGTCAGAAGATTTGAGTTCAGGAATAAAGGAATACGAAATTGAGATTGGAACTTCATATGGAACAACATGGTTTGAGAATTCATCAAATATCTATGAGACTCCAGCGTTGCCACCAGGAGAACATACTATCACCGTGACCGCAAAAGATCGCGCAGGAAATAGTATAAAAGAAAAGAAAACATTTACCATTACAGGATTGCCTGTGCCAAAGATTATCGAGTACACAGGTGTTGTAGACGAAGGAGAACCAATCATAATAAAAGGAACGACATTGCCAAACTTTGATGTGGTGTTGTCACTTTCAGCTCAAAACAATAACCAAAAGGGAAGTAAGATTTTTTATAATTCAAAAAACAAGGATGGTGTTGTATTTGAGACGACCACTGAAGCTAGGGCAGACGGCACATTTACCGTTGTGCTGGCAGAGAGATTTGGAGCAGATACGTATGTGATTAGCGTCAAAGCCGTGAATAAAGAAGGGGCAACAAGTGAGGATTCCGAGCCAGTTATAGTAGTTGTTAAATCAACCGGGCTATTTGCTGGAATGCTGGGTGGAGGACTCATTGGTCCGATTATAATAGTCATTATTATTCTTGCCTTCTTTCTTGCATTTATATGGTACAGAATGAGACTGATGAAGTACAAGATATCTCATGAGTTAAGAGACACAGAGCATCTTTTGGCGCGTAGTTTTGATATTTTATCAGAAGACGCTCAGGCGTTGAAGAGGGCAAGTTTGCTCAGCTCAACAAATGACGGTGAAAAAAGGCTTATTTCTCAACATACAAAGGATATCGAAGATGCTGAACGTATTATTGCATCAAGAATGCAGTCGATGAAGGAGGGACTTGATGCACTGAATGAAAAGTAGTCAAAATACTACAATTTTTAAACAAATCGGTCAACCAGTAAACGCTAAAATACCCTTATTTTATAAGGGTATTTTATATTTGACTCACCATAAAAATATGGTATAACTATTGACTTTTCTGGTCATATATGCTACTATATACACAAGCCCAAATATCTATTGTTTGGGTGTTTTATTTTCCCGCAAGGGAATTTCTACCACGGAGTTTGACGGAGCTCAACCGTTAATTATGAAAAAAAACACACTAGTACGATACGTTCACTCATTACTCTTTATTCCATTAGTAACAACAATGTTTGCGACTCCAGGACCAGTCAAACAGACTGCACCAACAGGATTTGCAAATTCATTCGTAACGTCACTTCAAATCAATAATAGTATTGCGATGGCTGATATAACAGAAGCTGTCGTAGATACACGCGCAGAGCGAATTGACGAGTACTTCGCGTCACGTGGGCTTCCGCTCGCAGGACACGGTAAGACATTCGTTGAAGCAGCTGATGAGAATGACCTTGATTGGCGTCTTGTAGCAGCGATCGCAATGCGAGAAACAACAGGAGGTAAGTTTATGTGTAAAAACCCAAAAGCACCAAACAATCCGTTTGGATGGGGATCATGTAAATTTGGTTTCGAATCTGTTGATACTGCGATTGTGAAGGTTACTACGCACCTTGCGGGTAACCACCCAAATACTGATCATTACTATGAAGGTAAGGATGTGAAGGCTATCCTTCAAACCTACAACCCTCCTAGTATTGTAGAAAAGTATGCAGATCAAGTGATGAAAATCATGGAAGATATCGAAAATACTTCTATTGATGTAGCGACATCTTAATCTTAAAAAGTAAAAAAGCGCACACCAATCTGGTGTGCGCTTTTTGCATAATTAATGCACTATGATGCGAGATTTCCTATTCGGTCAATCTCATCATCCGAAATGATTCCTTCCATGTACTCTCGTAGGTACTCGATTCCCGGGGAGCAGTTGTTTCTGATGAACTCCTTTGCGCATTCCTTTAGTTCCTTTCTCAATTCTTTTGGTGTCTCTTGAGTAGGCGAATCCTGTTCGGTTTTTTCGACTGTTTGTTTGGTATGCGAAGCGGGAGGTTGAATGATTTTACAAATAGGTATAATTTCGCTGCAGAATCTTTTGAATCTATTCTTGTACGCATTTTTAAGTTTATGAGCATTGTAATAATGTTCAAGCGCATCAAAAAAATGATTTTTTGAAATTGGACATAATTTCGACAACTTTCTTAGGTTGTAATCATTAAGTATTTCTTGAGCTCTCTCGTAGAGAAGGGGGTCAACATTTCTGGACCCAAATTCATTTGATGGTGTATTCATTTGTATGGTTTTTTTAAATTCTACCACTACCAAAATATATGTCAACTATATCTCTTTTGCGTTTTCTACAATAAGCGATTTTTCACCATCACGAATAGATACTTTTGCTACCATCGCAAGACATTTTTCGGTCTCAAAAAGGAGCGCATTATCTTTGTAGAGCTTTGGAAATACTACTGCTTCTATTGTCCCAGTAAAATCCGTAAATTTGATAAATGCCATGCGGTCATTGTTTTTGGTGATGACAACACGTGATTCTTCTACCATTCCTCCAATTGTCACAGGACGACCATTGCCAAGTTCTTCTCTGATTACTTTTATATTTACAGGTTTTGTTTCGAGTTTTTCTCGGATTCTGTCGAGTGGGTGTCCGGAAATATAAAGACCCAAAAGTTCTTTTTCCCATGCGAGTTTTTCAGGTTTTGTTGCTGGTGCGGTGTGGGTCAGGGTAAATGTGGGCAAAATTTGCTCGCTCATATCACCAAAGAGTGATGCTTGTGACGCAGATGCAAGTCGTCCAATTTCTTTGCTAAAAGTCAGCATGTCTTCAAAGTTTGCGAGAAGTTCTCCTCGTTCACCAAAGAGATCCATCGCACCAGTTTTAATGAGTGCTTCGATAGATTTTTTATTGAGATTTTTGTGTTGAACTCGTGTGAGAAAATCTGAAAGATCTTTGTAATGACCATTTTTCTTCCGCTCCTCTATGATGGCGTCGGAAATGTCACCACCGAGATTTTTAATAGTGTAGAGTCCAAAACGAATTGTCCGACTGTCGATGATAGATTTGCCTTCCTCTGGTGCAATCGCAAAACCTCCGAGACTTTCATTTACATCGGGTGGAAGAACTTCAATTCCCATACGTCGACATTCGTTGACGTAGATTCCAATAGTTTCAACGTCACCAGATTCTGCGGTGAGCATGGCGGTCATGTATGCCACAGGGAAGTTTGCCTTCATGTAGGCCGTATGATACGCAAGTTTTCCATAACTCGCGGCGTGAGCTTTGTTGAATCCGTATCCTTGAAATGGTTCGAAAAGTGTCCAAATGAATTCTGATTCTTTTTTTGTCATTTTTGAATGAGACTGACACCCCTCAACGAAGCGAATATGCTGTTTCGCCATTTCTTCTGGAATTTTTTTACCAACCGCTTTTCGAAATTTGTCTACTTCACCCCAGTCATATCCGGCAAGTTCGATAGCAGTAAAAAGAAGGTCGTCTTGATACACCATCAGTCCAAGTGAAGCGCCGAGATAGCTTTTCATTTTTGGGTGATAGTACACAATCGGTTTTTTGCCATGTTTTCGATCGATATATTCATCAATCGTCTGCATCGGCCCAGGTCGATACAATGCCACCATTACGTTGATATCGTGAATACTTGTAGGTTTGAGTTTGACGAGTTTTTGAGTCATCCCACCTCCGTTGAGCTGGAAAAGTCCCTCGGTCTCTCCGCGTGCGAGCATTTCAAATGTTTTTTTATCATCAAGTGGGACTTTTACTAGATCTACTTCAATGTTGTACAGCGTGCGAACGATATTGATAGATTCAGCGAGAAACGAAAGGTTTCGAATTCCGAGAAAGTCGAATTTTGGAAGACCCGCATCTTCGATTGAATACATGTCGTATTGAGTAATGATTTTTCCGCCCTTCGGGTCGAGCTGTACTGGAGTGAATTCGGTGATAGGACGTGGAGAAATCACTACACCCGCTGCGTGTACAGAAATGTGTCGTGCACCACCTTCGAGTTTCTTTGCGAGGTCAATAATTTTCTTTGTATCCTTTTCGTTGTCGTAAAAACCTTTGAGCTCCGGTGTTATTTCAAGTGCATGTTCTATCGTCATTGGAAATCCTTGCGAGCCCATCGGAATGAGTTTTGAAATTCTATCACCAATTGCATATGGATAGCCAAGTGCACGTGCTACGTCTTTGACTGCACCACGAGCTGCCATTGTTCCAAATGTTCCAATTTGTGCCACCCGATCTTCGCCATATTTTTTTCGCGCATATTCAATGAGATCATCACGGCGATTGTCGGCGATGTCCATATCGATATCGGGAGCAGATGGTCGGTAGGGATTGAGAAATCGCTCGAAGGGAAGATTGTATTCGATTGGATTCACGTTTGTGATTCCGCACACATATGACACAAATGAACCCGCGGCACTACCTCGAGTGTTAGTGAGAATTCCCGCTTCTCGTGCAAAACGCATCAAGTCAGCCACCACCAAAAAGTACGACGGGTAGCCTTTCATTTTGATAACATCGAGTTCGTAATTGGCGCGTGTTACCACTTCTTCAGTTTTTTCTATTCCCAGTCGTTCGATACCTTGATACGTCATTTCTTTTAGGACGTCATCAGGTGAACGATTGTCTGCAATTTCAAATGTCGGAAAATACAGATTTCCAAGATCAATTTCTATATCAACAAGCTCGGCAACTTTGACAGTGTTTTCGGCTGCACCGGGAAAATCTTTGAATACTTCATGAGCTTCTTCGGGATTAATAAAAGAATAATTTCCGGCTTTCATCGACATTTTTGATGAGCCAACTTCTGTACCAGTGTTGATTGCCACAAGTGTGTCGTGTGCTTCATTGTCATCTTTGTGAAGATAGTGCGAATCCCATGTTCCAACCAACGGAAGATTGAATTCCTCCGCCATCGCTTGAATCTTTTTTTGAAGCGGAACATACCACTCCACTTCATCGTGCTTCATGATTTCTACAAACACAGACTCTCGTCCAAATGTATCAATATAAAACTGTACAAGACCACGTGCGCTGTCTAAATCGTCGCTTTTGAGATAGTGTACAAACTCACTTCCGGGACATCCAGTGAGGCATATAAGCCCATCACCGTATTCTTTCAAAAGGTCCTTGTCCATTCGAGGTTTGTAGTAATAGCCCTCGAGGTTTGCCTTGGTGACAAGTGTCATGAGATTCTTGTATCCTTGCGTGTTTCGAGCGAGAAGTGTGAGGTGAAAACGTTTGTTGTCGACACCAGGATCCTTGTCAAAGCGTGAGCGATTTGCGATGTACGCTTCTACTCCGATGATTGGTTTGATTTCTGCCTTTTTGCATTCTTTATAAAATTCTATCGCCGCATACATACTCCCGTGATCCGTGAGTGCGAGCGCAGGCATACCATATGATTTGGCTTTTTTTACCAATTCAGGGATTTTTGAAAGACCATCCAGAAGCGAATAGTGAGAATGGGTATGAAGATGCACAAACTGTTTCGACATATAGTGCATAGTATACCAAATGAATGTAGTATGGATTATATGGACAAGCGCTCGTATATAGTGGGTATTGATGAAGCAGGACGGGGGCCAGTCGCCGGACCTGTGGCAGTGGGTATTTTTGTTATAAGAAACAACGCCGTACTTCGCCCTCGCAGCAAAAAACTCAAACTCAAAGACTCAAAAAAACTCTCGGAACGCCAAAGAAATGAATGGTGGAGTGAAATTAATGAGTGGAAAAAACTTGGAAAAGTAGATTTTTGTGTGATGCAAGGAAGTGCTCGTGAGATTGATGATAAAGGGATTGCGGTTGTGATTCGTGAGCTCATATCAAAAGGACTTGGAGAACTAGATGTGCCGTACACTTCGGCTCTATATCTAGACGGCTCACTTCGTGCGCCAAAAGAATTTTCAAAACAAAAAACAATTATCAAAGGTGATGAAAAAATTCGCGTGATTTCACTTGCTTCAATTTGTGCAAAAGTAGTTCGTGATCAATACATGACTTCACTGTCAAAAAAGTACCCAAAGTATCATTTTTGGAAACATAAAGGGTATGGTACAAAAGAGCACCTCGAATCTATTTTGAAATACGGCATCTCAAAAGAGCACCGAAAAACGTTTTTGAAGGGCGTTTTCCACACTAAAATTGACAAAGCAAAATAAGTTTGTTATATTCTAAACCCTGCATGGTGCAGGAAAAGAACCTTAAACAACAAAATATCTTAGCTATGCGCGTACTAGAAACAATCGCCAAGGAAGAATCTCAAAGAAAGAAAAGTGCATTACCTGCACGAAAACTAACGCCGCCCGAATCGTATTTTCGGTGGAGTAAAAAATCTAAAGTAGTAGTCAACTTAGACATGGACCTTGATTATGTCAAAAACCGCATTATCTGCGGTAATGAAATTTCACTGACGGAGTTTGAACAAGTTCAGCAACAACTTTTCAAAGAACATCAGGGAAAAGACTGGTATGATTTTCACCCCATCTTGTTTGCATGGCGTGGAGGTACTGTCGAGACAAATCAAAATACATTCAAAAAATGTCTGTATGAATTGAACTCTCATAATGTTGCGTTGCCAGGCGTCCTTATGCCATGCAATTTGTTTGATATGATAGCAATGTCATTATCTTTCACAGTGCCAAATCAAATACTTATTGGCGCGAGAGATTCTCATTTACTTATTGAAGATCCGACGCCGTATAGTTCCAGAGCTGAGTGGAGAATTCAGTACGACTCATCATTGTTGTCGACATTGCCATGGGCCAAGCGATTCTTCAAGCCATCCATTAAAAAAATATCTACTGGTGGTGAAGATATGTACGTCCGTGCATTTTACAACTACTGGTATGTATGCAAATTTGTGCCGCGTCATTGATACTGTACTTAAGTGCAGTGCACCCCTTCGTAAAGAAGGGGTTTTTTATATGTCTACAGCCCCTTGACAAAATACCTATATAGTATATAATTTAGGCAAAACAAAAATCAATATAAGATGAAAAACAAGACATTTAAAGGGTTTTTAATCCTTAGTGCCATAGTTGCTCTTGCATCTTGCAAGACACCTTCAAAGACTACTTCGGAGGGAAAATCAAGTGATTCGAAAGAGTCATTTGTCGAGTTTAACTATTCTGAGCACGTCAAAAAGCTCAATGTAAGTGGAGCAAGCCTAATTCTGATCCAGGTCTATGGATCAAAAGCTTTCCAATTAACTGCAAGTAGCTATTCCCAGACTGTTCTCGTCGAAGAGGGAGTATTGGTGCTCCAAAAAGTAAGTCTTGGCACTATTATCAAATTCAAGGACAAGATAAAAGGAAAGATCGTTAATGTTTCGAATTCATCTTTGATGGTTCAGTTCCATGACGGAAATGATGGGAAAATCGGACCACCAATTCAGTTTTCAGCAGTTGGTAACGGGTTGTATAAGATTGTCACCAAGAATGGCGTAATATCCTATCAGGGTGTGAATTATACTCCAAGTGATCAAGATGTCGTCTTGCTGATCAAATACAAAGAGAGGACCAGTACAGATCAGGATTCATTTTCGGCCTCAGGGATTGAGGTCACAGGAAGTGGTAATTCAAATGGAAATGATTCCAATGATGGTGGCAATCAGCAACAAAACAATTTTGTTCCTGATGCGAATCAGCAAAATCAGAATCAGCAACCGGCAAATCCGGAACCTCGTAATCCACCTGCCCAGCAAGGCAATCCCTTTAATGTTGAGCCTCGTGCCCCACGTTAAAGAAATGACAATGACATCGAGAGCAAGTGTTGTATGTTTTAGGTTCGTGCAGTGAGAGCTCAAGGTGTCAGCGGCGCAACGTAAGTTGTGCCGTTTTTTATTTTTGTTGTCAATGTCACATATGTTGATGCGGTACGTCATACTATATGTAAGCAGTCTTATAGACTACGCTTACTTACTAATAATTTTTTTACTATGAAGAAACTACTTGCCTATTCTGCATTGGGGCTCATGGTTCTCGGAATAACATCTCCAGTACTTGCACAAAGTACTTCAACAACTACTAGTTCATCAAGTATGCTTACTTGTATGCAATCAGCAGTGGAGAAACGTGAGACATCAATAATAAGTGCAGTCGATACTTTTCACGGATCAATTTCAAAAATTCACAATGTTCGAAAGACGGCACTTGTGGACGCATGGAAAATTGAAGACAAAGTATCTCGCAATGAAGCTCGTAAGACTGCGTGGACAACATATCGTACTGATGCAAAATCTGCACATTCGACAATGAAGTCTTCACGACAATCAGCATGGAGTACGTTTAAGACCGATCGTATTTCATGTGGAGCACCAATCACTGACACAACCGCTATGGATGTTGTCGGTACAACTCTCTAAATTCGACCAGCTAAATACGACCATACACGTAAAAACATCCTGTCATACGCAGGATGTTTTTATTTTTATAGGAGGAAATACAACAATCCAATTATCCCAATACATATGCGATAGTATGCAAATGGAGTAAAGGTGTTATTTTTTATGTAATTAAGAAATGTTTTCATCGCAATGTATGCCACGACAGCAGATACAAGTGCTCCGACCAAGAGAAGCGTGATTTCGTCTCGAGAAAATACAAAATTGTTTTTGTACAAATCATACGCTGTTGCACCAAAGATAGTAGGAAGTGCGAGGAGAAATGAAAACTCGACCAAAAACGTTCGTGGATAGCGAAGTGCAAGCCCTCCAATGATTGTCGCACCCGAACGTGAAATACCGGGGATGAGTGCGAGAATTTGCATGGTTCCGAGCTTGAGTGCATCTCTATACGACAGAGATTCAAGCGTACGTGGAGCAGTATTTTGTGGGGAATTTTTTTCAACAAATAGCATTGCAGTTCCACCCACAATAAGTGCAATAAAAACAACAATAATATTCTCTTGGAAGAATGATTTAACGAGAGGGTACAAAATTAGACCTGCGACAAGTGTAGGCAAAAAACCAACAGCAATTTTTAAAATCAGATTTCTATGTTTGAAGAGAAGTGTGATGTACAAAAAAAGTACCGCAAAAATTGCACCGCTTTGTATTGCGATTTCAAATGTTTTTGAAAAATCAGTAGGAGTGTTTCCGAGAAGTCTGTTTGCAATCATAAGATGCCCAGTCGATGAGACTGGAAGAAATTCGGTAATGCCTTCGACTATTCCAAGTATAATTGAATCAAAAAGTGTCATATTGTTTAGCAAAATTAAAGGAGCGCACTGTACACTCCCACAATTACCGCAGTTTCTCCACGAAGAATGTGTGTAGGAAGAGAACAAATTTCGACTTCATGACTTTCTGCAAAAGCAAGTTCCTCATCGGTGAATCCGCCTTCCGGTCCGACACATACAGCTACACGTGATTCATCTTTTGCGGTAAACGGTGTTCCTCGTGGGTCAAAAAGTACGACACGTGAAAAATTCTTTTTAGCAAAAAGTATCGCTTCTTCAAATTTCATAATTTCGTGCAATTCGGGCAAGTACGTTCTACCAGATTGCTCAGTCGCTTCTTTGATTACTGAAAGAAGACGTTCTTCTTTCAGTCCAGTTTTAATAGTTCGTGATGTGATAACAGGTACGATCTCAGACACTCCAATTTCAACCGCTTTTTCAATCGCCAGTTCAGTGTTTTCTTTTTTGAGAATCGACACAAAAAGTGCAACATGACGAGGTGATTTTTCTTTGAATGAAATGTTGGTAATCTCAATATCTATTGAGTTTTTTGATAGTGATGAGACGGTGCCTGTGTAGGTATGCCCATTGCCATCAAAAAGCTCAAGTGTTTCTCCTGGTTCAAGTCTCAACACGTTGCGTATTTGGTGAACAATATCGACATCAACGAGTGTGTGAATTCCTTCAGGAATATTGTGCGGATAATAAAAACGATGAATTTTCATAGAGATGAATTCTAACGTACAAGTGTTGTGTAAATAATTTTGACTATTGGATCAACATCCGGTCCATAGACTATTGCACCACCAAGTCCTCCTGTGACTGTGAGTGCTACAAGCCCCACAAATGCCGCCGTCATCATGAGCCATGTGGTAGTGAACAATTTTTCTGAAATAGAAGTAAGAAAATTCCAAAATGAGCGCAAAAATGTTTTCCGAATTTTTTCATTAAATGAAGATTCTGAAATAAAATGAACAGCGTAGATGATTGCAAGAATAGCAAATACATATGTCGCAAATCCTGCCCATGCAGAATGAGTTTCAATAAGATTTTTTAATTCAGATTTTTCGTACAATTCTTCGGCCATTTCCCCAGTACTTAGTGCAAGGGAAGACGAGAGTGAGCCAATAATGACAAATGCACCTTTAACATATTTGAACCAAGGTTTTTCAAGTACTTTTTTGATTCTGATAAGTTCAAGTACGCTATATATGGTTAAAAGAGCTATTGGGAAGTGCACAATCATTGGATGTATATTCATATACGTGAAGTATACACCCGTTTTCTATACATATAAAGTGTCTAATTCTCAACAAGTTTACCCGCTGAAATTTCAATTGGATCTGCCTTGCGGAGTTTTTTGAGTTGTTTTGGAATGAGCGGATAGTGCACACATTCGTCGAGTGTTGCACCTATTTCCCACAAATCTTCATCAGAAACAATCCATTTCGTTCCAAGTGATTTGAGATTGAATGGTTTTGAATAACTACGAAGAGTTTTGGTCCCATCATCCAAAAAGTATTCATGAAAGTATGAAAGCACAAGTTCTCGGAGTGTTTTGTATATTGGTTCTCTGAAGCGGAGAACTGCGTGCGAGGTCTTACTAATTGCGCCCCAGTGTCCGTGCTCTTTGAAAAGTGCTACAACATGATCGCTGTCTTTCTTGCTTCGTGTTGTTTTCAAATCAAGTATGTATGGTGTATGTCCGTGATACCACAGGATGCTTCCTGCCAAAAGTGCACCTTCCATGCAGTGTGCTTTTTTGTGTTGTATTACTTCACGTGGTGACATGAGTATCTTTTTTTCATCAGTATTATTTTTGAGCGTATTCAAATAATCCTGTATTTTTGCAGGTGTTGAGAGTTTTTTGAAAAGCGCGATTTCCGCTTTTGTCAAAAGTGTATTGAAATTCATATGAACAGTGTACCATTTTCTTTCTACACAAAAGTGCTACACTTATTGCAAACGAACCTTAACACAAATTCATATGACTCGAACCAAAATAATGGTGGTATGCCTGTATCTTTGCATATCGCCGTCTCTTCATGCACAAATGTGGCATGAACTTATTGACCTGCAATCAAAATCATATGATGATACGATTGCATGTGGGATGCGAATTAGTCTTTCAAATTCCGTCTCAAAAATTGAGGGACGTGATTTTACTGCTGAGGCAAATAAAAAAGTAACCACACTTAGTCCTACACTCGGTTTTGAGTTTGGGTATGACATGAGGTTTAACAGCAAGAAACCAGTTCATTATTTTGTTGGCGTTGATGGTCGCTTTAGTTTTGATCATCTTACTTCAAGGATGAAAATTGGTGCGACGTATCGTACATTTGCTTTTGGACTCTTGGGTTCAAAACACATCGTTCGCGATGACAAAGGTGATATTTCTACACGAAGAGGATCATTTAGAGAAGAACTCTCGTATGGTTTTTTTATTGAGAAACACACTCTTAATTCATCAATGATGTTCTATGGTGAGCATTCAAAATACGCGCTGCATCATTTTGCGGAAATTTCAAAAAGACTTTCAATGTACGAAAAGTTTTGGATTGCCATTGGAAGTGAATCTATGAGAGGGTATGGACCTAGAATTTATTACAAAATGACGCATACACCTGTATGGATTTACTCGGCACTGTTTGTGTCACCGCCTGTGTATCGTGATCATGAAAACGTGTCAAACAGTATTGAATTTGGTGTCAGAAGAATGTTTTATTAATGTACCCCGTAAGGTATTCAGTGAGCGCTTCCCGTAAGAGGCGCTTTTTTATTTTGCTACATAGTATGATATTATTTTTGATATATGAAAAAAAGTAAGTACGATAGTCCGAAGAAGGTACGGGTCAAAAAGTCTCATTCCGGTTTAGGGTTGTATGCAGACGAGGATATTAAGAAGGGAGAGTTTGTGATTGAATATATTGGAAAAGCGCTCACCGCAGATGAAGCAAACAAAAAAGGCGGGAAATATCTTTTTGAAATAAATAAAAATCTAACGATAGATGGTGCAGACAGAAAAAACGTTGCACGATATATCAATCATGCGTGTAAGCCAAATTGCGAGATTGATACACCAAAGAGAAGAATATTTGTGAGTGCGGTGAAGACTATAAAGAAAGGAGAAGAGCTCAATTATGATTATGGCGAAGAATATTTTGATGAATTCATCAAACCGTTTGGATGCCGATGTCAGTCGTGTGTACTTAAAAAAGAAAAGAACAAAGCAAAAAAGTAGGCAATGCCTACTTTTTTGCTTTCAAAGAACTCACATTTTAAAGGTTATTGTGGTGAATTTTTGCACGTTGTTTTGCCTAAAAGTGAATAGAGACCACACCATCCGTACCAGCCTGTAAAAAAGAGTATCGCACCAAGAAGTGTCGCCCATAGAGCTTCTTCGCGATATCCAACGAATACAAGTATGCATCCTGCAAAGATTCTAATATATTTATCAATTCCACCTACATTTTTCTTGATCATAGTGCTATTTGTTACTTAGATAGTGTACCACACATATTGTGCGCTTAGTCAAAGATAGTCAAGAGATATTCATCTATTTCCCGTTGATCCATATCGTAAAAATTCATTTTGTCACGATGAAGTTTTGTGGCAAGTGCTACTCCGACAAATCTCCAGTGCCATGGTTCAAAAATATAGTATGAATTGTTTTTTGGGTACGAAAGTATAAATCCGTATTTGTATGCATTTTCTGTCATCCATTCGTATTCTTTTGTACCTTCAAATTTTCCAAGTACACCATTGCTTGAGGTAGTCGTGAAATCAACAGTTGTGCCGAGCTGGTGTTCAGAATATCCTTGGTCAGCCGAAAATCTATTTGCGCCTATTCCGTAGACAACAGTATTTTGAGCTTTTAATGATGTTTGTGTTTTGAATGATCGATATGACGAAAGTGCTCGAAGTGACAATCCATCAGCCTCGGCATTTGCAAAAAGGTTTTCTAGAAATGGTGCGACTTTTTCATGGATTTCAATTGTTCGTCCGTCGTTGTGAGTATATTCTTTTGGAATTTCCTTTAGGTCGATAGGGGAATAGTTTTCATTGAGAAAGTACACCTTGGAATACTTCTTCAAAAGCTCCGGATCAAGCTTGCTCAATTTTTCAAAATTGGCGACTGTGTTGGTGATCTTGTTTACGTATTGCTCGAGAAGTTCGTTTCTGCGAGATTGGATTGCAAGGGTGTCCTTGAGGTCGGCGTGTGAGTTTGTGAGTTCTTCAAATTTGACCTCTGTGTTTTCAAGTGAAGCGTTCTGAGTAGAAATCTGTCCAAAAAGCAATGTGTTTTCTTGGCGAAGTGTAGTGTATCCACGATACCCAACATATCCTAGAGTCGCCACGATGACGAGTGTGATACCTAGAGTGAGTGCGGAAAGTGTTGTGTGCTTCATGGGTCGATTGTAGCACAAAAAAACTACACCAAAAGTTTGGTGTAGTTTTAATTCTGCTATGCTCGCTTTTTCTTTTTTGCAGCACGTGTTGCAAGCATTGTCTTCTTGATTGCAAGTCTTTTTTTGGTCTTTGGAGATCGTGGTGATTTCTTTTTTGGACCAAGTGATGTAGCTCTTTTTCCCATATGAAATATATTATTGATAAGATAGTACTATTGTACGATATTTAAATAAATTTTCAAACATTGATCATGAGTGAATGTAAGTGAAATAATGATTACATTTTAATATGAGAAATAATCGAATTTGAATAATGATTGGCGTGTCGTGTTTTGTAGATTTGATATAGATTGAAAAGTACCCCAGAGTTCACCATTACTGCACCTGCAATAAGTGACCAATCATGATAAAAAATTCCTTTTATAAATAGCACGCACTGCACAACAAGTACAGCAACTGGAAGAACAACAGAAACATTTTTTGAGCTTTTGTTCTCGTGAATAATCCATCCTTGATTGTAGTAGCCGAGTGCAACTACAATCCATCCGATTGATAAAACACTACTCCAGAGAAATTGGGAGTTCCAAAATGAGGTAACTTGTATGAGGTTGCCATAAAAAGTAAGCGTAAGAAACACAACAATTACAACAACCCCAGCGACTTCAAAATACAATTTTTTCATATACTGAGTGTAACAAATTTGTATATTCTTAGCTGTGCATTAATTCTAAATGTTATAATTATTATATGAAGAAAAAAAGCATAGTTAATGTTAATAATGCTATGCAGAAAGGGTATAAATATGAGATTTCTGCACGACCAGGTAAAGATTTTAATCCATTATTTAAACCTGATCTTACACCAGAGCAAATGCTTGAGCTTGGAGTATTTGGTGGTGTGTATATGCGAGATTGCCCTAGTGAATATCCGAAGAAGTGGTTTAAGAAAGCGAAATTTGCGCCATTAAGTAGCAAGAAACCTCTCGCGTCTGTAAACTTTTTCGGAATGAATGCGAGCCAGCCGCTTTCAGTGTGGCGAAAAAAGGGATGGATATACAAAGATGATCCACGAGGTTGGTTTGAGTGGTACTGTAGATACTATTTGGGACGGCGAATTCCAAAGGAAGACGAACGTCAAATTAAGCGATGGAATGCAATCCGAAGGCATATCGCACAAATCAAAAAGAATTGCCGAAAAGGTGATTTGTTTTGCCGTCCTCGCCAGCGCCAAGCACTCTTGCATTGGGCGTATGATAGTAGGGAGATGTGATTTTTAAATAAGTAAATTAAGCAATATAATTCAAAACAATACATATTGACAAAAAGTCAATAAAAGATAGTATTATTTTTGAATTTATACTAAAATGTACCTTATGAAAGAAATCAAAACAAATCCAGACATGCTTATGTTGAAGCACTGTACTGAAGAATTATTGGCAAAACTTAATGGAATAACCGAATCCAACGGGTGGACAGCTCAGAGAGCTATACAGTCAGGGAAGGATAATCCAGATTCAAGCATAGGTGTATATGCAGGAGGACCTGAGTCGTATACGCTTCTTGCGCCGTTATTTGATCCAATTATCCGTGAATATCACAATTATGAAATGACCGGCCACAAAAGTGATTTTTCACTGAGCGGTCTGTCAACTGAAAATTTGGATCCTGAAGGTCAGTATGTAGTTTCTACTCGTATTCGGGTAGGAAGAAACTTTGCAAAGTATGCATTTCCATCAGCGATTTCTGCGGAAGATAGGGCAAGAATGGAATCAGAAATTGTAGACGCGCTCAATGCGCTCCCTGAGTCGCTGAAAGGAGAATACTTTCCACTAGATGGAATGTCAGAGGAAGTTCGACAGAAAATGGTTGAAGATCATTTCTTGTTCAAACAAGCAGATAGATTTTTGGAAAGTGTTGGTGTCAATCGCGATTGGCCAAAAAACCGCGGAATCTTTTTTTCAAATGATAAAAAGTTTTTGGTATGGGTTTCAGAGGAAGATTCAATGCGAATTATCAGCATGCAACAAGGAGCAGATATTGCAGAAGTTTTCAGTAGACTTGCGTCAGCGCTTGATACAATAAACAAGAAAATCAATTTTGCGTTCGACGATGTTCGTGGATATTACACAACATGTCCAACAAATCTTGGCACAGCAATGCGCGCCTCAGTGCACATCAGAATTCCAAAACTTTCAGCGAGTCCTGATTTCAATGAGGTATGTAAATCGCTTGGTCTTTCGATTCGAGGAGTACACGGAGAACATTCAGAGTCATCTGATGGAATCTATGACATTTCAAACAAGCGACGTCTCGGTATTACAGAAAGAGAAATTTTTGAACAACTTTACAATGGTGTGAAAAAACTCATTGAGTTAGAAAAATCGTTGTAAGACGAAACTGTACAGGGAAAAGTCCCTGTACAGTTTTTTTATTTTTTGAATACTTGTACAAAGACTAATTCATAAAATTAACTTAGAGTAATTCAGTATGGTTCGGTAATGATAATATTTGTTATAATTCTCATATGACCAATATGAAAATCTCGGCTGGGGTTGCGCACACTCTGCCAAGCGACGTAAAAACAATTCTTTCTTCAAAAGCATCTCTATTGAATGTCTGGGAAGACATTACACCTCTTGCTCGAAATGAGTGGATTTGCTGGATTACAAGTGCAAAAATGGAAGAAACGAGAAATCGCAGAATAAAAATTATGTCCGAAAATCTACTGAAAGGAAAACGCCGTCCATGCTGTTGGATAGGGTGTCCACATAGAAAGAAATAATTTATTTAATTATTCACCACATAAACACACATGACACACCAAATACAAAACGAAGAAGAATTCAAGAAAAAGCTTACACCAAAGCAATATGAAGTGTTGCGAAACAAGGGTACTGAAGCGCCTTTTTCTGGCAAGCTCATATCTCCCGACAAGGATGGTTTTTATCGATGTGCAGGCTGTGGCAATCCGCTCTTTAAAGCTGAAGCAAAGTTTGATTCGGGTACCGGCTGGCCGAGCTTTGACGACGCACTTCCAGGTGCCGTGAAAAATATTGCCGATGATTCATATGGTATGAGTAGAACTGAGACTGTGTGTGCGGTCTGTGGGTCGCATCTGGGACATCTCTTTGATGATGGTCCTACACAAACCGGAAAAAGATACTGCATAAATTCGGTGTGTTTTGAAAAATTTGATGACAAATAATCTTATGAACAAAAAAATCGTACTTGCCGGCGGATGCTTTTGGGGGCTTGAGGAGCTGATGAGAAATCAGCCGGGTGTTGTTGGAATACAAGTGGGATATACGGGCGGACAAAATGACAATCCTACATATGACAATCATCCGGGTCACGCCGAAGCAGTGGAGATAGAATATGATTCGTCAAAAACCTCATACAAAAATCTTCTCGACTTTTTCTTTCAAATTCACAATCCCACAACACTCAATCAGCAACGCAATGACAAAGGGACATCATATCGCTCGGCTATTTTTTATGGAAACGACGACGAGAAAAGGGAAGCAGAAAATTTTATTGAGATTGTAAACAACTCAAAACGATGGAAAGATCCTGTGGTGACCACACTTGAGCCACTCACGGCTTTTTACAAAGCGGAAGAGTACCATCAAGACTATCTTCAAAAAAATCCCGCTGGATATACGTGTCATGCAATTTGGTTTGATAGTTATTTGAGGTAGCGGTTAATGAACATAAGAAGTCGTATACTTTTATCGCTATTCACTTGTATTTGCTATTTTTTCAACTTTTCTTTTCCATACAATTATAAAGCTCATGATTGTGTTCATAACTATCATGACTATAGAGTGAAGCATTGTCGCTATATTGTACGACTGGATAGAAAATAGGGTCAGAATATGTCTTGAAACGTTCATCTCATACAACAGTGCGGTTTCAGTTTTTGGCTCTGTCCATGTCTTGCGCAGTGTCGGCAAGAAAGCAATAAAATCAATAGAAACAACAATGATAACCGAAATCGTTGGATCTTTTGTTATTGCCCAAGGTATCAACCCTAGTAATGCAAATATCAGAAAATACGTGTCTCGACGAACGATATTCTTGAACCCGTATCGCAGTGAAAAAAAGAAAATTATAACGGTAAATATTTCTGCGACGCCGGTCGGTATCGCTCCAACTCCTGCACCTTTGACTAGCGCTCCGAAGAAAGTAACTCCAGAAACAATAGTCCACACTAGCCAGGTATACGGATGAGGTTTAACTTTTTTCTTTATAACATCAATTAGATACGGAACATTCCCGATGATCGCAAACAGTGTAGCAATGATGGCCAGTATCTCTTTTGTTTCCATAATAGTATTCTACCTTATTCCTCTTTTTGTGAAGAATAATTTACAAATACTTTGGGAAGAACTGTTTCTACTCCAGAAGCAGCGGCCAAAATGAATAATGAAGAGGTGAAATAATACGAAAATACAGCTTAAATAAAAGATACTTAGATTTTTATAGAATTTTCCTGCATCAGAAAGTTTATAAGAAGACTATTTACAAAATATTAAATTATGATATAGTTCGCCTAAACCAAAAAATGAACAATATGCATATTATTAATCTTACTGTTACAGTATCTAGGACAGATATTGAAAACCAGTTTAAGGGTGTGTTTTCCTTTAAAAACGAAAACGGAGATGAGGTTTCCTGCAATTACCTTATATCTGATCCTGATGATAGTGATTTGAATATTGAGTATTCAAATGATAAGGATGATTTCAAGATCAAAGGCGTGCCATCTAAAGAATTAATTGAAACGTTAAAAGAAAAACAAAAGTGGATTTTTGGCTTATCAATTAATTTATTATCGAAGGCAATTAGAAATAGCCAGCAAATGCTATTATCACAAAACACTACAGATATGTTGAGAGCGTTTGGAGGAGATGTTTCCGGGCAAATGCAAACTAGCATACAGATTGATGACGAAATCGGGTACCAGATTGTTTTTGGTGAAGAAATTTCTGAAAACGAAAAGATGGCGAAAGAAACAGGTATACCTATCCGATTTATTCGTAGGGCAAAATATTCATCTCTTTCGGACTATGGTAATTGTACATTGGAAGAAGCAGAAAAAGCATACTTAAGTGCACCTGAAGAAGGAGAGGAGCCGGGGGATAAAACCCTATTGAAAATCATAAAGAAAATAATTGAATTGCGATCTCAGGTGTCTGCCTGATTTGCATTTACTAAATTTAATACCTGTTCCGTTGTCGGAGCAGGTTTTTTGTTGCCCCGAACGTGGGATGAAGTTCGAATAGTTATTTTAGAGGGGAAATAAAAAAAGGCTGAACGTTTATAATTCAACCTTTATGATAATCTAATCCCCACCCATTGGATACCAATTAATTACATAGATATCTTGCCCATAAAATGTAAAGTCGTAACCTGAGTTTTGATAATAAAAATCAGCTGGAGTTTTAAGTAAATCCCCAGACTCAAGTAGTAAGGGTAATTCTTTATTAAAACATTCTTTAATATTTTGATAAAGTTTTTTCCTTGTTCTCCAATAATCCTTTGCCGCTTTACTGATCTGGCTCTCAGCTTCTTCGTAATCACTGCGTGCTTTTAGAATTTCCTTTTGTGAGGCATAGATACCCACTTCATTGGAATGTCTTAGGTTGAGCTTCCTATCCTGAATTGCCTTCTCCATAATCTTAATTGCGATAAGTAGTAAAGCAGAGACGGTGTCCAACTTTCCAAGAAAATGTTTTCTTTCACGTTCAGATGCTAAGAAACAATATTTTTTTATTCTTGTATCAAAGTCAATTTGTGACATTGATTTAAATAAATTAATATAATATTCAGCTCTTGTTTGATGTAGATTTTCATGAAGAAAATCTACTGTTTCTTTTGCTATTTCCATTTTGTGTGCTAATTAATTTACCCAAATACTACATTATTCACATAAAATGTCAAAACAAAGACAACCAGCTTCGAACTTGGTATACGGTAATTAAAAAGCACCATTTCTGGTGCTTTTTAATATGCTCCGAACTTGGGAGGATGTTCGAATAAACATAATCAAAGAAAGATAAAAAATTTATTAATTTATTCAAGTTTTACATCATCCTTTATTAGCCATGAATATGAGTAAAGTGCATCGTGATGTATTATGTTCTCCATATCCTCAATATTAATATTTAAATCTTTCATAAAAGGTCTTATTTTTTGTAAAGCAAAACTCCATGAATCTCTCTCGTCTCGTAAAACACGTGAAGCATCTTTAATATTTGGACCCCTGAGACTCATTCCTGCTAAAATTTTTTCTACTATCCCAGACACTTTAAATCTTAATAGACTATTTTCATCTTTATTTTGTTCTGAAATACTTTGTTGTTTGTCTCTATTATTATGACCAATTTCATGCAAAAGACTCATGATACCATCAACACTCAATAAAGGAGTATTAACATATATTTTTCTTTCTCTGGGACGATTAACACTTCCAAAAGAAGTGTCTTCTTTATCTATGTTTGTCGTTATATATGTAGAATAATCTGATGAAAGAAGACCGAGGACATCAAGCTTTGTTTTATCATTTTTTAGTATAAATCTCTCTAATTTTCTAATATTTGGATTGGAAATTTTGCGATCATCTTGTGTGTAATCAAGATCGATTTCTGATTGACCAATCTTTCCTTTAATACTTCCAGATTCCATATAAGAATCATATTCAAAAAGAGGTTTAAGATATTTATCTTTATCAAATCTAATATATTCAGATTTTTCTATCTTACTTTTAACATAATCAATGGGTTTACTATTTTTAGGTTCAAATTCCATATTTGTATTTTACCATAGGTTCGAACTTCTACTAACCTCCAAAAAATAACCATTGTAAAAAATAGTTTAAAATTTTGCTCCCCCGGTAGGGACGTGAGTACACTTATCTCCCTCGACTAAATACTCGCCGTCGCTCGTATTTGTCTGGGCACCAGCTCGCGAAATTTCCTACTGAAATTTATCGCTCCGCTGTTTGATCCCTGCACGAAAGCAAAGCAGTTTGCTTTCTCGGGGGAGCAATAAAAAAAGCCACTTTCGTGACTTGTTTTATTGCTCCCTTTGTTGGACGAGTTCAGAACTCTCAATTGGATTCAAATTAAAAGAGATATTGAGTTCTTTAAGATTTTTCGGGTGTTTCCAGTGATGGCACTTCAAAAAAATAATCCCGCTTAATCATATTTAAAGCGGGACTATTATTTAATTTTTCTCAGACGACAAAAGATACTTAATAGCATCAACCGCGCCATACGAATCTGTTTCGTTTCGCATGAGATGGCGCAAAAAACTGACATCATCACCGAGAGTAAATATCGGTGGTTCAAGCGGATTACCAAATCCAGCAGCTGCAAGCAAACCATTACACAGACACCTCGCATCGACTGTGTCTTCAACCTTGCCTCCTTTTCGCAAGAAATCATTGAGTGGTTCACCCGGGCACCGATAACAGATTTCACCATCATGTTGTTCACATACAATACGAAGCGCGCAAACGTCGCAAACACGTTCACGGGCAATATACACGGCATGATCAGATAGTGTCTCTGGTAATTGGACTACTTTAAAGGGAAATCCTGTCGGTGAAGCTCTAGGGTCAGTGCGAATTTCAAGTTCACCACGATAACCAAGACGCCTGATTTCATTTCGAAAATATCCAAGCATTCCAGAGTCATCGCTGAGTGCAAATATTGAGCCAGCCTGTATGCCAACAGCGCCAAGCGCCCTTGCTTCCGCAACACTATTTTGCGTGGCACATGATCCTGCGATCCAAAACGGAATGCCAAGTTCGCGAAGTTTACTGAAAACAACCTCATCTTTCGGTCCGTAAATCGGTTGACCTTTTTCATCAAAGACACCTTTTGTTCTCGGTGGCGCGTTATGGCCTCCAGCTGTGGGTTTTTCAATGACAAATCCTTGAATGCTTCCAGCCGGCAGTTTTTTAGCCATAAGCGTTGCAAGTACATCTGTTGAAACAATGGGCAGGAAGCTTGGACGCTTGAGTGGTGGCAATGCTCTACCAAAGAATTCCTTCGGATTGAAACTTATTGTCACAAATCCATCTTTACTTCCTTCAACCTGTACTCTGTAGTTTACTGCAGTACCTGACACAATCGAATCGAGTACAGCGGGAATCTGCAGTGTAATGCCAGCTCCCATTGTCAGATAGTCAACTCCGGCAATTATCGCACCGGTGATGTTATAAATGTGAGGAATCTGAATTTTTTCCAAATAATTCACACTGACGGGACGCTTGTGCCCTTCTTTCGCAAGCCAGACGAGAGCAAAATTCGCTACTATCATAAGCTCAATCAATTCGCGGTTGGGATGCAGGCTAACCACAGAGACAGCTTTTATTTTTTTCCCTGCTGGAATGCCACCTTCAACAAAATATTTACTGACAACGCGTTCAGCAACTTCTGGAAAGGGAAAGTGCAGCAATGCTCTCCGATAGTGGCCGCCAGGATCTCCTTGCTGGAGAACCTGTGGCACAACCCTTTCAATAGCGACCCCCGACAAAGTGCCAAGGACAAAAGGGTGTTGAGAACAAGTTTTGGCAATGTGGGAGTTTGATATACAAACACCCATCCCGCCTTGAATAATGATGGGGAGTTGATTCATATCTTTATATTTTTAGAGTTAAAGAACGTATCACTACATTATAATGATGTTCGATGAAAAAAGCAAACTAGGTAGTGCCAAGAACGAATATATCAAGAAGGTAAAAGAAGTGCTCCGTGGGTATGGACGTGAGTACACTTATCTCCCTCGAAATTTTCTCGTCGCCACTCAAAAATTTCTGGGCACCGGATTGGCGACAGAAACTGTTGTTTGCGTAGACCGTCAATCCGTTCGATCCCAACACACAAAGCTTCTCTTTATTCCACGGAGCTAAAAAAGTAAAACCGCCCCTTTAAGGACGGCAAACTTTTTATTCAATGCTCCCCCGGTAGGGATCGAACCTACGACCAATCGATTACATTTATCCTAAAATTACTTAAAGGGATGGACTATATCATATCCGTGTTTTGTTTCCACAAAATTTAGGACCGAGGCGCTTCGGGTTCCAACAAAAGTCGGAAGCCTACTCCCTTACGGGATAGTCTCTACACCTTCCTTGATTTTCATCAAGGCTTGGCTCGGGATTGCCCATGACTTGTTTTTCGTCATTTGGGTTTCCCCGAATTCACCTCATTTTCAATCTATCTTTCGATAGAAAGCTGCGTTATGCCAGACTCAACTTCTCTGTGGCAATTTGCACACAAGAGAACACATTTATCTAATTCGTTGCGAACACTTTCCCAAGAACGTGTATAGCCTTTTGCTCCGATACCGAATTCTTTTTCCAAAGGATTGATATGATGGAACTCAAGAGCGTCCACACATTTTGAGTAGTGACAAATTTGGCAAGAGCCTCCTTTGTATTCTATTGCAAGATCTTTTACTTTCTTGCGTCTTTTCACAACAGCTTTGATTAATGCCTCGCGTCTATCGGCATATTTCCTTTTGTCGGTCATACCTTAAGTATAACAACAGGCGGAAAATGTCCACAGTCGATTGCTCTACCGCTGAGCTACAGGGGAATATTCTTTTTTTGTATGTATTCTTTCGTGGTTATAAAGCTTTATGGCTCGCTAAGCACTAGGGGAATACGTCAACTATAATACCAAAAAAGGTCAAAAAAAGCAAAAGTGTGGTACTATAAAAAACTATATGGAACAAGGATTTTTAAAGAGAACAAAAATTGTCGCAACGATTGGTCCGGCAACAGAATCAACTGAAAAACTAAGTGCACTTATGAAAGCAGGTCTCAATGTGTGTCGTCTCAATATGAGTCACGGTGACCACAAAGAGCATGGGATTCGCGTGAAAAATATTCGTGCACAATCACAAAAAGATGGAATTCGTGTGGCAATACTTCAAGACCTTTCCGGTCCAAAAATCCGAATTGGAGACTTTGAAACAGAGACAATTACTCTCATCCCTGGTGCATTTATTACACTGACGACAAAGAAAATTATTGGTACAGAGAAAAAAGTATCAGTGAGCTATTCTAGGCTTCCAAAAGAGGTCAAGAAGGGAATGTACATCATGTTAAACGATGGACGACAAAAACTCGAAGTGATAAAAGTTGACGGTGATGAAATCAAAACAAAAATAATTGTGGGTGGTGTAATCAAAGGAAGACGTGGGGTGAATGTTCCGGGCGCATATCTTTCTCTTTCATCTATTACAGACAAAGACAAAGAAGATATTGTATTTGGCATAAAAGAAAATGTCGACATGATGGCGCTTTCATTTGTACGAACACCTGAAGATATTTTGACGCTACGAGATATTTTGAAAAAAGGAAAAAAGGATATCGCAATCATTTCAAAAATTGAAACACAAGAAGCAGTGGACAATATTGATGAAATCGTAAGACTCTCCGATGGAATAATGGTAGCACGTGGAGATTTGGCAATTGAGATTGGTGCAGAGCATGTACCCGTGGTGCAAAAGATGATAATCAAAAAATGTAATGCAATGGGCGTGCCTGTAATTGTAGCAACTCAAATGCTTGAATCAATGATTAATTCTCCTGTGCCAACTCGTGCAGAAGTGTCTGATATTGCGAACTCAATTTTTGATGGTACGGATGCAATCATGCTTTCTGAGGAAACTGCACTTGGAAAATTTCCTGTTGAAGCGGTGAATGTGATGACTCATGTCGCTCAAGAAGTGGAAGAGTCGATGTATTCAAACGGATTCTTCAGATCAAAAGATTCACTTGATGATTCATCTGCGGATGCGGTGAGTCACTCGGTGGTGTGCACTGCTCGAGACTTGAATGCAAAAGCGATTGTTGCTTTGACGCAAAGTGGAGGAACTGCACGACTCATCACACGACACAAGAGCCCACAGTATGTTCTAGCGTGTTCTCCGCATGAAAGAGTACTCAATAGACTTATGTTGTCATTTGGGTGTGTGCCAGTACTTCTCCCGCACTTGAAAGATCTTGAATCTGCACTCGTGGCTGTAAAAAAAGAAGTCAAAAAAATAATGAATCTAAAGACTGGTGACATCATCATTGTGTCGGCCGGTGTCCCGTTTGGAAAACCTGGTTCAACAAACATGATGATTGTTGAGACTGTGTAGGTGATATTTATGCGAATTAGAGTCAAAGTTACTCCCAATGCAAAACAAGAATCTCTGTATGAAAAAAGTGCAGGGGTTTTCTTGATTTCCGTCAGAGAAGACAGGGAAAATGGCATGGCAAACGATAGAGTAAAAGAGCTTATTGCTGAGCATTATAGCGTGCCGTATAAGGCTGTTCGGGTGGCTCAAGGCGCCACGTCTTCATCAAAGATACTAGAGATTTTGGGTATGGAGTGATAGTGGTATAATAGAGGTATTAGTAATAATTAACCAAGTACGCCATGATTCACACTCAAATCAAAACGATAAATATGGATCTCACTGATGCACTACGTGACTATGTTACAAAGCGCATCGCATCACTCGATAAGTTTTCGAAAGGAGATAGTAATGCATATGTAGAAGTAGGTAAAACTACAAATCATCACAGGTCTGGAGATGTGTACAAGGCAGAAATTAATTTGACTCTTGACGGAAAAACATATCGCGCAACTTCTGAAACAAGCGATTTGTACGCAGCGATCGATGAAGCAAAAGAAGATTTGTTTGAAACTATCACCTCAGAAAAAGACCGCAACCAAACTCTCTGGAAGCGCGGCGCAAGAAGTGTAAAGAAAATGCTCAAAGGATTGTCAAAAAGAAATCCATTTACATCGAAATACTAAATTAGTGAGTAGATAGTAGTAATTAGGAAATAGAAGGAGATGGAATTCAAAAAGGGGTTTGCTGATAAGTTTTAAAAACTACTGACTGAAATAAATAATCGCCTGAGCACATGTGCTCAGGCGATTTTGGGTTCCAGTTTTTTATAAATTTTATTTAAATGGGGTTTATTGACAAATTCTTTAAAATATTCTAGTATTTTTTTAAACATAAAAACCCATAAAACTTATGACAACAGGTATCAAGTCTTACATTTCATTTGTAGTATTTGCAGGAATACTCCTTGCCGGACTCATGTTTTATCTTGAGCCCACAATGATTATCCCGAGCATGATTGGCCTAATTACATTCTCCGCACTCATAGTGTCGCAAATGATGTATGTGGAAAAGAAAAGCGACGAAGAGCAAAAATCAACCGCAATCAGAAATGGTGGCATAGCTGCTGTAGTGATAGTAGTCATGATCGCAGGATTCTTTTATTCAGCATCGGAACATCTGAATGTTCCGATTGTAAAACTTGTACAACTTTGGTTTTGATTTTAATCCAAACCAAAAAAATCTCGTGAAGCATCACGGGATTTTTTTATTTTACATAATTATATTCTTGTTCTTTCTTTCCCTCCGGAATTACTCGTAGAATTTTGAATTTGTCATCTTCCAGTGTTGCGTCGGTGATTTTGTATCGAATTTTTTTGCCATCTATTTCTCGATAAAAATACAACCCTGGCCAACCATAAAATGCACGCCATTTATTCCATGTTGTTTTTGATGTGTCCTGTTCATCAATTTCTCCATCTGCTTTTGAAAACTTTTCGCAGTAGATTGCATGGTCGTGTTGTTGAGATACTGCAGTCAAACTTCCTTTTAGATACTCTGGTACATAGTCTCGTACGAGAACTGCGCCAAGCGAACTCAATTTTTCATACAATTCCTTTTTTGTGGTTGAATCAGAAACTTCCAAATCTGCTTGTCCCAAAAGTGGTCCGTGATCCATTTCTTCGTCTAGTATCATAAGTGACACGCCAGTGATTGTATCTCCGTGAAGAAGTGCACTTTCGATAGGTGATGGCCCGCGGTAGAGCGGAAGAAGTGAAGGGTGAATATTGAGCACACGCCGTCCTGGAATCGACAAAAGCCAATTCGGAAGAATTTTTCCATACGCAACAACGAGATACCAATCCGCGCCGACTTTTTCCAAATCCTCTTCAATCTCTTTGAGTTTTTGTGGTTGAAGGTAGGGAATTTGGTTCTTCATCGCCCACACTTTGACCGGCGGTGGTGTGATTTCAAGTCCGCGACCTTGTGCTTTGTCCGGCTGGGTAACGATAAGCGATGGGATAATATCAAAAGATTTCAGTTGGTCGAGTACATCAACTGAAATATCTGGTGTTCCAAAGAATACAAATTTTTTGAAATTATTATTCGCCATCTTTTTCAGGAGGAAGGTCGTGCACGTTTCGTGCTTTGTCTATAAAAAGTATTCCATCGAGATGATCAATTTCGTGTTGAAAAATATGCGCGAGCAATCCTCCTGCGCCGCGACTATATTCATCACCTTTCTCATCAAAGTATTCAATTGTGACATTTGTGTGACGTTTTACTTCACCGTAGAGCCATCGAACAGAAAGACATCCTTCGCCTTGTTTCCACTCAGTCTTTTTTGAGAACTTAATTATTTTTGGATTTATAAACACTAAATCATCTTTTGGCGTCAGTTGTGCACCGTCTTCCTTTGGTGCAAATATTCTGTGAGACACAACAAAAATACGAAGTGATACCCCGATTTGCGGGGCAGCAATTGCCACACCATCATCTTGAGAGAGAAGTGATTCCTTCATTTCGGCGATGATTTTTTTAATTTTGGGACTTGCGATATCCTTTACTGGAACTTCCTTTGCAATTTGTCGCAATACCTTATTGTCTTGTTGGATGATGTCTTTCATGTCTTGTACCCACAGTATATGCTTTTTTGAGTGTTTTTTGAAGCCCCTCGCAATTACAGCCGCAAAAATTCCCCCGTCAAATGACGGGGGAATTTTTGCGTCTGTAAGTGCCTTACCCACACCAGTACTTCAAAACTACTTAAGTGATTTTATGTATTCGAGCAATTTTTTTATTGGAACTGTTTCTTGGCTACGGTTACTCATGTCTCGGACAATAACTGTACTCTCAACTGCCTCCTTTTGTCCAAAAATAATTGTGTAGGGAATATTCATTTTTTCGGCCATTCCTAGCTGTGCACCAAGACTGTCTTTTGAAAGTGATTGTGCGATTGGAACATGTGCTTTTCGAAGAATTTCAATCACGTTGAGTGATTTTAGTTTTGCTTCAAATCCAAGTTGAATAAAATAAATTTTTGGTTTCTTCAAAATTCGCGGACAAAGCTTTTTGTACCATGAAGATTCAACCACTCTGTCGACGCCGATACCTGCACCCATTCCCGCGATGTCCTTTTTTGCACCAAGACCTTTTGCAAGATAGTCATATCGTCCACCACCAGCGATTGTGAGAGGTTCGCCGTTTTCACCAGCGTTTTCAGCAATGATTTCAAATACTGTGCGTGAATAATACGAAAGTCCACGGACGAGGTTTTTGTTCATACGATACGTAACTCCCATTTCTTCGAGATACTCAAGTACTTCTTTGAAATGCTTTTTGTCTTCGCTGTTGAGATATCCGATTGCATCAGGTGCGTGTTCATTGACTGCAATTGTCTTTGGTTCTTTTGAATCAAGAATGCGAAGTGGATTTGTCTTCAGTCGTTCGCGATCAAGTGGGGCGAGCATTGCTGAATGCTTTTTGTAATAATTTGTGAGTTCTTTTGTGTAGTGTGCGCGTGATTCTTTGTTACCGGTTGAATTGATATCAACAATGAGATTTGTTGCGCCCGCTTCTTCAAGAATCGAAACGACAGTTTTGATGACGAGTGCGTCCACAATACTTTTTTCGTTTCCAATAACTTCAAGACCAAATTGGCGAAGTTCTCGATATCGTCCACGCTGGGGTTTGTCATGTCGGAAAAATGGTCCGTAGTAGTAGAGCATCACAGGCTGAGGGAGAGATTGCATGCCTTGTTCGATGTACGCACGCATCACACCTGCAGTTCCTTCTGGACGAAGTGCGAGCTTGTCGCCACCTTTTGTGCGAAGGGTATACATTTCTTTGTCTACAATGTCAGTACCTTCTCCAACAGTTGAGGTGAATACTTCTTCATGCTCCATGATTGGAGTGTTGATTGGAGTAAATCCGTAGTATGCAGCGATTTCCTGCGCCTTTTCAAAGAAGCCTTGGTATTCATAATATTTTTCTCCAGAGATGTCGTGCATTCCTTTTGGTGAATTGAGTTGTTCCTTTTTTGGTTGTGGTGCTTTTTTTTCTGACATGAAAATATATATAGCTAATAATTATTCTTGTGTGATGTAGTTTCCTGGTAGATAGTCAATTTTTGAAAATGGAAGTACTCGTATAAGTGCGCGGCCAACCATGTATTTTCGTGGAAGTGGTCCCCATGCGCGAGAGTCAGAGCTTGCAATACGGTTGTCTCCCATTACGTAGTATTCATCTTCTTTGAGAGTTACTTCAAATGTGTCTTTTGATTTGTTCTCAATATATGATTGATCGAGCGCAATTCCTTCGGCATATTTTTCGTTGACGATAATTATTTCTCCTGCTTTGAACTTGAGTGTTTCTCCAGGAAGTCCAATAACACGTTTGATGAAATATTTTGAGGTATCTTTTGGATATTTAAATACAATCACTTCTCCTCTATGAGGGTCACGCATGTGAAATGAAAGTTCATCAACAATAAGATATTCTTGATCGTGAAATGTTGGAATCATCGAATTTCCAGAGACAATAAATGGCTGTGCAATAAATGTGCGAATTGGAATGACAATCAATGCTGCAATAAATGCAAATTTGATAAGTTCAACAATCGAATTTTTCTTTTTTTGAGTATCAGGAGTTTGTGAGTATTCACTTGTTCTATGTACAGCATCCACTGTAGGTATAGAATCATTTTTTTCTTCTATCATGTGTGTGATTGTACTATATTTATGCGTGTTGACACAAATGTCATTGTTGTTGCATTGTGTTATTTTTTGACTAATGAAAAAAATGTTGAATTGTGGTACTATGTTTTTGTAATTGGTTTTTAATTTTTCTTGTATTTGGTTCTGATTTTTTACTACCTACTTACTACTATCTACTCACTAACCTTATGTATATCGTTGGACTCGGAAATCCTGGGGAAGAATACAAAAATACTCGCCACAACGCGGGTAGACTTGTGCTTGAAATGATTGCGGGCAAAAATACAGATTTTCGGATTGATAAAAAAGCAAATGCACACATTGGAAATGTAATTTTGTATGAGAAGAAAACGACGTTTATTTTGCCAAATACATTTATGAACAATTCTGGGCAATCTGTCGCGCCGTATATCAAATGTGAAAAAGATTTGGCGAAGCTTGTTGTGGTATACGATGAACTTGATTTGCCAATCGGTAAAATAAAAATTTCTTTCAATCGTTCTTCTGGTGGACACAATGGAATGAACTCTATAATCAAAGTTGTCAAAAGCGAAGAATTTGTGCGAATCCGAATTGGTGTCTCACCGAGTACTCCTACAGGTAAATTGAAAAAGGTGACAGGCACAGGCAAAGGTCAGGCATTTTTGATGAAAGAATTTACTCCAAAACAAATGGATGAACTCAAAAAAGTTTCAAAGGTTGTCAAAGAAGCACTTGAGGTATTGGTGAGCGAAGGCAAAGATAAGGCGATGACAATATTCAACGGTGAGTAGCTAATTTATGAAAAAAAATTTCCCAACAATTCAATCACGAAATTCTCCGACAGAAAGTGAGTCGCTTTTTGTGTTTGGAAGACATCCTGTAGAAGAAGCACTTGATCAATCTCCAAAAAAAGTAAGTAAAATTTTTCTAAAAAAGGGAAATGAGGCTGGGTTTAATTCGATGATTGAGAAAACTGCATCACTACACAAAATCCCAGTGGTACTTGTGGACAAAAAGAAAATTTTTGAACTTGTTGGTGACGTGAATGATCAAGGTGTGGTTGCAGTAATGAGTGCAGTTGAATTTGTAGAGCTTAAAGATTGGATAGAAAGTGTGAAAGATATTAAAAATCCTTGCTGCCTACTTCTGGATGAACTTGAAGATGCAGGAAATGTCGGCGCGATTATTCGAAGTGCGACCGCGTTTGGAATTCACGGAATAATTATCGGCAAACATCGACAAAGTCCAATCTCTGGTACCACATACAAAACTTCAGCCGGAACACTTGGCAAAATTCCTCTCATTCGCGTAAACAATTTGAACAATGCACTCGATGTATTGAAAGACAATCGTTTTTGGGTACTTGGACTTGATGCAGATGGCGACACAGAACTCTCGAAAGTAGATATGGATATGCCAATGTGTATTGTGATTGGCGCAGAAGGTGATGGTGTACGAATGAAAACTCTTGAACGATGTGATTTCAAGGTCACGATTCCAATGGAAAATGGAGTGGAATCTTTGAATGCGTCGGTCTCTGCGGCGTTGGTGATGTATCAATGGACACTGTCGCGAACTTAACGCGGACTAAACGCTGACTGTCGCGGACTTAACGCGGATAAATACCGCAGATAAGGGAACACTTATGCAAAGCTAAGGGAACACTTATGCAAAGCTAAGGGAACACTTATGCAGAGCTATAACGCGGATGATCGCTGATTAGACGCGAACTGTCGCGGATAAATACTCGTGAATTTTTGCATTGTGTCATCCTGAACTTGTTTCAGGATCTCAAAAAAATAAAATTAAAATAAAATAATGGAACACAAATGTGTTCCATTATGATTTGGTCTATTTAAATTCATGCTGAAATCCTAAAAATAATCCTAAAAAAAACATGGCATAGATAAGCCTAATCATGGCGTATCCGATATTAATTGCTGGGTCTTGTCCAAGAAATATGTTACCTACAATTATTAGAAAGCACAGCAAGAGTGTTATCACGCAAAATAAACAAAGAAACCTAATTAACCCTAAATTGCTCGTGCTTTTCAGTGACTTAAAAATGTTTATATAGACACACACTAATACTGCAAATAAAATGTAACCAATAATTGGTGGCCAAATGTATACAATGTTTTCTAAGATTATATCTTTTGGCTTGAAAGTGTCTATTATCTTAATATTTGGCAATATGTACCAAATCGTTTGTAGATAGGTGAAGCCTGCGAGTAAAACAAATGCGATTGTAGACCAAATTGATCTAATTGGAATATTCCAGTTTAGTGTTAATTTAATACTTTGTTCCTCTGCTTTTTCTGGAGCAGCAGCAGTTTCTGGTGTGTTCATTTTGTAAAGATTTTAGTTTTTAAAATTATAGCATAATGAAAGATTTTGTCAACTATAAAAACCACCCATTTGGGTGGTTTTTATATCCGCGATTATCTGCGTGTTTATCCGCGATAATCCGCGTCTAGTCCGCGTAGTTCCGCGATTTACGCTTTCTTTTCCTCCAAAAACGCCAATGTCATTCTCTGATCCTTTGGTTCGAAGAGGGTGATTTGGAAATTGTAAGTCTTTCCGAGTTCAAGCTTTTCGCGGAGTTTTGATTCTCCACCAAAGAGTGAATTGTGGACGAGTCCAGCAACACCTTCCTTGATAGCTACAAGCGCTCCGTGTTTGTTGAACTTGATCACTGCTCCTTTGATGATGTCTCCTTTTTTCAATTTGCCATCAAATTCTTTCCAAGGATTTTCTTTGAGTGCTTTGATTGAGAGTGAGATTTTGCCATCTTTTACTTCGATGATTTTTGCACTCACTTTGTCTCCAATCTTAAACATTTGTCGTGGGTCTTCCACAAGTCCCCAATCGATTTCAGAAATGTGTACGAGTCCTTCGAGTCCTTCTTCAATTTTGAGGAATACTCCGAAGTCGACGATTCCTGCGACTTCACATGCAAGCTCTTGTCCAACTACATACTTTCCGATAATTTCTTGTCGTTCTTCTGGGTTGTTGTCTTTTTCAGAGAAGATAAGCTTTCCTTCCTTTGGAAGTGCGTTGATCATAATCACTGAAATTTTCACACCAACGAGCTTTTTGAGTTCTTTCAAAATCTTGTCTTTGTCAGAATCTTCAACTCGAGGATAGTGCTCAGGCTTGAGCTGTGAAGCGGGAAGGAATCCTGCGATACCATTCCATTCGAGTATAAGACCTCCTTTGTTTGCTTCCTTGACTGGAATTTCAAGAACTGTCTTTGACTTGATTGCTTTTTCAGCTTCACTCCAAATGAGTGCTTGCTTTGCTTCTTTGAGTGAAAGTTCGATGTATCCGTTTTCGTTTTCAGATTCAACAACTTTTGCTTTGACGACATCACCAATGTTGATTTTCTTGATGATATCTCGTGCGTTTGCAAACTCACGACCGTAGATAATACCTGTACCATATGGTGCAAGGTTGATATATACACTCGCTTTTTGAATTGAAATCACAGGACCTTCGATGAGCGCGTCTGGCTCAGGTCGTGTGGTTGTCTTGTCGAGGAAAGGCTTAAACATTCCTTCGTTTACTACTGTTGTATCCATAAAATAAATATAAAAATCCCACAAACATGGGATTCATGTTTGTCTTGGGTGCTCGTGCCATGTCTGCCGGCAGGAGGGTTAGCCCAAAATCTGGCCTTGTTACAAGCCGTGTTTCTAATGAATAACGAGGTCACTATACCATAAAATATGGCTCATGAGAAATATTGACAATGTTGCATTATTAAGTATAATGATACCAAACCTAAAACACACAACTGCATATGAAAAAAACATTCAATCCGCTCGCAAGTATTTCTTTCTTCGTCCCGCCATTCATGGTAATTGTAGGAATGTCCACTGTAATAATACGATTTCAGAAACTAAATGAAGACCAGGTGATCCATTTATTTTCCAATATCTATCAACACCTAGTATTTCCAATCATTTTCGGTATTCTGTTTGGCATAATTGCTGGAGTAGTTCCATTCTCTCTTTCCACAAGGCAGGAGTATTTTTTCCAGAAAAATCGCAAAATGGCATGGAAAATTGTCCTGCCGATACTTTTTCTTTTTGGAACGCTTCCGTTTTTAGGATTGGTCAAAAGTTTGGAGTGGATGATTTTACTTGGTATTTTTGTTGTTACTGCATCACTTTTTTACGCTTCTTTTTATGAAGCTATCAAGGCATATAAGCTCAGATTGACCATTCGTGCAAAAAAAGCTGAAGAAGCTGAGATCGGTGTGTAGTACCAATAAGAAATAATTCTCCGCCTGAATTTAGATTCAGGCGGCTTTTTTATTTACCTCTTTTTTGCTATAATAGGAGTATGATTATTTCTTATTTCGGAAAACAATTTTTCAAAGTACAGTATGGAGACACTGTGCTTGCGTTTAATCCTATCAGTAAAGATTCAAAGACTGGCAAGCCATCTCGGTTTGGTGCAGATATTGTGATTTCAAGCACAAATCATCCAGATTACAATGGACTTGAAATGGTCTCACATGGTGACACTGTTCCTTTTGCGGTCAAAGGTCCTGGAGATTATGAAATCAAAGGTATTTTCATCAAAGGTATTTTGAATGAAGGAATGATGGATGGAAAGAAGTTTATCAATACTATTTATACACTCACAGTAGACAACATTTCTCTTTGTTTTCTTGGAGCGCTTACCACTTCAAAGCTCTCTTCGGAAATTCGTGGACAAATTGATGATGTGGATGTGGTGTTTGTTCCAATTGGATCAAATGATACTGTGTCGCCATCTGAGGCATATGCAATAGCGACTTCACTTGAACCAAAACTCATCATCCCAATGGATTTCGAAGATGCTGGAAAAGATGCACTCAAAACATTTTTGAAAGAAGGAGGAGACGAGAAAGTTGCACCTGTTGAAAAGCTCACAATAAAAAGAAAAGACCTCGAAGGAAAAGCTGGCGAGGTGGTGGTATTTAGTGCATAATTTTTAATTTTATAATGTCAGGACTGTTGTACAAAATTCGTTCGCGACCACTAAAGGAGCGACAACGTATCGTCTACGGAAGTGCATTCGTGGTGACACTTGTGGTCTGTGGTGTGTGGCTTACGCTACTCTATTTTGATTCACACAAAAATCAAAATACCGCTTCAACCGATGATCGTTTTGCACCTCTCAAATCTCTTTCAAGTGGTATCTCAAATATGTGGTCAAATGCAAAGTATTCTGTACCCAAAAATGAGCCAGCAGGGACAGAGCAAACTCCAACCCAAGATGCCGAGTTGGTCCCGTCGACATCTGAAATGGATTCAAGCGACGAAAGTGTCGAAACAGTGGGTGGGCAAGTAATTCTCACACCACAACCCACAGAAACACCCTCGTCAACTCCAAATAATGAGTAAAATATAGTACAATAATACGTATTAAATATGGCAAAAAAAGATATTTCTCCTAAAGGTGAACAACCAGAGGTTCCACGACAGTCTGTGGTTCCAATCAATATTGTGACTGAAATGAAAGACTCGTATTTGTCATATGCGATGTCTGTTATCGTATCTCGTGCGCTCCCTGATGCACGTGATGGGCTCAAGCCTGTACACCGAAGAATTCTTTATTCAATGCATGAAAACGGGCTCACTGCGTCTGCAAAGTTTCGTAAATCAGCGTTTATCGTGGGAGACGTGCTCGGTAAATATCACCCACACGGCGACACAGCTGTGTACGACTCAATGGTGACCGTCACACAAGAATTTTCATACAGATATCCACTTGTGATTGGTCAAGGAAACTTCGGATCAATCGACGGCGACTCAGCAGCGGCGATGCGTTATACCGAAGCAAAAATGTCAAAGCTCTCTGGTGAGCTACTTCGTGATATCGAAAAAGACACTGTGGATTTTCGTCCAAACTACGACACCACACGAAAAGAACCAATTGTACTTCCATCTGCAGTTCCAGGACTGCTACTAAATGGAACACTTGGTATTGCTGTGGGCATGGCGACAAATATTCCTCCGCACAATCTCGGTGAACTGATTGATGCATGTACTCATCTTGTTGAACATCCAGAGGCAACTACAGAAGACTTGCTCGAATTTGTAAAAGGTCCAGATTTTCCAACTGGTGGAATTGTCTATGGTGAAAAAGATCTCGCACATGCATATGCCACAGGACGTGGTGGTGTCGTGTGTCGTGGTCATGCAGAAATTGCCGAACTCAAATCAGGGCAATCTCAAATTGTCATTACCTCACTTCCGTATCGCGTAAACAAATCAGACTTGATTACAAATATCGTAGACCTTGTTCAAGAAAAAAAACTTGAAGGTATTCGAGATATTAGAGACTTGTCGACACGAGATATTCGTGTGGTCATTGATTTGAAAAATGGCGTACATCCTCAAAAAGTCCTCAACTATATCTACAAGCACACACAACTCGAATCAAATTTCAATTTTAATATGGTGGCGCTCGTGGACGGTATTCCTCAAACACTCTCACTCAAATCACTTCTAAATGAATTTCTGCTTCACCGACGCGAAGTGGTGCGACGTCGCACAGAATTTGATCTTCGAAAAGCAAAAGAACGTGAGCATATTTTGCTTGGACTCAAAAAAGCTCTTGATCACATTGATAAAGTCATTTCAATCATCCGTGCATCAAAAGATACTGCAACCGCAAAAACAAACTTGATAAAAGAATTTAAGTTTTCTGATATTCAAGCAACTGCAATTCTCGAAATGCGACTCCAAAAACTCGCAGGTCTTGAACGAAAAAATGTCGAACTCGAACTCAAAGAGAAACAAGATCTCATCAAAGAACTTGAAGCGCTTCTTGCAAGCCCAAAGCGAATACTTGGTGTGATTTCAACTGAACTCGCAGAAATCAAAGAAAAATATGCAGACGAACGCCGAAGTCGTATTGTTAAAGGTGGTGTAAAAATGATCAACATCGAAGACCTTATTCCAGAAAAAGAATCTGTACTTGTGTTTACACAAGGCGGATACGTGAAGCGTACAGACCCAAGTGAGTACCGTACTCAAAAGCGCGGAGGTGTGGGCGTGATAGATATGGAGACCAAGGAAGAGGATTTGGTCACCATGCTCGTTACTGCAAATACTCACAATGATCTTCTTTTCTTTACAAACCTCGGAAAAGCATATCAGATGAAAATGTATGATATTCCTGAAGGCAAACGTGCAACAAAAGGAAAATCAATTATGAACTTCCTTTCACTAGGATCTGATGAAAAAGTTCAATCAATTCTTCCTGTTCCAAAAGAAGTCAAAGCTCAAGCAGGTCTCTCACTCGTGCTTATCACAGAGCAAGGTGTAGGTAAAAAAATGTCTGCAGATAGTTTCAAAGATGTTCGACGAAGTGGGCTCATTGCAATTCGACTCGACAAAGATGATGCACTCAAATCAGCATTGCTCGTAGAGAAAGGCGATGACGTGCTTCTCGGAAGTAACAATGGTCAATCAATTCGATTCAAAGAATCTGACATTCGTGAAATGGGCCGATCAGCGGGTGGAGTACGAGCAATTAGTCTCGGAAAAGGCGACTCAGTTGTGTCAGTGGATGCGATTAGGAAAGGAGACAATGACGGATCGTTTCTTGTCATGAGTGAAAATGGACTCGGAAAGAAAACTTCTATAAAAGAATACAAAGTTCAAAAACGTGGTGGATCAGGAGTACTCACTGCAAAAATTACTCCAAAAACCGGAAAGCTCATAATCGGAAAAATTGTTAAAAGTGAAGGTGAGGGAGAAATGGTGGCAATCTCGAAAAAGGGTCAGGTGATTCGTGTAGAACTCTCAGCCATTCCATCACTTGGAAGACAGACTCAAGGTGTGACAGTGATGAAGCTTCGTGCGGGAGATACTATTGCATCACTTACGATTCTTTAAAAAATAGTTTAAGAGGGAAAATGAAATGTGTTTATTCAAAAGAGCGGCGCCCATGGGCGCCGCTCTTTTGAATAAGAATCCCATACAACATTCTTTCATTGCTTCCGACCTCACCCGCCCAAAGCTTTTCCCCACACAGTACGTATTTTGAGTGATACAATTATATATACATAGTATGCAATTCAAAGAACCAGCGGATAACATAAAAGAATTATACCTAAAAGAAGGAGAGATTGTGGTGGATCTTGGCGCAGGAAGCGGATGGTACACACGCGAAGCATCACGACGAGTTGGAAGCTCTGGCAAGGTATATGCACTTGATGTTCAAAAAGAACTTGTTGAAACATTGAAAAACAGAATCCGAGATGAAGGTCTCGGAAATGTTGAATGTGTGTGGGCAAACATAGAACTCCGCGGTGGCACAAAACTTGCTGATAAGTTGGTTGACGCATCCATTGTCGCAAATGTCTTATTTCAAATTGAAGACAAAGTAGGCTTTGCTCGAGAGATTGCGCGAATCATGAAGCCAGGTGGACGGGTGATGATTGTGGATTGGACGGGTGACGGTGCAGGCGCAGGACCAAAAGGTGATCATGTAGTCAACGAATCATCAGCACGAAGGCTTTTTGAAGAAACAGGATTTTCATATGACAAAAGTTTTGACCCAGGCACTCACCATTACGGAATAATAATGAAAAGAATATAATTTATGGCACAAGAAAAAAGTTCAAAATTTCAATTGATACTTCTCGTCGTATTTGGAGCATTTGTTGTTTTAGCAGTGCTGGTTTTTTCTGGAGCAATATCTGTCGGCAAAAATTCTGCTTCAACCGCGGGTGTTCCTGTTGTTCTTTGGGGTTCAGTCCCACAAAAGACAATGTCGCCATTACTTGATCAAATAAATGCAAACAACAAGGCATTTAGTTTAAGCTATAAATACGTAAATCAAAATGATTTTGATACTGAGCTGATCGAAGCACTCGCTTCAGGCAAAGGACCAGACCTTATTTTTCTTCCAAATGATTTGGTGATTCGATACAGCGACAAAGTATTTCAAATTCCATACACAAATTATCCTCTCAAGCAATTTCAAGATACATTCATCAGTGAAGCAGAGTTGTATCTCGGAAGTTCGGGTATCTTTGGACTTCCAATTACCGTAGATCCACTCGTACTGTATTACAACCAAGCAATGCTTGATTCGTCTGGTGTTGCGCTTCCACCAAAAACATGGCAAGAAATCATCGCCTTGATTCCAACCCTTACAATTTCTGATACGTCATATAATATTTCTCAGAGCACCATTGCACTTGGTGAATTTAACAATATTTCAAATGCAAAGGAAATTATCTCTCTTCTCATGATGCAATTTGGCACACCGATTGTTGTTAAGAGTGGCGACAAACTTCTTTCGGCTATCAATGACACAGCACCCGATGGGCAATTTCGCCCAGGTCCACGTGCGTTAGAATTTTATACAAAGTTTTCAAATCCTGCTGAGAGCGCAGTGTATACATGGAATGCGGGCATGGAAAACTCACGCAATACGTTTATAGCGGGCAATAGCGCATTTTATATCGGCTATGCAAGTGAACTTTTCTATATCAAAGACAGAAATCCAAACCTCAATTTCAATGTCTCACTTGTACCACAATTAGAAGGTGCAAAACTCAAAACAACGTATGGTAAAATGAACAGCATCGCCATCACAAAAAATTCGAAAAATGTTGGAGCCGCATTTTCAGTTGTAACACAGCTCACAAGTCCACAGTTTGCGGGCATTATCGCTTCAAGTTTGTCATTGCCACCAGCACGTCGTGACCTCCTTTCCACTCCTCAGACGATTCCATATGTAAGTGTTTTTTACCAATCATCATTGATATCAAAAGCTTGGTTTGATCCTTCTGGGCCTGATACTACTACACTCTTTATCGACGCCCTCAGAAAACTCAAATCAGGCGCAGAAAGCGCCGATCAGGTGACAAACAAACTTGATACTCAATTTGATATTTTACTTAATCCAATTAGAATATAAGTATGTATAAAAAAATTTTGGCGTTGTGCACATCATTTCTAATACTCACCGCTATTTATGTGCCAGCAATTACACACGCGCAGGGAAATTTGATTCCATGTGACGGAGAGGATTGTAGTTTTGAGAAGTTGATGGTGCTTTTCAACAATGTAATCAACTTCATGTTGTTCACACTCGCCACACCCTTTGCAGCAATTGTGTTTGCGTATGCGGGGTGGCTTTATATGCGATCAGGCGACAATCCAAGCAATAAAGGAAAAGCAAAGTCAATGTTTATTAAGATGCTTATCGGATATGGTGTTGCGCTCGGAGCGTATCTTATTGTTAAGGTGATAATGCAAGGTCTGGGATTCGATGCAGACAAATTTGATGCATTTTATTAAAAAATTATGAAAAAACATTTACTTTGGATTTATAAAAATACAAAAATTTGCATAATTTTGCTAATGGCGATTGCAACACTTTGCAATCAGAATGTTGGTGTTGTGTACGCACAATTAGATACTGGTACAGGTGGAGGTCAAGGTCTCGATACAGGAACTGGCGATATAACTTTGGATTTTGAACTCAACAACCCTCTTGCTGGTTCTGGTGTCAATACAATAACTGATTTTGTAAAAAGATTGCTTGATATTGTACTCACTATTGGTGTGCCTGTGATCGCCGTATTTATTATTCTTGCAGGTTTCAAATTTGTCACTGCACGGGGAAATCCTTCCGAAATTGAAAAGGCAAAAAATAATCTTTTTGGTGTAATGATTGGCGCCGCGATACTTCTCGGTGCATGGGTGCTTGCAAATGCATTGGGCGAGACAGTCAACGAGCTAGTAACCCCATAAATCTATGAGTAAAAAAAGTATAACAATGAGTATAAGTAAAAGAATTGCAATATGCATGACAGTAATGGCTATGTTGTTTGTTTGTGTTGCTACACTTGTGCCGAGTGTTGCTATTGCCCAGAGAAATACATTTGATGATGGAAATGTATTTAATACCTTTGATTGGGGAAATGTTGATCCAAATGAGGTTCAATATGATACAAATTCAAATTTGTATAGTTCCACACAAAATACAGATATTCAAGTATTCGCGTATTGTAATAAAAATTTTGAAAACTTAAGAGAGCTTTTGGATTATATAAGATGCTTTATCCAAACAAATATATTCAGACTTGTATTTACTCTTGCGATTACGTTGTTTATCATTGGGATTATTAAATATGTGATTTCTGCTGACCCAAAAGAACTTTTGAAAGGTAGACAGTATATTCTGTGGGGAATACTTGCACTGTTTTTTATGACGGCAATGTGGGGGATAGTTCGTGTTGTGGGGAATACTTTCGGCTTTGATACGGTATTGCCACTTTTCCCTACAGATCAATAGTATTTTAGTATTGACTTTGTAAAATCGGTGCTATAATTATAAGCAAAGGAGAGTAGGTATTTCCTCTTCATTATAAGTTATTATTCATTAAATTAATTATGAAAAAGTATATTTCGTTTTTGTTACCTTTGATGTTTTTGTTCCCATTTGTAGTTGGTGCACAAGGTACTGTTGATGCAGAGAGCATACTTGGCACAATTCAACGTATTTTGAACATTATAATTCCATTGCTTATTACTTTTGCAGTTGCAGTGTTTATTTACGGTGTGATTACATACGTTATGGGTAAGGACGACGGAACAAAAGAGAAGGGAAGAAACATGATGATTTCAGGTATTATTGGACTGTTTGTTATTGTTGCAATGTGGGGACTTGTAGATGTGCTTTCAAATACATTTCTTAACGGAAATGAAGGATCTATTCAAAACATTCCTTGTATCCCAGGAACATCAGGTTGTTAAGTTGATTAAACCACTCAATGCATTATTTCATTCCAATCGCATATGCAGGTGTTGATGAGCTCGTCAGAAAAGTAAATCGACTCATAATAAATCCAGTCATACTTTTTATTTTCACAGTAGCTGTGCTGTATTTTTTGTGGGGAATGTTGGTTTTCTTTAGGTCAGAAAGTGAATCTGAAAAAACAAAGGGCAAGGATCACATGCTCTATGGAATAATTGGAATGTTTATCATGGTTGCCGTGTTTGGTTTGATGCAAATCATTATCAATACATTTGGCATCCAAGGTATTGATCCAAGGCAAGGCACTGTAGAAATAAGAGACATAAACTAGTTTGAAAAAATCCCTCACAATTGTGAGGGATTTTTTGTATAAGAAAAGCCCGACAAAATCGTCGGGCTCCTAAAGAACATACTCTATACTATTTTCTTGAGGTGTAAATTGTCACCTCAAATGGATTTCCCATTGAGATACATTTCCAGTGAATGTTTGTTTTCATATCTGGAATCTTGTATCCGTAATCTGGTCCCACTCGATAACGTGTGCCATCATCTGCGATGATTATCCCGTTTGCGGGAAAGTCGTCGGATTTAATCCGATATCCTGGCGGTGCTACAAGAACAAATTCTGCATTCTCCTCCGAGGTAAACTTTAATGTTTTTTGCTCCCAGGTGCTTTCCTTGAATGTGGGTGATTTTTTACCATCGTTACCAGTAATTTCATGGATGGTTTTGACTCCGTATCCATAAGTTAGCATGATGACGTACATTACCAATGCCGCTCCTATCAAGAAGCCAACAAAGCTTTTCAGCGATCCCCACACAGTAGATTTTGTCGAAGTTGATTGACTTGAGACAACCGTAACGGGTGCGCTTGTTTTAATTTTTGCACTAGGTGTAGTGCTACTTCCAGTCACTTTGGCAAATCTGACAACTAGATAGATGCAGAGTGCTATAAATGCTAGTAGACCAATAATTTGCCATATTGTAACCCAGTCAACGCCTCCACTCTCAGTACTGCTGGTATCTGAAAACATAATTTTAGAGACTACTACAAATGCAATAACTGCAAATACCGACTTTAGACCATAGAAGTAAGGAACGCTTTTGAACCCTTTAAATAATCCGCTCATTCTTTTCGATAAATTACTTCGTACACCAGACAGCTTTCGTCGGAGATACTTTCCGGTACCACCAAATACTTTTCCAATCCAATTGCCGATTCTCGTCATTTTGTGACGCACGTTCGGCATTTTTTTTCTGAAGTACTTTCCAGTGCCACTGAATGTTTTTTTAATCCAATTACCCATTTTAGTCATTTTTTGCTTTTTGTTTTGGATCGATTAACAATGTCATTTGATCTCCTCCAAGAACTGTTACATTTTTGAAGGTTTCCTTTAGTGTCGAAAGTCGCGCAGATTCTGGATGATCATCCATGGCTTTAAGTCTTTTCTTCAAGTCATCTCGCTCAACTTTCAAGAGTTGGGCATTTTTACCGGCCTCTCCGCGTCCCACTTCAATTAAAGCCTCTGCTTCATACTGTGCAGTATAAAACTTTAGGATTGCTTCTAAAACGCCTGGATTCTCTGGGTCAACATTAAACAATGTGACTCTTTTAAAATCAAATCCTTTAAGTTGCTTTCTTAGCTTTTCAATAACAACCTTACTAAATGCTTCCGCAATTTCGTCGTCATTTTCTCCATCTTTTTCTGCATCATTTTTTGCACCCTTTGACGCTTCTTCCTTTATTTTTTCAACACCTTTTTGAATTTGTTTACTGAGAATATGGAAGGGCTTCGACTTAATTAAAGACAGTGGAGCAGAGCAGGCAATAGAACCAAAAGTTTGATCCCATTTTTCATTTTCAATCCATACTATATATGGATTTGTAACACTTGCGATTACTCCAAAATCTACGTGAAAGGAATTTCCTGTGATATCTTCAGCATTACGGACTTCCCATGCATACAGGGTATCTGTTGCAAATAAATACGGCGAGCTTCGTTCGATTTCTTCGAGCTTTTTATTTCGTTGGTCATAACTAAACAACTCAACTTCTCGTACCCTCACCTTTCTTGAAAATAACCATCCGCCGAACCAATAGATTCCAAGTTCTTTCATACACCATCTTTTGAATCCAGATAGATGATCATCGAGGTTGAAATTTTCATTTTTTACAATTTTCCATTTCTCACGCTCGTGTTTCCATTCCTTTTCTTCTTTTTGAAATTGAAATGAATACCCTTTCTTGCTAAGAACAAATTCATTGAATTTTTCACCGTCATCAATTTGTATGATACGGTTTTCTTTTAGGTACACGCAAAGAATTTTTCTTTTTGCGAGCCATTTGATTACTTCGGCAAATCCTAGATGAATCAAATAATAAAGTAATGCGAGTCCTGCAATTGCAAGAATCGATAAGATAATTTTTGTTAACATAGTATAGATTTTTTAAGGTTTTTCTGAAAATATTGTATCACATAATAGCATAAAAGTCAAGCAACAATAAATACACTTTTCAGAATTATTGGTTTCGAAATATCTACCAATTCGGTCAATCTGTGCAGATATTTCGAGTGTGATATACTGTATTTACTTATAAAATAATTCACAATTACGTATGAAAAATGTAACAATCTATAGTACTCCAACGTGTCATTTTTGCGGTCTTGCAAAGGATTTCTTCAAGGCTCACAACGTAGCATACCAAGAATTTAATGTTGGATCAGATTTAGCAAAGCGTGCAGAAATGATTGAGAAAAGCGGGCAAATGGGCGTTCCTGTGATTGTCATCAATGATGAAGTGATTGTGGGATTCAATGAACCAAAGATTTCCGAAGCACTAGAGCTTCAAAAATAGTGTTCTGTGTGTTATAAAAAGCGCATACGCGCTTTTTATGTTTTGCCCTTATAGTTCAATGGATAGAACAGTTCCGTCCTAAGGAATAGATCTCCGTTCGATTCGGAGTAAGGGCACAAAATAATACACTCGTATAAGTGTATTTTTATTTACGCCCTTACTCCGAATCGAACAGGAAAGGGGTCGGGAAAACTCTAGTTTTCCCGTGGAGGAAGGCAGTGAGCGAAGCAAACGTTGGAAAACCGTGGGTTTCCAAAGAGTGAGATAGCGAAGCGTCGGAGTAAGGGCACAAGAGAGAAAAACGCCAACTGCTTGGCATTTTTTGATACTTGTGCCGGTCGGAAGTATATTCGCATACCAATGCGAATAACTGAGGCGGGGTCGCGAAATTTTTCGAGTGACGACGAGAAAAATATTTGTGACCACAAGACACAAACATCCCGCCTACGCGGGATTTTGTGCTTTGGTCCCAGTCGAGAGCGATGACAAATAGATAATGGTCTGTGATTAAAAAAACGTTTAAAATGACATGTGTCATTTTAAACGTTTTGTGTTACGCAGTAATTACTCTGTTCCTTTCTGCTTCTTCAAGTAAGTCTTCATTTGAAAATCTAACTCGTTCAATTTTCTGCCACTGGTCGATTGGTAGTCCACCTCCTGTCGGCCTAATCATTCTCACATGATTTAAATACGCATTAAGTAATCCTGTGCTTGGGTCCTCTCGTGTGTAGTGAATAATTGAACAATTTGGAACGCGTGCCCATTCTTCAGTTCCTGATAGGTACTTATTTGCCTTATCAAGTGACATTCTTTCAAGAACAATTCTGAATGTTCTCATGACATGTCCATGACATACAATAATAACATTCTTTCCGCCGCATTCTCGAGCAAGTGTTTCAAGTACTTTTTGAACACGTTGGCATACATCCGCAATGGATTCTCCTTGTGGTGGCCTAAAGAGAAAAGGCTGAGTGTTGTAGAATTTCTGTTGGTCTGCATACGATTCATCTCGTTTGGATGGAGTAATTGTATGAAATAATCCACCATCTCGTTCACGCAAATTGAAATCATTGTACCAAGAAGCATTTTTCAATCCGAGATATGCAGCTGTTTGCAACGCTCTTACATTGTTTGATACATAGTATCGATCAAAGGAGTCTAGCTCGTTTTCAATAAGCCAACGTCCGGCTTTTTTGGCTTGTTCGATACCGAGCTCTGTTAATGCATATTGGGACTCATGAAGACTGAGAAACTCTTCAGAAAAGAATCTGTCGTCACCTGAATTTTCAAATTCTTTTTGAACTGCATTACCCTCAGACTGCCCATGTCTTACAAGGATAAGATTTTTTGGCATGTTACCCATATTGTTTCTGTTTTTTGTATATTTAATTTCACTATACATTGTATTTTTGAATATGTAAACAACTACACAAACGACGCTTCATATAGTGAAGCGTCGTTTGTGTAGTCTATTCTGTGCTGTGCTCGGGACCAGGGTCGAACTGGTGACCTATCCCTCTTCAGGGGAGCGCTCTACCAACTGAGCTACCCGAGCATATTTATTATTTATTTTATGTGCCTATTTTATCATACGAGGGATAGGTGCCCTACTTCTTACAGAAGCTGTACACCTTTTGGATATATTTTTTCGTAAACTAAAATTTATCTCAAAAGGTCTTGCGAAGCTCCAAGTATTCGCTCCTCGCCTCTTCAGGGGAGCGCTCTACCAACTGAGCTACCCGAGCATATTATTTAATTCGCTTATCACACGTGGTGGGTGGAGCGCTCGGACTTTATCCTGCTGTAAAGGCAGGGAACTGAGCTACCCGAGCATACTACTTACTCTTTGTTTCCACCAAACTGCTCAATTATTGATTGAACATTTTTTGATTCAGGAAAATAGTCTTGAAGTGATTTGACGTTGTCTTGTGCACCAGTATACAGAGACATCATTTGTTCAATATACGGCTGAATGTAGTAATATGCACCAAATGTCATTCCAAGTATCAAAATCCAATACAGCGTGCGCATCATTGCCGCACGTTTTTGGGAGCCACGAACACTCTTCAAAAGATGATTGTTCTCTTTTGAAAGTTCCAAGTTTTCTTCTAGGAGTTTTTTAAGTTCGTCGTCCACGGTTTAAAATATAGCAAAAATTGGGTTAAAAATCAACAAATGGGCGACGGCGCATGCAGTCGCCCATTTGTTGATTAGAGTGATTTCACCTTGATACTTGTCTGACGCCCTTTATCGAGCTTTGGAAGCTTTATGATGAGCAATCCGTGCTTTTCTATCGCCTCAGTACTTTCTGGGTCGATTTCTTGGGGAAGGAGAATCGTACGTGAAAATGAGCCCCAGTACAATTCTTTTGTAAAATAGTTTTCCTCGCTTATTGTACGATTTTCTTCACGCTTTCCTCGAATTGTAATCATGTCTCGTGTGATGTTGATTGAGAGATCTTCTGGTCGTACACCAGCCACCATTGTCTGTACAATTATTTCTCCCGGTGTTTGATATACATCGACTGCGAGTTGTCCACCCACGTCTTCTTCTTGCCACGCTCCGTGAGGTTCTTCTTGTGGTGTTACTTTTGAGAATTTTGATCCAGGTGTACTGATAGTACGAGGATGTTGTTCTTCTTCGTATTGATCGTGCGAAACAGAATCATGAGATTCGTCTTCCATTCGTATTCCTCCAGTGAGTCTTTCGAAAAATGATCGTTTTTTTTGCATAGTGCTAAAGATTAGTTTGGTAGTGGTTCAATTGGTTCGACATTAACATGGGTAAGTGCTTCACTCATACGTCGCAGTTTTTCAAACAAGAGTATGCAGATTATCGTGACAATCCAGAGGAATCCGAAGACGCTAAAAAAGTTTTGTCCATCATTCTTCATTATAAAAAAGTTAAAGAGTGCATGCAATGCGATCGCTGTGAGTATCCCACCAAAGAGATAAAACTTTTTTTGAAACCATGTGCCATAAAATGCGAGACCCATAGATATTCCCACCATTGCACTCGCTACTGCATGAAGCAGTGTCGCACCAAGGAATCGAAGATTTCCAGTAAGGAGTCCGACAGTTGTGTCATTTACTGAAAGTGGATGAATCAAGAAAAGTGTATTCTCGAGCGCTGCGAATCCAAGTGCTGCGGCAATCATATAAATAGGGTAATCAATCGGCTCATCTACATAGGCACTTTTGAATGCGACCAGTGCAACTGCTCCATATTTGATCACTTCTTCCATGGTAGCCCAGACTAATGTAAGAAACATTTGGTTATCGAGGTGAGTACGTGCGAGTTGTTGGAATGGTAGTACAAATATCACTGTTGCCATTCCGAGTAGGAAGGTGAGAAATATCAGTCCGCGTGGCTCCGGTCTTTCTTTGTCCTCTTTGAGCCAAAACCACAACCAAAAAAGTGCAGGGAAAATTCCCCCAACAAGTGCTACAAGTATAACTTTATGATTGACTAAATCACCCATGGCTCGACAAGGAGCGGACGATTGTGAGATTTTGGAATCAGTGACCAAAGTTCTTCGGTAACAAACGGCATAAATGGATGCAATGTAATAAGAGAGTCATGAAGTATTGCATACAAAAGCCACTCGCGAGAAGATTTTTCTTCGGCACTTCCATCTTTAACAATCGGCTTACTCTCTTCTAATATTGTATCAGCAAATGTTGACCATACATAGTGGTAAACTTTTTCACTCGCCATATAAAAACGATATTCTTCGATATCTTTTGTAATATCTTTTCTAATGTCTACAAATTCATTCCAAATTTCTTGATCACGAGCAGTGAGTGCTGGTTTGTTTTCATAACGTACTTCATCTGGGGTAGATGAAAGAACAAATCGTGTGATGTTCCAGATTTTGTTTGCAAAATGTTTTTGCCCTTTGATTTTGTCTTCAGAAATTTTACTGTCTGTTCCTGGAGCTGTTCCCATCACGAGTGCCATACGGCCTGCATCTGCGCCGTATTTTGCTGCAATGTCGAGTGGATCCATTGCATTGCCTAGTGACTTAGACATTTTCTGACCTTTTGGATCTCTTACAAGCCCATGAAGATACACAGCCTCAAACGGAATAGTTCCAAGTCCATATGTTGTCATCAAAATCATACGCGCTACCCAGAAAGGCAAAATATCATATCCAGTTTCAAGAACTTGAGTTGGGTGGTATATTTCAAAATCTTTTGTCTTCTCTGGCCAGCCGAGAGTTGAAAATGTCCACAATCCAGAAGAAAACCATGTATCGAGAGTGTCTTCGTCTTGAGTCCAGTCGTCACCCTCCGGTGCATCAACTCCTGTATATATTTCATCACCTTTATACCACACTGGTACTCGGTGTCCGTACCAAATTTGTCGAGAAATACACCAATCCCGCAAGTTGTTGATCCAATAGAAATAAGTTTTTTCGAAATATTCAGGAATGATTGAAATCTGTTTACTTTCAACTGCATTTTTCATGAGTTGTTTGAGCGTAGTCTTTGATCCACTTTCAATTCCTTTTATTTCAGAATAGGGAATAGTGAATTCTTTGTTTACATCGATAAACCATTGAAGCTTCGGAAGTGGTTCGATGATTCCACCTGTGCGTTCTGCTGTTGAGACATTTTGCGTAATTTCTTCTTCACTTTCGAGAAGTCCTTCGCCACGAAGCCACTCGACGATTGTTTCGCGAGCTTCAGTAGTTTTCTTTCCGAGAATTCTTTCGTCACCCATAGTCATTTTTGCGTACTCATTGATTACTTGTACAGACGGCAGATTGTGTCGTCGTGCAATATCAGCGTCTATCATTGAGTGTGCAGGTGTCACACCGAGTGCTCCAGTTCCAAAATCTTTTTCAACTGATTCATCTGCAATGATTTTGATATGAATAGGCACACCACAAAATTCCATGTCGTATTCTTTGCCCACAAATTCTTTGTAACGTGCGTCATCCGGATGTACCGCAACAGCAGTATCACCCACTTTTGTTTCTGGGCGAGTTGTTGAAATAGAAATAGGGAACTCTTTTGAGTACTTAAATGTGTAAAGTTTTGCTTTGCGTTCTTCGTATACAATCTCATCATCAGCGATTGTCGTCTGACCTTTTGGATCCCAGTTTACAACGCGAGTACCACGATAGATGAGTCCGTCATCGTACATTTTTTTGAACATTGTGCGAACGGCTTTTGTGCGAGTTTCGTCGAGAGTAAATGCTTCTCGTGACCAATCACAAGATGCTCCCATTGCTTTGACTTGAGAAATAATAGTGTCGTGAGATTCTTGTGCAAATTGATTTACTCGCTTGAGCAATTCTTCACGCCCAAGATCGTGGCGAGATTTGCCTTCTTTTTTCTGAATTTCTTTTTCAACTTTTGATTGAGTAGCAATAGCGGCATGGTCTGTTCCAGGAATCCAAAGAGTGCGATCGCCTTTCATTCGATGATAGCGAATCATAATATCTTCAACAGCGAGCATCATTGCGTGTCCCATATGAAGCACGCCTGTCACATTTGGAGGAGGTAGGACGATGGTGTATGGTTTTGCGTTCGGTTTTGTATAGCCAGCTTCGATAGATTTGTCAGGATTAAAAAGTCCTGATTCTTCCCACATTTTGTATATTCGCGGTTCTGTTTCGACAGGGTCGTAGGGCTTCAATAGTTTTTCGGGGATAATTTTGTATGTATTTTCTTCTGACATAAGTATTTAAAATATAGCATAAAAGGCAGGTTTTGGGTTAGAAGAATGTAGGAAATTTGAATATATTGACAAAACACTAAAAATAGTATATAATTTAATTAAATAAATACAGAAAGAACATGAAAATTAAAACTAAAGAGTGTAAAGGTGGCTACGTTATTGAAATTAGTCCGCTGAAAAAAACAATCATATCTTGTGCATCTACTGGTGGAAACAAGATTAGTTTGAATGACACCGTTATTTCAAACGGAAGAGTTTTTTGTCCAGATGGAGCAAGTGGAAAGGTTGTTGAAATTGATGAACCTTTCTCTAACGGAACAACTGACCATGTTTTTCTTGTAAATTTTGAAGGTCATGGAATGTACGATATGGGTTTTCAGGATTTGAAAATGACTCACGGTAGTTTTGTTCATTAATTACAAACTCCAGTTTCCATTGGCGCGAATGTCGAAGACATTCGCGCCTTTTTTATTTTAAAAAGTAATAAAGCTGTAAATTGACATTATCTATTATACGTGATTAAATGTAAAAAACTAAATATCTGTTCCCATGAAAACAAAACACATTCTCGTTCTATTTGTCTTAGTGCTTATTGTTTCTTGTTCAAAAAATGAAGAAGTAAATCTTGCAACAGACATTACCCCTCGTGTTCCGCCTACCGAGAAGCTTAATGAAGTAATTGGAATGATTCGAGCCGCGGGAAGTAATCCTGATCGGATGAGGATTATTCAAGAAAACAACTGGCTTACAAATCGATTGGTATTATATGCAAGAAAACTGGAACAAATACCACAAAGCACACGAATTGACTCACTCATTTGGTACTACGGAAGTGCTGATGCGCAAGCCGAAGACAGAAACAAAAAAGTTTTTGAAGGAAAAATTGTACATGAACCAGTTGCGTTAATCTACTTTGATGGAAAAAAGGAGCCGGTAATGATCATTTTATATTGTCAAAATGGAATGTTCGGATCAATAGACGACCTTGAAGGAATGTCCCGACTAGGAAATACTTCACTTGATTTTACAATTAGTAAGGGTCAAGGAATAAACCGGTATGTTGATTATCAAACTAGTATAGATTTAGCCGAATATTTCGGACTATCTCTTTACAAAGGTAAAGCAATGCATGCCAAAAATCTCATAAGTCCTGAAGTTGCTAGAGGACTAGAGTCTGAGGTTGAACGAGTACAAGTGACTGTACGTGTTTATACAGGTGATTATTTTAATCTCAGTGATATGACATATACACCCGCATTACGCTAAATCGTATAGACCTCACCATTTTTGGGAGGTCTATTTTTTTTGGTTAAGTCCGCGGATTACAGAGACCAGTTTCCATTGGCACGAACGTCAAAGACGTTCGTGCCTTTTTTTGTCCGTTCGCCATCTGGCGAGATAGGATTATTTTTCAAAAATTGATAGTATCCTGCCACGCCGATCATCAATGAGTTGTCAGTTGAGAAATCTACCCGAGGGAAATAGAGCGCAACAGAAGCATCATATTTTTCGACAGCTTGTTTGAGTTCAGTTTGTAAATGAGAATTGTTTGCGACACCACCACCCACCATAACAGTACGAATATTATATTCTTCAACAGCGCGAACTGTTTTTTTGACAAGTACTTCAATTGCGGAATCTTCAAACTCGACGGCGATTTCGTTTTTAATATCTTCTGTGAGTTCACCAATATCTCGCACAGTATAAAGTACGGCAGTCTTGAGTCCAGAATATGAAAAATTGTAATCACCTGAGTGAATCATTGGACGGGGAAGAGATATTCTAGAATCTTTTCGAAGTGGGCGAGATACTTTTGTGATCTTTGAAATTTCTGGTCCGCCGGGGTATGGGAGCCCGAGGATACGGGCGACTTTGTCGAATGCTTCACCCACAGCATCATCTTTTGTTTGCCCGATCTTTTCATAGTTCATCCAGTCGCGAATGAGCACAAGCTCAGTGTGTCCACCTGAGACGAGAAGTGAAAGTGCGGGGAATTCAATCTTCGCACTTGTGAATGTATTACCTTCTTGTTGTGCCACCACAGACATCACGTGACCTTCCATATGGTTCACAGGAACAATTGGAATATCCCAAATATACGAAAGTGCACGCGCAAAATTCACACCCACCCAAAGCGCTGGTTCAAGTCCAGGACCAGTGGTGACCGCGATGCAATCCAAATCAGGTTTTTCAATTTTTGAAATTTCTTGAATGAACAATTCACACAGTTCTTGTTCGTGAGTGAAAAGTTTTTGGAGAGTTTCGATGTGCTCTTGTGTGATTGAAGTTGTGCCACTGTTAAGCAAGTTTGATTCTTTGAGTGCAGAAATAAAAAGCGGGAAAATTGCTTTTGCGTGTTCACGTTTTGCAATAGCAGGGAAAACACCACCAAACTCTCGGTGAATATCTATCTGAGATACTAGTTTGTCACTTAGAATTGTAAAAACAGGCGAGCTGTCGCCACCTTTTACTTCAAGTATCGAAATCGCTGTTTCGTCGCAACTTGTTTCTATGGATAGTATTTTCATTACATTTTGATACTAGCAGAAAAAGTAATATTTGACTATAGCAACATGTGTGATATAATTTCCATCTAACCTAAAGCACATTAAAAAATGAATAGCGAACCCAATGCAACAGTTCAAGCATTTGCACTAATTGGTCCTTCTGGAAGTGGAAAGACGACCCTGGCAAAAAAATTGCTTAATGATTATCCAACGATTTTTTCTTTTTCTGTGTCCCACACAACGAGACCAAAAAGCAAATTTGAAACCCATAAAATTGACTACTTTTTTATCGACCACAAGCATTTTAAGAAGATGATTGCTCGTAATGAATTTCTGGAGTGGGAGGAGGTAAATTCAAATCTCTATGGCACTTCTGTGAAGCAGATTGAAACGATCTTAAGCGATGGAAAAGTACCTTTGCTTGATATTGAGGTCAACGGTGCTGAACGGATTCGGAAGTATGCAGAAATAGTGCTTGGCCGGCCATTTTCTTTTACGCCAATTTTCTTAGATGTGCCGTGTGATGTTCAGGAAATGAGAATTAGAGAGCGTAAACGTGGTGAGACCGAAGAAGAAATTCAAAAGCGTCTTAAAAGGTACGAAATGGAAAACGCAAAAAAGCATTCGTTTGATCATATTATTCCAAATATCAATTTGAACGAAGCATATACGCAGATTCTGGAAAGTGTTGTAAGACCACGATTATTACATCGTCAAGAAATGCAAACAATGTAACAATTGTATTGTGTCAATGTGAAGCGTCGAAAATTTATTTTCGACGCTTTTTTTATTTGCCAGAAAATTGCCCGAATCTTCAAAATGTCCCCATATTGTGGTATTGTAAAGACATTATGGATTACAAAAATCTTTCCGAAATTCTCTATCCGAATATCTCAAAAACAGTTTCAGATTGGGAGGCAGTGTATCCAAAACGAAGTCTCAAAGAAGGTGCATTTGTCACACGTTTTGCCCCATCACCGACTGGGTTTATTCATATTGGAGGAATATATATTGCAGTTGCAGCAGAACGACTTGCTCGTCAGTCTGGCGGAGTGTATATGCTTCGTATCGAAGATACAGACAAAAATCGAGAAAAGGACAATGGCGTCAATGAAATTGTAGATTCACTCGCACAATTTGGTCTTGCACCCGATGAAGGTGTGTTTAATGATGGTGAGGAAAAAGGCGATTATGGTCCGTATATGCAAAGCAATCGAATCGATATCTATCATTCATTTGCCAAACATCTCGTATCTCTTGGGCGTGCATATCCAAGCTTTGCGACAAGTGAAGAACTCGACGCAATTCGTAAAGAACAAGAAGCAAGCAAGATAAAACCCGGCTACTATGGTGTGTGGGCAAAAGACCGAGAGCTTTCAATCGAAGAAGTAGAAGAAAAAATAAAAAATGGCGTGCCATATGTGATCCGCCTCAAATCTCTTGGTGTCGAATCACCGCGCCAATTTCACGACGAAGTAAAAGGAAATATTTCTGTGCCACTCAATGATCAAGATAGTATCCTTTTGAAAGCTGATGGATATCCTACATATCATTTTGCACACCTAGTGGACGATTTTCTTATGGGTACGACACACGTGATTCGTGGAGATGAGTGGCTCGCATCTCTTCCGCTTCATATCGAGCTATTTGAAGCATTTGGCTTCCCGTTGCCAAAGTACGCACATCTCGCTCCGATTATGAAGCTCGATGGTACAAAACGAAAATTGAGTAAACGAAAAGACCCAGAAGCAGCAGTGACATATTATGTTGAACATGGATATCCATCAGTCGCAGTTATTGAATATGTGCTCAATCTTTTGAATTCAGCATTTGAAGACTGGCGAAAAGAAAATCCAACTTTGTCATATACGGAATTTCCAGTTCGGTTGGACAAAATGTCTGTCTCTGGTGCACTTATGGATATTGTAAAACTCAATGACATTAGCAAAAATATCATTGGTGCAATGTCTGCGGATGAATTATATGAGAACACACTCAAGTGGGCAAAAGTATACGACACGGATTTTGCACAGCGACTTGAATCACAAAAAGATTATTCACTAAAGGTTCTTGCAATCGAACGTGGAGGGGAGAATCCCCGAAAAGATTTTGCGATGTATTCTGAAATCAAAGATGGCATTTCATATATGTACGATGATTTGTACAACATAGATTCTGCAAAAAATGCATTATATACTGTCCTCAGTCCGGAAAAAGTTTCTGAAATTTTGAATGCGTTTAGTGCACACGATATCAAAGCGACACACAAAGATGAATGGTTTGCCGAAATGAAAAGTATTGCAACAGAACTCGGCTACGCACCAGACGGGAAGACATTTAAGGCGAATCCGGATCAATACAAGGGAAGTATCGCAGATGTGGCAATGGTCCTCCGTATCGCACTGACCGAACGAACAAAAGCCCCAGATATGTATGCAGTGATGAATGTGTTTGGAGTTGAACAATCAAAAATGAGATTTAAGAATCTAGCATAAAACACCCGAAGTTCGGGTGTTTTATAATTTGAGAAATTATTGTTGAGTGTGTTGTGGGGCAGACTTTTCTTCTACGTCACTAGATTTGCACACCATACATTTTCCACATCCGCAGATTTTTCTGATGAGAGAAAATCGTCCACCTCCTGACAAAATAAGTGAAAGGTTTGCAACAAAGAGTATGAATGGTGTCATTACAAGTGTTATGTCTTTGTAGGTGAGACTAATAGCTACTGCCATTATAATTGCGAGGAGTAATGCACCAAGTCGAGTGAATATTCCGAGTAGAACAAGGAGTCCGCCGATAAGCTCTCCAAATGTTGCGGCATATGCCCAAAATGCTCCGATTCCCGTTGAGGCAAAAAATCCAACAGTCTCAGAAAGATTTGAGACTTTCAGCCATCCTGACATTATAAATATTCCCGCTACGCCGATTCGAAGCACCAAGATTCCTGTATCGCTATTCATCCACGAACACTTTTTCATCGTTGAATTAATCATTTATTAAAACGTAAAACTAATAATAGAGTGTATTGTAGCATGGAATGCATTGTGCGCGGTGAGGGATTCGGTCACAGATATTTTTCTCGCCGTCGGGCTCCGGCGTCACAAATAAAAAAACGCCGTTTAGGCGTTGTTTTATTTGTGACCCTACCGGGAATCGAACCCGGATTAACGGCTTGAAAAGCCGGCGTCCTAACCGTTAGACGATAGGGCCAATTAACACAGAAAAAATATAACATATTTTGGAAAAATTGCAAAATTTGATACCATTGATTTCACGTTGGAAGTGTGGCTGAGTGGTTGAAGGCACCGCTCTCGAAAAGCGGCATATGGGAAACTGTATCGAGGGTTCAAATCCCTCCGCTTCCGCAAAATAATGAACCTAAAATATCTCTGCGATCATTTCTAAACTATTCTGCTATTTTGCAAAATAGCAGAATAGTTTAGAAATTAAAATTTGCTGAATGGGGATTTTTCGGGTATTCTCTAAGTACCAAATAGTTATGCGCGGTTAGCTCAGTTGGTAGAGCGCGTCATTGACGTTGACGATGTCGGGGGTTCGAATCCCTCACCGCGCACCATAAAATAATGAACCCAGCACGAGAGTGCTGGGCGATTTATTTTATTGCGCGGTGAGGGATTCGAAAGCCGGAGGCGACGAAGTCAGTCGTCCCAACGACTGCGCCGAGGCGGGGTCGCGGAATTTTTCGAACGACGGTGAGAAAAATATCTGTGACCGAATCCCTCACCGCGCACTATTAAAAATTACGTCTAGAAGGCTATTTCTATTTGGGCACTTACAAGAACTAAATGCAGTGCAAAAACTTAATTGATCTAGTTTCCAAT
>JAGOQQ010000002.1 GCA_017991395.1 Minisyncoccota bacterium | reverse complement strand
CTGCATAAAATGTCTCCCAAATCCATGTTGCACCAGGAATACTTGCAGTCCAATTTGGGTGTACCCATGTTGCTACTGCATTTGCATTTCCATTTTCAACTACAGTTGCTGTAGTATCACTCACCACAGAAAATGTTGCTTCTTCACATTGATTTTCTGGTTCTACATATCGGTTTACTACGATAATAGTTCGATCAGGTCGGTTTGGAGAAAGTGTGATGTGTCCATCAGACATTTCATTTCGATCTTCATCATTTATCAACGAACCATCAAAAAGTTCATTAGAAAATGAATAGTAATCATCCATATCAAATTCTGCACCTTCTGGAATTACATAAGGAATACCAAATTGATCATTGTATTTTGGTGCATCCCAACCATCTGCTGGTGAGATTGTTTCTGCCTTGTAATAGTATCCAGGATTTGCGAGTGAAAGTCCTGTGTATGTTGTACATTCTGCATCATCTACTTTGTCATCACCGAATAGATTTTCGTTGAGTGTAAGTGGTGTATCAAATGTTGATGTTGGAATAGTTCCTGTTGGCAATCCAAATTGGAGTGTTGAAGCACTGTTTCCTTCGATTGTGAAAGTAGCTCCATCTACAATATCTTCTGTATTGAGATCTCCTTTTTCATCCACAGTAACTTTACAAATTCGAATTGACCCTGTTTGAGGGACAGGATTACATCCATTGTCTTTATCTGAATCATCACATTTTACAGTTTCTGCAATTTGTGAGTTTTCGTAGTATGCTTCTTCATCTGCTGATTCGAATGTTTTTGGAACTCGAATATTCTCACCAGTTTCTGGAGAGTTGTTTGATGATGAACCTTCTTCTGTTCGTTCAGTATTAGATTCACCGAGAACTTCTTCACTTGGAGTTTCTTCTGATGGTGATTCTTCGCCTTCATTTGAAGAACTACCTCCTCCTGATTCTTCTTCCGAAGTATCATCTGTGACTTCTACTTCAGTTGTAGTGTCGTCTGTTACTTCTTCTTCGCCTGCTGCTTCGTCTTCATTTGTTGTTTCTTCTGATGTTTCTTCAGATGATCCATTTTCTTCACTTACTTCAGTATCATCACGATTTTCATCGTTTGATTCTGATGATTCAACACTTGGTGAATCAGATGCTACTACGTCTACTCCTTCTTCTGCGCGGACGGTTGGAACGAGCGGGAGTGCGTATGATGACACAAGAGAGAAGACCACCAAGACATTCAATGTCTTCCATAGGAGGGACTTCTTTGCACTTTTTGAAAATATATTCATAGTTATTCTTTTAGAATTTCTGATAAATGACACAGACCTTTTTAAATACACCAAATACGTACGTTAGTTGACGAGTGTACGTTTATGTTGCCATTTTACCACTTTGGATTTTTTTGTCAATATGGAGTAAGTGGAAAACTACCCCATATCAAAAATCACACAGACCGGTGATTTTACCGATATGTGTGATAAATGAAAATTTATTTCCCTGCCATGCCCTCCATTTTCATGAGTCTCGTATAGTAATCTGGAATTTCCTTCAGATGTGCCCAAGCTATTTTGCCGGTAATTTGAAAATCGTCATGAGTGATGTCTGTGTCTTTATCGCGAAGCCCGTGTTCAAGCTCCACCCCAAGTCCAATGCGAAATTCTTCCACATCAATCTGTGAAAAATCTACACCGATTTGTTCACCAATACTTTTTGCCTCTTCATATAAAAATTCCTTTTTGTCTGACATTGTTATTTATTCGTATCAATAAAAGTAATCTCAGTTGGTACTGCAAACTTTGACTCATCTGCAGGCCAAGGATTGCATGAGTATTCAAGATTTTGCATGTACTCATTTCCTACTGAATCCGCTGAGGTTGGTTTTGCACTTTCCACAATTTTTGCTTTAAATCCAGTTTTTGCCATGTCTGTCCAAGTATAAATATGTGAACCGTCGCTTATCATTGTTGAATTGACTGTCATATTGACCTGAGGAACTGTACTTGCAAACTCGCCTCGGATTTTTGAACCTGATACATATACTGTACCTTTACTTTGTGCCACAGAGACATTGTGTGAGACAGTACACTCATATGAGCCACCCTTTTTAGACAAATCGCTAAAAGTGCCCTTCATAGTAAATGGTTCAGTTGGAGAGATAGTTTCCTCAGTACCTTTTACCTCTGAGGCAGACTCACTATTTTGATAATTTAAAACCTCGCTTGCTTGATACGAGGAATCTTTTTTAAAAAATGTAGTGTACGCCCCAAAACCCACGGCACCAAAAAGCACAAGTGTAAGTATTGCTTTAATCATATAAAAAAATTATGTTACTAAACTATACTCTTAGTTTACTATATTCTAGGCATTTGTACCCGCTACATATCCGGTCGTCCAACAAAGCTGTAGAGAATACCCTCCACTTGGTCTATTTATATGAAGCAAATCACCTGTTACAAAAAGGTTATCAAATTTCTTTGACCGCATTGTCTTCATGTCTATCTCCTTCAAATCAATTCCACCATCCGAAACCACCGCTCGGTCATATCCCATAAGTCCCTTGATTGACACTGGAAGTGCTTTCAAAATATCCACAAGTTTTTTTCGTTCTTCTTTTGTAATACTGTGTACTTTTGTATCTGGATCAATATTTTTGACGAGTGATAGTATTGCAAGATATGTCCCATCTGGTGCAATATCCTTGAATACATTTTTGAGTGCTTTATTTTTATTGGCATCAAAAAGCTTTATCATTCTGTCCTCGAGTGCACCATGATCAGTATCAGGAAATGCATCAATACGCGCGGTGACTTCACCTTTGTGGAGCAGGTCTCCAACTTTTTTTGCACTATTTAAAATAAGCGGACCTGAAAGTCCAAAATGAGTAAAAAGCACTTTTCCAGTTTTTGAAAACTGCTTCACACCCTCTGCATAAAAAGTAATCTTCATAAATGACAGAGATACACCTGCGAGAGATTTGATCCATCCTTCTTTGACTGCGAGTGGAACAATGTTTGGTGTTGGATTGACTATTGTATGCCCAAGATCTTTGAGCCATTTGAATCCATCTCCTGTTGATCCAGTTTCTGGATGTGACACACCGCCCGTCGCAAAAATAAATGACTTTGCTTGATATTCATTTCCACCAGCAAGTACTCCGCGAATTTTTCCTTCTTCGGTTGCAATCTTGACCACAGGTGATGAGGTCTTGATAGTGACATGTCCATTTCTCACATACTTTTCCATAATCTTGAATACATCAAGTGCTTTCTGAGTACTTGGAAATGCGCGCTTTCGTGCCTCCACCACCAGCGGGAGTCCTCGGACTTCAAAAAAAGTAAACGTGTCTTTCATTCCAAATTGTGAAAATGGGGAATACAAAAAAGGCGCACCATCGCCATAGTGTTTAAGAAGTGTATGTATATCGTCTTCAGCATTTGTAACATTACATCTGCCACCGCCTGTGATTTTGAGCTTTTCGCCCAGCTTTGGATTTTTCTCGAGCAATAGAACTTTTTTACCAAGCTCTCCCGCGCGACCAGCAGCCATAAGTCCCGAAGAACCCCCACCGACGACAATTACATCATAGTGTTCAATCTTTTTTGCCATTACCTATTGACAATACCATACGCGCATTACTTTTCATATCTCTTTTACTTATTCGAAATTCACCAATATTGACAATTTTATTAAAAGTACTATAATGCAAAAAAATCACGTATGTATGAAAACAATACTACACTCTTGGTACATCGAAATTTGGTCAGCAAAAATGTTCGCCAATTTCATCCGAATTCAGCTTATGTGTGCCGTAATTGTAAGCGAACACATCTTTTTATTTTTTAGTAAGAAATCTAGAAACAGAGTAGCTGAACTCTGTCGCAAAAGTACATGGGAACTACGAAATGAGTTCAAAAAATCGTACGCACTTGCGAGTTGGCCGTTTATCATTATGAACACTGACGCACTGCATGATCCACGGTTCGACAAATCAAAGATTCCATTTATTAGGAATCATGAGAAAATTCATCTCAAGCAGCAACTCGATTTATTTTTACTAATGAAAATATATTGCGCAATTGAGAAATTTTTTCTTGTACATTATATTGGAATATCAAAAAATGATTTGTACTTGCAAAAAGCTTCCGAAAAAGAAGCATATGCTCACATGTATGAGCTCGATTATTTATCGAAACGGAGTGTGTGGAGTATGTTCAAATATACATACTCTTCAAAATCCGCGAGGATCTACAGAGGAAGAGTCATTGTGGAAAGCGACAACTCAAGCACCCTGCTGCAAAAGCAACAGGGTGTTTTTTACAATCACGAAAGAAACTAAGGCACTGATTTACATATCCAAAAGGTGTACAGCTTCTGTAAGAGTGCCGTGGAGTTACAGGGTGGCGTGCCTCCCCTAGAGGGGAGGTGTCCGAAGGACGGAGGGGTAGAAATGAATTGAATGAATTTTAGGTCCTGAAACAAGTTCAGGATGACACAGGATTCCGTATTTTACATTCTACGCTCTGCGTTCTGCATATAAAGTACCTCGCTATTCCCTAATACCTATTTACTATTCACTTCCACCAACTATCTCCACTTGGTCACTCGGTATTTCAAGTGCAGGATTCGAAAGTCCATCACCTTGTGGTCCACCAACACTACAATCATAATATGGAACGGTATTGCCTTGCTCAAGCATTACAAAATCTTTGTTTTTCCAAAGCGTCATATTTTCTTGGATAGAAACATATTGCGTGACTTCTTCATTTGAAGCCTTTTCACGTAAGCGTATTTTTTTATCGAGCAAAAGTACCGCACTTCCCTTAGAAAAAGAAATGTCCAACTTTTTTTCATCAGCACAAATGTACGCCACAGTAGTCTGTGATGCTTTTTGATTTCTTAAATACAGAAAAGAACCACAAATACCAATCACCACACCCAAAAGCACGAGGAGTATTTTCTTTTTAGATTTTAAAATATCCGATATACCCATTGTCGTATTTCTAGCCTCGCTAACTTATTAACTTAGACAATTCTTCTCGTAGTAAATTTTCTGATTCCACTCTTCCTTCTTGGACAGCCTGATCTAGTGCATCAGTATATGCATCAATGGCATTATCTACATCCCCTACATCACGATACACATCGGCAATAGATATATTCAAATTAAATCCATCATCGCTTGTTTTTACTTTTTCTTGTTCTTGGTCAATCCATTTTCCAAACACTTCCTTTGCTTCACCACTCTCAAAACCACCAAGTGTCTTGATTTCCTCTATGACTTGCTCTTTTGTTTTTTCTTTATTTTCAAACGATTCAAAACCGGGATTTTCAAATGACATATATTTTTGTGATTAAACTAATAAACAAATTTTGCTGATTTTTTGCATCTGTCTTACGCTCCGCGTTCTACGCTTTACGTTCTACATCCTCCGCCTTCACATGAATCACCGTTGGGTCATATCCTTTTGGACTTTTTGGCACAATAAGCAAACACACAAAATACCCAATCACTGCTGGTACAAGCCCAGTGACAAACATCACAATCACAAATCCGATTCGAAAAATCACTGGATCAATATCAAAATATTCTCCAAGTCCTCCAAAAATTCCAGAAACCATTTTATTATTTTTACTTCTGTATAGTGTTTTCATTTTGATAGTTAGATCTTAAATTTCCAAACTGCTTCCTTACCCCTCCGTCCTTCGGACACCTCCCCTCTATGGGAGGCTTCGATTCACTAAAGTCTAAAGACTGTTTTCTTTCCGCGTTGGTTCCGCGCAATTTTCCGCGTGAAGTCTGCGTTAGGTCAGCGTTTAGTCCGCGATAGTCTGCGTTTTTACTCGCTCGTCGCTCCGTCAAAATCCTCTTCGTTATCAATCGCGTCTTGTTTTGTTGCACGTACTATTCCATCTTTGTGATGAGAAGGTGCATATATAGTATAAAATCGAAGTGGTTCAATTTCGCTTTCGTTGACCACGTTGTGTTCTGCTCCTGCAGGAACAATCACCACATCTCCATCGCCGACGATATGTTCATGTGTGTTTATCACTACTTTTCCAGATCCAGACTCGAATCTAAAAAACTGATCATTTTCTTTATGAATCTCCATTCCAATGTCTTCTTTCGGCAAAAGACTCATCAATACAAGCTGCATATGCGCGCCAGTATAAAGCACTTTTCTAAAATTTGTGTTTTCCAATGTCAAAGCCTCGATTGGCACTTTGTATCCTTTTTTCATACATACAGTATACCATTTTTTTCATGCAAAAATCCTCCACATTTCAAAAAGAAATACAGAGGATTTTGTGATTTTATTATTTATTTTCGACTGCAATATATGCGAGCAATACTGCATATATAAGATGTTCGTCAATAAGCGGATTGTTTTCTGGCCACATAACTGCAAGATACATAAGTACCAGCATTACAATTCCCGCAAGCGCTCCCCATTTTACATATTTATTTAAGAGAAGCGTAAGTCCGATACCTAGAAGTCCGAGCATAAAAAGCCAATCAACCATCGGAACTCCAGCTAGACTGCTGAAAAATGATTCGAATGGACCTCTCACCGCATGTGTGAGAAATCCAGTGGTCGGAGATCCTCCCTGTAGCCACGCGGCTTCTGGCTTGGTTGCAAAACCCAGCCCAAATGTTTTATCAAGAAATGCCCACAAAAATGTGAACCCCATCAAAACACGCAGAATCTTCAACAGCACTGTGCCCGAAATTATATTTTTCATAATGTACTTATTATATACCTCACACAAAAAAAGTTTTGCACAGATTAAAAAACACTCATATTTGAGTGTTTCAAAATTCTTTAAACTTTAAGCTTTGGACTTTGAGCTATTGAGCCATCACCGCACTATCTCCGCAATCTGTTTGCTGAAGATTCAAGTCATATGAAATATTTTCTGGATTGGCATATACATACACTCCATCTCCACGGTCTTTCATTTCTCCAAATCCAGGACTCGCCATGCCTTCACCAAATATCACATAAAGTTCTTCTTGATTGGTCACACCTTCACCACTTGCAGTCCACATAAGCTTTGCAGTACGTGCCATCATTTGCTGATCAAGTGGTCCGGCTGTTCCTTGTATTGGTCCAGTTTTTTTATCCTTTTCCGCAGGAACAAAATCAAATTGTCCTTGCACATTGGATCCACCTACCCCAGAAAATTCCATCCGAAGGGTTGCACTATCTCCTGCTTCAGTATTCCAAATGTAACAAATTTCTCGTGACTCAATATTTGAATCATCAACATTTGCCACAGGTGAAGAATCAACTGGCATTGTATTAGTCTTTGTTTCAGTCACAATCAAATACACCATCAAGCCTATCACCGCAATCACTAAAATATATTTAAATAATTTCATTCAATTAATAATTATCCTCTTTTTCTAATAAATTCTGTTTTAAGCACCAATCCTTTAATTGTATCAGTTCGACACTCAACTTCTTCTTCATTGTCCGTAAGTCTTATATTTTTTATGATCGTTCCTTTCTTGAGAGTTGTTGAAGTTCCCTTAACCTTCAAATCTTTTATAAGCTGTACTGAATCACCATTTTGCAATACTGTGCCATTTGAATCTGTTGTTTCCATGTATTCATTCTAAATCATTGTTCATATAAATCAAAAAAAAGCGGCGCCGTAGGCGCCGCAAACTTTTATGCAACTTTCTTCAAAACAAGAGATGGATTTATCCATTTTTTTCTAATCTCATTCTCTGTACGAAGAGTTCCATTTTTTTTACGTACAATGTTTCTGTAGTACATTCGTGAGTACTCGAGTGTTTTTACAATTTTCTTTAAATGTTCAGGAATCTCAAAGTCAAAGAATGACATACAAGCAACTTTCGAAACCCAATAGGTCTGCATTTTGAATACACGAATAGTGGCTTTGTGTTTTTTTCCTCTTGCTCCCGTAAACACAGGGCGATTCTTTAAGCGATTAACAAGGAATTCAACCTCAAGCGGAATCCGGTCAGCAAATGTTGCTGTACGGTATCTTTTTCGGGTAAAAATGCGCTTTTCGTGCTCATCCACAATATGAATCCAGATTGCACCACCTTTCTTTGCAAATAATCCATTTGCTTTCTTTTTTACGTCGTCTCCAACAAGAGTTGGGTTGAACGAGGTGTGCACAACTAAAGTAAGTCCATTGATCTTCCTTTTAAATGATACCTGATCAAATGTTTCCGGGATTCGCGTCGCGTCTGGTGGTAGCGCTCCAGATTCAATCATGTACTTGACTGCGCTCGCAGGAGACATTTCATACAATCCGAACTTTCCCAGTCTTCGTTTGAGAACTGAGAATTTCATTCGGTCGGTCTTTTGACGCTTTCTTTTGGCGCCATTCTTTGTTTTTTTCATTATTTATTTTTTTAGAATTTTGCACTCTTTATAACAATATTATTGCAAAATGTCAATAAATGGTGCGACATGACCTGCAATTAAAAAAAACGAGGCAAAATGCCTCGTTTTTTTAATTCGATTGAGTGCATGATTTTACTCACGCGCACAATTTATTTCTTCTTATCTTTCTTTGGTTTTTTTACGTCTTTCTTTTGACTGTTGTTTCCTTTTGCCATATAAAAAATTAATGACTTATAATTGCAATAAGTATAGCATGTATTTTTAAACAATCGCGAACTTACGCAGACTGAACGCGGATAAGGGAACACTTATGCAAAGCCTTCACGCGGAAAAATTTGAAGTCTAATCGATTTCCATGGTTTGTATTGTGTCATCCTGAACTTGTTTCAGGATCTCAATCTTCTTTTGACTAATTCTTACCCTTCCGCCCTTCGGGCACCTTCCCTCGTAAGGAAGGCTTGAATTCATTATTCAAAATTCTATTGTCAGGTGTTACATGTTAAATGTTCAAGTGTTAGATTTCCGTCCGCGTTAAGTCCGCGACCTTCCGCGTCTCTTCTTGTGACTTGCCTCGACAATATTATCCATAAGTCCCACAAGTCTTCCTGCTGCAATACCCGCAAGTGATGTAAACGATAGTACTGTCGCAGTGGCTATTCCTCGAAATGGCGCAAGTTTAAAAATGTCATTTGCTTCAATTCGAAAAATCAAAAATCCTACAATTATAAAAATCGCTCCAGTGTCCATCCGTGAGAGTATAAACACGCCTCTTTTGTCATCCTTCTCTATTTTATTTACACGGTACGCAAACATTCGTCCCACAAAGAAAAAGAATACTGCAAAGAGTGCCGGCAAAAACCATTTCAATTTCAAGAAAAGTGCGTCATAGACAATGATTCCTCCCGAGATTACAAGTATAACTATCATGATTGCAAGAAGAATCTGCACACGGTGGTGCAACTTCCCTGCTTCATCCAATTTATGAATTGTTTTTATCTGCTCAACTATTTTTGGCTCTTCTTCAAACATAAATAATTTATTGACCTATTCTATCATATTTGAAGCATCAAAAAAGCTCGCACATGTGCGAGCTTTTTTGATGCTAAACCAAAATTATTTCTTTTTCTTTGAAACAACTTTCTTTGCTGATTTTGCGGGAACAGCTTTTTTGGCTACTGGTTTTGATGCAGTACTTTTTGATGCAACTGGTGCAACCTTGATTACTTCTTTTTGAATTTTGTCATCAAGAAGTCGTGTGACTGCATTTGTAAGTCGATCAAGCTTCATACTGATTTCCGCGAGATGTTTTAGAGTTCCATCATTTGATACTGGAGCTTGAGTTGCTTGTGGTCGAAAATCTGGTCGTGGTGACGGTCGGTCATTACTAAATTCTCGCTTTGGTCCACGAGAATCAAAATCTCGTCGTCCTCCTCGGTCGCCGCCTTCACGCTTTGCACCAAAACAGTTACTACAGTAGATTGGCTTTTCGCCAGTTGGTCGAAATGGTACTTCACACCCCTTTCCGCATTCGTCACAAGTAGCCTTGTGCATAGTCACCTCTCCTCGGTCTCCACCTCGGTCGTTTCCACCCCAGCTTTTTTTCTTAAAATCTGGTCTTCCACCACCATTTCCTCCTCGAAATCCACCACCCCCTCTACTACCTCCCCCTTGAAAATTTCCCATGTTATTTTTATGAATACCCGCCCCAAAAGAGAGAGTGTTATTAATATACTGTACAGTCTACACTTTTATTGCATAATTTGCAACCACCCTCTTTGATTCAAATTGATTATCGACAATTTTATGGTATATTTTGCTTATTATTGCGGGATCGTCTAATGGTAGGACATTCGCCTCTGAAGCGAAGTATCTTGGTTCGAGTCCAAGTCCCGCAGCCAAAAACGTAGTTTTTGACGCGGGAAGTAAGTGCTAAACGCACTTACGACTTGGACTCGAACGGCGGAGTATATTTTCTTGAGCACAAGAAAATTCGAGCCGGTGACCAGACAAAAATTTTTGTCGAAAAATTTTTAGTCGAGGGAGAGAAGTGTAATCACGATCCAAGTCCCGCAGCATGAGCGTAGTGAGTGCTGGGGCTTGGACTCGAACGGGAAAGGGGACGGGAAAACGGGAGTTTTCCCGTGGTGGAGGCAGTGAGTGTACTCACAAGCGTTGGAACCGCAAGGTTCCAAAACGGAGCTTTGCGAGTAGTGAGATTCCAAGTCCCGCAGCAAATTTACAAGTGCGAGTAATTTATTTACCACCACATCAAACTCAACTTCAGCTCTTTCATAACAGCTCGTGTCTTTGGACCGAAGTATCCTGCACTTGGAACAATATTATTTGCTTTTTGAAATCGAATTAGCGCTTTTTGAGTGAGTGGTCCAAATATACTTGTTTCGTTTCCGATTGATCCTGGACCAGAACTTGAAATTGTATATCCATTTGCATTGAGGAGTTTTTGTAATTGCTTTGCATCTTCACCACGCATGCTCAATTTTAAATCACGAACAGATAATGCTGTTGTGGTATTTGCTGTACAAGGCAATCCTGTAGAAGTATTAAATAGATGTCCTGGTAAACATGCATTTGTATTCACTCGAGGATATGTTGTTGCAACACTTCCACTTGTTGAACCAGATGAGCTTGCTCCACCAAACAATCCAAAGAGTGAGAAGTTTGAAGTTGTACAAGTGATAGTATTTGCATTTGCGTCTACCACGCAGTCTGAAAGTGCAGACCATGCAGTTCCATTCCATCGGTATATTTGAAGTGTTGATTCATTCACACCTGATACATCTGAGTCTTCGTATGTGAGAGTGATTGTGATTGGTTCTTCAAATGAGGTTACTGCAGTTGAATTGCCTGTGAGAGATTTTAGTTCAAATGTATTACTTCCAGCAACAATCACTCCACCTGGTGTACCGATAGAAGCGAGGACACTAGTGCTGTCTAATTGTTTGATTTGATACACTGCATTGTCGTCTGTTGCACCTGCGGGAATAGTGAGTTCGAGACCATTTCCACCCAAATCCAATTCTACTGTTCCTCCAGTGTTTGCTGTGATACTTGAAGTCTCTTCATCTAGTACGTCTGCACTCCCCGTACAACCTGTTGTGGTAAATGTGTTGTCGCTACCTGTTGCAGTATTTGATGCACCGTCTGTAGAACGAACTCGAAAGTGGTATGTAGTACAAGACACCAAACTTGAAATATCAACACTATGACTTGTCACTCTTGGTGATGTGTCTTCTTCAGCCGTTGAAGTGCCGTATGCATTTGTGAGACCATAGTCCACGATACTTGATGAATCTTCATCTGTTGTCCAAGTGATTGTCGCTCCGGTATTTGAAGGTGTTGCAACAAGAAGTGAGATTACAGAATCTTCAGTATCAATAACGAGTGCTTTGTTTGCAGCCAAGTTTGTACCAATAGAGAAACTTGCCATAGCATTTGATGCTTGGTCTGCGATAGTTCCTGAGATAGATGAGACAGTTAAGTCTGCACTTGTATCCCCTCCTTGTACCGTATAATCACACGTTCCAGTATCAGAATTGGATACAGTAAATGTACAAGTTCTGTCTACGGTTCCAGTTTCGAGAGTCACTGTGACGTTTCCAGTTGAAGTGACTGCTTCTGAGAATGTGACATCGATATCAATTACTTCACCTTCTCCATATGTGCCATTTGTTTTACTTGAAGAGACACTAGTGATTGTAGGTGCGGTTGAATCAAGTACAATTGGTTCATCAAAGTGAACTGCCCAGTTGTACAAAGTATTTCCATATAATGATGGATATGGGTCAGTGTCGCGGAGATTTCCTGCTGCACTACCAGCATTTTGCGCTCCAGTATTTGTTCCAGGAGTTCCTGTATATGCATAACGAATTCTTTGGTTCGATCCAGTAGGAACACCTGAAAGAGTGACCTTCACAGTATCATCATCAAGAATTTCCACATTGCTGATAGTTGCAGATGCGGTTGAGTCATAATATTCAAAACCTTTATTTGTTCTGTTGCTTACTATTGTTGTGTCAAATGCAAGTATTCCTGCGGGTACGTGAAAATCTACGTATACAATATTCCCGCTTCGAGTCGCACTATTTGGTGAAAGCGGTCGCCATGTTTCGTGATCAACGGCAACTTTTTTTATAACTTTTCCATAATATTCTCCGAGCCAGCGAGAACTTGCACCAGTCAAGTGATGTCGGTCTGAATAATTAAAGAAATATTTTGGAGCAACAAGTACAATCTCATCAGGATTATCTTCTGCAGCATAAAGTTGGTAGATAGGAATTTCTGAAGTGGCATCATTTGCATACGAAGACATAAATGAACTCATCTGACACAAAAACATATACACTTCACTTGTTTGTCCTGTGATGGCTTTTACGTCTGTGTCATAATCATTTTGCCATTCTTCCAAATATCCTTGATATGTTGCACCACTGACTCCGTTGTAATTGTCTGTTTCTCCGTGAATATTTGTCACACCAAGAACTCGAGAAGTTCTGCCAAGTGCGATTGCTGCACTTTTTGCATTTGTTACTTGAGTCATAGCATTAGAGAAAGGACCTTGACCTTTTTTGAGCTGAGAATACGTATAACCACTCACTCCGTGAAGTGATACCGCAACGTCAAAATCATTTCCTGTATCATTTGCGGTGATAGTATTTGCCATAGAACTACTTATTGTTTCCACGCTTGCTTCAACCAAAGGAATGAAGCTTCCACCTGTACCAATTCCGCCATTTCCACCAGAAAGCATCAAGTTGCTATATGGCTGAGTAGTAGTGAGTGCTGGTGAAGAAGCTATTCCCACAGAAAGACTTTGACCTGTAGAAAGAATTTGATTTATGTAATCAATCTCTGAAACTTGTGAGGTTGCAGAACTAAGTGCCGCACTTCCAGTTGTAGGAGAAGTATTTGAAACAGGAGTAACTTCAAATTTTAAATATTTAGTTAGGTCTGCAGACACAACTGTGTAGTTGATACTTGTTGCACCAGAAATTGCAGAATAAGATCCACCAGAACTATCAGCTCGAAGCCATCTAAAAGTCGAAGTAGCTTCTGCATTTCCATTGGCATCATTGTAAGTATAGGTTCCAGTAAGAAGCTCTCCCAAAGAAGCAGTTCCTGTTATTGAAACTGAGGTTGCTGTTGGAGCTGCAGGAGTAGCTGATACTGGGGTAGCATTCGCCGTACTAGAAGGATCACTGGTGCCATTGGTGTTTACCCCTGAAACTCTAAAATTATAAAGTGATCCGTTTGTGAGTCCTGTAACCACAGCAGTTGTTGTTGCAGATGTACCATCAGCAAATGTAGACCAACTTCCGGCTGTGCTCAATTTGTATTCCACAACATAGTCTGTGATTGATGCACCATTATCTCCACCTGAAGTCCAAGAAAGTGATACTTGTCCATCACCTGCAGTTGCACCGAGTCCTGTTGGAGCAAATGGTCCAGTTGCGGGTTCAACAATTGAAACATCATCATAACTTACAACACCCCCAGATTGATATCCTCCTAACCAAAAAGATTTATTCGTAAATGTACCGCCAGCAATAGTTGCAGACGGAGTTCCTGAGCCATTCACATACACCTCCGCTCCACCAGCCGACAATGCAACCAACTCAAATGTAATTGGTACGCCATTTGTACAAGAAGTTAACCCGGAAATAGTTTGTGGTGAACCAGACTGATTAGTTCCACCAGTCCAGTAGTAAATTTCCCAAGTTGTAGTATTTGAAAGCAAAATATAAGAAGAAGATCCACCTGTCGTAAAATTAATATCACCATATCCAAAAGCAACAGGACCTACTCCACTTCCACAAGAATTACGGCTGACAGTCACTGTCATGCTTACATCACCATTTGTTCTGTCAAAAGTATCAATGGTCGAAACTCCATCTTGAAGAGACCATGAACCATTGTTTGGTGTTATATCAAGAGTTCCATTTTGTACTACGCTACCGGTAGCACCCCCAATACCGTCAGCATCATCTTCGTCCCATTTATCAGTATCAATAGTTGTCCCTGTAAAATCGTCCGAAAAAGTAATTGAAGCAGGAGTAGCATTCGCCGTACTTGATGCAGTACCTGTACCAACTGAGTTTACCGCTGAAACTCTAAAATTATAAAGTGATCCGTTTGTGAGTCCTGTGACAACAGCACCTGTAGAAGCTGATGTTCCATCGGAAAAAGTTGTCCAAGTGGTTGGCTCGGAGTTTAATTTGAATTCGACAATATAATCTGTAATTGATGCACCACCGTTTGAAACCGGAGCAGACCAAGTTAGTGTTGATTGAGCACTTTCTGAACTAGCCGCAGAAAGACTTTGTGGAGCTGTGGGCACACTCAATGCTGGGGTTGCTGTTACTGTGCCGGAAGCAGTTCCAGTACCAACAGAATTGATAGCTGAAACTCTAAAGTTGTAACTGAGGTCATTGGTTAGTCCTGTAACCGTAGCACCGGTACTTGCCGAGGTTCCATCAGAAAAAGTTGTCCAAGTGGTTGGCTCACTGTTTAATTTGTATTCTACTAGATAGTCAGTGATTGATGCTCCACCATTATCAGCTGGAGCTGTCCAAGTCAAAACCATTTGCGTACTTGCAGGAGTAGCCGCCAAGTCTGTTGGTGCGTCTGGTTCTGTGGCTGCGCCGGTACCGTTTACAACAAAGTTGTCGATAGTTGTTGCGCTGCCTGAATGACCCGACAAAAAGAATCCTTTGTTATTAAATGTTCCACCGGTCAAAGTTGCTGCCGCTGTTCCACTTCCATTTATATAAAGTGCTGCACCTGTTGTTGTGCCGATTGTTATTCTAATATGAAAAGCAACTCCGTTTGTACAGGTGACAGCGGTATTTACATTCTCCGCGTTTGAGTTGCTGTTTTGTCTTGAAAAATATATCGTATTACTCGCCGTGTACATTGTATAAGACTGACCACCACCAGTTAGCACACCCGGGTCACCGTACCCAATACCTACGATACTCGATGAGGCACATGTCACATCTGCTTCCATTTCCAAACCACCAAGCGATCTATCATATGTAGTATCTGTAACAACATAATTTGCTCCCCACGCTGAAGCTCCTGTGGTGGTAAGAGCTCCGTTTTGCTGTATATTTCCAGAAGTTCCTCCGGTACCTCCGGCATCTGTTTCGTTCCATTTTGCAGTATCAATGGTCGTGCCGGTAAAATTATCAGACAGCAATTCAACTGCATTTACATTGGATGCAAATGAAGAAAAGATGGTTACCACTAAAACCAGCGCCGATACAATATTAAGATAAACTTTTTTTCTTCGTATAATCATTTTCTGTATCAATTCTTAATTAAAAATATATCGACTACACATTACCCATGCTACTTGGACACAAAATGCCTATATGGAGATTTTAGAAACTTGTTATTAATTATATAATTTTTTACCCCTCGAGTAAACGCATGTTATTAACAGTATTATATTGATAAATAAAGCAGGATTTTTGATGCTATTCTGCTATTTTGCAAAATAGCAGAATAGCAGAATAGATAAGGGTACACTTTTGCAAAGCCAAATTGGAGGATTGAAATAAGAAAATTCTTTTGGGATCCTGAAACAAGTTCAGGATGACACAATGCAAAACAAGAAGATATTGAGTTTTGTGTTCTATATTCCGTGTTCTGTATACCCCACTATCCGCCACAGCTTTGCATAAGTGTTCCCTTAACCTATCCCCTATAACCTGCCTATACCAGTTGACAAATACAAAGATATAGATTATAGTGTTTTTGTAACTTAATTATCTCAACAGTTTTCTTGTGGAATTCACTTCCCTATTTACGCACAAAACGTGCTCTTAAAACTCTCGAGACCAGGACTAGTCACAGACTTATTACTTAAAGACTAGAGAGTTATAGGAGTGCGTTTTTTCTATTACGCATACTCTTTTTATTGATATGGAAAATCAACGACAAGGAGGATTCAAAAAATCTTTCCCAAAACGTTCATTTGGTGGCGCGGGTGGTGGATCACGACCAGGCATCAAAGGACGATTTAATAGCGGTTCTCGTGGCGGACGCTCTTCACGTGGAAACCCAGGTGAACGACTCGACTTCAATCGATTTGTAAACAAGGCTATCATCACTGAAGAAGTTGAAAAGTTTGTTCCTGAACACACTTTTAGTGATTTCCTCGTGGACGAACGACTCAAAAAGGCAATCGGACACAAAGGATATGTACTTCCTACTCCGATTCAAGACCGTGCAATTCCGCACATTTTGAAAGGTGTGGACGTGGTAGGTATTGCAAACACTGGAACTGGAAAGACTGCAACATTTCTTATTCCTCTAATCAACAAAGTTCTTCTCAACAAATACGAAAAAATTATGGTGGTAGTGCCTACTCGTGAACTCGCGATTCAAATCAATGACGAGCTTCGAGGATTCACTCCAACACTCAAAGTTTTTTCTACGTGTTGCGTGGGTGGTATGGGTATCGGCAAACAAATTGCTGATCTCAAATACAATCCTAGTTTTGTTATCGGAACACCAGGACGATTGAAAGATTTGATTGAACGAAAGAAAATTATGATGAGTGAATTCAACACAATCGTACTTGATGAAGCAGACCGAATGCTCGATATGGGATTCATCAATGACATGAAATACATCATGAAAATGATGCCTGAAAATCGACACACACTCTTTTTCTCAGCAACACTTTCAAAAGATATCGAAGCGCTCATCAATGACTTCCTTCGAAATCCTGTGCGTATCTCAGTGAAAACACAGGACACATCAAAAAATGTTGACCAAGATGTAGTACGCGTGTCTCACGGACAAGATAAGATTGAAGTTCTCCACGACTTACTTAATGACAAAGAATTTAGCAAAGTACTTATCTTCGGACGAACAAAACACGGAGTAGAAGAACTCTCAAAACGACTTCTTCAAAAAGGATTCAAGGCAGAATCTATTCATGGAAACAAAAACCATTCTCAACGACAAAAAGCACTCAAACTATTCAAAGACAACAATGTGCAAATTTTGGTCGCGACAGATGTGGCTGCACGAGGGCTCGATATCTCAGATATCACTCACGTGATCAACTATGAACTTCCAGAAACTTACGACGACTATGTTCACCGAATCGGACGAACTGGACGAGGTAGCAAAAAAGGAAAAGCTCTCACCTTCATTGGTGGATCTGCTCCAAAAAAGCGATGGTAACAAACCAAAAAGCGCGCCCTTACGGGCGCGCTTTTTTGCTTAATGAAATTTCTGATACAATATCCTCATGAACACAATACACAACGGACATACACATTTGACGCCAGAAGAAATTAAAGCAGGATGTATCAACCGAGTTGGAAATGATAAAGGGAAAACACGAATATGTGTAATCAATGAAGAATTTAAACAAGGATTTGATTTTCTTCAAAGCAAGAAAAAGTCGATTACTTTTTTTGGATCAGCACGATTTGATGAAAACAATAAATTCTATGTTCAAACTCGTTCACTTTCAGGAAGAATTTCAAAAGAACTTGGATTTGCTGTGGTCTCAGGTGGTGGTCCTGGTATTATGGAAGCTGCAAACCGTGGTGCATTTGAAGCCGGCGGAGACTCGCTTGGACTGACGATTGATTTACCTATGGAACAATACGTCAATCCATACGTGACTGATTCAATTCCGTTTTATTTCTTTTTTGCACGAAAAGTCACGCTCTCATATGCAGCCGAAGGATATATTTTTGCACCAGGAGGATTTGGAACACTCGATGAATTTTTTGAAATAATCACGCTCGTTCAAACTGGAAAAATTCCGCGTATTCCAATATTTTGTATTGGAAGTGAGTTCTGGAATCCGCTTCAGGACTTTATTAAAAATGTCCTCATTACTCAAAAAACAATTGATGAAAAGGACCTGGAAATCTACAAAATCACAGACAACGAAGACGAAATAATTGAGGCACTTAGAAACGTACCGATCCGACAAGGATAATTGACAAAATAACATTTGAGCGATAAAATTTATATAAACAGCTTTCGTTCGCATAGTATTCATTGGTAACCGTCACTAAATCCCCGTAAGGATATGACGGTTTTCAAAAAAACAAGAAAAGGAATTGTAGTAAGTATGATTTTTCATACAAACAAACAACATATAGGAGGTGGAACATTTTTCCCCTATTACCGTCTTCATTACCTGAAGGCGGTTTTTTTGCAAAAAATAAAAACCGCCTTCCTATATTTTGGAAGGCGGTCTGATGCACAATAATTTACATTTTAAATTTTCTCTCGATATGCTCTGCTTTTTTTCGCAGAAGAAACACATCCAATGAATTTGCCACCTGAGCTTTGTATTGGACTTTTCCAAATTCTGCTTTGGTCAAACTTTCTGGATTAGTATCTTTTACATCTTCACAGCACTCGGCCCAAAAATGTAACGCTTCGGTGTCATACCTGGTAATTTCGATACAATTAAAGTGCGAATTGTTAAACAGATGTACGCACACTTGCCCCTTGTTGGGTCTGGTTACTTTTGTAATTTTTACAACAGCCTTACCGTTAGTGAGTAACAATTTTTCAGCATGTCTTTGATGATTAAATTGAGGGTAATGCGGATCTACGAAGTGATCAACTTCTCTTTTCTTGTTTTCTGTTGTTTGCATATTTTTTTGTTTAAGGTACGGATTAAAAATATATCAGCATTTAGTAATTGTGTCAATAAAAAAACACCTGACATGCAGTACATATCAGGTGAATGAATTTTTAACTTCCCGAAACCATCGAGGCTTTCAGAGCAACAAGGCTTTGATTCCCTGAGAGTGACTGAGTCACTTGAGGTTTAGCCGTCGAATTTACTCCAATACTCCAGCCTGCGATTTTGTTTGATAATTTTGATATCGCAACAAGAGCACAACCGACTTCATCTTTACTCATCGCCTGAGGCTTTCTGCCCCATGTGGTCGATGCCCATTTCCATTCAATGTCCGGATTCAAGCATTCAAATCCCTTTTTTTGATGGGCGTTCACACTTTTGAAATCACTGGTCATATAATAACAATGACCTGGGTTTTTGGCACCAATCCTGGTAAGAATCACCAGTCTTTGTCCATTGTTTGTAACAAGATATTGGCCTGTGTACTCTTTCGGTTTTTTCATATTTTTTTGTGTTTTAGATTTGTTGGTATTATATCACAAATACCTGTATTGTCAAATATTAAAACCGTTCTTTTTCTGGTAGTATTATCGATAAGTGATGTTCTTAAGGCACAAGGACATAGGGTCTCTTCTTGCCCGCAACGCATTACGTGGGAGCACTTAGATTTCTGCAACTCGAAATCTTCGAAAAGCGCTTTGTGACGACAAAGGTTGGCTCCTTGCACACACCGCACGTAGAATACGCGTTGCGTAGTACCAAAATCCGCGCCAGAATATCGGCGCGGATTTTTTATTTACTTTTATTTTTGAGTGACGCTTTGATAAATGCAGTGAAAAGAGGATGCGGTTCGAGTGGACGTGCTTTGAATTCCGGATGAAATTGTACTCCAAGCATAAATGGATGCACACCTTTTGGAAGCTCCGCTATCTCCATGAGTGTCTTGTCTGGCGACACACCCGAGAACACAAGTCCTTTTTCTTCCAAATCTTTTACATAGTTTTGATTTACTTCATATCGATGTCTGTGTCTCTCGCTAATCTTCCCTGCTTTATATGCATCACGTGCATGTGTGCCATCTTTCAACACACATGGATACGCACCAAGTCGCATTGTGCCACCGTACTTTTTATTTTTGCCATCAATAATATCTTTTTGGGATTCCATTACATCAATCACAAGGTACGGAGATTTCGGATCAACTTCACGTGTATGCGCTCCTTTGAGTCCTGCGACATTTCGCGCAAATTCAATCACCAAAAGTTGCATTCCATAACAAAGTCCAAAATACGGAATTTTGTTCTCACGAGCATACTTGATGACATTGAGCTTTCCTTCTATTCCTCGCGCACCAAATCCACCTGGTACAAGTATTCCATCGTACTTTGCGAGTTCTTTGACTTTCTTTGGGTCTTTTTCAAAATCAAGTGCATTGAACCATACAAGTACAGGTTTTTTCTTGAGCGCATACGCAGAATATTTCACTGCTTCGATGACAGAAAGATATGCATCAGAAAGTACGAAGTCTCCCGTTTCAAAATATTTTCCAATTACCGCAATCCGCACTTCTTCTTTTGAATTGTGTACATTAGAAACAAATTTTTTCCATTCCAAAAATCGAGGAGAGTTTGGCTTGCCACATTTGACGGTAAGTAAATCACACATCAAATCTGATAGATGTTCTTTTTCAAAATTGATTGGCACGTCATAAATACTGTCCACATCTGGAGCGGAGATGATATGCGCCTGCGGAACATTACATGAGAACGCAAGCTTTTCTTTTCGCTTTTCATCAAGCGGTCTGTCTGCTCGGGCGACAATAATGTCTGGTTGGATACCTGATGCGTTCAACGTTCGCACTGCATACTGAGTTGGTTTTGTTTTCATTTCTCCCACCTTTGATGGCACTGGAAGATACGACACCATCACAAAAAGCACATCCTTTGGATTCTTAATCTTCATCATTCGTGCAGCTTCAAGGAAAAGAATGTTTTGATATTCCCCCACTGTTCCTCCTACTTCAATCACAGTGACATCAGCGCGTGCATCTTCCGTCGCTTTCTTGATTCGTTCAATAATTTCAAGCGGAACATGAGGTACTACTTCGACGCATTTTCCTCCATACAAAAGATTACGTTCTTTTTCAATAACTGCTTGATACACACGCCCAGTGGTCATGTAGTTTGTGCGAGTGAGAGTAGTTCCCAAAAATCGCTCATAGTTTCCCATGTCTTGGTCTGTCTCGTCTCCATCGTCCAAAACAAAAACCTCACCGTGTTCAGTGGGGTTCATAGTCCCCGCGTCGACATTGACGTAGGGATCAATTTTGAGCGCAGTGACAGTAAGTCCGCGGTCTTGAAGTATCTTTCCGAGAGATGAGGCAGTGATGCCTTTTCCGACGCCTGAGATGACGCCTCCAACTACAAAAATAAACTTCGGTCCAGACTTTGTGCTCATGGTGATATATGGTAATTATTATTTCTTTAAATATTTTCTAATCGCAAAGAAACTCGATATTGCTCCCAAGAATATTCCTGAGAAAATAATAATAAGGAGAATTTCGCCAAGATGTGAAAGATAGTAATCAAAGAGATTGAGACCGAGAAATGAAGTCATTTTGTTTCCAAGCCAAAGTGAGACTGGATAGAAAAGTATGAGTGTCACGAGCGATGCGATAACTCCGCAAATGATTCCTTCGATCACAAATGGTCCACGAATATACCGAGGCGATGCTCCCACGAGCTTCATAATCGATATTTCTTCTCTTGAGATAAAGATTGCCAAACGAACAGTGTTGTAGGTGATGAGCACTGACACAAATGCGAGTATGAGTGTAATCAAAAATCCAAGTGTTCGCGCTCCGTCGATGATTGAGGTGAGTCTGTCGATAATAACTTTGTTTTGATTGTAGTTGATTTTCTCAATCAAATTCTCATTTTGTTTTCCGAGCGCACTATCATCTTCAAAGAATTTGATAATACTTTCGTATTGAGAAGTTTGTCCCGCTTTGATATTGAGAGATGCTCCGAGTGGATTGTCTGAGAGTTCTTCGAGTGCTTGAAGTGTAAGGTAGTCATTTGAATGACGCTCTTTGAATTTTGCGAGTGCTTCATCTGCAGATTCATAAGTGACTTGTGCCACCTCCGGAAGAGCTTCAAGAGAAGTTTTGATTTCAAATACTTTGTCCTCTGATGCTTCTGTCGTAAAATACACAGTCACGTCAACTTTGTCTTGAATTTGTGAAAGTGAATAATTGAGTACTGCCTGAAAAAACAAAAGACTTGTGAGTACAGAAAGAGTGATTGTGATCACAAGTACCGATGCCCATGCCACCGTACCATTTCGGATAAAGTTCTTGAGTCCTGATCGTGCGATTCTTTTAAGGTCTGTCCAAAACATATTGATTAACTATAGCACACCCAAAAATGCGTAGATTTTTGGGTGTGAATAATGATTAAATGACGTATTTTCCACTGTCGTCATCTCGAGTAATTCGACCTTTTTCGATTGTAATAACACGCTTTCCAATAGAATCAATAACTCCACGATTGTGTGTGGTCAAAATGACTGTTGTTCCAAGATCATTTATTTTTTTCAAAATTTGGACAACCTCATATGTATTGATTGGGTCAAGGTTTCCAGTCGGTTCGTCGGCAATAATAACTTCTGGCTGATTGATGATTGCTCGTGCAATAGCAAGTCGCTGTCGTTCTCCTCCAGACATTTGATGTGGAAAATTGTGGATCTTATCCATCAAATCCACGAGCTCAAGCACGTGTGGTACATCTGAGGCAATTTCTTCGTCTGGTTTGCCTGCAGCCTCCATCGCAAATGCAATATTTTCGTACGCTGTTTTGTTTGGGAGAAGTCGAAAATCTTGGAATACTACTCCAACTCGTTTTCGAAAAGTGGTGAGTTCTTTACTTGAAAGTTTGTGAATACATTTGCCTTCAAAACACACTTCACCTTCGGTTGGTGATTCTTCTGCGAGAATGAGCTTGATGAGGGTGGTCTTACCGGCACCAGAATGTCCTACGAGTGACACAAATTCGCCTTGCTTGATAGACAAATTCACATCTTCAAGAGACACAGAACTATTTGGATACACTTTGCTTACTTTATCAAATTGAATCATAAATGAGTTTAATGGTTATAGCTTATAGAAAAAGCAGTCTGTCGTATAGTCGAGTGCGGAAACTAACCAATATAGTATATCAAATTTTAGGTCTTTCTCAAAAAGGAATCACACCAATTATATATTTCGCTCTGCTTCAATGAATTCGTCAATCTCACCATCCTCAAGCACCGCATCCACATCACTTGTCTCTACTTCTGTGCGATGATCTTTGACCATTTTGTATGGATGAAGTACATATGAACGAATTTGATTTCCCCATTCAATATCCGTTGTCTTGGAAATATACAATCCTTTTTCACTTGCGATTCTTTCGTCTTCTTGTCTTTTGAAAAGTTTTCCCTTCAAAAGCATCAGAGCTTTTTCACGGTTTGCTTCTTGTGAACGCTCACCATCTGCATGCACCGCAAGTCCTGTCGGAGTATGTACCATTCGTACTGCAGTCTCTCGCTTGTTCACGTTTTGCCCACCCGGACCACCCGAACGTGCAAAATCAATCTTGATATCAGATTCATTGATCACAAGATCATTGTCTTTTGGAAGTTTTGGAATTACTTCAACCATTGAGAAAGATGTGTGGCGAAGTTGTTTTGCATTAAACGGAGAGATACGCACAAGTCGATGCACGCCAGACTCGCCTTTCATTGTACCGTACGCACCTTTGCCATTTATTTCAAAAGTAATATTTCTGTATCCGCCGTGATCATTTTTGTTTTCATGAAGAAAAGAAATTTGCCAGCCTTTTTTTGAAATGTATTTCATATACATCTGTAGAAGCATTCGAGAAAAATCTTCCGAATCATCACCTCCTGCACCAGAAAAAATCGTGATCACTGCATCACCTTTGTCGTATTTTCCAAGTCCTTCAATCTTGTCTTTCAATTCTTGGATTTCTTTAATCACCGCCTGCGCCTTGTGTTTGTCTGACCAAAAATCCGCCGCTGACATACTGGCTTCAAGTTCGGCAATCCGCATTTGTAATTGTTCTTTTGCTGTCGCGTCCATATTGAGTGAGTATAGCAAATTTCAGGTCGAGACAGGAAGATTGGATAATAGGATGATAATTGACTGTATATAAGACTCACTCATATTCAACCGTGTACTATTATCAACCATCACCCTTCATTCATCATCCATTAACTATTAACTATTAACCATCTATAGTATAAAAAAATTACGCATTTCCCGCTATCGCGGGAAATGCGTAATTTTGAGTTACTAGCTAATTGTAAGTAGTTAGATTTAAAAACTATTGCGGCAATGTATATATCTTCTTTTCACCACTTGGGTCAAAGTACCATGCTGAGTACTCATCTATCCATTCAAAACGGGGAAAGAAATAAAAATCTCCATATTCTGTAATTACTATTTTTTCCTTAGTGAAGATATTATACACACCGTGATGAAAAATTCTTCCGGTTTCTTTGGATTCTTTGACATATGCTTTTTCTTCTGAATCATCACCGTCGAATGAAAAAAAGTTTGGTCTTCCATCAAAAAACACCCAACCCGTATCAATATTTAAGGAATAAACCGTAAATTCATCGACTGGTAAATCAAAATACTCCATAATTCCACTAATTATATCGATTTTAAAATACCCACACTTCTCTGTTGTAAAACTTGAGCCTAGGACAATATATTTTCTATTATCAGACACTTCAGTTTCATGAAAATCAATATAACAAGAGAAATTATTTAGATTGTTTCTATTAAAATATTCTTTCACATCTACAGTAAAAATATCTTCAAGGTCGGGAAGTTTTTTAAAATATAATTTATGTGTCTGCGAGCTGAAATAGTTCTCGAGTATAATAAATTGTTCTTGGGGGTCCACAAACACGGAGAATGAAAAAAGTTTTCCACTTTCCCCAACACTGGTTCGGTCAAATAGATCAATCAATTTATCACCAACACCATCATAAGTATATCTCCACAAAGAAACTGACTGAATCTTATTTTCACTTTTAGTATAATCATGAATTATTCTAACTGCATAAATATGACAATTTGACTGATAATATCCATCAAACCTTTCAATATCAAAGTTTTCAATTACAAATTCATAAGTTTGTCCGGTTTTCGTCTCAACAAAAACTTTGACACCTTGATCGTACTGCTTCTGATTAACATTAGTTTTAAAAGTTTTAATTGAACTAATTTGTTCTTTACATAATATCTTTTTCTCAGCCAATGTAGTTTTTTCTTCATGTACTTGATTTGTACTAAAATCTTCATCAATTTTTATTGGTGCTCCTAAATATGCAAACACCGTACACAAAAAGACACTAATTCCAATAATATAGAATGGGGCATTTCCATACTTTTTTGTTTTCAAATCAGATGTCATAAGATACTTCAAAACAAGTGTGCATAAATCCAATTTTATTTAAAATTAAATATATAATTTTAAATTTTGTACGTAGTTTTACAAAATTCCAAAAAAAAATCTAATTAGTACTAACAATAAATATCTTTTTTTCACCTGTGATAGAAAGGTACTCTAGTGTATTGTCATCAATCCAACGTGGTTCATGCCAATGTGTCGTGTCGTCCACTTGTTCAATGACTATTTTTTGTTTTGTATATATATTGTATATTCCAAAGTTGATCTTGATACCCTGTGCTCTCCATTCATCTCTGTTTGATTCTTCAATGTCAGACCAACCAGACCATTCAGGTCCATCATCAAATGTTGTCCAACCTGAATCAACATTTATCTTATCCCCCACCATTGTACCTGGATACACATCAAATACATCGAAGTGGCCATCAGTTAATTGTACCCTTATATAGCCAGTTATGTTTGCTTGATCACTAAACGGAACGAGGAAAAATTTTTCATCGGTAGACCATGATCCATTCTCGAAGGCAATATCACCTCTTTTCTCAGGATGTTTCTCAAATAAATCTTTTTTAAGATTTATTTGAGAAACATTTTCAAGTGTTGCCATTCTCTTGATAAACAGATACATTTCTCCGTTTGAGGAATGTCTATTTGAAAGCGCGATAAATTTTTCCTTTGGATCCACCGAGTAGCCAAGGCTATATATAAATTTAATACTACTTATATCAATGCGTTCTGTAAAATCTAAGATCTTTTTACCAGTGCCATCATAAGTATATTGCCATAACGAAGCGTCATATGTTAATTTAGATGACTCTCTTTTCACATTTAAGAATTTCGTTGTATAAAAATGACAATCTGTTTCAATGAATGAATCGATAGAACCTACATTCACATCTTTAATCACATAATCATACTTCTTATCGCGTAGGTCAGTAATTTCAACTCTCATATCACCAGAGCTTTGATTTTTATATACATTTACCTTATCATCCCATTTCAGTGACTTAATTTGGTCACGACAAATTAAATTTTTATTACTTACTTGTTTGTTTTCAGTAATAATTGTATTCTGTGACTTTTCTTGATTTTGAGGCTCAATATTATGGTATAGAAAATACAATCCACCGTGTGCGAAAATTCCAACAATCACAACAAATAACAAGTATTTTTTATAGTTGATAGCTTGGTTGTCCATTTGGTGAAATGTGTATCTTAATTAATTTTAATTTTGGAAATGTGAGATTTTGTACTGTTGTTCCATTCATTATGGTAACTGCCGTCTGATTTGTTGCTTGGGTATATACTGCCTGAACATATCCATCACTCGATGAATACACCTGCTTGAACATCACTCCTGGTCCTCCATTGTTACTCCAATCATAACTAATCCATGTATATGGAATCATCTGTTCTGTGTCATTTATTGTAACACGATTGAGCTCAAGATTGAGTTTGCCAATCGCAGGCATTCTGTATCCGGGCACAACATCAAAATCTATTTTTGCAGTATTTCCATATCTGTCTTCAACTGAAAATATATGGTTATGCACATCAACATTTTTTGTCACCGGCGCATTCTCGTCAACTCCTTCCAATAACCAATTTTTTCCTTCGTTGCCATTTAATGCAAGTGTCAACGATGGTGGAGTTGTATCAATCTTTTCATCTTTAATATGTATTTCTGAATTTGTAGAAAGAACTGAAAAAGGTTGTACTTCATTTTCAACCACCTCGCCCTCGTATACAAATGTTTGTTCGGCACCTGTTACAGGTACTTTTTCTATATCCAATCTATACGAGCCATCACCTGTGCCAAACACATCGAGATCATATACATTCCCTAAGTTTGGAATGTATGCTGTTTTTTGGTCATGGTCAAAATTCTCAAGATTCTCTTTTTCCGCATCGTCAACACTATCGGAAACATAAAAACTTCCCGGGATTTCTTGAAAATATTCTCCTGTTATAGGATTTCGCCCTACACGTCTGCCTTGCAAATCAGTTATTAAAATATCTGCCGGTGATGCCATATGAACAGCAGTGTATGCTTCTGTAACACTGTTTAATACAGGTTTTAAAAAACGTAAACCATCATAACCATTAAAGTATGTTCTTACATGATCTTCATTTGATTCCGGAATGTGACTGAGTGTTGTGGTATTGTATTGTGATGGATCTTTTACTTCATACGTATCATTTAATTTATTTCCTATTACCAGAAAATGTCCTCCACCACTTTGCCCTGTTAATTTTCGCTGTCCCTTCATTCGTGCAATCACAGGAAAACCTTGTGCTAAATATTGGTCAAGCTTCGAATTGTCACGAGTTGCTAAGTATGTATCGTAATTGACTGAATCTACAATTTTAAATTGATTGTTTGTATACTTTGCCATGGTATACCACAATACATCGCCACGTGGACCGTAACCATTGTTTTGATTTAACCAATTATTTAATGACAGAGGATTTATATCTTCGTTTTGTATATTTTCAATCTCATGAAATCGTAACAACATAACTAAAGAAGTTAACGCACAACCACAACTTCTAATTGTATATCCACATCCACCTTCATATGTACTTTTACCATTTGCATAAGCTTCTCTATACCATTCCTCAGAAAATCCAGGTTCTGGGAAATCGGACTGATTTTGCGTATAGTGCGGAATTGGTTTTGCAATGAAATCCACTCCGCTTTGCGTAGTTCCAAATTCAATCCAGTTCCCCTCACCTCCGCCAGAATCAACAATTCTCGCACGCCATTTGTACGAACCTTTCACAATCGGACTCACGTCCACACTCAGCTCATCAGTGTTTGATTGAAAATCTGAAAGATGGGTAACCAGACCATCAAAACTTTGTGCGTGCGGTTTTATTTCAACTTCAATTTTTCTTGGACTTGCCACAAGTGAACCTTTCGCTTTGAATACAAATTTGTCACTCATGTTTGTGTTACCTTCTGACAATTCAAATTCGCCGTCCATTTTATATTGATGCAAAGTCATAGGTGACAATTGTCCTGTCCATGGAGAATACGGAATAAACTGCACTTGCAGATTGTCACCTTGTCCACTGGGATTCCCCACGACTTCATGTGGACCAGAGGCATGGCCCCACCAATTGTTTCTGAGGTCAACCGTGGCTGGTGAATCAAAATCAAGAATCTTCACTCCGAATGTCACATTGTCATGAATTGAATTGTTTACTATTACACCATATCCATCCGAACCAAATTCTATTCCAATATCATTGTTTCTAATTTCACTATTAGAAATGTTTATTTCATTATCTCCTGGCTCAGGACTGAAAGTAGGCGAAACACTTTGATTAAATATTCCAGCATTTGTATAGTTTTCAATCAACGAATTTGTAAGTGTAAGATCCGAATCACCACCCACCATAATTGCAGAATATCCTCCCAAAAAGTTACACTCATCACAAATAAAATGAGAATTATTTTGAGTCACAACGGCGATTTCACTAGTATCAAAAGTGTATCCAGAAAGTGAGAGTTCTCTATTCCCGCCAAGTTTTAAATCAACACCATTTGAAGCAAAAGCCATATCACTAATTGTCATTGGATCTCCACCGAACAAAAACAATGCTACGTTATTATATGAGAAATCTATATTTGTCAGAATTCCCTCTTTTATTTTCAATCCAAATTCTGAATACTTTATTTGTGCATTATTAAACACAGTAAATAACATGGCTGATGATTCAGTATTTGAAAAATATATTCCATTCCAATCGTACATCGCAGGTTCACTCAAATTTCCATCACCATTTGTGTCACCTCCCACATCATCATTGTATGAAGTGAAAATAATCGGACTTGCTTCAGTTCCGTTTGCAACAATTGCCCCGTCTTCAATACTTATCTGAGCAGCTTGATCAGACCCACCATATGTAAATTTTACAATTACACCAGGCTCGAGTGTCAGTACTGCCCCGTTATCAATGTACACAAAATCAACAACATACGGACTACCAGAAAGTGTCCACGTAGTGTTTGAGGTAAGCATTACACTTCCGCCACTAAGATCAGTCAATGCGAACACATCACCACCATTCATACACATCGCACATACAACACACAGCTTGATTATACTTTTGTATATTTTTTTCATACAAACTTATAACACCGCAATATCCCTTCAAAAGAAATTGCGGTGTTGCTACTTATATATAATTATTCGCCTTAAATACTTCTTCGAAAATATCAATAGTGTTGCGTGCTTCTGCTTTGCCGAGAATATAGGTAGAGCCTTGGTGTGCAATATTGTTTCGGACTCTGTGCGCCCACCATGCTCTGTCGTGTCCTGGAAAGTCACTTGGTTCAATTGCTTTTAGTTTTTCTCCTATAGTTCCCTCTTTGTATCCGAGCGTGACCAGCAAGTCTTCAAGCATCAAGTCTGCTTCAAGTATTGCGAGTCTCCAATCTGCAGGCGTATCAGAGCGTATATGCTTTTGTACTTGTTCCCAGCGTGGGTTCACGACGGTCATTCGAACAGGATCTTCTGACACGTGTTCTTTTGCAAAGAGTGCTTTGTGTTCGGCGTGTTCCTTTTTGTTGATTTCAAATATTCGTACCCATGTATAAATAATGATTGCAATAAGTAGTATTGCGAGAATAGAAAAAAGTGCGACGAGTATATTTATAAGTTGAGTGAAATCAACAGAACCTCCGGAAAAAAGATTTCCAAAGAAAGTATAGATCGCTCCGAAAATAAATTCGAGGTTTAAAAAGTTAGGTTCAAAGACCTGTTGTTGCATACCTCTCTATTATTCCACGTTTTCGAAGTCTTTTCCAATGGAAAACAATATATGTTCTCCACAGGCTGGTCCCATGAGGTGAATATCGAGTGGAAGTCCTTCTTCTGATTTTCCAAATGGCACAGTGAGCGCAGGAATTCCCGCAATGTTTGCAGGTACTGTGAACACATCAGAGAGATACATCGCCACAGGATCACTGGTCTTCTCACCAAATTTAAACGCAGGTGAAGGAGTGGTAGGAGTGATGACCGCATCAACTGTTTCAAATACTTTTTCAAATTCTTCAGTGATTACTTTTTGAAGTTTTCGTGCTTTGTTGTAGTACGCATCATAGTATCCGTGTGAAAGGACATATGTACCGAGCATTATTCTTCGGCGAACTTCTTTTCCAAAACCTTTTCCACGAGACTTCATATAGACATCCATCAAATCCTTTCCCTCTTCGCGTAGTCCATAGCGAACACCGTCATATCGAGCGAGGTTTGAAGACGCTTCAGCGGGAAGTAAAATATAATATACCGCGAGCGCATACTTTGCATGAGGAAGTTCTACATCCACAATTTCATATCCAGCTTTTTTGAGATTCTCAAGTGACTTTTCAAAATTTTCTTTCATGTCTGCGCGAAGTCCATCTTTGAACAAATGCCAAGGAACACCAATTTTCTTTTTTTGTGTGCGTGATGCACCATCTGCACGAGTTGCCGCGGTGATTGTGGTCGAATCCATTGGATCAAATCCAGAAATAAATGAGTGGACAATTTCTGCATCCTCGGTACTTTTTGTAAACGGTCCAATCTGATCAAGTGAAGACGCGAGTGCACCAAGTCCAAATCGCGATACTCCGCCATATGTCGGTTTGAATCCTACAATTCCACAAAGTGACGCTGGCTGACAAATTGATCCTCCTGTATCTGAACCAAGTGCAAAGAGTGCACCGTCCATTGCCACAGACGCTGCCGCTCCACCTGAAGATCCTCCTGGTACACGAGAAGTGTCGAGGGGATTTTTTGTTGGACCATAAAATGAATGCTCGGTTGAAGAACCCATGGCAAATTCATCCATGTTTGTTCGTCCAAGAATCACTGCTCCCGCATCAATGATTTTTTTTATTGCAGTACCGTTGTATGTTGCAACATAGTTTTCGAGAATTTTTGAACCCGATGAAGTGATGTGACCTTTGTACAACATATTGTCTTTGATTGAACAAGGAATACCGGTCAAAAGTGTGGCAGTGCCATCTTCGAACATTTTTTGTGCACGAGTGATTGATTCATCTATATCAGAAAAAATTTCAATGTATGCATGAATTTCTTTGTCTTTTGATTTGATTTCAGAAAGATACGCATCCACGAGTTCACGCACCGAAAAGTCACCACTTTTCAAATGTTCGTGTGCTTTTTTAATTGTGAGATTTTTTATATCAATCATTTGGGTAGTAATTAGTGATTAGTAAGTAGTGAGTAGAAGATACAGAAAATATTTTTTACCCCTCCGCCCTTCGGGCACCTCCCCTCTAGGGGAGGCTTGAATGCAGCGAGGCACGTTCTGCGTTCTACGTTCTACGCTTCACGTCTACAATATTTTCTTTACCTTAACAAAACCATCTTGAGAATCAGGAGCATTGCTCAAAATCGCATCAGTATTTGATCCTGTTTCGTTTGTGACGACGTCATCTCTCATAATGTTTCGATGTAGAGGAAGTGTCAGGTCAACAGCACTTGTATCAACTTCTGAAATTGTGTCGATATATCCTATGATTGATTTCATATCAGAAAGCAACGCTTCTTTCTCTGAAGCGTCGATATCGATTCGAGCGAGGTGAGCCAGGTGCTCAATGTCTTTTATTTCCATATTGTGAGTATACCCAAATAGACACAAACAGTCTACTTTTGACAAATAATTTTTACTTGTTCTTTTGCATAATTAATTGCAGGAAATGGAAGACACTCACTTCCGTCAACAGATACAATATATGGTTCCTCACCAAATGAAATATAGTGGTGGTATAGCTCTTCGGCACTCATGCCTTCCGTCTTGTTGCTCGTCAAAAAATCTTCCACAATTTCCTCACACTTTGCATACGCTTCTTCATATGTCATATATGCTCCGTACATATAGTCACTCTCAGCAGTATCAAACCGTGAATTATCTGAAGCTTTTACAATAAATTCTGGGGTGTTCATAGAAAATTACAATAGCACAGAAATTTCTACTTAAAAATGGGGGAAGTTGTAATTATATAGCCTCACAATTCCACGTCACGCTATATGCTTGATACAATATTGTGTAGCTAAAACTTTGATAATTAAATGGAAAATCTTCAATGTTACTACTCCCATATTGTGAAGTACATTTATATTTCTTTTCAGGTGATGGGTTTGGTTGTGTTGATGAATTCAATTTTCCAACCACACTCAAATCTTCAACAAGAACTTCATCAGTAATCTCTTTTGCCACTCTTGCAGCCATCAAAAAACACGTTATTGATAGTCCACCCTGGGTAATATATGTAATTTCATTCTGAGGATTAATGTCCGGTAAGTCAAAAATCATAGGTTCGTCCCCACACATGTATGGATATGGATAATTAGAATTAGGGGTTGGCTCAGTGTTGTTCAAGTCATTGATACTAGTATGCGCACGACCATTTTCATTTAGTGATTTCTCTGCAAACTCTGAATCAAGACTTGTAGCCTTTTGAGAATTCAAATAATTATCTACTGGAAACAGTCCACCTAAAATAAAACCAACTATTAATGCCAATGTAACACTAAATACTGCTTTGAGGTTTTGAGGTTTTGAGGTTTTGAGGTTTTTACATTATCTTCCATATTTTTATAATAAATTACTAATGTCTATATTATACCCCATCATAAAATATTCACAAATGCCTTCTCATCAAGAATTGGCACGCCGACTTTTTTTGCGTCGTCAAATTTCGACCCGGGATTTTCGCCGACCAACACATAGGTTGTATTTTTTGACACACTACTCGATACTTTTCCACCTCGCTCTTCAATCATTTTTTTTGCATCATTTCGCTCAAGTGTCGGAAGTGTTCCAGTAAGTACAAATGTCATACCAGCAAATTTTTTGTTCTTTGTGTCGGGCTTTGTTATCGACACACCGTTTTCGATAAGCTTTTCGATGAAATGTACATGCTCTTTGTGTGAAAAATACTCTGTCAGACTTTTTGCCACGACAGGACCAATGTTTGGAAGTGCGTTAAACTCATATTCTTTTGTATTCATTATTTTTGATAGTGTCCCAAAATGATTTGCCAGGTCTTTTGCTGTTTCTTCGCCTACGTGAAGAATTCCGAGCGCAACCAAAAATCTCCACAATGGAACTTTTTTGTGAATTTTGATAGACTCTATAATATTTTTTGCAGACTTTTCTCCAAACCTCTCGAGTCCCGACAAATCAGACTCTTCGAGTATAAACAAATCACTCGCATCCGTGATGAGCCCTTCTTCTTGAAGTCGATCGAGAATCTTTGGCCCAATTTCATATATTTCAAATGCATTTACAAAATGCTGTAGTCCACGACGATTGCGTGCCTCGCACAAATTGTTTGTGCAATAAAATGCTACAGTTTTCTCACTTCCACCTTCTCGTTTTTCGACTGATGCACCACACACAGGACATTTCTTTGGCATTACAAATTTTTTCTCGTTGCCAGTTCGAAAACGTGTGAGCACTTCCACCACTTCCGGTATCACGTCGCCCGCTTTTTGAATCACGACAGTGTCTCCTACTCGTATATCAAGTCTTTCAATCTGATCCATGTTGTGAAGAGTAGATTTGGACACAGTAGAGCCCGCGACAAGTGTGGGCACAAAATGCGCAAGTGGAGTGAGTACTCCGGTGCGTCCCACATTGACCGTAATATCAGTGACGGTCGTTGTAGCTTTTTCTGCAGGATATTTGTAGGCGATTGCATAGCGAGGCGCTTTACCCACAACGCCGAGCTCTTCTTGGAATGCAAGTGAGTCTACTGCAATCACAAGTCCATCTGTGCCGTACGCAAATTCTTCACGTTTCTTTCCAATCATTTCAATATATGGAATGATTTCATCAACTGTTGAAAATATTTTCTCATGCGTATCGAGCACAAATCCAAACTCGCGAAGAAGTGCGTGTTTTTCGCTGTGTGTTCGCGGAACATTTTTCCATCCATCAATTTCTGCAATATCATACGCAAAAAAATCAAGCTTGCGTTCTTGTGTGAGTCGAGGATCAAGCTGACGCAAACTTCCTGCCGCAGCATTACGAGTATTTGCAAATACTGACTTCCCTTCTTTTTCATTTTTTTTATTGAGAGTCTGCCACACTTTTTTTGACATAACTGCTTCACCTCGCACTTCAACATATGAAGGATATGGTGCAGGAATTGTTAGTGGAATACTTTTAATCATCTTAAGATTCTCAGTAATATCCTCTCCAATAAATCCGTCCCCACGAGTTGCACCTTTTACAAACACACCATTCTCATACATCAAAGACACTGCAAGTCCATCGAGCTTGAGTTCTGCAAAATATTCATATTTTGCATCAGGAATAATTTTCTGAATTCGAGTAACCCATTCGCGAATTTCATCAATCGAAAATGCATCATTGAGCGAGAGCATTCTCGATCGGTGAGTGACCTTTTGAAATGCATCAAGTGGCTTGCCCGCCACACGGTCGAGTTCATTTTTCATCGCAATATACGCTGGATACTTTTTCAAAATTGCATCGAGTTCTTTGCGAAGTGAATCATATACCTCGTCGGTGACCGAAGGGTCATTTGTGACATGGTAGCGATACCGCAATTCGCGGATTTCATCAACTAGATTTTGTATTCTTTTGACTATTTGTGTGTCTTGTTCCATAGAAAAAGAGGCATTTCTGCCTCTTTAGAATAGCATATTTTGTACACTTTTAGACTGAAATTATGGACCTGGTGTGATGACTTGTTCGACGTATGAAGCACGGACTGCACGCTCCACGAGTCGTGAGGCAATTGCGGTACCAGCAGTAATGGTGCTCATTTGATCACATGACATGTTGTATCCTTTCGCTTCGATTTTAGTATAAAAAGCATCATTTTCTTCAACATTTTTATGAAGTTCGATTCTTGCACAACTATCTTCGAGATTAAATTGATATCCAAATGCGTACGACGGAGTTGATCCTTCATTTTCATACTCAACTGGAGGAAACTTGGACACTTTATCGTCAGTTGGATCAAGTCCAAAACATGAAATTTCTGCATCCACACCGGATCCTGTAAATACTCCCAATTTCAAATCATGCAAAAGCAAACACTCTGCTCCACTGTCTGCTGCAAAAAACGCACTATTTGCTTCACGTGCAGCAGATGAGAGCACGACCTCTTTGTATGAAATATTTGCGATACCTATCGAAATCGAAAGTACGACTGTCGCAAGTAGTACTGCGAAAAGTGCGACGAATCCTTTTTTTGTGTGTGTATTAGTATGCTTCATATAATTATGGAGTGACAGAATTAACAAACCAATTTGTAAGGTATTCTTTTGAGACAACTTCTTTTTGTCCTCCACTTCCTTGTGTCCATTTTACGGTTGAAATAATTTCCACTGTAGTCATTTCTCCTGAATCTGTATCTGGGATTTGATTTATTTGAATTGTTCGAATATACGATGATTCATCACCAGACGTCGAATCTCCACTTAGGAAATACGAAGGACCGTTTTGTGCATCTCGATAAAGCACGCAGTCGCTAACTGAATCACAAGTATCAATAACTAAATCAATTGGGTTAATACTGCATCCATTTGTATTTCCACAAGCTTGCGTCAATCCAAGAAAATTGAGCCAACCCTGTCCTGCACCCACTGTATCTCCTAGTAGTTCACTATCACGAATATTTCTCACCATTTCAATTCCTTCCTGAGAAAGTGCTGTGGCAACGAGTTTATTTTTTGCATAGTTTGTGTCGTTGATTCCCTGTGAAGTAATGACAATCATTCCCACAATCGCAGACGCAAATATTGCCAAAGACACAAGTGTCTCAACGAGTGTAAAACCACGAGTACGTATTTTGTTGTTTTTTTGAGTGGTCATAAATATCTATGCAAATAATTATTCTTCAAGAAGTCGCTGTGAGAGAGTAGTCTGTATATCAAATGGTGTTGTAATGTTTTTGTAAGTCACTGTTCCAGAAAGTCGCACTATCACACGTGGTTGAGTCCCAGTTGACTCGGTACCGATGACAGTGAACCCCGATTTTTGCATATCGATAAATATTTCTGGCGATGTAATCCGAATAAATGTATGTGCACTTCCATCATAGGTACTTGCTGATGCTTTGTAGATCGCACTATCATAAATCACATATGCCATCTGATCTGACGTATCTGCTGGATCATCAAAATTTGCATTCATTGGATCAAATGAAAGCGTGAGTGACTCATCACCTATTTCACAGTCTTGCGCTGTGGCATCAGTGATATTTGCAGTAAATTCATACAAAGAAGTAGGATTGATGCCTCCACTAAAATCAATTGGGCATCGGTAATTGCTTCCAAGTCGAATATTTCGAGACATATCTTCAATCACAAAACTTAGGTTGTCATTTATTGCACGTTGAGACTGACTTTTTTTGTGAGCAGAGTTTGTTGAAAGCACAGAACCAATTCCAAACACCATTACCACAACAAAAAGTCCCACTGCTATCATGACTTCGACGAGTGTAAATCCTTTTTGATTTTCTATTTTTGAAATGTTCTTGTTCATATATTATTCAGTAAAATTAGTATGTTCATTATTGAGTATCTATTCCAAACACACTAACTTGTCCCAAAATTGTTGTCATGATTACACGCTCCGCACCTTTTGATGAACGCACTTTTATTCCAATTTTTGATCGCGGAGTGAGATCAGTGCCAATATAAAGTCGAGCTTCTGGGAATGGTCTTCGAAAAAGAATTGTAGCTTGCATCTCATTATAACTGCCTGCGTCACAATCCGCATCACTACAAATTCCAACAATTGAATCTGCTGTATTGATTTCAATTATTGCAATACATTCTGTACCGCTCATGCCAATACCGCATGGAGTTTGATTCGATGGGTGGTCATATGTGCCGTTACCATCCATATCTGCAAAATACGCCAAGCTTTTTGCGTCGAGTTGATCTGTTCCGTCGGTAACATCAATATCAAATTTCACACCATATGTCGGAGCACCTTCTGGATTCAAAATCTCATCTTCAGCAAAACCCACTGTTCGAGTACCTGAAATTGATTCAGTCTGAGCTTGCTTGATTTGAAGGGCAATTTGTTGTGCGAGATTTTGAGAAGTAATGTTTGTATTAAAAGAAGAGAAATTGAAAAGCACCACAGACGCAATGATAGAAAAAATACTCATCACCACAATAAGTTCTATAAACGTGAGTCCAGCCTGAGAAGATGAATTGAGAAATTTTTTATTATTTTTTATATAGGTACTTTTCATAACACTAAGATAAGTATGCAATCAAGTCGAGATTAAAAATAAATGTCACACATGTTGCAAAGACGAGAAATGGAGCAAAGGGAATCTCACTTTTCATTGTAAACCTGTAACGCTTCAAAAGCAATAAGAACAACGATAAAAGTGCTCCCGACCAAAACGCAATCATGAGCGCAGTCACACCTCCCGTCACTCCAAGAAGAAATCCCATTCCGAGTGCAAGCTTTGCATCACCAAATCCCATCCATTTACCTTTTGATACCCACCAAAGAAATGCAAACGGTAGTGCAATGAGTGGTCCCGCAATCACTTGTGAAAATGTTGGTACATGCGCAAGGATCACATTCCCTGTTTCAAAGAAAAGAAGTAGAAATGTCATCGTCGAAAACAGATACGAAAATTGATCCGGAATAATTCCGTGTCTCAAATCATATACTGAAATCACTACGAGAAGTGAGAGTAAATATCCGTAGAATAGTATTTTTGTAAGAAATGTCAGCGGTGAAATAAGGAAAAGGAACGACAGTTTCCATGCGAGTAGTGCAAATATAATACCTGTCAAAAATTCCACCACAGGATATTGGACTGAGATTTTGCTTTTACACTTTACACACTTTCCTTTTTGAAGAAGATAACTAAAAACAGGCACAAGCTCATACCAATGAAGAGTTTTGCCACACGAAAAACACATCGATCGCCCACCAACAGTGCGTCCCGAATTGTGTCGAAGTATCACCACGTTCAAAAAACTTCCGATGATAGTACCGAGTACAAACGCACTTATGACGAAAAATGGAATTATGTTACCTTCGAATATCATACTTATATTTATTGTTGCCAGTTGGAGTGTCTGTACCGTTAAAACCATTATTTCCGCCAGACGTACCCGAACCACTAGCCGCTACTCGGCAATTGTTTGCAATACTTGAAAAGTCACTATCTGCCTCAAGGACCTTATTGTTGTTTTCCAGCGAAACACCAATATGATAGCCTGTACACGGTGCATTAAGTGCACCAGTCCGAATTCCACTAAAATTGTAATTTACATTTGTTTTTGGGTCTTTTGGAATCGGCCAAAGATACGGAGAAAGAGGATTTTGAGCCTTAATTGTGCTCTCAAATTGTGCGCGACTTGGATATTTTCCAGTTGCATTATAAGAAAGCTCTACTGCATTTATAATCTGACGTATTTCTTCGATTCGTTTTGCATCACGCCCTTTGCTTCGAGAAGAATTGAGTGCTGCCAAAACAACCGCAGAAAGTAATCCGATTATAGCGATAACGATAAGCAATTCAAGTATTGTAAAACCTTTTTTTGAAATAAATTTATTTTTGTACTTCATATATAAAATATTATTGACATAATGCTTCTAATCCTGGACCACCACCAGATGCAACACCCACTCGAGCAACGCCTTGATGATTTACACACCACGCACCGCCTTCCTTTAAGGGAATTGATACAGACCAACTATCTGGAGTATCACCGAGTGCACAGGTGGCATTCCATGCAGTGGCATCATAATCATTTGAAATTTTTGCGATTTTTGCTCCGAGACCATCTGTGGTATTGAACACTGTTCCAGTTGTCTGGCATGCTTCTATTCCTTGTGTGGCTCCTATTGCATTGACTGCGTTTCGGTAGCTTCCATTTACAGTGTAGTAAAGCTCTGCTTGTGAACGAAGCGTCGATAGTCCACTTTTTGTAGCAGCATCTCGCGCTTTGTTTTTTGCAGTTGAAAGCGATGTAAGCACGACACTTGCTAATACTCCAATAATTGCAATCACGACCAGAAGTTCGATCAAGGTAAATCCTTTTCTAAAAGTAACACTCATACAAAAAGTATATCACGCAATTTAAAAAATACTCACACAAATGTGTGAGTATTTTTTAAATTTTTACTAATCGCAGTTTGTATCATTAGTTGCGAGTACAGCGTCTATTGCTTTTGATTGACCTTCTGAGTCAACACACCAGTAATCAGTTCCTGATGAAGCGCCCACAACATTTGTTTGTTTGAGAACAGCTGCTGCTGCCCATTCTGTTGCACTATCCCAGCAAACCGATGCAGCACCTGATGAATTAGTTGCACCTGCAAGACCATTTAATACAGTTCCATCTGCACATACTGCATCATAACTATTACTTGGTGTTGCAGAATCATATACAATTTCTGCTTGAGCTCGGATGTTTGACAAGTTTGACTTTGTCGCAGCATCTGCACCCTTTGATCGAGCTGAGTTAAGTGACGCAAGCACAACTGATGCCAAGATGCCGATGATAGCAATAACAACGAGCAATTCGATAAGCGTAAAACCTTTTTGTTTATTAACCATACTAATTAATTATTTATTAATCTAAATTACTTCTTTGCCTTTATGAATAAAGACACGACCTTGTAATGCTTATATTCTAACACATATTCATTTTTATATTGCAAAATAAGGAACTGTGGAAAACCGCCTACGGGTAGAACGCGGAACGTAGAGCGCAGAACGTTCTATGCAAGATTGATTCGAATATATTACGTGGATTGTAGAACGCAGAACGTGGAAATCCTAATTGGGAATGCTTTATTCTTTCAATTTTTGTATTGTTCCCCAAAGCATTCCAGATATTCTATCACCTATTTTTTTCAATTCTAATGATTTTTCCTCTGATATATAATTTTCTTTTTGTGAAAAATCAATCAAATATAATGATTCCTTTAAAGATCCAAATGCAATTTCCAAAAAATTACGAAATGTATTTTTACTATTTCGTGCATAGCCTTCAACAATATTTAAAGGTACGGACAGTGAGGAGCGACGCAATTGTGAAGTTATCCCGAACTGTTCATCTTTCGGAAATTTTTTTGTAACAGAATACACACTGTGTGCATATTCATCTGCAAGATTTTTAAGTTCTTCTTGAAAACTGTTTTGCATTATATGAATTGAACGTTCTACGTTTTAGGTATCACGTTCTATCTGGAATTTCTTAAAAAGCTTCGCTTTTTAAGAAATTCCAGAAGCAATATTGTAAATCGGCACCAACACAGACGTAAGGAGAATTCCCACTCCCACTCCAAGCATCACGATCATAAATGGTTCGATGAGTCCGACGAGTGTATCTACTGCGTCATCAACTTCTCGTTTGTAAAATTTTCCAAGAGTTTTGAGTACCATTCCCACAGATCCAGTTTCTTCTCCCACTTTTATCATTTGCACCATAATAGATGGAATTTCAACATGTCTATCGACAGAATCGGCGAGTGACGAACCAGATTTCACTTTTTCAGCTGACATGAGCATAATATCTCGATACACTCGATTGCCCACGACTTGAGCAGTGATTTCGATTGAGCGCACAATTGGAATACCTGAGGTGAGCATTGTTTCCATGTTGTCTGAGATTCGAGAAAGATAAAGCTTTGTGAAAAGATTTCCTGCGAATGGAATTGAAAGCTTCACTTGGTCAAGGTATTTTCTTCCGCGATCTGATTGGGCAAACCACCACACATATACTCCAAATGCCACAACACCAATCAATAGAAACAGTCCATAATTTACAAAGAAATTTGAAATACCGATTACTACTTTTGTATACACAGGAATTTCCTGTCCAGATTCAACAATAATTTGTGAGAGTTTTGGAATTACCACCACAAACATAAGTATCATCACTGTGATAAAAACCAAAATCACGAAGGCTGGATAGATGAGTGCATTACGAGTCTTTGAAGTAAGTTCGTATTGTCGATCAAGATAATCCGCCAAATAGGTAAATGTTTGCACGAGCTTTCCTGATTCTTCTCCGGCTTTAACCATGTTTACATAAAATTCAGAAAAAACTTTTGGATGTTTTGCAAGTGCACCGGAAATTGAAAATCCTGCTTGGATGTCGTCTACTATTTGGTTGAGTGTTCTTTGGAGAAGTTTGTTCTCAGAATTTCCACCGAGCAAAGAAAACGCTTTGAGGGCAGAAACTTGGGCTTCAAACAATGTTGAAATCTGACGAGAAAGCATCACCACATCTTTCATTGGAACAGATTCAAAAAGACTTATTTCAAGAAAACTTTTTGCTTCTTCTGTAGACTTGATAGCTGCAACCACAAGTCCGCGACGCTGGAGCGCAGAAATAGCGAGGTCTTTGTTGACCGCCTCCACCACACCTTCTTTTTTTTCACCCGTTGCCGTAATGGCTTTGTAGTTGAATTGCATATGTTAGTTAGTAGATAGTAATTAGTAGTAAGTAGCTATATTAACCGCTCAAGTCCTTTTGGATTAAGTGAGTGCAGGTATGCATTTTCGATACTGATTTCTCCTTTTTGAACTAGCTCAAGCAATGAACGGTTCATGTCTATCATTCCGTTTTCGTATCCTGTTTCAATCACCACATCAATCTCGTGTGTACGCTTTTCTCGAATAAGGTTTGATACTGCATTGTTGTTGACGAGAAATTCAAACGCGGGCACGAGGCCTCCTGTGATACGAGGAATAAGACGCTGTGAGAAAATACCGAGAAGAGAGTTTGAAAGCTGAATTCGAATCTGATCTTGTTGTCCTGGTGGGAACGAGTCGATAATACGGTCGATAGTTTGAGATGCGTTGTTGGTGTGAAGCGTTGAAAGCACCAAGTGTCCTGTCTCAGCGGCAGTCACGGCGGTAGCGATAGTATCAGGTGAACGCATTTCTCCGATCATGATTACATTCACGTCTTGACGAAATGCAGACTTGAGTGCCACGGTAAAATCTTTTGTATCAATACCCACTTCACGTTGATCAATCATCGAACGTTTTGGTTCAAAAATAAATTCAATCGGATCTTCGATGGTGACAATGTGTTCTGCACGCTCAGTATTGATGAGGTTTATCATAGCCGCCATTGTGGTAGATTTTCCTTGACCCACTGGACCCACCACAAGAAAGAACCCTTGCTTTTTGCGGGCATACGTTTCGATGATTGGCGGAAGGTTGAGGTCAGCAATAGTTTTGACTTGAGGAATCAAACGCATTGCAATACCAATCATTCCTTTTTGGAAAAATGCGTTTCCTCGAAGTCTAGATTCTCCGCGGAAATTGAACGAAAAGTCTACTTCCTGATTTTCTAGAAAGAGTTCAATTTTTTCTTTGTCGCCAAGAAGCTGTCCGAGAATACCAAGCACATCTTCATTTGTGAAGATTGCTCGTTTGACCAAAAATATAAGCTGGCCTGTCACACGGATTGCAGGATACCGACCGGCTGAAATATGCAGGTCTGAACCTCCTTCGCGAAGGACGGTAAGAATAAGCTCCTCGAGTTCTGTTTTGTAATCCATGTGTACTATATGTTAGTTAGATTTTTTAATGATGTCGTTTACCTTTTCAATAACTTCAGATGGTGTGTTGTTTGCTTTGATGATATATCCTGCGACACCAATATCTTTTCCTTGATTTATATCAGATTGTTGTCCACGATTTGAAAGCAAGATTTTGATTGAGTTTGAAGAAAGATTTTCGTCTTTCATTTTTTGTAACAATTCAAATCCACTCATAATCGGCATCACGATGTCGGTCAAAATCACATCCACTACAAGACCATTTTTGAGTTGATCATATGCAATCTGTGATCCGAGCGCGGTGACTACTTCAAAACCAGCTTGCCCAAACTTGAGCGCATACATATCAAGCAAAAAATTGTCATCATCAATTATAAGAATTTTGAGTTTTTTCTGTTCATCCATAATATATTTAGTATAGCATTTGGTTCACAATCAACAATCCACACGTTTAGAGTGCGTATGCGTCTTGGATTGGAATCTCTCCTTTGAGACTCTTTAGGAACCCGTCTTCTTTCATGGTAAGCATGCCTTTTTCTCGTGCTACTTTGAATATTTCTTGTTCGACAGGATTTTTTAATATGACGTTTTGCATTTCCTTGTCCACTGAAAACATCTCAAACACCGCAGTTCGTCCTCGTGTACCAGATGGACATTCTGAACTCGGTTCCATTTCGTACATATTTTCATCCATTTTAATTTTGTCTCTGTGTTCTTTTGGCAAATCAGCAAATTGCTTTTCGAGCATTATCTTTGTGGCTTCATCAAGCGGGATTTTTTTGCGAGCAGATGGACACATTGTGCGAGTGAGTCGCTGAGCAATGGCGAGTGTGAGCGTGGGCGCGATGAGATATGGATCTACTCCCATATCGACAAGTCTTGGTACAACACCAATCGCACTGTTGGTGTGAAGTGTTGAAAGCACCAAGTGTCCAGTGAGCGCTGCTTGAATCGCAAGTTTTGCTGTTTCAAGATCGCGGATTTCTCCCACCATAATGATGTCTGGGTCTTGTCTCAAAATAGAACGGATTCCGGACGCAAATGTATAGCCAATTTCTGGCATAACTTGTGATTGAGCAATGTCGGGAATGTGGTATTCAACTGGATCTTCAAGTGACACCACGTTTGCTTGTTCGCGATCGAGCTCTTTTAGCATCGAATACAGTGTGGTCGTTTTTCCGGAACCAGTCGGACCAGTAATCAAAATAAGTCCATATGGACGCGCGAGTGCGTCTCGAACAAGCTTTTCGTTTTCTGGTGAAAGTCCAAGCTCGGCGAGTGGCTTCACTCCTTTTTCGGAATCCAAAATACGCATCACCACTTTTTCACCATAGTACGCAGGAAATGTTGAGACACGAAAATCCACTTTTCGTCCGGCAATTTTTGCTGAAAATCCTCCGTCTTGCGGCTTACGCTTTTCGTCGAGTTTGAGCTTTGAGAGAATTTTGATACGCGCAACGATTCCAGAGTATACGTTTGGAGGAAGCACAAGTGATGTATGAAGTATTCCATCAACTCGAAATCTCACTTTGACTCTTTCGCCGGTGTTTTCAATATGAATATCGGATGCATTTCCTTCGGTCGCATGATTCAAAATCACCGCCACGATTTTGATGATAGGTGCATCTTCGGTAATTTTGTTTTCATCATTTCCTGATGTCTGACTTTTTGTGGCAGAACGAAGCACGTTTTCTGCGTCTTCTTGTGAAATACTTGTATCAAACTCAGAGAGCGCTTGGTCAACTTCGCCTGAAAGTCCTTTGTAGTTGCTCATTATCTCTTTGAAATCTGAGTGTGAGATAAGAAAAAGTTTGAAAGGAGTATTGAGTTTTGATGCGATAAACTGAAGCGCATTCATGGCTTCAATATTGTCTGGTTCAATAACACCGATTTCGAGCACGCCGTCTGTCATTCCAATCGGAACAAAATTGTAGTGCTCTGATGAATCTTGTGGAATATATTTGAGTACATCAAAATTGAATGATTTGATACTGATTTTCTTGGTAGGAATATTGAAAAACTCACCACGCATTCGAGTGAGATCATCTTCGTTCATGCCAAGCTCAATAAGCGCAAGCGCAATATTGCCCCCGTGCATTTCGCGTGAGCGATCAAGCACAAGTGATACTTGGCTTTGATCAATTACGCCTTTCTTTGCTAAATCTTCAAGAAAAGTCATGATGTAAAAATTCTATATTAAGGAAGTGTCGTAAACATGTAGATATCACCCTCGGCTACAAGTGCACCAGTGAGTGCCACTGCCTTGAAATAGTACGTAGTGTTTGGTGCAAGTCCGCTAATTGCGGTTGTAAATGCACCTTGTGTAGCTTGTTTTACTTGTGGAGTTGTATTTGCGAGTGCGTCTGGATTTGTACCCCATTCAAAAGAACGAACTGTGGTAGATGAAGGTGAAAAAATCTTGCCGTTTAATGTCGCTGTAGTTCGAGCGACTGCACTTGCATCTGCTGTTTCAATCACCACAGATGAAGATGTCGCACCAGAATTCCCGCTTGTCGAAGCGATTGCTTGTGCTTGAAGTGATGCACCTGTCTCAGGTGTCGGAGCTGCACTTGGCGCAATTTCCACGTCTGTACCAATCGGCGCAAATGGATTTGGTCGTCCTTGGTTGTTTTGTGGAATCAATTCTTTTGTAAAATCACGAAGAGCTTTGAAAGAATCTCGATCGAGGACTGATCTGTCGAGCTTGATTGTTCGAAGACTAAGTAGTGTGTCGAGGAATCCTTGTCCTACATTTTCCGCTCCGCCAGGAATACTTTCACCTGCGAGTACACCTTCGTCGCCACCTTCTACGCTGAGCAATTGATCAGTTGATGCAGTATCTTTTTTTGAGAAAGAATTGAATGCGTAAATTACACCTCCGAGAATGAGCACAAATATGATGATGTTTCGTATTTTAGACATAATTAGTTTTTGAGCCAATAGGTTCGTAATGAAATATCATACTTGTATATATCTTTCGGTTTTCCAAATCCTTGAACTGGATTATTTTCAGGTGAAGTGAAGTCAATTTGATTTATGTCGACAATACGAAGACTTTTTTCAACATCAGCAAGGAATGCGACAAAATTTGGATATGTACCTTCGGTTGAAAATGAAAGGTCAAACACGCCGTATTCTTTTTGTGTCTCCTTCAAGTCTTTTGATGTTTCTTCGATTTCTTTTCCTGTTGCATCACGTTTTGCGACATCAAATTCAACATTTTGGACAGTCATACCGTATCGCACAGCGACACTCTCGATTTCGAGAATCAATCGGATGTTGTCGACATTGTCTGGAATAAGTTTTCGGAGGCGCTCGAGCTCATCTTCTGTAAATGTGTTGTATTGTTGATTGAGAATATTTTTTGCCTCCTCAAGCTTTTTTGAGTTATCAAGTGCTTCATCGTATGACGCGACTTGTGTTCGTAGATCTTTGACATCTTTGTAGACAGGATCTGTGTATGCGAAAAAGATACCTAGTGAAATCGATATCATTATTATTGGGACGATGTATCTAAACATAACTATTGTGTTGCACCATTATCACTAGTAATAGGCATTTCACTTCCTGTTTCCATTGTGTTCATGCTCGCTGTTCCCTCTCGTGCCAATGTATCTTCAAAGTTGATGAATGTTGGGTCAACATAAAAAGTGAGGTCAAAAGTGATTTTGCCTTTGTCGTCGAGATTCAAATTTGAAAATACTGGATCTTTGATGTATCGATTTGTCGCGAGCGCGTCAGACTGAAGCGCGATTGCATCGTACCCTGTCGCCTTTCCCGACATTTCCACGTTGACGCGTTGTGAAATGGGATCAAATGCATAGGTAAATTTGGTGAAGCTGATTGAGCGAAGTGTGTACTCTTCGAGAGCTTTGAAAATAGGAGAAATAACCACGTGACTTGAGAGAACATCACGTGCACTGTTGATACGTCGATCGAGCTTTTGCATTTCTTCTACAAGATTTGAGTCAAAACGCTCTTCCGCGATCTTGAGCTGATTGCCTTTTGATTTTATCTGAGTATCGAGTGATACTTTATAGAAATATACTGCGCCAGCAGAAACAAGTGACGCAACAAAAATAACTGTACCAATAAACGAAATCAAACCAACAGAGCGAGGACGCTCAAACTTTTCCTCGACAATTGGCTTTTTTGGGATAAATGATGTTTTAAATTCTGATTCCATGAATGAACTATATTGAATGAACTATTGTAATTTTCTCAATGCAAGACCTACCGCAACAGCAAACTCTGGACCTGTTGCTTGAAGTATCTGCTCGAGAAATGCGGGTGCTTCTGTTCTCCCGAAAGGATGACCGAGTACGACTTCGCTTCTAAAACTTTCACGTGCGTGCTGTTCAATTCCTCGTGTGAGTGCACCTCCACCTATAAGAATTATTTTACCTACATTTCTATTATACTTCTTTTCGTAATTTAGCAATACACTTTGGGTTTCGTTGAACACATAATCGAGTCCAAGTCGTACAACTTCTGTGACATTTGGATCTGGTGCTCCTCCACCGAGTCCGTATTCACGTTTCAAATCTTCGGCTTGTGTAAAAGAAATGTTTAATGATTTTGAAAGTGAACTCGTAATATCTTGCGCGCCACGATTGACGATGTGAAAATTTCGCACCACACCATAATCTACAATTATCAATTTTGTTTTTGACGCACCGAGATCCATAATCATTGTCGCTCCAACTTCGCGACCAAGTGTAGATCTGATACTTGAGAACACTTCTATTTCAAAGAAACCGGCATTCACATCTGCTCTCTTTATAATATCACGATACTTCTCAATTGTGTCATTGTGGATTGCGGCAACCAACACTTCTCTTCGTTCATCCTTCACACTTCCTTCAGTCACACTTGGATCTTCGTATACCATTTCGCGTTTTGGCACTTCAAACCAATCAAGTGATACTTCGGTAATTGGAACTGGAATAAATTTTCGTGCTTCTGTGGGAACTACCGCTGGAATATCTGCGTCACTTACCATACTTGGAAGTTCGATTGTGAAAATAAGACTTGATGCAGATGGAATTGCGACTGCACCGTCCTTTGTGGTGACGTTTGTTTCTTTGAGTACATCTACGAGGGCTTGTCCGACGACATCTGAAGTAAAATTTGTGACTTGTCCAACATCAAGCTTGCCATATGGACCAAGTGCAAGGGCTCCATATGTTTCAAGTACTGCTTTGCCGTTCTTTTTTTTGATTTGCACAACCTTGATTGCAGATGACCCAATATCAATACCAATAACACTCTCGGTTTTCTGAGAGTTAAAAAAAGAAAGTCCTTCACTTAAGATTTTCTTAAAAGGATTGTCCATGAATATACCAAAAGTATATCATGAAGTACGATACAATAAATAACGTATGAAGTGGATAGACACATTTATTGAATATCTTTTTCCTCCACACTGTGCCGGATGTCGCGTACAAGGTTTTGAACTGTGCGAAAAATGTATCGAGCATATCCGAAATTCATTTCCACGCACAACTCCGCAGATACATATCGGATTTTCATATCAAGATCCGATTGTGAAGCGTGTGCTCAAGGCGTTGAAATTTCGAAAAAGAAAAATGTTGGCAAAAATACTTGGCGAACTTCTCTATGAACGAATAATCGAAGACATATCTGATGAAAAAGCATTTTCACTGCACAAAAAAGTATCGGTCGTGCCGATTCCGCTTTCCAAAAAGCGATTAAACGAACGCGGGTTCAATCAATCCGAACTCGTCGCGCGAAGCTTCGCTTCGCGCGACTCTACACTCTCGCTTTCCACAAATATCCTCTTTAGACACGGCCACACAAAACCCCAATCTTCCATTCACCTCAAACGTGAACGACTCGAAAACATCAAAGGAGTATTTGGTGTGAAAAACAAAGAACTTCTCAAGGGTGCAACAATACTCCTGATTGATGACATAGTCACCACGGGCGCCACAATGAAAGAAGCACTGAGTATATTGAAAAAATCTGGTGCAAAAAAAGTCATCCTCATTGCAGTTGCACACTAAAAAGGAATTTGATACTATATATGTATGAAAGAATCACAATGCAAAGACCAGTGCCAAAGCTGTCTCATGCCATTTTCAAAAGATCCTGGTGTACAAGAAGACAGTAGATATTGTAGCTATTGCTTCAAAGATGGAAAATTCACCTACGAAGGCGATTTGAAGGGTTTCAAAAAATTCGTCTACAAAGGAATGCGTGGTATTGGCATCAATCCAATCAAAGCAACATTCTTCACATGGCTTGTACGTTTTGCACCACGGTGGAGTAAAAAATAGGTCGTATTCCCTCTTGCGTATAGTTGCCAATTAGCAGTCTTGCTAATATAGGCATATACTTAATAGATGATAAAGCATTCCACATTGGAATACTTTAGAAAAAAATCTTATTTCAAAGTAGGTGTTTTTCTTGCGGTGTGCCTACTTGCCGGAATCATTTCACTTATAGTTCTCCAAATAAAGTACAAAGATCGCTTCTACCCGGGCATTTATGTCGGTAATGTATACGCAGGCGGACTCACAGAGGCTGAAGTCGCAACTATTTTTAGCGAACGAATTGCCTCTCTTGAAGCAGATGGGCTTTCTGTATATTTCGACATGGGCGAGGAAGAGCGCAAGATCACAATTCCTGTTTCTTATACAGGACTCACTTCTGATACATCCGTCGAATATCTCACGATTGCAGACTGGCAACGCACCGTCAACGAAGCATTCATGTACGGACGATCACCTTCTTTGATTAAAAATAGTGCGCACAAAATATCACTCCTTTTTAGAAAAAAATATTTCACTTTCGCAAACAGCATCCAACACGACGCAATCACATCACTCATCAATCATGAAATGTTGCCATTTGTTGAGGAAAAAATTCCTGCTCAATTCACGTTTTCAAATAATACACTTTCGATCACACAAGAAAAAAATGGAAAGAGTGTCCATATGGATGAGGTACTAAAATCTCTTGAAACAAAAATAGCCACTCTCGACATTTCACCCAGTGAGCATTCTGTGTATGATGACATTCCTTCTGTGGTCAAATCAGACCTTGAGCAATTTCGAGGACTCGCAGAACATATTGCTAAAAAAATGAATGTGGTATTCACCTACAAAGGTCAAAAATGGAAAGTGACGAGTCCAAAATTTGTAGAGTGGCTGACATTAAACGAACAGCGTCTCATAAGCATTGATCCGAGTATATTCGATAGATACATGAATGGTACAGTCGCTAAATACATAAACAACCCAAGAAAAAACAGTAGGTTCCAAATGATCGAAGGTGAACTTGTAGAGATATCCAAGGGGAAAAGTGGTCAGGCAGTAAATGCTGAAAAAGTACGAAATGATTTAGAAAAAATATTTAATGAAATTCAAATAAGTTATTTGGTAAATCCAGAATCACCAGACTCACAAACCTACACAAAAGATACCACCGCGACATATGATGCAAAAAGTAGTACGTTTTCTATTCCTGTGGAAACAATCGAAATTGAGCCACGTGTCACGAAAGAAACAGTAGAAAAATATTATATCAATGACCTTGTTGGCGAAGTGCGCACAAGCTTCAAAGGTAGTAGTGCTGATCGTGCACACAACATAACAATAGGAGCAGGAGCAATAAATGGAATGCTTATTCCACCTGGTGGAGAATTTTCAACAGTCAAATCGATTGGTGCGGTGACTGAAAAAGAAGGCTACGTAAAAGAAACAGTGATCAAAGAAAACACCACCGCAAAGGAATTTGGTGGTGGATTGTGCCAAATCGCCACAACTCTTTTTCGTGTTGCGCTTGATGCGGGACTTCCCATAACAGAGAGAATGAATCACAAATTTGTCGTTCACTATTATGATCCGCCAGGACTTGATGCCACAATATATGGTCCACATCCTGATTTTCGATTTACAAATGACACAGAGGGCTATCTCTTACTTCAAGCACGAGTAGAAGGTACTGAAGTAATAATGGAACTCTATGGTCATAGCGATGGTCGCACGGTCACAATTTCAGAACCAAAAATATACAACAAAATTCCTGCACCTCCAGCAAAATACATACCAACACCAGATTTGAAAATTGGACAAACCAAATGCATAGAGAGTCCTCATGATGGCATCACCACCGATGTGTTGTATTCTATCTTGTACAAAGACGGAACAAAGAAAGATAAAAACTTTCACAGTGTCTATAGACCATGGCAAAAAGTATGCTTAGTGGGCACACAAACACCTTAAATCTAGAAAGCTAAAATTAGTACGAGTAAGTCACTTTTACAATTTCCTTTTTCTCTGCAGGTGGACGTATAACAATCAATCTTTTTTTCCAGCCTTTCATGAAATCTGCAATTAGTACGGACTTTTTTCCGTCTCTTTTTCCCGGATCGTTGTAGTACACGACTTTGTCATCATATCCAGTGATCACCACGAGGTGTCCATATGGACTTTTTGGATTGAATCCGCGACGAATTGAAGCCACTACCGGACCCGCATCTACTTCTTTTTTGAAATTTTTCAATGCTGAATCATTTGAATACGTAGAAAAATCCACTGTCTTTCCGACGAGACCGTATTTTGAAGCAAGTGCCGCAAGACCCGCATGTTTCCACCCAACATTTTTTTGATATGCGCCTTGCGCAAGTGCTGTTTCGAGAACTTTTTGTACGGTCGTAGTATTTGGCTTGTAGAATTCTACAATCATTGCCACATCAGCCACACCACATCCTTTTTGTTGCCATGCAACGGATGAAATATCACTTATTTGAGAATACAATGGAACGTCATAAGGCATTGTTGTAATCATAGAATTTAATAGTACCAATTTGACAAACTACGAGTCAACGTGTTCTTCTGAAGCGAAACGTTTACGCAATAAGTCAATAAAATTATTTTTTTGTCAAAATTTTAAAAACCAAACTCAGATAATCTGAGTTTGGTTTTTTTGCGGAGGATGTGAGATTCGAACTCACGGTTCCAATTAAGGAACGACGGTTTAGTAAACCGTTGATTTAAACCACTCATCCAATCCTCCGTGCGAATAGAATATATCATATATTGTGCTTTTTTTCTATGATTTTTAAGAGGTAGATTTTTTGGGAAAAAGAGACTAAATATGGTATTGTTTTTATGTTATCTGGAGACGTGTCGGAGTGGTCTAACGTACCTCCTTGCTAAGGAGGCAGGCTGTAATGGCCTCGAGAGTTCGAATCTCTCCGTCTCCGCCAGAAAACGAAATCGGATTTTAGAGCCGAAATGGGGTCGCGCCGAAGGCGCGACACTAGGGCATTCCCCCCGCCGAATCCAGAATCCAAAAGGGTTTTCCACGCTCCGCGTGGCTCAAAAAGTACGGTTCGATCCTTAATTTGAAAGTTCGAACCGACTTTTTTGAACAAATGAGTATTTTCCTCATTTGTTCGGTCGTTTGCCAATTCCATATTGTATTTCAAAAACTTTTCGGTAAGTTCGAACCGATTATGAGATTTTTTCTCAAAAGCTGATAATTTCTCTTTGAGAAGCTGTTTTGAGTTAACCATGGCACTTTTAGCATCACGATATTCTTCAAGCGAAAATGCACTTTCCAAATACGCAGACATCAGCTTCTCCATTTTTGCATCCAAAAGAGAAATTTTACTTTGTATTTTTTGAGAAAAAATCTCACTTGATTGGACTTCCGATTGCCGATCCTTTGCATTTTCGGCAATCATCCATTCTGTCCAATCGAGAGGCAAAGAAACTTTTTTGATTTCCTCTTGAATTTGAGAAGTGATGAGCTCCTCACGAACATATTTTTGCTCACAAGGATTTTTCCGTTTGGTACATCGCAAATAGTTATGACCTTTTTGTTGCTCGGTAGTTATAAAACATCCACATTCTCCGCAACGGAAAAATCCCCGATAAATATATGGTTTCAAACCTTTGGAATGAGGTTTAGATTTTCGACTCATCACTTCTTGAACAGAATCAAAAAGTTTCTTTGAAATAATCGGTTCGTGCTTTCCCTCAAAAATCTCTCCGTTATACCTCATGAGACCAGTGTAAATAGGATTTTTGAGAAGTTTTTGATAATTCGACACCGCAAGCTCTCTACCGCTTTTTCTTTTCAATCCAAGCGCGTTAAATTTGTCGCGGACTTCCCGCAAAGTGAAGTTTCCAGTTGCATATGCCTCAAATGTCTTTTTTACTAAAATCGAAAGTTCAGGATGTGGCACAATACCTTTTCCTTTCTCGTTCACATATCCAATCGGAGACATTTGAGGCCATATCCCTTCCTTCACTTTGTTTCTATGTCCGCGCTTGATATTTTCACTCAAATTGTCCACATAATACTTGGATTGCGAAAAAGCGATTGAGAGCATGAATTTGCCTTGCGGTGTCGGATCAAACCAAAAAGTTGGGAATTTCATTTCTGAAATTACTCCAGTATCAACGAGGTAGATGATTTTTCCTCCATCTACCGAGTTGCGAGCAAGTCTATCGGGATGCCACGCCAAAATACCAGACGCTTCGCCCGCTTCCATTCTCGTCATCATTTCATTAAACACGGGACGACCTGGTATTTTGGCGGTCTGCTTTTCGACAAAGACATCCATCACTTCCAGTTGCTCTTTCAGCGCTAACTCTTTTAACTCACTCAACTGGTCGGAAATACTGCGGACTTGTCTGTCTTTGTCGTCCGTAGACTTGCGAGTATATATGAAAAACTTTTTGGTTTGATTATTCATAGAATTGTATTGGCAAACGACGAGCCACGCGGAGCGTGGAAAACCCTTTTGGATTCTGGATTCGGCGGGGGGAATGCCCTAGTGTCGCGCCTTCGGCGCGACCCCATTTCGGCTCTAAAATCCGATTTCGTTTTCTGGCGGTGTGTATTGAACGAAGTTCGAATGTATTTTGAATTGAATCCTGACGACCAATGATGCGCGCCTCGGACACGCTCGCGGACTCGCGTGTGCAAAAACCAAAAAATTTCCTTGCATTTTTCTCGCGTCTCCTCCCCCCACCCCTCCGCCGCGAAGCGGAAAAAGAAATGGAAAGGAAATTTTTGGTTTTGCTTCGCCGTTATCAACATTCTCATCTATTGTAATATATCACATTATTGATATAAGACACAACAAACTGCTAGAATATAAACTGTGGATATGAAAACATCGTCAATTAAGTTGGGAAGAAACATAAAGCGCATACGAGAGCGAAAGAAAATGTCGCAAGGCGACATTTGTCGTGCTCTCGGTTTTGATCGCGCTCAAATGAGCAATATTGAGAGTGGAAAAGGAAATCCAACACTCGCAACCATTGAGAAAATCGCTCAAGCGTTAGGAGTTGCAAGTGATGAACTTTTGAAATAAATTTATGAAATTACATTTTGCATACAATATAGATAAGGACGTTGAAAACTTTATCAAGGGAACGAACGCGACGAATAGTAAGAAACCAACAAAGTTTCAAATTTCGTTTTCCGAAAAATACGGCGAAAATTTTGAAACGGAAAAGGTCAAGGCGTTTATTGGGGAACAAGACAAAATAAGTGGTTTCGACGCTAACAAGGAAATTGTTGCTGTAGAGGCAAGATGGAAAATTGCCGAACCCATTTTCATTGAGCGAGTGGAAAAGTTATTCGGCATTTCTTACCCAGCCCCGATTATTACTGTTTATTTGACCCACAACGAGCGTTGTACCTACAACATCGAGCAAAACTATTTTTTCGTCAGAATCGGCTCGGAATTTTCCAACAACACGATAATGCACGAACTTTTACATTTCTACACATGGCACACTTTCGGTAAAAAGTTGCTAGACGAGGGACTTTCAAAATTGGCGTATAACGACATCAAAGAATCTTTGACGGAACTTTTGAATCTTGAGTTTTCCGATCTAATGAATGGAAAACGAGATGAGGGATACCTTCAACATCAAGATATGCGTGCCGAAATACAAAAAATTTGGCCTGTCCATAAAAATATTTCGGAACTTATTCAAAAATTATTATTAGCTAATAAAATGTTAAAATAAATCTATGAACGACTACGAAAAAATACTTAAAGAGGCACAAGAAAACGAGGACGTTGTCGGCTTCATTCTTGTTGGTTCGCGTGGCAAGGGTTTTGAAAATGAACATTCCGATTATGATGCTGTAATGATTATTAAAGACGAAGCCGCTAACACAATCCACGAAAAATACGAAAAGATGACTTTAGATAATGTGGATTTGTCAGTGCGTTCTTTCTCTGATTTCAAAACATTTGCTGGCTGGGAAAGCCCAGAATCATGGGACAGATATAATTACGCTCATGTCAAAATTCTTGTAGACAGGACAGACGGAGAATTGGAAAAACTGGTTAAGGAAAAAGGTCAAATACCGCCAGATAAATTGAATAAATTTATTGATTGGTGGATTGACGGGTATGTAAATGGTGTATATCGCTCTGTAAAATGTATTCGCAATAATAATATGTTTGGTGCTCATTTGGAGGCAGTAAACTCCATGCTTGATTTACTTACACTCGTATTTGCCATGAATGGCAGGCATAGACCATTTCTCGGTTATGTTCAAAAAGAACTAGAAAAGTATCCTTTGGAAAATTTGCCTTGGTCGCCCAAAGAATTTGTAGAAAAAATAAAACATATTTTAGAAACAGCAGACCTTAAAACTCAACAAGATTTACTTTCTGGTATTGAAAAACTGAGCCGAGAAATGGGACATGGAAAAATGTTTGATGGTTGGGAAGGTAAAGATAAGTGGACTATGAATTTTAAATAAGGGAGCCATCCCCGCCGTTTTATAATATTCTCCCAAAACGGCGGGGATGATGTGTGCGCACGGGAGGGTGGGGCAAACACATAATAGGATTTGCGCCTCGCCATTCCTTAAAGAATTTTGTATGGCGAGGCTCCACTTTGATGAGTTGGCACTTTCTCCGTCGAAGCCACGGAGTTTAGAGTCACCACCAAACGCGGAGAGGAAGCGCCTCGGTCGCCGTGAGGGTGGAGAAAAGAGCAAACAAAAATGTTAAAATAAGATTGCTCTTTTCGGAGACTGAAACGGCGAAGCAAAACCAAAAATTTCCTTTCCATTTCTTTTTCCGCTTCGCGGCGGAGGGGTGGGGGGAGGAGACGCGAGAAAAATGCAAGGAAATTTTTTGGTTTTTGCACACGCGAGTCCGCGAGCGTGTCCGAGGCGCGCATCATTGGTCGTCAGGATTCAATTCAAAATACATTCGAACTTCGTTCAATACACACCGCGATTACAAAAAATGAGTCCGGAATCATTCCGGACCATTTTTGTTCGCGGAGACGAGGAAGTACCCTGCGGTACTTCCGAGAGAGATTCGAAGAGCTTTTCGTTGTTTGTGAGGAGATTTCTCCAAACAAATCGAAAAGGTGTACTGAAACTGTAAGTTTCGAATCTCGCCGGTTCCGCAAAGAAAAAAGTGATCATTTTTATATGATATAATCATACTTATGAATACAAACTTTGAATCAAGCCCAACACCAATTGAGAATAAATACTTACCCATTAAAGAAGCTGTAGAAATTTTTCTGTCTATGAAGGAATACGATGAGCCAAAAGCAAAAAAATATTTGGAGGGAGTTATTGCAGTTTCAGAACAAGATAAGAATTATGAAAGTAAGAGTGAAATACTTCGTGAGTTTTATTTAGAACACTATCCAGAAAATTAGTTTTTAGGATTTTCGTCAAAAAATGTTCGAATTTTGCACAATAGACACCGCATTAAAACGACACATACCTCTTCTTGTACAACAAGTCTACATGGTAAGATTTGTGCATGGCATCTATTTCCAATTCAATAATCTCACTACTTGAAACAATTCCGACAGAATGGCAAATGCTCGTACTTGGATTTTTTTCATTTGCGGAAGGGTTGCCAGTGATTGGCTCTGTGCTGCCCGGTGGTACGATTGCCATATTTGCAGGAGGGTTATCTGCAAAAGGTATTATTGCTCCACTTACAGCGTGCACAATAGTGGGACTCGCAAGCTTCCTTGGCGATATGACAGGATTTTTAATAGCAAAACGATTCAAACACCTCAAGTGGATTAAAGCAATTGTGGAAAATGAAAAACATCAAAAATCGTGGGAACTTTTTGATAGACACTTGGCGCTCATCGCAATCTTTGGCAAACTCATACCTTTGGTACGTTCAACGCCGTCATTATTTGCAGCTGTCCGCGGTGTCCACACAAAACGATACATTATATACAGCTTTATTGGATCTATGATTTGGGGTGTTGTTGGAGTGTATGCAGGAAATTTTTTCACGTCGTATTTTGGGGATCGCGCCTTATCATTAATTCTACTATTAATCATAGTCTCAATTATCTCCGTGCTTATTCACCAAGCCATCAAACGCCTCAGATTTCACAAGTGAACATATACGTCAATAAGTTACAACCTCAAAAAATACCACATTAAGTGGTATACTTAATACAGAGACAATTGGTCGATGTCAACTTACTTACAATTTCACACTTAACTCATTTTATGATTACAACTATCGCTACCATACTTTTGATACTATGGTTACTCGGATTTTTGGGATTTCATGTCCTCGGTGGATTTATTCACATCCTTCTCGTTATCGCAGTTATACTTTTCCTCGTTCGCATAATTCGCGGAGAAAATCCAATCAAATAGCATTCCCAAAAAATACACTATTTACACTGATGGTGTATTTTTGTATTTTAAAAGAAAGGATATACTATAGGTAGTATGAATCAACAACTTACAGGTTTTGTAGAATTTATTAGAAAACAAGGTGTCATTGGACTCGCGATTGGATTTATTCTTGGCGGAGCTGTCTCAAAGACTGTGACGTCACTTGTCGACAACATTATCAATCCCCTCATCGGCGCACTTCTTGGAAAAGTAAATCTCGCGGACAAGGCGATTGAAATTGGTGCGACGTCAATCAAATACGGAGCATTTATTTCAAGTATTATTGATTTTATAATTGTAGCAGCGGTAATTTATTTTGGATTCAAGGCACTCAAGCTCGAAAATCTTGATATGAAAAAAGAATAACAATGGACGAAGAAATAAAAAAACTACAAGAAGAAAACGAGAAACTCAAAAAGCTTAATTCTTTTAAGTCTGATGTTATTTCAATTAGCGCTCACGAACTTCGCACCTCACTTGGAGCTACAAAATGGCTACTCAAAATGTGTCTCGATGGCGACTTGGGCGTGCTGACACCGGATCAATCAAAACTTCTCAAAAAAGCATTTGAAGGAAACGACAGAATGATAGGACTCGTAAATGAAATGCTCTCTATCAATCATACAGAAGAAGCGAGTCTTTCATACAACCCGCAACCCACAAACATCATTACACTTATCGACAGCATCGTGTTTGACTTTGTCGGAGAATCATACAAAAGAGGAATTGAATTGCTTTTCCTGAAGCCTGATTACACGCCGAAAGATATCCACGTAGATCAAGGTAAGATACGGTTTGTGATTCAAAATCTTATTGAAAACGCAATCAAGTACAGCAACGATGGTGACCGAGTACTCATCTCTTTGCATGAACAATTCGACACACTGACAATCACGGTCAAAGATACGGGCATCGGAATAAAAGACGAGGACAAAGCCAAAATATTTGAAAAATTCTTCCGCTCAAAAAATGCAAAAGAAAAAGAAGAAATTGGCACAGGATTGGGATTGTACACCTCAAAGAATATTATTGAAAAACACGGAGGAACGATGGTGTTTGAAAGCACTGAGGGTCAAGGTACGACATTTTCAATCACCCTGCCCTTTGAATCAAAATTGTGATAAAATAGTAAGTATATAAGATAATAATTTCCATTATGAGCAAAAAAGTCCTAATCGTAGAAGATGATACATTTCTAAAAAACCTCGCATCAACAAAGCTTACAAAAGAAGGCTTTGAAGTACTTCCTGCAAGTAGCGTTGAAGAGCTCAATACTATCTTGGAATCGCATACTCCAGATATTATATTGCTTGATCTGCTTTTGCCAGGAACAGACGGATTTGGCATTCTTAAAAAAATTCGTGAGAACCTAAAGCTTACAGAAACACCTGTTATTATTTTCTCAAACCTAAGTGATGAGAAAGATATCGCTCAAGCCAAAGAACTTGGTGCGAATCATTTTATGATCAAATCAAACTTTACGCTTGATGAAATCGTATCAAAAGTAAGAGAGCTGACTGACTAAAGTATTACACAAAAATCGCCCACATGTGGGCGATTTTTGTGTGAGAGAACTTGCTTTTTATGAAGGTGGCAGTGGTTTCCAAGAAAAGGTACAATATACTCATGAGCACATTTGCACGAATCTCAATCATACTACTTGTTCTTGCAGGTATATACTTTTTTACAAAAGATGATACTCCTATTGCTGAGACACCACAAAATACAAACAGTGAACTAAATGACACAACTCCGGCACAAGACATCATTGACGACGAACCTCCCACACCATCAGCCGAAGGCGATGCTTCAATAATAGTAAACGAAGATCAAGGTGAGATACAAGGTTCATCGCTTTCAAAAAACGTAACCCTTCCAAAAGAGAGCGCCACATGGACAGTCTCGTATTCGAGCAATGGATTTTTTCCAAGTATTCTCACTATTAAAAAGGGTGACTCGGTACGGTTTGTAAACAACAGCGATGATGAAGTATATATCAAATCTGAACCAAATCCCACGTACCCAAACATGGCAACATTTGAATCAACAGCCGCGTATGGCTCAGACGGCATTTTTAGCTACACATTCAAAGACACGGGTGAATGGCGCTATAAAAACATCAACAATCAATCACTTGCGGGAACTATAGTGGTGAAATAAATTTCTAGTATGAATCTAACCGATACAATCGAGAAACATTTTCGAATTGATGAACAACAAAAAAAAGCGCTAACCCGAATCAAACTTCAGACCATTGAAGATATACTTCGCTATTTTCCCACACGATACAGCGACCTCTCTACCATAAAGTCAATCGCTGATGCGGTAAAAGGAGAAAGTATCACAATCTACGGCACCATCAGTGCACCAAAAACAAAGAAGTCTTTTCGTACAAAAATTCCAATGGCTGAAGCGTGGATCGAAGATCTTTCTGGAAAAATGAAGGTGATGTGGTTCAACCAAGCATACATTGCAAAAATGCTTCGTGATGGTGATACCGTAAAAATCACAGGAAAAGTCGCCGAAGGAAGTACGGGACTTTATCTGACCAACCCTGAATTTGAAAAAACACCCGACCTGCCTATTGATTCGCATTCATCATTATTTAGCGATGAGGGAAATTCGCATGAAGTTTTTGGATATCCAATTTATCCCGAAACAAAGTTTGTCACCTCAAAATGGCTCTATCATGCAATAGATAGAATTTTTAAATCTGGATTACTCGACACACTCGAAGAATACATTCCGGAGTCGATTCTCAAAAAGTACAACCTTCCTTCTCTTTCAACAGCATATGTCTGGGTTCATACTCCAAAGAAAAAAGAACACGCTGAAGTCGCACGAAAGCGTTTTGCATTTGAAGAAGTGTTTGTTATCCAACTCAAAAAACAACAAGATAAAAAAATATTTCGTGAGAACAATGCATTCACTGTCACCACATCAAAAAAAGACACTGAGTCATTCATCAGCAGATTTCCCTTCACTCCGACTAAAGGTCAGATGGATTCAATCAACACAATACTTTCTGATTTAAAAAAACCTCATCCAATGGCACGACTCCTTGAAGGAGATGTGGGTAGTGGAAAGACTGCAGTTGCCGCAGTGGTGTCTCACTCAATTATTTCGAGTCGACCAAATGATCAAAAATTTGGTTCACTTCAAGTGGCATATATGGCACCGACAGAAATTCTCGCAACACAACTCTTTGAAAACTTCATCACGTATTTCAGGCACACAGGGATATCCATCGCACTCATGACAGGAAGTGGGTGCAGAAAATTCCCCTCAAAGGTCAACCCAGATTCGTGGACAACAGTTTCAAAACCTCAGCTCATGAAATGGGTCGCCTCTGGTGATATCCCGATTGTAATTGGAACGCACACACTCATCCAAAAAAGCGTGAAGTTTAAACATCTCGCACTTGTGATAATCGATGAACAACATAGATTTGGAACCAACCAACGCTTCCTCCTTGCTAGGGGCAAGTTTGACGCGGACAGCGCAGAACTCACGCGGAAAAAATCCGACCTCGAGAATACTCATTTTGATAAAACAGTCGATGACTCATTGCTATTCCGCGACCTTACGTATGCAATCAGAAGATCTCTATTCAACGTAAAACAAGAACTTGGGCTTGGGCATAAAGAAATTATTTATCAAAAAGCTTTGGCGATAGAATTGAAAAAAAATAATATACAATTTTCTCAAGAACATAGAATTGATATTAAATTTAGAGGTAAAAAAGTGGGTACATACATTCCGGACTTTGTTGTAGAAAATAAAATTGTTGTAGAGCTAAAAACACTTCCGTTTCTCGGAACCCAGGAAAAGAAACAACTGTGGTCATATCTCAAAGGATCAGATTTTGAACTCGGACTTTTAGTCAATTTCGGTAAATCAACACTCGATGTTGAAAGAGTAGTATACCAGCTTGCACGAAATGTAAATCAAGCTCGTTCCGCGTCAAGTCCGCGTCAGTCCGCGATCATGCCCCACCTGTTGTCCATGACCGCAACGCCTATTCCTCGTACTCTCGCACTTACAATCTACGGAGATTTGGACGTGAGTATTATCGACCAAATGCCAAGTGGTCGAAAACCAATCATCACAGAAATTATTGGTGTGGACGGTAGACAAAAAACCTATGACGCTATAAAAAAGGAAATGGCATCCGGTCGTCAGCTTTATGTGATTTGTCCGCGAATCAACGACCCAGACCCGGATCAAGAAATGGCACTGCAAGTGAAATCAGTCACAAGTGAAGCAGAGAGACTTTCAAAGGAAGTATTCAAAGGTTCAAAAATTGGAATACTTCATTCAAAAATGACCAAAGAGAAAAAGGAAGAGATCATGCAATCCTTTTCTCGCCACGAAATCGATATTCTTGTCGCAACTTCGGTGGTCGAAGTGGGAGTGAATGTGCCAAACGCCACAATGATAATCATCGAAGGTGCGGAGAGATTTGGACTCGCACAGCTTCACCAGCTTCGGGGTCGTGTTATCCGTGGAAATCATCAAGCGTATTGTTATCTTTTTGCAGATGCAAAAACTCAAAAAACTCTCGACAGACTTAAGGCACTTAAAACAGCGAAAAATGGATTTGAACTTTCAGAGCTTGATTTGCAACTTCGTGGCGCGGGAGAACTTGGAGGAGGAAAACAGTGGGGTATCACAGACCTTGGAATGGAGGCAATCAAAAATCTCAAAATGGTTGAAGCTGCCCGAAATGAAGCACTCAAAATGGTTGAATCTGATAGTGAGCTTGATTCATACCCGATACTCAAAGAAAAAGTTTCAAAATTTAGCACATTTCATTTTGAATAGTGCGAGTTTGACATAAATTAATTTTTGCTATACTTAGAACATGAACACACCAAGCAAACAAGAAGCGATATTGTTTCCCGATTTTCATAATATTTATATTCAAGACAGAAAGTTTTGGTCAAGAGAGGACGCACCAGAAATGATGGATGACTCGAATCTATCAGACGAGTCAGCAGAAGTGACACATGTAGATGACTCAAAAAGTAAAACAATGATTGGATTTCATCCATATTCAGACATGCATGATGTGTCTGTAGTGGCAGAACTAAAAGATGGTGAGCCAAGTCTCGAATCAGGATCATGGGATCATATTGTCGAAGCATCAATCGAAATACAAAACGATGAACTGGAAATCAGCAATGGTATGCCTGGAGATGCAAACATTGTAATGAATGTAAGTCCGGGTGAATACCGTGTCCGAATTTATTTTGGCAACCTCAAAGAAGAAGGTAAAGATGCCGAAGAAGGAGATGATCACTATCTGATACAGATTTGGTCTGCACCATTTTCTCCAATATCTGTCGTGAAGCAATGGGACGGGTTTAAGAAATAGGTTGATTTCATACTTATCGGACAAACATAAAAAGCGACGCCTGACGGTGTCGCTTCTTATGTTTGTCCGTCCTCATGGAATCGGTCCCGAGTTACTAAGTATAATTTTTCGCGACGCTCAAATTCTACAAAGTACTCCTGACCTGGGCTCGGCATTTTTCAAAGTGTGAACTTTGAAAAACATGCCTGCGCCTTTCGAATCCATACGTGAACAAAGCAGTTTGTTCACTGAGGACGGACAAACATAAAAAGCGACGCCTGACGGTGTCGCTTCTTATGTTTGTCCGTCCTCATGGATTCGAACCATGGACCCCAGAGGTATAAGCTCTGTGCTCTAACCAACTGAGCTAAGGACGGTTATGGGCTTATAGTACAAGATTTTGCGACTTCCCGCAATTTTGTATAATAGATATATGATAAACGAATTTGTAGCAAAAAAGCTTGGTGAGGTTCTTGCCTTTGCAGAAATTGGAAACGAAACAATCACCAAAGGTAAAGCAGGTTTTATTCTTGTAATGGGAGATGAGGAGGTCGAAGGAATACTCGATAAAAATCGAATTCATAGCGAGGAGATCAAAAAGTTTGCAGAAGAAAACAATGTATCTGAAATCGTAATGAAAAAACTTGAATCGACAGGAAAAAAACTTCGAGATATGCGTGATATGTATATTGGTGACCAGTGGGACAATCCCACCGAACTTCTCGAATGGTCATCATTTTTTCACGGAGCAGGATCTGCTCACTGGGCACTCGTCAAAGGTGCAGGCGAAGGATTGAACAGTGAACTTTTGATGACACTCTCTGAAGAAGCACAAAATTTCCATCACGAAATTCTCGATACGGTGTGTAGTGAACTCGAACAAGTCGGACAAGATAAAGCAGGTATGTAATACAAAATAAAAATCCCCTTTCGGGGATTTTTATTTTGTATCGTTTACTATATCAATCGCAGGAGAATCTTTTTTCTTCAGCGGAATATTGTGAGCTTTCAAAATTTCCTCATATTCAGCTTGTTCGAGAGTCTCGACTTCCATAAGTTTTTTTGCAATCGCATCAAGTACTATGCGATGAGTCGTGAGCACTTCTCTTGCCCGAGCGAGTGCGGTGTTCATAATATTTTTCACCTCACTGTCGATTTTTGCAGACATTTCTTCTGAATATTCTTTGTCATTTACTCCTCGTCCAAAGAGTGTTCGTCCGCCATCAGATTCGAGTGCCATCGGCCCAATAGTTTCGTTCATTCCCCATCGTGTCACCATAGCACGCGCAAGTGCTGTCGAAACCTGAAGGTCATTTGAAGGTCCTGTAGTGATGTCACCGAGAATCATTTCTTCGGCAACATATCCACCAAGTGACATTGCAATATCATCGAGAAATTCTTTTTTGCTTTGGAGTTTTCGGTCTTCGAGTGGAAGCTTGAGTGTATATCCACCTGCTCTGCCACGTGCCACAATTGAGACTTTGTGTACAGGATCAGCATACGGAAGCACTGATGCGACGAGTGCATGACCACCCTCGTGATATGCAGTGATTTCTTTTTCTTTCTTTGAAAAAAGATGGCTCTTTCTTTCTGGTCCCATCATTACTTTTTCGATTGAACGTACAAGGTCAAATTGCCCAATTGTTTTTCTATCTTCACGTGCAGCCAAAATAGCACCTTCGTTCATCAATGAAAACAAATCCGCACCAGAAAATCCAGGTGTTCTCTCTGCAATAACATCCAAGTTTACATCTTCAGCAAAAGGCTTCTTGAGTGAGTGAATTGCCAAAATTTCTTTTCGATCTTTTCGGTCTGGCAAATCAAGCATCACTCGGCGATCAAAACGTCCTGGACGAAGAAGTGCAGGATCAAGCACATCGCTTCTGTTTGTTGCTGCAATCACAATCACTTTTTCATTTGGTTCAAATCCATCCATCTCCACGAGAATTTGATTGAGAGTTTGTTCGCGTTCATCATTTCCTCCGCCAACTCCTGTACCTCGTACTCGTCCAACCGCATCAATTTCGTCTATGAAAATAATTGCTGGTGATGAGCGTTTTGCCATTTGAAAAAGATCACGTACTCGTGATGCTCCTACTCCCACAAACATTTCCACAAATTCAGATCCAGAAAGATGAAAAAATGGCACACCTGCTTCTCCTGCAACAGCACGTGCAAGAAGCGTTTTTCCTGTACCTGGAGCTCCGGTCAATATCACACCTTTTGGAATTCTTGCACCAATATCAAGAAACTTTTTTGGATTTCGAAGAAAGTCCACAATTTCCTTGAGTTCTTCTTTTGCTTCACGATTTCCCGCAACATCCTTAAAAGTGACTTTGTTATTTTTGTCGTTTGGATCAGTAAGTTTTGCTTTTGATTGCCCAAAACTAAATGCTTGCATACCTGCGCCTTTTGCTTGGCGTGTGAGCATCCAAAAGAAAAGTACAATAAATAGTACTGGAAGTGCAATCGGAAGTATTGCGAGTACCCAATATCCAAATCCGCTTTCAGATTTTACGTTGATTGTCAGTTTGCCGAGCAGTTCTGGTGTCACACCATATGATGAAAGAGTTTCTGTGACAGACGCATCAGCTTCTTTTTTTGTTTTCTCAAATGTGCCATCAAGTCTTTCTATAGAAAGTGTTTCGCCTTCGATGAGAATTGATTTTATTTCACCTTTTATGACAGACGAAGCCACGTCTGAAATCGCGACTTCTTTGATTTCCTTTTTATCTTCTGCGACTAGAGTATAGATAGCCGTCAATGCCATAAAAAACAGAATGACCGCAATCATCTGAGTTCCCATTTTTGGAGGGTTCTTTTTTGATTTATTTGGTATTTTTGTGTTGGTTTCCATGTAGGCGCATTATACACGGAAGTAGACAAAACATAAACCCTTCCGTATCATGATAGAATAATTTATATGGCAACATTTGCAACCAACAAAAAAGCACATTTTGACTACGAAATCCTTGAAACACACGAGGCGGGAATTGAGCTACTTGGAAATGAAGTGAAGTCTATCCGGCTCGGACGCGCGCAACTTCTTGGAAGTTTTGTGATTATTCGAGGTGGTGAAGCATATATCACTGGACTCACTATACCGCCATATCAAGCCAACAATACTCAAGTGACATATATCGAAGACCGAACTCGAAGACTTCTTTTAAATAAAAAACAAATTAAAAGTATTGAGGAATCGCTCAAAAACAAAGGTTTGACACTTATAGCTATTTCGTTGTACAATAAAGGTCCCAAGATTAAGATAGAAATTGGTCTTGCGAAAGGAAAAAAGAAATTCGACAAACGAGAAAGTATCAAAAAACGTGATACAGATCGTGAGGTTCGTAGAACTTTGAAAACAGGAAAGGATAGCTAGTAGACTAGTGATATCGAGTGCGCATTTTTTCGTATGTACGTTCTACGCTTTGCGTTCTACGTACAACGTCACTATTCCCTATCCGCTAAAACTTTGGGGATGCCAGGCATCGACAATTGTTTACTTCTCTCTTGTGCATGTCGAGCACATACGTATAGCTCGTAAATCATCGTATATTTTCTAAATGGAAAAACATTTAGTTCAGTAAAGTCTCCTTACGCAAGTAAGTTTGGTTTTGCTCCAGCGTTCGCTTAATAGCGTCGCCGGTGTCTCTCGTCACGACATCCGATAGTGATTGAGGGGCAACATGTTATCGGGTTACGAAATGTGAGTGTTCGCCACATTTTCGACAATCATAGAACTCGATTCATATTTATCTTGCGTGTTTCCAAGAATATGAATTTAAATCATTGAAACACGACACACATGTAGAAACATTTGAGAAACACTCTTGCACGGGGGTTCAAATCCCCCCATCTCCACCACTTCGCCTCATTACGTTGTCACTTCATTTGGCTACGCGGTGCAGGCACAACAAAATACACTTCAATATTTAAAAGATAGAGAAGTGGTGTCCCGCGTAGCTTTAGCGTAGTGGGGCTTTTTGTTATATTTATAGTATGTACTATTCATATATTATTCAAAGTAAAAAAGATAATACTTTCTATTATGGTCATACCGATGATTTAAAAAAACGACTATCTGAGCACAATAGTGGATATTCAAAATATACAAGCAGTAAATTACCCTATGTAATAGTTTGGTATGGTGCATTTGTTGAAAAACAAAAGGCAATCGATTTTGAAAAATATCTAAAAAGTTCTTCTGGTCATGCATTCTCAAGAAAAAGATTGCTTCCGTGACCAATTCCCTCCTTTTGCATTTTTTCTCAAAAACAGTATTATGAAGAAAAATTGAAAAAAATGAAAACAGACCAGAAACCAGATCACTTGTATAGAGTAGAAATTACAGGCGGATCGAACAATCAATATTGGATTGACCTCAAGACTACACATCCTGAAATTGTAGTTGTAAGCGACAACAGAGAATACTTTCAATACGAAAAAGATCGCGATGAAAGTAAATGTCTAAAAATTATTGATCGTACTATCGGCAAAATGAACAATGCAATCAAAATGAACGAATTGCAAGAAAAAATTGCCCTTGCCCTGCTTGGTATAGAAATTGAAAACTCCAAACACAAATTGATCGAGCGAGTTTATTTTGCCAATGACGGAATTCATGTAGTTCTCAAACACCTAAGACGAGTTGAAAAAGACCTAGAACTCATCGAAATTGCGATTTCACCATTTGTTACGTGTTACCACAGTCCTTCAATTGTAAGCTAGATTCGAATTGATGCCTCGTTTAAGACGGGGCATTTTTATTTGACAAAACAGTATATTATGTGCTATAATATATTAAACATCTAAAAACAAGAAAACATGACAGCATTAGTATTTGGAATTATTACTCTATTTCTTATTCTTTTTCTTACCCAAGAAACAAGAAAAAATAAGAAACTTGAAAAAGAAAATGATGGCCTACGCCACTTGCTCTCAAACCGTGAAATCAATCTTTCGGTTCTACTTAAAAGCGGTTTACCTATTGGAACAATCGCTTCTCAAATCGCATTCAAAATTGAATTCATGATTGAAAGTAAAGCATCTGTCGAATCCGTTCTTGATATCTGTGATGACCTCGGCATTCTTCACATAGTGAAAACACCGGTTGGAACACCTTCGGACATCGACACTGTACGCCTCCAAATCCAAAAAATATTATCGGAGGTGCTTGATCAGGAAGAAATCGAGACGTGGTTCAATTCCAGCAGAATAAACCAAACGCAGTTAGACAGACTCAACGCTTCTTTTTTTGCTGCAATAAAAAAATCTATGCTTGTGTGGAGTCCTCTTTACTAGAACTATCCACTCTCAGCATCTCATCTTTACGATGAGATGTTTTTTTATTTCTCACTTTCTTCAATTATAAAATCCCCCACCCTTGTCCTTTTTATATGATACGCAAGTCCTCCATACCCAAGACTTCGCGCAAGCTTCTGTGCCACCACTCGCATATACGCACCACTTCCGCATTTGATTCGTAGCTTTATCATACATACATTATTCTCACCATACTCTTCAATCGTACTTTCCCATTTTCGCATTATCGCTTCTTGTCTAAAATCTCCTTCGACATATTCAATTCTATTTTTTATTTCATCGAGCAATTCACTTAGTGTGAAATATTTTTTTGAAAGTAATTCTATCGTATCAATCACCACAGTGTGAAGCGGAATATCTTTTGCCAAAAGTGGTGCATTTCGTGCCCATTCAAAAAGCGGTTTTCCATTTACAGGTTTTGAAGAAAAAATTGGATATGGTTCTTCGTGAGTTCCTACCAGTTGTGCATTTTTTTCTAAAATCAAATAATCATCTATCTCGCCCACACCATCCACTTCTTCTACAATACCCAGCACATCGCCCGTGTCTGTTGAGACGCCGACAAGTACAGAAATCTCATACTCTTTATCTACAGACAAATACTCATCTTTCCTTTTCGTCATTTCTCCTGAAAGCACCAAAAGTACCCCTTCTGCCATAGGATCAAGCCTGCCCGCGTATGTCATCGGGATATCTTTGTATTGTGGAAATTCTTCCTGAAATCGCTTAATCCACGCGAGTGGTGTTTCTCCTTGCTTTTTGTATAGATTATGAATTCCTTCACTCATATCTCAAATCTAACACACAAATCGCGGAAGTCGCGGACTAAACGCAGACCTACGCGGAACGGACGCAGAAGGAGAAGAAAGTCTTTAGTAGTTAGTCTTTAGAATTTAGTTGTATTTCTTCCCCTACTTTTCAAGGAGGGGTGGCGCGAAGCGACGGGGTGGTGTATATGTATAGAGTATTCAAACAACCTCACCAGTCACTTCGTGTCGTCCTTTTCTTACAGAAACTGTTTAACTTTTGGATTTTATTGTTCGAAGTACCTCCAATAAAATCTCAAAAGTACTTGCGCTTGGGTCCCTCTCCCAAGCTCACCTGTCTAGGAGAGGAACCACCCCGCCTTTCAGGCACTTCTTACAGAAGCTGTATACCTTTTGGATATATTTCTTCACGAGTTCGAAATCTATCTCAAAAGGTCTTGCGAAAGTGTCCCACACTTTCTCACCTCCTTGGCAGGAGGGGAAAATCCACCAAAGACCGCATTTTTCTTCTTTCAGCTTTAAACTTTTAGCTTTGAGCTCCCTCGCCTATCCCCTATAAACTATCCCCCCCCCTATGGCCTGCCCAATCGATTTGACTTTCAGGCTTAAATTCGCTATTATGAAAGCCAAGGTAATCGTGTCTCACGATTTTTTAATTTACGTTGAAGGAACGAATAAACAACCAAATACGCGCCTTACAGCTTCGTATCATAGATGATGAAGGAAACAATCTCGGGGTATTATCTCGAGAAGAGGCTCTTTCTCTTGCACAAACAAAAGGTCTTGATCTTATTGAAATTTCGGCAACCACCAACCCACCAATCGCAAAGATTATGGACTTTGGTAAGTACCAATATCTCGAAAATAAGAAACAAAAAAAGGCCAAAGCAGGAGCAAAGACAACAGAAACAAAATCTATCCAAATCAAAATCGCCACAGGTGATCATGATCTTGAACTCAAAGCAAAACGGGCATCACAGTGGTTGAAAGAAGGTCACCGAATCAAAGTTGAACTTTTCCTTGCAGGAAGAGCGAAATACATGAAGGAAGACTTCTTGAGAGAAAGACTCGATCGAGTACTTCACCTTATTACTGAGCATTACAAAATTTCCGAACCGGTTAAACGAAGTCCAAAAGGCCTCATGGTAACACTCGAGAAAGAAAGTAAAAAATAATTACGAGACACAAATCCAAAGTTAAAGAAACATTTATGAGTATCAAAACCAACAAATCATATTCAAAACGCTTGAAGGTCACAAAGAATGGCAAGATCAAGGCACGAAAGCCTGGGTTCAACCACTTCAATGCAAAACAATCTCGCGCAACACAACTCGGAGGACGAGTAGCAACAGATTTTAGTATCAAACCAAAGGCAAAAAGCCGAATGCTTCCTGGTGTAAAATAACCAATTATTATAAATCACTTATCAACTAGTATATGACACGAGTAAAACGAGGCGTGACCGCTCTCAAGCGACGCCGAAACATTCTAAAAAGAGTAAAAGGATTCCGATTTGGACGAGGAACAAAGGAAATCGAAGCAAAGACAGCACTCCTTCACGCTGGAACTCATGCCTTTGCTCACCGACGAGACAAGAAGTCTGACCGACGACGCCTCTGGCAAGTCAAGATCAATGCAGCACTTCGACCACTTGGATACTCATACTCAAAATTTATTGATATTCTTACAAAGAAATCAATTGGTGTAGATCGAAAAATTCTTGCTGACTTGGCAGAAAACAATCCTTCATCATTTGAACGAGTTGTAAAATCTCTCTCATAAAAAAATCCCTCTTTCGAGGGATTTTTTTTATTTATCGTTTGAGATAGTTTTGTATTCGTCTACCTTGTCCTTGAGCACAAGTGCGATGACTTTTTCTACAAGACGTTTTGGGTCAGAATCAAACACAATTTTGTCATTTGGACGATGGCCTTTTGAAAGAATATCTTTGATGGTCTCATCCATGTCCCAGCTTCCTTCAAGTACCCCAATAGGCTTGTTGTCCTCGAACGCGATAGTAAACTCGTGAATAGTACCAATTCGTCCACATCCTACAAACAAGGCATCACACGAGCGTGTAAAGAGAAGATCTCTTCCAGGAAATCCAAACCCTGTATAGACAATCAAATCCATATAATCAAGCGGAAGTCGATACACACCCACATGTTCTCGTTCATTTGATGCAGGCGAAAGGCCGATTGATATTCCTCGTTCTTCTTTTGTTCCCATCGCAGACCACAGAGGAAATCCAGTAGTCGCACCAGTGACAAGAATTCCACCCTGACGAACAATCTCCCGTCCGAGCTCTTTTGCCTTTGAAAGTGCGTCAATACCACAGTGTCCCGTTTCGGCTGCACCTGATACTCCCAATTTTAATTTTAGATGATTGTGCTTTGTGTTCTCTTCCATAGTTTTAACATTCTAATTCTACCACCTGACCTTGTTCCGGCGCATATGCCTCTACACCAAGATAATCCCGAAGCCTCTGAGCAAGAAACAATGATGATTTTGGTTCACCCATTGCCACATACACCCGCTTCACTTTATCTGCCATTTTCTCTACAAATTCAATCAAGTGGTCAGAATCCTTGTGCCCGGAATAGCCACTAATTTTCTCGATTTTTGCTTTGATTGAAATCATTTCACCATTGATTCTGACTTCCTTCTCGCCGTCTTCAATAAGCCTACCGAGCGTCCCCACAGATTGGTACCCGATCAAAAGAAGTGTGCTGTCTGGGTCTGGCAAATAATGCTTTTCGTGGTGAATGATTCGTCCGCCGTTTGACATACCAGAACCGGCGATGATTATTTTTGGATTTGGTTCACCAAAAATTCTTTTTGATTCTTCAGTTTCTGCAGTCACACGAAGACCTGGAAATTTAAAAATATCATCCCCTCCCTTTATTCGTGATTGTGCTTCTTCATTGAAATACTTTGTATAATTTTTGTAGACTTTTGTGAGCTCGATCGCAAGTGGTGAATCAAAATATACGGGCATAAATGGAATACGTTTGTCTTCCACAAAATCATTTATTTCATACAAAAGCTCCTGACTTCTCTCGAGTGAAAATGTTGGTATCACGAGTGCACCTTTTCGATTGAAATTGTCTTCTATCACCGCCTCAAGACGCTTTTTTCTTTCATCACGTGATTCATGATTTCTATCTCCGTACACAGATTCCATTATCAAATAATCAACATCGGTGAGTTCTTCAGTGTCACGAAGTAGTGGCGACGGCGAATTTCCCAAGTCACCTGTAAATACAATCCTTTTACCGTTGTAGGCTATCTCAAGCATTGCAGAGCCGAGAATGTGTCCTGAGTCTTTAAGTGTCATTTGGAAGCCATGATCAATATTGATTTTTTGATGATAGGGCACGCCTTCCCAAAGATGCAAAATGTTTTTTACTTTGGTCTCATCATAAATCGTATCAAGTCCACGTTCTTTGTCTTTTGAAAGTATTCCACATGTATCAAGCAACATCGGCAACACTATGTCTTTTGTAGCATCGGTCGAGATGATTCGTCCTCGAAATCCATCATGATAGAGTTTTGGGATACGCCCGATGTGGTCAATGTGTGCGTGTGTAATAAAAAGAATATCTATAGTTTTCGGATCATATGAAAAATCTTCCCAGTTTACCTCCTCCGCCATTTTTGTCCCTTGTGTCAGACCACAATCAATAAGAAATTTTTTACCCTCGCCTTCCAAAAGAAAATTCGCTCCGGTTACAGAGCCAGCGCCCGCACAAAATGTGAGTTTCAACTTTTTTTCTGATTCCATACTTTTATTATACCTTGTCTATTGATTTTATGACACGTTCATATTTGTAAATAAAATACATTGTCCCTACAACGCCACCAACCAAGTCAAAACATAGATCAGAAATTGAATCAATAGGATTAGCAAGATCTAGAGTGCCCACCGTCTCCATCCCAAACTCAAAAATTTCCCAGAGTAATCCGATTATGATCACACAGATGAGTGCAACAAAAAACAACTTTTTTGGGTTTGTAATATCATCGTATGTCGTACGGCGATATTTGTATACAAAAAGACTCGTAAGCGCAATCCACATTCCTCCGAGCGTGTGCATCGGCATATCAAACCACCATACGATACTATACCAATGAAATTTCATTGCCATGATATTTACCAAAAAAATACCCGCAATGAGAAGGAATATTTCTGTCAAAATTCGTTTCTGTACTGTCATTATGGATATAGTTTAACATAAAGATTATAGGAAATAATAAGTAGGTAGTAGGAAATAGGAAAATTCAGGATTCCGTGTCATCCTGAACTTGTTTCAGGATCTCAAATGTATTTATTTGTATTTCTTTATCACCTATAAACTATTTGCTATAACCTGTTTCCTTACCCCTCCGTCCTTCGGACACCTCCCCTCAAGGGGAGGCTTCAATTCAGTGATTCACTAAATGCAAAGCTAGATACTATATTTTTCTTCTTTTAGCTTTCAGCTTTAAACTTTGAGCTTGGTGGTTATTAGAAAAAACTGTCGCTTGCGCGACAGTTTTTTCTTACGGCTATCTGGGTAAAATTACCTTAGCATGAAAGCTAGGTGGGCACCTGAGTACATCACCAAAGTGGTGTACTACATTAGGAATGCGTCCATTCCAAGTTCCCATAGTGATATTGTTTCTAGGTAATTTTTCCAAATAACCGTACCTTAAGTATATACAAAATCTACAATTGGACGCAATCTGTACACACGAGTAAAAATGTTTCAAAAAATATACTCTAAAGCCTAATGCTATTCTTTGTGTTCAGCGTACACAAAATCGATATCAATTTTCTTGTATACAAAGAGTTCTTCTTTCTTGAAAAATCGATCAACTTCAATAAGACCATTTTCTACAGAATCAGATGCGTGCACAATATTTGATTGAGTTGAAAGAGAGAAATCTCCTCGAATTGTTCCCGCGTCTGCCTCCCATGCTTTGGTTGGACCAACGAGAATACGAATTGATGATACTGCATTGATACCTTCAAGCGCCATCACCACCACAGGACATGATTTCATAAAATCTCGAATGCCTGGGAAAAATGGTTTATCTTTAATGTGTGAGTAATGTTCTTCTAGTGTCGCGTCTTCAACACTCATCATTTTTAGACCAATTACTTTCAATCCTTTTCTTTCAAAACGACTGATTATCTCGCCGATTAGGTTTCGTTGAACTGCATCTGGCTTGATGATTATTAAAGACCTCTCGTGAATTGGTTGTGACATAACAAATATGAATTATTGAATAAGTGTGTGTATCCTACCATACAATCACGTACAAAATCAAACTTAGAGTGCTCGATATCTACGCGCCACTTCTTCCTCTACCTCAGCTCTGTCGCGTCCGTATGTGAGGTATGAAAGCTCTTTCAGCTTGTCGATAATTTCCGGGCGACCTTCTGGCGGGCGAAGTGTTTCTATATTAAATGGTTTTACTGGTTGACCATTCACAAGAAGTTTCAAATACGCATTTCTATTTTCGAGCTTAATAATATCATCAGATGAAAATACCGGAGCAAGCTGTGCTTCAAGATATTTTGCGTCGTCTGGTCCAACACGAAATACTGCCATTGATCCGACGTTTCCAAACACCGCATTTTTGATTCCCTCTTCAAGTTGACCAATGTATTGGTGAGCGATATTGAGCGAAAGTCTATATTTTCGTGCTTCAGAAAGAATTTGTGAAATTGAGTTTGTGGTCACATTTTGGAATTCATCAATATACAAATAAAAATCATTGAGCTTTTGTCCCATCGCATCCGTGCGAGAAAGTGCCGACATCAAAATTTTTCCTACAATCACAAGTCCGAGCAAGCTCGAATTGATTTCACCGAGACGACCCTTTGAGAGATTCACAAGCAAAATCTTTTTGTTATCCATAATTTCTCGAAAATTAAATACGGATTTTTCTTGAGCAACAATCGGACGCATTATTTCATTTGATAGAAACACGTCAAATTTTGAGACGATATAAGGGACGATGTTTTGAAGAGACGCTTCACCTCCTGCCTTCCCTGCAATATTATTCCAAAACTGAAGGATTACCGGATTGGTGCACTTTGATAGTTTGAGCGCGCGAAATTTTTCATCTGCAAGCACGCGTGAAATATCAAGAAGTGTATTTCCACTTTCTGGATCTTCAAGTACGAGCATCGTAGCGTTTCTGAAGTATTGTTCAAACATAGGACCTCCCGCAGTTTTCATATCAAAAAGCTTATTGAAAATCGAAAGCATCTCATCCACCACAAAACTTTTTTGTTCAGGAAATCGTGGATCGTATTCGAGCATGTTGAGACCCATTGGTCGAGCTGTGTATGCGGGGTCAAAATAAATCACATCATCAATACGCTCTCGTGGAATAGAAGCAAGAATATCTTGGATATCATTTCCGTGCGGATCAATATAACACACACCGTGGCCTGCTTCGATATCTTGGACTATCATATTTTTCAATAGAGTCGTCTTACCAGTACCGGTTTGTCCAATACAATAAAAATGTCTCACGCGATCTTCCTTTGTCAGATATGCCGGAGTTTCAAATCCTCGAAAACGATTGACACCAAGGAGCGTCCCTTCGCCAATAAGTTCAAGTGGTGCTGATGCAGTACCCGCACGTGCTTGCTTGAGCTGTGGTGCGCTGGTGATGCCATATGGAAAATGAATCATAGTTGAGAGCTCGTGGAGATTGAGCACCAGCTTTTTTGAATCGTCAAAAATGCGATATGAAAACATATGAAAAAGTTCCTTTGCAGAATTTCCCTCAACTTTTTTCCAGACAAGACTATTGCTTCCTGCTTCGGTAAACTGATTGAATGATGACGCAATTTCTGCCACTATTTGTTCTGCTCGAACAACATCACGAGCACCAGAAATTATGCGGATATTTGAAAGCACCATCGTCGCTTTCATTTTTTCTGTAATTCGCTTGATTGTGCGGTCATCTATTTTTGGTGGTTCTTTTTCGTCCTTGTTTGAAGTATGTCCAAAAAATAATCCTTTTCCGATCTCAATAAGTGCATCATCGATTGCGCTTGAAGTTTTTTTGAGAGCATCTTTTGCGGAAAGACCTTTTTCAACATGTTTAAGTACATCCTGAAATCGCTTGATGTGAGTAGTCCCGGTCGGTGCAATCACAAACTGTACTGACGCTCCCTCGCCTTCTTTTTTGAGTTTAGAAAACGCATTCAAAAGTGCATTAATTGGATCGTGATCAAAGGTATCAAAAGTCTTGAGTGGATAAATTTCGCTTTCTTCAAGTACTGCATATGAGCCTGCAGATCCACCGCCTTCCATAAACACATTGTAGTCATCCACGACTTCGCGGATTTTTGAATTTGGAAATGATGCGTTCAATTGTTTCTCGAACAAATCAATCTTTTCATTTGGCACACCCACATACACCACGACTTCATCACTTTGATTTGAAAGTGCTACTTCAATAGTAAAATAATTTTTCTTCGTATTGTCTTTGTCTGAAGCAATTGAATTCATTCCAGCAAAAAACTGTTCCATTCCTCCGAGAAAATCCTTGAATCCACGAGTGTCATTTCCAGATTTTTCTGGGAGAGTCACTTCAAACAATTTCATATGGAGAGATTTCCAAATTTCCGTTCCCTCTTTCAACCCTGGTATTTGGTCAGACGAAATAAGATATTGCACCAAAAAGCGATGGAAGTCATCGTCAAGATGTGGGTTTTTTGATTTTTCTATAATATCAAGAACATTTCGAATTCCTCGCTCGAGTAAAATACCAAGCAATTCTTCCATTTTGTGATCATGTGGTTCAGGCTTGAGGCGAAGAACTATCTCGTGTGCTTCGCCGTCTTGTATCATTTGACTGCGTTCTAGTGCTTGAGCTTTTGGAATATTTCCATATGAACGAAGAGTTTCGTGTGCTATCTTTGCTTTTTCTGCTTCAAATCCATTTTCATAGAGTTCTTTTTCACGACGAGAAACATGCTCACGCAAATACGCAAGTTCTTCTTCTGGTGTATTAAATTGAGGAACTTCTTTTAGGTAACCTTCCATAGATACTGTAAGTATAACAAGTTCAATCCTTTATTAGAAATACAACGAGTGAAAAAAGTATAATAAATACAACTATTCCTGGCATATACTTAACTAATTATTTAATAATCTGTGAGAATTTCTGGTTTACCTTTTGTGATCAGTACGGTGTGCTCAAAGTGTGCACTTGGAAGAGAGTCTTTTGCAGTGACGGTGTACCCATCTTTGTGGAACACTACGCCTGCTTTCCCAAGATTGATCATTGGCTCAATTGCAATAACCATGTTTTCTTTCAAAAGTGACCCTGTGCCTTTTTTCCCATAATTTGGTACATAGGGATCTTCATGAATTTCACGTCCCACTCCGTGACCAGCGAGTTCTTTCACAATTCCATAGTTATGAGGTTTGATGAACGTCTCAATTGCATTTCCTATATCTCCTGTGCGATTACCCGCCACTGCTTGTTGTATACCGACATAGAGTGATTCGCGTGTAATTTGTAAAAGCTTTTCAAGTTCGGGTGAAATTTTCCCAACAGGAACTGTGCGTGCTGAATCCACCACCACGGCGTTGTACCAAAGTCCAAGATCAATCGAAATAATATCTCCTTCTTTAAGTGGTGTGTTTGTGGGAATACCATGAACTACTTCACTATTTACAGAAGTACAAAGTGCAGATGGATAAGGACGCGGTGCTCCATGCGGTGTGTATCCAAGAAACGCAGGTGTGCACCCTCTCTCTTGTATGAGCTCTCGTGATCTTGCATCGAGCTGTTTTGGTGTGACGCCTGGCTTGATTTCCTTTTCAAGAATTGAAAGAATCTCACCGAGATGTTTTCCGGCGATACGTAGATTTTTTATTTCTTTCTCTGTCTTAATTATAATCATTGGCGATAAGTTATACGTAAAACGTAAGCTGCAAAATTCCGCGTCCGTTCCGCGACCTTCCGCGTTAGGTCCGCGACCGTTTAAAATATTTCTAGCTTTTTTACAATCTCATCATGCACCTCTTCAATTGATTTTTCTCCATTCACTTCAACAAAATGATAGCCGGAATGATTTCTAAAATATTCAATCGCGGGCACAACATCGCGGTCGTACCAGTTGAGTCTACTTTCGATATATTCATCGGTATCATCTTCTCGCTTTCTTCCCATCAATCGCTCTTTTGACCACTCACGAGACACATCAATCAAAATCACATATGGTCGATCGCGTTTGTAGAAACCAATCATCGAATCAAGTATTGGAGCTTCAAAAGCTCGTCGTGATAATCCGTCGAGAATAAGATGCTCAGTGCCAGTAAAATTTTCAATCAAAAAATTTGACCACACCCACACCGGCAAAAACGCTGGCAAAAGACCACCATTGTCGATGACTTCTTTTGTAAGATTGCTTGTGTGGTTGCCTTTTTCCATAAACTCACGAAACTTAGCTCCAGTTTCGATATAAAGAACCTTACCGCCTGCCTGCTCTAGTTTTTGTTGCAAAAGGTGGGCCTGAGTACCTTTCCCGCACCCCGACCGCCCGAAGAATATAAAGGTATTTGATGTCATGACGACATTATAACACATGCGAGTAATTAGGGATTAGTGATAAGGGAACAGGGTTAATTACAAAAGAGCGGCGCCCTAGGCGCCGCTCTTTTGTAATTGGATTGGAAAATAGTTTTGAGATCCTGAAACAAGTTCAGGATGACACAATTTCTTCTTTCAACTTTAAACTTTTAGCTTTCAGCTTTTTCACTATTCCCTAAAACCTATTCGCTATAAACTGCTCCCTAGTATTCCCTCATTGCAATCTGTGCATCAATTTTCTTTACGAGATCAACTGCAACGTTGATAACAATCAAGAGTGATGTACCACCAAGCGCGATTTGAGTAATACCTGTAATGCTTTGCATTATGAGTGGCAAGATCGCAATCACACCAAGAAACAGTGCTCCTACCAATGTCACACGTGTCAGAATCTTACTTACGTATTCTGCAGTAGATTGACCTGGTCGAACTCCTGGAATAAACGCTCCATTCTTTTGTAGATTGTGAGACATTGATTCTGGATCGAAGGTAACTGCGGTATAAAAGTATGTGAAGAGAAATACAAGTACAAAGTACACAGCACCGTAAAGTAATTGATTTTGCAAAAACGCTGTCATCGAATTTGAAATCGAGAGCAGAATCGCATTTGTTGAGCCAGCCAAGAAGTTTGCAATAATTTGCGGAAACAACAGAATTGAGAGCGCAAAAATAATTGGGATAACTCCCGCTTGTGTGAGTCGAAGTGGAATATATGTTGATGTTCCACCTGTGACATGGTTTCCATGTACTTGCTTTGCATACGTCACAGGAATAGGACGCTCTGCTTCAGTCACGAGCACCACACCTGCAATCACAATCAGTCCTACTAGGACAAACGCGATGTACAGTGGCAAATCTGCCGGAGTATACGTAAACAATGCCTGACTAACACTTGTTGGAAATGACGCCACGATACCTCCAAAGATAAGTACAGAAACACCGTTTCCAATACCGTATTCAGAGATGAGTTCGCCGATCCACATTGTGAGCATTGCACCAGCAATCACAATCGAAAGATTTGTAATCATTTGAAATGTCGTCACTGTGCCGAGTGCACCTTGTCTTTCAAGAAGAGTCAGAAGTCCAAAACCTTGAATCGCAGCGAGTGGTACTGTGAGCATTCGAGAGTACTGAGTAAATTTCTTTCGTCCTGCCTCACCTTCTTCCTGATACATTGATTTGAGTTTTGGAAACATGATTGTCATCACCTGCATAATGATTGATGATGTCACGTATGCTCCTACTCCAAGCATGATAATAGAAAGATTTGAAAGTCCTCCTCCAGAGAAAATATTCAACACTCCAACAAGTTGGTTACTTGCGAGAAATGCTGCGAGTTGGTTTTGATCAACTCCTGGAATTGGGATTGCTGAAAGAAGTCGAAATACCACAAGTGCTCCGAGCGTAAAGAAAATACGGTTTCGGAGTGACTTGTCACCAAAAATTATTCGAAGTTTGTGTAATACGTTTCGCATTCTATTTGAGCAAGATGTTACCATCCTGCATGGTTACCATAAGTAATGATGAACTAGTTCACGCTTCCTCCAGCTTTTTCAATTGCTTCTTTTGCAGATTTTGAAACTGTACATCCAGTCACTGTGACTGCGATTGCGATTGTTCCTGTTCCCAATATTTTGACTTGTGGAATTCGTCCTTTTACTTTTTGGATAACTCCTTTTTCAAAGAGTGAAGTATTTGTGACAATATCCTTTGCAGAAAATACTGAAAGCTTTGTGAGACTCACAGCCGCCGGTCGAATTTCAAATGACTTGTTGACATTCTTTCCTCGTCCTCGTCGCTTTGGAAGCTTCTTAATGATATCACGAAGTTGCGGTCGGAGCTTTCGTCCTGCACGAGCGTTTTGACCTTTTGTTCCACGACCTGAAGTCTTGGCATGTCGGCCTCCTCGTCCCACTTCTCTATCTTTCTTGTTTTTTGTCTTTCGCTTTAATGTATGAAGTTGCATAAATTATTTCTCTTCTTCTTTTACTACTGCCACTTTTTTAGGCAATGCAAAAGCTGAAAGAGCGTTTATTGTTGCTCGACCTATATTGAGCTTGTTCTTACTTCCTGAAAGTACTTTTGAAGTCACGTTGTGAATACCTCCAAGTACGAGCATGTCTCGAATAGCTGAACCTGCCACCATTCCTCGTCCCTTGTTTGGCATAAGCCAGATTCGTGAACTCGCGTATTTTGCTTTGACGTCATGAGGAATTGAGCCATCTTTTGTAAGCTTGATTCGAATCATGTTTTTCTTTGCTGTCTTAACTGCTTTGTTGATTGCAAGTGATGTGTCAGTAGATTTTCCTGTACCTACACCAATAGCTCCTTTCTTGTCTCCAATCGCAATAGATACTGCAAATGAAAATCGTCGTCCTCCGGCAACCACACGAGTCACACGTCGGATAGAAAGAATTTTTTGATCAAATTCTGGCTTTGGTCTTTCTGCAAATGCTCGAGGTGAGCGTCCGCCTCCAGATCTAAAACCTCCACCACTTCGCGGTGCACGTGATGCACCTGACGGAGCGACATATGCTCCAGATTTTGTTTGAGTTGTTGTGTTTGTTTCCATAAATTAAAATTGCAAGCCACCCTTTCGAGCTCCTTCTGCAAGTGCTAATACACGACCTGTATATTTGAAACCATTTCGATCGAACACAATTTTTGAAATTCCTTTTGCAAGTGCATTCTTTGCAAGCTCTTCGCCTACTTGTGCTGCGCGTTCTACTTTTGTACCTTTCTTTATCTTAACATCAGATGCTGATGCAAGCGTAACACCATTCTCATCATCGATAAGCTGGGTGTAGATAAATGTATTTGAACGAAAGACTGAAAGTCGAGGTGTAGCACCTGTACCAAAGATCTTTGTTCGAATCTTTGCTTTCAATCGCATTCGCTTTTGAGTTTTTTTCTGTGTTATTTTCATAAACGTTATGCTGATTTTTTACCTTGCTTACGTCGGATAACTTCGCCATCGTATCGAAATCCTTTACCTTTGTATGGTTCTGGTTTCTTCATTGCGCGAACATCCGCTGTGAACTGGCCGACCATTTCTTTATCAATACCAGTTACCGTAATAATATTTTTTTCAGCTGTGACAGTGAGACCATCTGTGATTGGAACGAGTACTGGATGTGAAAATCCGAGTGCAAGCTTGAGAGTCTTCCCGTCTGATTCTGATTTGAATCCAACTCCTTCGAGAATAAGTTTCTTTACGAAAGCTTCATTTACCCCTTTGATCATATTCTTCACATGTGAAGCATATGTTCCCCAGAGTGCTCGAGAAAATGGAGTGTTGTCTTTTGGAACGAATACGACTGTGTTGTTTTCAATTGTAACAACAATGTCGTCTTTGAACTCTTTGATGAGTTCACCCTTTGGACCTTTCACACGAAGAATTCCCTTTGAAAGAGTAACTTCTGTTCCTTGTGGAATTTGTATGATTTGTTTTCCTATACGTGACATAAATTTTTATTAGCGGATAGTTATTTTTTAAGCTTCTAGCGACTGGCCTTATGCTTTGAATTTCTTCTTTCAGCTTTTGACTTTCAGCTTTTAGCTTTTTCTATCCCCTTTTTTTGTTACCAAATACTAAACAACACCTCGCCTCCGACCATTTCCTTGCGGGCATCCTTATCTCGTAATATTCCCTTTGGTGTTGAAAGGACAAACATACCTTTTCCGTGCTTCATCGGCTTGATATCCTTTACACCCATATACATTCTTCGTGAAGGTTTTGACACACGTGCTACTTCGTTGATTCGAGGAGCATTTCCTTCGAACTTCACACCTACTTCAAGGTACGGAAGATTTTTCTTAGTCTTTTTTGAGACTGATTCGACATAACCTTGTGCCTTCAAACACTCGGCAATCGCGAATTTGATCTTAGAGAATGGAACAGTGATTGTTGGTTTCCCAGCATTCCCTGCATTCTTAAGCATGTTGAGCATAGCTCCGATTGGATCTGTCATAACTAGTGATTAGTAATAAGTAATAAGTAATCTAAAAAATACGAGCATACTTTTAACTTTCAGATTTAAAATTTTAGCTTAGAATCTTCTTCTTTAAGCTTTTAACTTTAAACTTTCAGCTTTTAGGTCTACCAACTTGATTTGCGAATTCCTGGAATCATTCCTTCGTTTGCAAGTTCTCGGAAACAAATACGACAAAGTCCAAAATCACGCATGAACGCATTTCCGCGACCACACTTAAAACATCGGTTTTTTGACCGAGTGCTAAATTTTGGCTTTTTTTCTGATCGTGCAATTACTGACTTTTTTGCCATAGAAATAAAATATTAAAGACCATTGACCTGTGGCCTTTTGCTAATGTTCGTACAGGAGATATCTCGTTTTGGTTCTTGAATCAAGCCGTACTGGCCTCTCTCAAGGAGAAAAACGGATCTCGTCCGTACAAGCTACATACTACATTTTTTAGGGGGTTTTGTCAAAGTAATCGCAGACTTACGCGGATAAGGGAACACTTATGCAAAGCCTGAACGCTGACAGACGCGGAAGGAGAAGGAAGTCTTTAGTAGTTAGTCTTTAGACTTTAGTTGTATTTCTTCCCCTCCTTGATGAGAAGGAACGACACGTTAGTGACAGGGTGCTTGTTGGTACAAGATGTTGACTTCCAATGCTACATAATCTATAATTACGGCGCAAATGGCTTCGGCCCTCCCCCGCAAGGGGTATAGACAAAGAAAAACTCAGGCAATTACTTGCCTGAGTTTTTCTTTTAACTGATCAAAATTCTTTTCAGTGATGTCGCATTCATTTTCCTTAGAAAACAAAAAACCACCCAAAAGGGTGGTTTTTTGTTTTCTAAGCAATCAGATATTGTTAGAACATTTAACTAAATACTTGCGTATTAGTTACTGTCCAACCATACGCTGTTTGTCTTGAAGTCTGTCATGTTGAAAGCGTACAAAGTATCACCATCAATTGCAGTTGTAGCATACAAGATACTTGTAAGAGAAGCCATCGCAAATACGTCAGCTCCTGAACCAGCAACTGTAACTGTGAATCTCTCAGTCTCGCCTTCTGCTACTTTGAAAGTAGAGTTAGCTGCATCAGCACATCCTGAACATGATAGAACACCACTAGCTACACTTGTAGTAGAAGCATCAATGTCTTGGTAAGTCGCCCCACCTGTTTCATCTGCAATAGCAGTTCCATCTACGTAGATATCAGAATCAAATGCACTTACGTCAAATACGATAGTAAATGTACCGTTATCATCAACAGTAGCTACTCCACTTGGAGTCGCTGTTGCTGTAGAAGAAATGTATTTAGCCATTATACCAACATCGTATACACCGTGAGCACCACCAGCAACTGTACCAGTCTTGTCTCCGTCTGCGAGTTCTTCACCTGATTCGTCTTCAACTTCAAATGTTGCAAGATCAGTTTCAGTCTCACCAAATGTTGCTTGGAGTGTGTCTCCAGAATCAAGAGTGTCAGCGATAGAGTAGAACTTAGCTTTTACAGTAAATTCTTCCTCTTCACCAGCATCAATTGTGTAATCGAGGTCATCAAAGACAACTACTTCTGTACTTCCATCAGCATCCCCAGTAGATAGGTTTTCTGAACCGATTTCAGTGTCACCTGCAAAGAGGTAAACAATTGAAATGAGATCATCAGGGTCATTACCTGTTGCTTCTACTGAAGTAAGTGTGATTGGAAGAGCATCAATTGTAAGATCTGAATCACCTTCTGCTTCCATGTTGAATGAAAGGATTTCAACGTTGTCAGTATCATCTGTAGCGTCTACATTGATAACATGAGCATCGTTGATACTATCATCTCCTTCAGAAATCTTCAATTCAGCATCAGTTGCTGTAGCAAATGATTCGAATGAAAATGTTACTGCAGTTTCCGTAGGATCCTCAGATGTAGTTGCACCCTGTGCGTCAGTGAAACGAACGAGAGTAAAATCAACAGTCCAAGTATCACTTACATCAGCAGTATCAAGATTAGAAACACCTGAAATTGCTACGTAAAGATCCTTAGTATCACCCATTCGAATTACTGCATTTGAAAGAGATACAGTCTTTTCAAAGTCATTATCATCGTTAAATTCATCAGCCTCAACAGATGCTACTTTAGTTGATCCGAGCCATACAGATACTTCATCTGCATAGTCTTCAAAATCGTTTCCTGCTGTTCCAACGTCAAAGTTAAGCTTGATTGCTGTAACTTGTACATCTGAATCACTGTCATCGAGATCAAGCTCAAGACCAGCAACCTTAACATCACTATCTTCTTCTCCAACTTCTTCATTAGAAAGACCTGTTGTAAGAGAATAGTCGATAGTTCCAACAGTTCCAGCTAGTGGTCCTGTTGGAGTTGTTGGTGTTGATCCTCCAGTACATGGTGCTCCAGTTGTTGAACTGAATGCTGCACCTGCTGTACATCCTGGAACTGTTGAAGTTCCACCTGTTGATGATCCTGAAGAAAGCTTAGCACCTGTGTTAAGTCCAACGATACCGTCTTTTCCAAGATCGTTAGCTGTTTGGAAAGCAACAACTGCTCCCTTTGTCTTTGCACCGAAATAAGATGATTCCATTCCTGGTGAACCAGCACCAGTTGATGAAACAACGAATCCTTTTGCGTTAAGAGCTTTTTGGAGCTCCATAACTTGTGAACCAGTTGAACCCATTTTGAGGGTTCCCATGTGTGTGTAAGCTTGTGCGTTTGCTGCTACAAAAAGAGCTGCTACTGCAACGAAACTTACTGCGAACTTTGTAATGTTCTTCATAATTTATCGTTTATAAGTCCTACGTGAGTTGCTACGATTTTACTCATATCAATCACATAGTGTATGCATTTAAAATTGTGATACCGACATATCACTGCATACATACCTGATCCGATTTGTCTTTATCACAAATCGGGTTTGGTTTCTTTCTGAATAAACTTACCCATACATATATCTATGTATGTTAAGCGTTGTGTCTGCCTTGTCGACAGGGCATACAGACAAGAGCAAAACTTCGAAAGAAAACTACTAAAAATATTCTCAAGTAATTTGAGAAAAATCCTAAGTTTAGTTTTCAATGATCGATCTGTTCTTGCTTGTGAACACGCGTTTCGTTATCGCGGTACTTCAGGAATCCTATCATTCCGGAAGATGCGCGGACGAAATACGTAAACGCATAATACCATAATGTTCGCTAAAACACCAGTTCTTATGCACTCTTTATTATAGAGCACATCTTTCAAAACAAGTAATAAATATGTGGAAATCTCCACGAATTACGTTTTGATCGACTGCCAACAAAGAGGCAGTTGGATCGTATCTGGCTAAATGACAGATACTCACCGCACTACACTTATTATGACGACGGTTATAGGCTTATGTTACAAGGATATTATTTGGACAATGGATTTAAAAAATGTCAAAGTTTATTATCCTTCCCCATTTAAAACACGTATATTTTTCTGCTGAAAAATTCCTATGCTCGGCTCGTCAGCCTTGCGCAATGTTTTAAATGAGGAAGGATGGTGATTTTGGGAAACCAAACTAACTGGAATACACCACCCCGCCTTTCAGGCACCCCGCCTTGGCAGGAGGGAAAAATACTTGAGATCCTGAAACGAGTTCAGGATGACCCACAATCATAATGAGCGGCGCCTGCCGGCGCCGCTCATTTCTGATTCTTTACCCCTCCAGTGACTTCGTCTCGTCCTCCCCTCTAGTGGAGGCTTGAATTCATTCCGCGAAATCTTTCCGCGTTAAGTCCGCGTAGTTCCGCGCGTTACGTCTTTAATGAATACCTACTCCATCTCTTCTCGCCTGTCTTTTTGAGGACGCCTTCGGACACCAGATTCAAGAGTTCGCGTTGGATTGTCTTTTCACTCACATCAGGGACAACGTTTGAAACTTCTTTGATTGTCACTTCCCTCATATCCTTAATTAGCTTAAGTATTGTATTGCGTCTTCCTAGACGAATTGCTATATCAGACTTACTTCCACCACTTTCAGATGGCTGTACTTTTGACTGAGAAATAGGTCGTGTGTGTTGAGCAACAGTTGGCATATGTCCTTTTGAAACGGGTTGGATATTTTGTTGTCCTTTATAAGAGACATCACTATTTCGCTCAATTTCTTTTCTCAAAGACATACCCTGAGACAGATTTTGCACCGGACTTTTCTGGACGATTTCCCCATCTCCTATTTCAAACATTTCTTTTGTAAGTGAAATTTCTTTGTGTTTCAAGTGCGTACGCATTCCACCAAATTCACCAAGTCTAGAAATCTTCTCAGCTTCCAAATCTTGAATTAACGTAGTAATCTCAGTCACCAAAATCGTTCCGTTCATTGAACTCACAATCGACACAGAAAGCCCAAGTGAGATAAGTGATCTAAGTTCAATCAAAAGCACCACCACTTTCCCATCACTTTCAAATCTTGAAATTCCTGCATCCAAAAGTAGTTCGTGAGATTTTGACACAAGCTCGAGTGCGCTATTTCGAATCTTCTCGCGAAGTGGTTCACTTGATTCAATGCACTCAGTCACGAGATATAGAGCCGTTGCGAGTCGCTCTGTCCTTTTGAGAATACGTGTACTTTCGTTGTTCAAAAAGGACCCCAAATAGCTATTTGAGCCAAATAGTAACGTGTTATTTTTAATTTCATATCCTCGTGAAAGTGAGGAGTTGTCCTTTTTAAATTCCATAGTTTTCGTGTCCTTTTAATCAAAATAATTAGTATCGGACATTGTTAGTTTGAAATACTTAGTAATGTAGCTATGACCATTATATATCGGACAGTACATATTTCGCAAGAGTCCTTGAAAAATAAGTGTTTATTTGATTTTGCGTGATATACTTTTTGTGTAAGACCTATGGCAAATACTCAAAAGAAAGACACAAAAATAGATACCGAAGAAGAGCGAGAAGTTCGTGGTGGATCACGAAAAAATCGTGGTAAAAAACAAGAATCCACTTCTTCACTCAAAACAGAAACTCGTTATAGTATCTATGCGGTTATCTCATTTTTGGTTGCACTGTTTTTTGTATTTGCGTCGTTCCAAGGTGCAGGTGTTGCCGGCTCTGTCCTCTATTCTTTTTTCAAAGGATTGGTCGGTGTCGGATACATTTTCCTACCTATTGTCTCTGTCCTTCTCGGTGTCTCTTTCATTCAATCTGAACGCCCAAAGATGGGATTACTCCACACTATCAGCGCAACACTTTTTTTACTTTCAACACTCGGACTAATCGACATCGCAAGCAATACATCACACAGCGGCGGACTTCTCGGAAGAATTTTTGCATTCCCTTTTTTGAAACTTTTTGATACATATCTTGCAATATTGTTTCAAGGCGCAATTCTCTTGATTTCCCTTTTTATACTATTTGATGAACGTCCAAACTTGGCAGAAATTTGGTCACGCATCGTAAACGCATTCAAAAACTTTTTTGGAAAAAAGAAACAAGTCGAAGTACCAGCGACAGAAAAAGAGGATGCACTCATTGCACAAGCAGTAGCAGAAGCTACACCAGAGAAAGACGAGGAAGAAAAACCAAGCATCACAGAAAAAGTGAAAGCAGCTGTTGGAATTGAAAAGAGAGATGATGAGGACTTTGTGCTCGGTTCTCATAAATATGTTTCAACAAAATACACACCGCCACCGCTCTCGCTTCTCGAACGCGACAAAGGCAAACCAAATGTCGGTGACATCAAATCAAACTCAAACATCATCAAACGCACACTTCAAAATTTTGGCATTCTTGTTGAAATGGATGAAATCACAATTGGACCGACTGTCACACGATATGCATTGAAACCTGCAGAAGGTGTGAAGCTCTCAAGAATTGTGGGACTTCAAAATGATCTCGCCCTTTCACTTGCGGCTCACCCTATTCGTATCGAAGCACCGATTCCTGGAAAATCTCTCGTGGGTGTAGAAATTCCAAACAAATCAAAAGCTACCGTATCACTTGGATCTCTTCTTGAAGATGAAAAATTCCAAAATGCATCGAAGCCACTCACTGTTGCAATTGGACGAGATATTGCAGGCAAGGCACACTTTCCAAATCTTGCAAAAATGCCACACGGGCTTATTGCAGGTACGACTGGGTCTGGAAAATCTGTCACCATTCACTCAATCATCACTTCGCTTCTCTATCGCAATGGACCTGAAGATTTGAAGTTCATCATGGTGGATCCAAAGCGCGTTGAGCTCACACTGTACAACAAAATTCCGCACCTTCTCGTACCGGTAATTACTGATGCAAAAAAATGTATCCAAGCTCTCAAATGGGCTGCAACAGAAATGAGTAAGCGATATGACGTACTCGAAAAATTTTCAGTGCGAGATATTGAGTCGTACCACAACAATGTGGTGAAAGGTCATGAAGATGAAGTGGGCGATGAAATGCCTCGTATGCCATACATTGTCATCATTATCGACGAACTTGCTGACATTATGCAGACATACCCTCGTGAACTTGAAGCATCTATTGTTCGACTCGCCCAAATGTCTCGAGCGGTGGGTATTCACCTCATCCTTTCAACTCAACGACCTGAGGTAAACGTTATTACAGGTCTCATCAAAGCAAACGTACCTACTCGTGTCGCACTACGTGTGCCTACACAAGTCGACTCTCGAACAATCCTCGACACAGCGGGTGCCGAAAAACTTCTTGGTGCCGGAGACATGCTCTTTTCTGATGGAGAAGGCGCTCCAAAACGTATTCAATCAGCATTCGTATCAGAAGATGAAGTAAAGAAAATTGTAAAATTCCTCGCGGATGCATACAAAGACGAAGTACCGTCGACTATCGAAATGACAGGTGGCATTAGTGCCGACAGATCAGTATTTGAATCAACAATCGAAGACGAAGACGCTGAAGACGAAAAATACGAAGAAGCACGACTGGTGGTTATCGAAAACGGCAAAGCATCGACTTCACTTCTAATGCGAAAAATGGGACTTGGATATGGACGTGCAGCAAAAATAATCGATAGACTTGAATCGCATGGAGTGGTTGGTCCTGCAAACGGATCAAAGCCTCGCGATGTGTACGAAAAACCTGGTGCGGGTGCTGAAAGTACTAGTGAAATGCAATAACAATGCCAGAATCAATCGCCTACAACTTCAAAAAAATACTTCTCACCACAATCGGTATTGGACTTTTTGTGGTGATTGGAATTTATACTGTCATGAAAATGAAAGATGTAATTTGGGGTGTACAAGTAACAGTACGAGGTGTGATTGATGGAGAGACTGTCACTGAACCAAAAATAACACTTGAGGGAAATGCTCGTAACATAGAAGTTCTCACTATAAACGACCGTGTCGTCGGAGTGAGTGAAGATGGTGAATTTCGAGATTCACTTATTCTTTCCCCGGGGTATAATATAGTAAGTATCAAAGGCGATGATAAATTTGGCAAACACATAAGTCAGCAATATCGCGTCGTATACAAAAAAGACCCGAGCACTGCACTCTCAATACCTGAGACAAGCACACGGTCATTGATTACAAATTAACAACTAGTTAGTAGATAGTAGTAAGTAGATAGTAGGAATTCATAATTCATTTTCTATAGCCTATTCACTATCACCTATAACCTATTTTATTTATGGCAAAGAAAGTAAAAGTCCCAAAAGAAATTGGCGGAGCGATTGAAGACACAATCAAGTCTATTCAGACAAAATTTGGCGAAGGTGCAATCATGAAATTGGGAGATGCACCCAAGGTGGATATTGGTGTGATTCCTACAGGCTCAATAGGGCTTGATATCGCACTTGGTATCGGAGGTGTGCCACGTGGACGTATTATTGAAATATTTGGACCAGAATCTTCTGGTAAAACAACCCTCGCGCTTCATATCGTCGCAGAGGCTCAAAAGGCTGGCGGTGTGTGTGCGTATATTGACGCAGAACACGCAATGGATCCAGAATATGCGGCAAAGCTCGGTGTCAAAATCAACGACCTTCTAATTGCACAGCCAGACACCGGAGAACAAGGTCTTGAAATCACCGAATCTCTCGTGCGGTCTGGAAAGATTGATGTGGTAGTGGTGGACTCTGTAGCAGCACTTACTCCAAAAGATGAAATCGAAGGTGATATGGGACAGCAACACATGGGTAAACAAGCTCGACTTATGTCTCAAGCACTTCGCAAACTCACTGCGATTGTGGCGCATTCAAAGACTGTGGTTATTTTCATAAACCAAATTCGTATGCAAATCGGCGTGATGTTTGGTAATCCTGAAACAACTCCAGGAGGAAAAGCACTCAAGTTCTATACTTCAGTCCGTCTTGATATTCGACGTATTGCTCAAATCAAAAAAGGAGAAGAAGTAGTGGGAAGCAGAACTCGTGTGAAAGTAGTCAAAAACAAAGTTGCTGCACCATTCAAACAAACTGAGTTTGATATTATCTATGGTGAAGGAATTTCACTTGAAGGTGAGCTCATGGCACTTGGAGAAAAACTCGGTATCATTTCAAAAAGTGGAACATCATATTCATATATGCGACCAGGTAAAGGAGAAAAAGATGGTGAAGAAGTGAAGCTTGGACGAGGATACGATGCGACACGACAATTTATGCGTGCTGATCCAAAACTACGTGATGAAATAATGAAAGAAGTTCGAAAGCGAATGAAAGAAGTGGTGATGGAAAGCGGAGGAGAATAGACAAGACGCGGACTATCGCAGACTAAACGCGGACTTAACGCGGAAAGAATACGGTTTTTATTGTGTCATCCTGTGCCTTGTGCTGAATTTATTTCAGTATTGTTTCAGGATCTCAAAAAAACACAAAAAAATTGCCTTGCGCCGTCGGCGCAAGGCAATTGTGGTTTTACTTGGATTTTTGTTCCTTGCAATCTTTGTAATTGTACAAAAATTCTGTCAGCTTCTTTACTCCAATTCTTAATTTGTCACTTGATAAATGATGACGTTCGAAACTCTCTTCCTTTTTCTTCATTTCTAGTGCGCGATGCGCATCACCTAAAGATGAATTTTTGACAGTCGTACTGGACTCAACAAGCTCAATCCCTTCACCTGTTAAATACTCATGCTTTCCAAAGCCTGCATTTTTTAATAATATTTTATAGTCCTTTAATTTTACGGTTGCGACTGGTTTGTCTGTCGTTGCACTTCTTGAATTCGCTGTTTTTCTCATATTCTTTTGTTTAAGGTTCGAAAGTAAATCGTACACCCTTTTATTTTATTTTGCAAACGTATCAAAATAAAAAAATCCCGCCTTTCGGCGGGATATATACTTTTGACTTTATAATTTGCATTTAAGTTTTGAAACTATAACTCTTTCGCTTTTTCTTCTTTCTAGCTCCGATATTTTCGCAATTGTATTCTTGCGCATTTTTTTAAGACCAGATTCCTTCAATTTCCTCTGAAGTTCATCGTCGTCAAAACGTGCTTCTGTTGAACTAATTTTCATTACATTTTGAACAACTGCCATTACTGGCTTCCATCCCTTACCGGTGAGATGCGGACTGGTCTGATTGTCAAAACCACCCTTGCCAATATTTTTCTTTTCAGTGCACGTCTTAATACGATTTTGCTTTCGCGTTGCACCTTCGTGATTAATCTGAATCTCATTTGAAGATACTTTCTTCTGATCTAAAATCGGAGACACGCACGCACAGCCCGGAACAGCAAAATCTACTTTGACGGCTTTGCATTCCGGACAAGGCTCTCCGAATAATTCAATCGGGGTTTCTTTTTGGTGGGCTAATACAACGCTATCGAGAATCCGCTTTTCTTCAAACTCCGCTATAAGCGGATCATAAAAAGGTAGATTCTTTTCATTCTTTTCGCGACGCTCTTTATTGCGTCTGTCATTCCATTCGACAAGCCGGCTGTCTTCTTCGGCGTTAAAAGTAACATGATTGAGGCCCACGTGGCCGAGGTTAGTTTTTGTGCTCATAAGAACATGTTTTTAAGGTTCGTGTCAAATTATACTACTTTAAGAAAATTTGTCAATACTGAAAGTGGAAAAGTAGACCATCTCTTTTTTGTTTGGTATAGTAAACACATTGGCCGATTATAAGGCTTATTTTTAATAGCGTGGGAAAGGAAGTGCAATTTTTGTCTTCTACTATTCCCTTTAATCTCACCTCATACCTATTTATGCTCGAATACAGCGAAATCCGCGAGAAAAAAATAATTATTTACGAAAATGAACCTTGCGAAGTCACCGAAAGTCACGTAGCTCGCACACAACAACGCAAACCTCAAAATCAGGTAAAAATGCGTTCACTTATGTCGGGTCGTACATTTACGACAGTATTTCATGCATCGGACACTGCCGTCGAAGCTGATATTTCAAAAAAAGAAGTAAAATTTCTTTATCGAACAAAAAATGAATTCTGGTTTGCTGATCCACAAGATCCAAAAAATCGATTCAAGTTTGAAGAGAAGCTTCTCGGTGATCAAACGGTCAAATTCCTAAAAGAAAACTTGATTGTCTCTGCCCTCGTATGGGAAGACGAAGACGGTGAAGAAAAAACTATTCAGGTCAAACTTCCAATCAAAGTAGAGTACACCATCAAAGAATGTCCCCCAAACATCAAAGGAAATTCTGCGACAAACTCAAACAAACAGCTCACACTTGAAAACGGTACAGTCATCAACGGCCCAATGTTTCTAAGTGAAGGCGATAAGATTATTGTGAACACAGATACAAGTGAGTATGTAGAACGAGTCTAATAACGCGGAACTACGCGGACTGGACGCTGAAAAATTTCGCGTCAGTGTGAATTTAGTATTGTGTCATCCTGAACTTGTTTCAGGATCTCAATTCTTTCAGATTTGAGCTAATATGTTCACTCAATAAAAACCTCCCACAATTGGGAGGTTTTTTAAGATATTCTATTGTCACATTTTTATATGTAATCTAATTTTACCCAGCACAACCATTTATTTGATCAAATTTTAAAATTTTTCCATCTGAAATAGTTGCATTCATCACAAAATATCCTTGAGTCCCAACGTACAAGTATTTATATTCTTGTCGATCAACACTTTCTTTAATCTCTGAGATCCCCACAATACTATCTGGACAAAAATTAACAGCTAAAAAATTATCATCAAATTGCAGTGATCTAATTTTCGGGTTCTGATTTATTTCTTGCCCAAACTCAATTGTAATAACAGGATCATTTAAGCAACCTGAAACCAAACTGGATAAAATTGTATTAATTGTTAATCCTCTAGAGTATGCAATTAACTCTTCTTTAGTCATTCCTGAAACTTCACACGTTCCATTATTTATTGCATTTTCAAGCAATTGATATCCTGTTAACTTTGTAACATAATCAACGTCTGCCCACCATGTATTATTTTTCTTATAAATACTTTTAACAACAAGGGGAGTTACTACATCATCAACTGATTCATCGGGTATTTCTTCTGCATTTGAATACTCAATATTATTTTGAGTTGTAACATCCACATTTTCATTTCCGGAATATAAATCTTCTTCGGATTCTGATGTCAAAACCTCCTGTACTTCATTACTTTTATCTTTTGATATTATTGTATAAATTAAAAATGCAGATATTATTATTAATATAATTAATACAAAATGATTCCCATTAAAATCTGATTCTGGTTTTTTATCAAATACTCCTTCTTGATTATTTGGCTCCATGAGTAAATTGTATCACCCTATAAAATAAAAAACACCCTTTCGGGTGTTTTTTATTTTTGTACGTATGGGAGAAGTCCCATAAATCGTGCACGCTTAATTGCGAGTGCAAGAGAGCGTTGATTTTTGGCAATAATGCCAGTTCGTCGCTTTCCTGTGATTCGCGCATTCGCGTTTATAAACTTTTTCAAGATATCAATATCTTTGTAGTCGATATGCTTGATGTTGTTTGCTGAAAAATAATCTTGCTTCATAATTAGTGGTTAGTAATAAGTAATAAGCGGATAGGGATTTACAATTTTTGTTTAAGCTTCTTGATGAGCACTGATATCATCTTCTCAATCTCTTGAACCAATTCCATTTCTTTTTCTACAGAAATGTCTGGGTAGATCTCTTTCAAGAGCAATAATTGCGTTTCGAGTTCCGCTGCTGAGCCAAAAGAAATGAGTAGAAATCTCAAAAAATCTTTGGTTCCTCTTTTGTGACCTTCAGCGATGTTTGAAGGAATAGAAATAGCACTTCTTCGCAACTGAGAACCAAGTCCATATACTTCATGGTTCGGTAATGAATTGGCGACTAAATAACAAAGCTTTGCGAGCTCCATTGATTTTTGCCATACATATAAATCCTTAAAAGAATTAATTTGCATTTGTATCGTGTTCTCACTATTCCCTAATCACTGTTCACTATTCCCTAAAAAGGTATGTCCTCGGGATTAATATCGTCTTCTGGGTAATTAATACTATCCGCATTTTCAGAAGGTGCTTTTGCAGGAGTAGATGCTGTTGGAGAATGAGATTCACCACCTGCACTGTATCCACTCTTTGGACCAAATTGGAAATTTTCAACTACGATTTCTGTACGATACTTTTTTTCTCCACTAGTTTTATCGTCCCAACTTCGTGTTTGAATTCTTCCTTCGACATAGATTGAATTGCCCTTCTTCATGTACTGCGCAATCAATTCTGCGGGTTTACCAAATGACACAATATTGTGATATTCTACTGCTTCTTGTTTTTGACCATTTTGATCCTTCCAAGAACGATTTGTTGCGAGTGCGAAACTGGTCACCTTGATTCCAGACGGAAGAGATTTGAGCTCTGGGTCTTTCGTAAGATTTCCGATAAGTTGAACCTTGTTTAAATACATAGTTCGTATAGGCTTTCGCCATCTTAATGTAGTAATCGACACATTTCATCTTCGATTATACCACGGGTGTTTCTTCTACAAGTGCGTCGATTTCTTTGTCGATTTGTTCTGGTGTGACATCTCCTACTGGTGCTTCTTCATCACCTTTTGAATGTACTCGCTTCTTTCCATCTGTTTTTCCAATAGTTTTCTTTCCAACAACAGTATTTTCTCGTACTGTTTTGATAAGTAGAAATCTGATGACATCAACTGAACGCTTTATTTCTTCATCAAGAAGAGTGATTTGTTCTGGTTCCATGTCAAACTTTATCCAACCAAAATACGCATCATTGAATCGGTGATTTTTGTTTGAAATCACTTTCAACATTTCGTACTGAAGTGGAATCATTTTAGGAAAATCTTCAGCAATAAATTGACCACCATGTGAACTGATCAAATCTTTTAATGCTTGGAACTTTTCTGAAATATGCTCATCTGCGATAGTTGGAACAAGGAGAAATCCAAGTTCATATACTCGCATGTCTTTTTCTGTACTCATACTAAAATAAAAAATAGGCCTTTCGGCCGAAATAAATAATGACTGCATTATGTATCAACAAAATGCATAAACCCGCTTCGGACCTTGGGGACACATCGTCTATGCGTGTGTCCAACGGGATACAGAGCAAATATAACATACCAGACCACAAAAGTCCACCGCACAAGCTTAAAGCTAAAAGAAGAAATTGGTCATCCTGAACTTGTTTCAGGATCTCAATTTCCTACAGTTGATTCTTACCCCTCCGCCCTTCGGGCACCTCCCCTCCAGGGGAGGCAACAATTCAGTTTCAAAAATCATTTATTGTGTGTCTGCGCTTAGTCAGCGTTAAGTTCGCATTTCGTTCGCGTTAAAATGAAATCTTGAAAAAAGCCCGTACATTCTCCAAAAGTTGCTTTCTTACAATCTCTTCATTCATATTTTTAATGCGAGCTATCGCTTCGACAACATGCACCACCATCCACGGCTCACATGTTTTGCCTCGATACGGCACAGGTGCTGCAAACGGGGCGTCAGTCTCTACCATCACTGAACCAATCGGAGCATTTTGTATAACCTCATTATATTCTTCCGTAAATGTAATTGGACCGTCAAACGACACAGTATGTCCGCCTTTCAAAATCCGTCCAAGAACATCCATATCACCAACAAAAAAATGAAAGTTTGCTCGCACATTTTCATCCTCAAGAATATCAAGTACGTCGTGGTACGCATCCATACTTCCCTTTGACGGACGGGCGTGAATCATAAGTGGCTTACCTACTTTTTTTGCGATTTCAATATGTTTCAAAAAAATATCTTTCTGATTATTCTTAATTTCTTTTTGCCTTTCAATCGCATCCTCCCTATTCCCTAGTCCCTTATCACTATCCCCTAATCTATAATAATCCAGTCCAGTCTCTCCAAGTGCCACCACGTTTTCATCTTTTGCCAACTCCAAAAACATATCGTAGTCAAAATCTTCTCTGTGTTCTGATGGATGAAGTCCAACAGTCGCAAAAAAGTATTCATTTGTGTGCGAAATTTTGACTGCCTCTTTTGAAGTCTCAAGATCAGTCCCCACAGTGATCGTACCAACTCCCTTTTCTTTCATTCGAGAAATCACCTCTTCTTTTGTGCTAAAAAGAGGTTTGAGATTTAAGTGAGAATGTATATCAAAATATCGAATTTCCATACTTTGTGAAAGTTATTCCTTTCTCATAAACAAGCCCACTTCAAGCTCCTTGATGGCGAATACCGGGTTTTCTTTGATACTTTCACTAGTATTGAGTCCGAGTGTGTGTTGAATTTTTTGAGCAGTATCTGGCATAAATGGTTCCAGCAAATCAGCAACATGCATCAAACCATATGTCGCATTCCAGAGAAATTTTCGAGTTGCGCCCTCGTCTGTCTTGACCATTTTAAAGGGTTCATAATCTTGAATGTACTTATCAATAGTTCCGATAAGTTCCCAAATGTATCCTGTTGCCAAAGTAATGTCATATGTAGAAATTGCGAGTTCGTATTTCTTTCTTATCTCTTTGATATATTCGTGCAAATTCTCTCCGTCACTCTTTGTTGTGTGAACACCAAAATCAACTGACATCTTAATAGGAAACGCCACAAAATCGCCCTCTGTGAGCTCTCCATTAAAATATGACAGCGACATCTTGCTAAGTCGTGAGACTAGATTTCCAAGTCCATTTGCGAGATTTGAATTGTACGCTGATTTGAAACGAGCAAGTGTCATATCAGAATCTTCCCATTGAGAAAGCTCTTTCAAGAAAAATAGTCGGGTTGCATCTACTCCGTATTCTTTTACCAAATCAGATGGATTGATGACATTGCCCAAAGACTTGGACATTTTTTGTCCATCAACATTTATAAATCCATTTACAAGAATTTTTTCAGACGGCGCAACATTTACAGACAAAAGCATTGCCTGCCACATTGCACTTTGTTGACGCAAATTATCCTTTCCACAAATTTGTACTCCCGGCCAAAACTTTTCAAACTGCTCATTATTTCCCGGCCATCCCAGTGTAGAAATATAATTCACCAACGCATCAAACCATACATACATCACCTGTGTATCATCCCCTGGAACAGAAACACCCCATGGCATTTTTGACTTCAGACGTGAAATAGAAAAATCCTGAAGTCCACGCTCCACAAATGCTCGAATCTCATTAAACCTACTTTCTGGAAGTACGAAATCTGGACGTCCATTATAAAGTGCGAGAAGTTCTTGCTGAAATGCTGAAAACTTGAAAAAATAATTTTCTTCATCGATTAGCTCAAGTGGTTTCCCTGGATGAAATTCACATTCTCCTTTGTCATTTAATTCACTATCAGTTTTTTCAAGTTCGCATCCGACACAATATTTCACCTGATAATTCTTTTTGTAAATATATCCATTGTCATTGCATCGTTTCCAAAATTCCTGTGCTGCCTTTTCGTGGTGTTCATCTGTAGTGCGAATAAAATGTATATCTGAAGAAAGCCCTAAAGACTCTTTGAGTCCCTTAAACTTTTCGGCGTATTCATCGACATACACTTTTACGTCTTTGCCTTCTGATTGAGCTTTCTCCAAAATCTTTACTCCGTGTTCATCGGTACCCGTGTTGAAAAAGACTTCGTACCCTGCTTTCTTTTTGATGCGTGCAATCGCATCAGCGCGAATAATTTCCATCGCAAAACCCACATGCGGATCTGCATTCACATACGGTAATGTGGTTGTAATATAAAATGTTTTTTTATCCATATTGTAAACAGTAAGTAATAAGTAGGTAGTAGAAAGTAGGAAAGACACAAAATTAAAAGTATTAAATGATTCCCCTACTATCTACTTACTACTACCTACTTTCTAGTTCCCCTATCTTCTCTTTCTCAACATCATTCATATACTCAATCAATGACACTGCGACAGGTACTGCAAGTATTAGACCCCAAAATCCTGCCAATATTGCCCCTATAAGTACTGAGAGTATCACAACTAAAGGAGAAATTCCAATTACCTTTTTTACCACAAGAGGTTGGATAAGGTAGCTTTCAAACTGTTGCACAATGAGATAAAATCCCGCGACCATAAGTGCAAGAGAAATTCCTCCCTCGATAAATGCAAAAGAGAGCGCGGGAATAACTGCAAGGAAAATTCCAAACGGAATGAGTTCAAATACTCCTGTCAAAAGTGCGAGGAGGAGTGCATTTGGAACACCAAATATCGCAAGTCCAAGATATGTCAGTACTGCAATAATCAATCCAAGTACGAGTTGCCCTCGAATCCATAGTCCAATTTTTCTTTGCGAACGTCCCCACAAATCAATAATGTAGGCTTCGTTTTTAAGTGGTGTCACGATACGCAAAAATTTTTCGATTCCCTTTTCTTGGATTGAAAGATAAAACGAAATTATGAAAATCAACGCAAAGTTTACCAAACCACCAAAGGCACTTGAAAGTACATTGAGAAATCCTCCTGAAATCTTTGTTGATACGACTTGGAGAGATTTTGCGATATCTGCGAGCGAACCTTTGTCTGAGAAAGATGAGATGACAGCATTTGCATCACTGAGATTGTTTTGACTAATTATTTCTGTACCTTGTGGAATATATTTTGACACAATGGTAACCACGCTCGAAAGTTCATTGACCAACAGCGGTACAAACAGATAAAACATTCCAGCAACAAACACTGCGAGTAATCCAAAAATCACTACTACTGAAAATGTCCGGCCCATTCTATACTTTCTAAAACGCTGAACACCACCTTCGACAAATGTCGCGAGTACAATTGCAGTCAAAAGTACGAGGAGCAACTCGTAGAGCTTTATCAGTGCGAGCACCAAAAAACCAAACAGTACGATTTTAAGTAGTGACCCGGTACTAATCGAAATGACTGTCTTTTCTTTTGAGGAGTCTTTCTTCATATACTCTCATAGTACCATGAGAGTATATCTTTCAATACTATTTTTTGAGAAAATCTTTTGGAAAATCACCAATGAGGGCAGTAGTCAGTGGCTGAGAAAGTATTTTCTTTGCAACTCGCGAGACGTCAGAAAGAGACACTTTTCGAAGTAGTTTTTCCTTCTCTTTTGGAGACTCTATCGGTCTTCCGAGTACTTCCTGCATGCCATAATACGCCCCAAACGCATCAGACGATTCAAGATCAAGATACATTGAGCCAATCATATATTCCTTTGCGCGATGCAATTCCTCGTCTGTAACGCCATTTTCAACCACCGACGCTATTTCCTTCTTTATGACCTCGAGCACTTCCTGTACCCTGTTTTTGTCTACTCCGGCACCAATCTCAAAGTATCCATGATCAGTCAAATATGACGAATGAGCGTACACATAATACGCGACCCCCATTTCTTCACGCAAAAGTTGAAAAAGCCTTGAACTCATTCCCCCACCCAAAATTGTTGAGAGTACAGCGAGTGCATATTTTTCAGGTTTGAATGAATCGTATGCAGGAACACCAATCACAAGATGCGCCTGATCGGTCTTTTTCTCTTTTACAAAATTGCGAATTGTTGAAGAAGAAATTTTTGGACGAACTCTTTTTGCGGGAGTTTTCGAATCTATATTTTCAAACCGGCTTTTTATTTCTTTGTAAATCTTATTTTCATCAAACGTACCTGATACCACAACGACGGTATTTTTGGGGATATAATGCTTTTTTTGATAGAGAAGTAGGTCTTTGCGAGAAAATGAAGTGACTGACTCTTTTGTACCAATAATCGGACGAGAAAGTGGACCTTGTTCAAAAAATATTCTTCGCCAGTCTTCATGCACTTCATGATCAGGACGATCCTTGTACATATTTATTTCTTCAATCACCACTCCTTTTTCTTTTTGTATTTCACTCTCTGGAAATGTTGAGTTCAAATATATATCTGAAATAATATCAACGAGTAGTAGCGCGTGTGATGCCTGACTTTTTGCATAGTATCCTGTGTATTCATATGAAGTAAATGCATTTGACTGTGCACCGAGTCCTTCCAATTCTTTTGAAATATGAAGTGCACTTGGTCGCACTTTTGTACCCTTGAAACACATGTGTTCAAGGAAATGCGAAATACCATGTTCGCGTTCTTTTTCATCTCGTGAACCAGTACGCACAAGAATCTGCACAGTCACAGTTGGACTCTCAGGAAGTGACACAAAAAGTACACGCAATCCATTTGGTAATGTTTTCTTTTGAATCTTCATGGTTATTTATCTACTGTCAGCACATCTCTCCATTCTTTGAGCATTTTTGAAATATACCCTGCTCTATCGAGTGCAATATGTTTTTCAACAATAAACTTCGCATTTACTCGCATATCATCGCGTGCTCCTGGTTTTTCCATCAAATGTCGTATTCGACTTTCTATACATTCTTTATCTCCCAACGCGCATACATATGTAGTGTATGGCGTACCTTCAAACAGTGTTCCACCTATGCCGGACGGGTTGGTGATGACTGCAGAACTTGAAGCAAGTGCTTCGATCAAATATCTATCGCCTGAAGAGTGTGTATGTACATCAAAGTAGAGGTGTGCGCCACGATAATATGAGGCCATATTTTTCTCGGGTTGTATAAAGATAACATTTTTTGAAATACCTGACATCCGTGCGCGAAATGAAATTTTTCTTCGAAGTGCACCCTTGGCTCCCATAACTGCAATTCCAGTTTTAGGATACGACATAATGAGACGCTTGGTAATTGAAATAAGTTCAGACAACTCATTTGTAAATGAAGTTGGATGAATTAGTATAATAAATCCCAAGTGAGGAAATTCTTTTTGAAAATTGACGATTTCTCGATTGTTTATAAAATCATTTACGTCCACATACAGCGGTACAATAGAAATTTTTTCGGGCTTCACAAAACATTGTTGCTCGAGCATATCGCGTGATGCGTCGTTTGTTACTCGAATTTTTGCTGCATGTCGAAATACATACTGCACACAAAATTCTCGAACATACTCACTAAGTGCAAATAGTGACGGATGTGACTTTGTATAATTTTCTGTGTGTATATACACTCGCTTTTTAAATCTTTTTCCGAGAAGCACTGCAACAAGCCCTGAGAGAAATGGCGTATCACCAAAAATAACATTTGGTCTTAAGTGAAATTTCCACGTCAACTGTGAATATGCAATATGAAATGCTTTCACTATATGGAACAATCCGCCGAATACCGATGTCGGATATATCCACACTCTTTCGTGAGGATGTATCACCTTTTCGCCATGAAGTGCATTCCCAAGTACAATCACATGAATTTCTTCAAGTCCCTGTGCATACTCCATGATCGTCCTTCGAAACGCCGAAGACTCTTTCAACACAGATGTGTCTTTTGTGATGTAGAGAAGTTTTACTGGATTTTTTGGTGATTCCATAATTATGAAATTCGAGATGAAATATATGTTGAAAGTTCTGAAATTTTGATTCGCTCTTGTTCGCCTGTATCTCGATCACGCACAGTCACACTCTCATCAGTGAGTGAGTCGAAGTCAATCACGATACACCACGGTGTTCCGATTTCGTCTTGTCGACGATAACGCTTTCCGATATTTCCATTGTCATCCCATGCGATTCGTCCAAATTGAGATTTGAGTGCACCAAACACCTCGCGGGCTTTTGTCACGAGTTCTGGTTTGTTTTTAAGTAGCGGTGAGACACATGCAATCACAGGTGCGATACTTGGTTTGAATTTCAAATAGACACGAGTACCCTCCTTGTCAGGAACTTCGGTATATGCAGACACGAGAAGTGCGAGTAGTGCACGATCGAGTCCAAATGATGGCTCAATAACGTGTGGTAGATATTTTTCTTTTGTTTCTTCATCGAAATATTCAAGATTTTGAGTACTTCCTTTTTGATGAACACTCAAATCAAAATTTGTTCGATACGCAAGACCAGAAAGTTCTTTTTGTCCAAACGGAAAATGAAATTCGTAGTCTACAGTTCGCTTTGAGTAATGGGCGAGATCTTCTGGTGCTTTTTCAATTTCTACAAGCTTTGTGCCATCTATTCCCACTTCTTCAAACCATTCACGCATTTCATCTTTAAAAAATTCAAAGTACTTTTGCCAATCTCCCTCTTTGACAAAATATTCAATTTCCATTTGCTCAAATTCTCTTACACGAAAAAGATAATCTCGTGGAGTTATTTCATTTCGAAATGCTTTACCTATTTGTGCCATTCCGAATGGAATTTTTGGGTGAATCGAATCAATGATATTTTTATAATTTACAAACATTCCCTGCGCAGTTTCAGGGCGAAGATATATGGTCGATGCAGAATCTTCCATCGCACCAATTGAAGTACTAAACATCATATTAAATTGTCGAACTTCACCGAGAGGATTTCCCTCAGGACTTAGAAGATTTTTTTCTTTAATTGCTTGTGTCATATCAGAAAGCGACATTCCTGTTGGATTGACTCCATTGTCTTCAAGAAGAGTGTCCGCACGAAAACGCTTTTGAGTTTTCAAGTCTTCGACGAGTGGATCAGAAAATCCCCCGACGTGCCCACTCGATTCCCACACCTTTGGATTCATCAATATCGCGGCATCCACTTCGTACATATCTTCTCGATTGTGTACAAACTTTTTTCGCCAAGATTCTTTGATATTATTTTTCAGTGCCACACCATATGGACCAAAGTCCCATGTTCCACCAAGTCCTCCGTATATCTCTGAACCTTGAAACACAAAGCCGCGTCTCTTTGCCAGAGATACCAAAGTTTCCATATCTACATTGTTGTTCATTTTTTCCATAGTGATTTATCTAGTATTGCATAAGTGTACCCTGAGCAAAGCAAAAGTGTACCCTTATCTTATAACAATTTCATTACCAGAAACAAAGCCCGGATCTTGGTTGATTCGCGTAGTGACTTTTGACTTCGTCACTTTCACAGTCTGACCTGTAAACTGATCCACACCTTGCGCATTTGCATCATTAACGAGCACTGGTGCTGATCCAACTTGAGACAGTGATGGCGTGAGTTCAATCTGGAATGCAATTTCCTTCGGATCGGTATTAAATCCTGCACCCTGCGCAATTGTTCCTACTTTCCATACCACTTCACGGGTTGCAGGCAGGTACGATACATCCTCGCTCGTAGGAGACACTGAACCAACCCATTTTACATACGTTGGAAGTGTTGCTCTGACTTCACCATTGTTGATTCTGTTTGATGAATTTGTGGCTGTCCACACTACAGTATATGACGTTGGTTGTTCTGCAACAGGCGGAAGTGATCCTGTGTTTTGAAATGGACCAGTGGTGTGTACTGCCTTTACTGCAAGTTGGAAACTTGAACTAATTTTCACCACAATTTTTTCGGTATTATTTATTTCTTTTACAATATTTCCTTCAGATGGTTGAGTGCCTTTTACTGACACTTCGATAGTGATAGCTGGTTCACCGCTTGCACCCGAGAGAACTTGTGGAGTGAAATTAAACGCGAGTCTTCCTCTGTCTCCTGGTGAGACTGATGCAAAATCATCGTTTGTATTTCTATCCCAAATTATTTCATTTTGAACAGAATCGTAAAATCCTGAAAGTGTCGAGAGACTTGATTCATTGAATGCGCTACCAGAAATTTTTGCTTTAATTTCAAGATTGTCGACTCGACTTGGAAGATTGTTTGACCATTCCACTTCTGCGGTCACACGTCCCTGACTTCCAATCACGACGGTATCCCCTTTTTGACCGTTTACCGCAATGCTCGTCTCCACAAACGGTCGCTTCACAGAAACTGTATGGAGAAGTGAATTGTAGGTCACACCAATCTTGGCTTCGTCAGCACTGTCTTGAGTTCCGGCAAATGCCTGAAATGCTCTCTCTTCGCCGTCTTGTGCCACCACCACTCCCTTGATTTCAACTGTCTTTTCACCACCCTTTGCAATATCACCAAGAATCCAAATATTATTTGAAAGTGATGGAGATGGAGTTGCGCTTTTGAATACAAATCCAGGAGGATAATTGACTTTGATCATCAAGTTTTCTGCGGGAGTTTGCGAATTGAGTACCGCCTTGAAGCGAAGTGTCATTTCTTGATTTGATGAGACATCTGTTGGTGCTTCAACTGAAAGTACAAGTGGTGCTGCATTGATACTTACTATGTGAGAATATTCTTTTGTAAAAATCGCATTTGATCCACGGACGCGGTATTCGAGTATTGCCTTGATTGTTTTTTCACTTCCTTGCTCCCCAAACAACGTAACCTCAACATTTTCGGCAATAGTTTTTCCAGAAGATATTTCGCCAAACTCAATTCGACGACGTTCAAGCACAGTGTCGTCTGAACCTTTTGGATATTCGACAATCATATCAGCAAGTTCAAGTGGTACAGAATTTTTGTTGGTTACTGCAATCTGAAGCGGCAGTGCTTCTCCTCCACCCGTAAATGAATTTCCAAGAATTTCTATTTCAATTTTTTCACTTGAAACCGCATTGCCTCCACCGTAAAATTTGTATACCGCAAAACCTACTGCACCCGCAAAAAAGATAAGTGAGAAAAGAAAAAACTTTTTGAATAAAGATGGTTTTGACATAACGCGTGTGGTGGTGGCTACATGCTCTTGTACACGAGGTGCCCACGTGTCAGGTATTTTGACATTGTTTTTGACATGAAGTACTCCTTCTTTTGTCTTCCTGACGACGTCATTGCTAGTAGTGTATATTTTGTGTTTGAGTGCCTCGATTCTATCGACGGGCTTTTTTTCTTCTTCCAACATATAGAGTCAGTATACCACGAGCTACATATGTGATTCGTGGATTCCCCGATTGACCTCTGCGACCAGCGCTTTCTTTATTGGCCTCACCTTCGATATGATCTCATGATCAAAGAGTGTTCCGATGAACGGATTTGTGATGTGTGTTTTCTCAACATACCCAAGTTCATACAACAGCGAGAGTACGAGTGCCACTTCTGCATCTGCAATCTCTTCCATGGTAAAATTATTTTTTTCAAAAAATGAAAGTCCTGCTTTAAACTTTTCGTACAGCGGCGTGTTCTCACCTTCTCCTGCACAAAGTCTTTTTAGTAGTTGTGATATTTTTACGACACATGCAAATGTGTGATTTACTTTTTTGATATCATCATATGAATGAAGCCATGTCGCACTCGTGATACGCCACACTTCTTTTCCGCGAACCAAATCTACTTTTACCAAATTCATATCTTGAAGTGCATAGCGCAATTTTGATTTCAAATGTCTCACACCTTGAGCTTGAGCGTTGATTACTCCGAGGTCACGCGTAAAAAGCGTGAATGAGCGATTTGCTTCACCTCTATTTTTGCTTTCTAAAATTATGGCTTCGGTGTGGTAGATGGGGTGCATGGGATAGTAAATTAGGGAGTAGGGATTAGCGGATAGAAAATACTCACTACAAAAATTATTATATCAAAAAAAACCCAACTCAAGAGTTGGGGTTTTTTCCTATATAGCTTTTATTAAGTAGTCGTCAAATGCAACATCCATAAAATCGGTTCGAATTCCAGCATACCCTTGAGAAGATACGACCGATGGACCAAAAAGCCCAGGAGAATCGATGGTACTTAAAACCTCAGTCCACGTGCCACTTCTCTGATTATCAACAAACAGTTTAATTGAAACATCCCCATTCGAGAGATCCTTCACTTCAGACTTAACTCCAATCCAAGAATTTAAAGGTATTAAGTTTTCGTTGGTATTTTGATTATAAGTTCCATTAAAAATCTTTGTGTACGCCATCGTATAGTAAATACCATTGAGCTTTTTCTTTATCACCGCAGCACCATCGACCCGAACACCCACATAATAAAGATTATCACCTGATTGATAACGGTTGAACAATAGAACTCCGTTTGATGCGTTTCTGTTTGGACTTGCACTTACGTTTATTTTTGAAATATTAAAATATACTTGTTGAGTATAATTTTTCCAATATTCTCTTTCTACTAAACGAAAAATATTTTGAGGATGAAGTCCATTGTCAGTATCAACAGGGTTTGAAGAAAGATACTCTTTGTACCACAAATCATTTGACGAAAGATTGCCAAATAATGTTTTCCCGACATTGTTGTTAACAACAAATCGTCCTCCAGAATTTACCCACCAACGAGAACTGCTGCTTGAACCAATTGCACCGGTCTCATCAATTGTTACAACAGAAGAAAAAGAATCACTGGTTGTTGTTCCCACAGAAGAAGTAGGTATTGTGTTTTTTTTACGTGACTTTGAAGCAGCTGCAGTCAGTGAGTCAGCATCAAATGCAAGTCCTTGAAAATTTTTCAAGAAAAAGCCTTTTTCTTCACTTTGAGTTATTTTTTTATCAACCTCGGACTCACTCAATCCATACCCTGTATCGTATTTCTTTTCGCTCGAAAAAAACCACCCGAGACAAAACGACACCGCTGAAATAAGTATATATCCTAGTATTTTTTTATTCATATATACAGTATACTACTCCCAAATTTTAAAGTCATTGATTACGATATTGGCATTTTTGACATCATCCCAGATTTTCATTCCCGCAAATCCTTCCCGCTGGGTAATATAAATCTCGCTAAAAATATTTTTTTTATTTGATGCACAAGTGGCATACTGCCCATCAAATGAAAGAGTTATTGTAAATTTTTCTTCTATTGGGTTTGATCTGCTCAAATTCTCACCACGGCTAATAATTTTTCCATCAACAAGTTCTCGAATAAAAAATCCATGAATGTCCTTACCGCACATTACATAATTTTTTTCATCTTTATATCGCCCAACTACTGATACTGAACGTGTCCCAAAATTGGTAAATAAAGAATAAACCGAATAATCTTTCCAAAACTCTTCTCCTACAACAAAAAGTCCATTTAATCCAACCTCATCAGCAGTAAGGTCAAAACCTTCCTGTTCATGTGTCATTGTTCCAGAAAGGTGTGCGTCAGGTATTCGTGAGAGCGCGACACCATCAAGAACATACTCAATACTCCCGGGCTTTGTATAATCTAGTATATTGATAATTTCTTGTGCTGAAAGATTTTTAACCTCAAGTCGGCGAATTTTATATGGATTACCTTTTTGAAAATTATAAGGTGTTGAAATTATTTTAGACACCGCATCAGTATCGTTTGACTGGATAAATGCGAGTTCGTATCGATTTTTAACAATCTCATTATTTAGAGCAATAGATTCAGGATAATTGGATACAGGAAATTCTCCATAATCATTCAATGGTATTGCAAAGTATTTTGGCTTACTACCATTGATAGCTTCTACATCTTCATCTCCTTCTTCGTAATCTTTTTTTATTCTATTCAAAAATTCATCATCAGTCTCAAGTCTTCTTTCTGGAACAATATACATCTTTGAAGAAAGAAACCTCCCGAATTCATCATTTGAATTTTCTGATATTTGTATATGATCGTGCGAGTGTCTGCCATGAGCTTGAATTTCCCAGCGTCCAGAATCACGTAGTACTGCCAACTCACTATTGTTTAAGTAAAATGTATTTCCAGTGTATACAGGACCTGACGCAAGAAATAAAGTAGCCTTATACCCCAACTTTTCAAACACACTGTCGGTTGTATAATAGCTATCTTTCCGACCATCATCAAAAGTAATCAATATTGGCTTTTTTGGAAGAGTGGATTTTCCTTTTCGGAACAAATCAAATTCTTGCACTGAAATTGTCTCATACCCTTCTTTCTTCAAAAGCTCCATTGTATTAATAAAATTTTCTAAAGAAGTATTTTCGTTGTCTTCTTTGTAAGTAACACCGTGGTACATCAAAACTGGTACAGATTCTGCTGGTGGAAGCATTGAGACATCTTTTGAAACCAAACCGCTTGGCATAGTATAGTGATAGTACGAAATTCTATACTTTGAAATTTCACCTACCACCTTGTTGCCTGCAAAAAAATAAAACCCAAGACCTGTACCGACAAGTACCAATGTCCCTAAAAATGCACCCATGTATGTATTGAGATTATTTTCTTTCATGTTGTATTATCTGGTTCCCCAAGAATTATCATTAAGTTTAATTATTGCCCAAGGCATTTGCCATACAAGTACAACCGAATAAAAAAGAGTGAATGGAATCGAATAGAGAAAATCTTTATGTTTTGTTTGTGCATAATGATAAAAACCATACGCAAGACTCATGAGAGACAGGCTCAGGCAAAACAAAAGTGTCGAAACCCATTCACCCGACAAAATTTTTCCAAACAAACCATAAAGCACAATAAATGGGCCTACGATTGGAATTATTAAGTTTATGTAAAACGCTACAGATGCAATCGGGTGTTTCTTCCACATAAAATATGCTGCACCAAACATACCCTCTCTAATCCAAGACTTCTTCCATCGGAGTTGTTGTTTTATAAATTTTGGGTATTCCTCTGGTACGATTGTAGAAGCCTTTGCCTCTCTGCAATAAATTACCTTCATATCCTCCTTAAGAACAAAATTCGTAAGACTTCTATCGTCTCCAAAAGTACTTGTTGTACCAAAGACTTTTCTGTTTCTCCAATCCTCAGCAACACGAAGGACCACTTCAGAACGATATGCCGAAAAACATCCCGGGCAACACGTTACCGCACCAAAAATACTTTCACATGACTTAAATAAATCAAAAGAAATTCCATATCGTGCTGACTGCATTTTAGTAAGCAAGTTTGCGTCGTGATTTTCAACGAGAGTATTTCCCGAAACTGCACCAACATTTTCATCACTCATAAAATGTTCCACCACATGATTTAGCGCATCCTTTCTAATAAAGCTATCGGAGTCAATAAATACAAACAACTCACCTCTTGCTACCTGCATACCCGCGACCATTCCTTCACGCTTGCCCTTATTTTTTTCAAAAGTAATTACCTTGACTGAGTTTTTTCTCGTCGATAAATCCTTTTTTGCACGCATCATTTCAGCCAGTGTGTTATCAGTTGAGCCGTCATCAACAATTATACATTCAAACTTTCCATTATATTCCGAATCCATGCACGCCTTTATTGTCTTATATATTGAGTCTTCTTCATTTTTTCCAGCAATAATAAAAGATACCGTTGGAAGACTTTGAGATTTTCCACTCAAGTCAAAAATTCCATGTTTGTCTTTATAGAAAAAAGCGAGTATTGGACGAGACAGCAAGAATAGTGTAGAGAAAATTACATACAATATCACAAGATAAGAATGTGAGATATCAAAAACTTGAATCAATTTATAGAAAAATATCACTTCAAAAATTACAAAAAATCCCGCAGCCGCGAGGAAGCTTCCGATTGTAATCTTGTCCATACTTAGTATTTTTTTCATAAAAAAAGTCTGAAATGTTTGGCATTTCAGCACTTTCAATACTATACCATAGTATTTTAATTTTAGCTAGTTTCTTGAAACACTCACCGATTATTCAAAAAAATGTCAAAAAATCCTCAAGTTTGAGGCTTTTTTATTGCTATTCCAGAAAATCAAGCACCTCGTGAAGTTGGTTCCAGTTGCTTTCAGTATTCAGATGTCCGCCACCTTTCACTATGACGAGTTCACAGCCGAGCATTTTTGAAATATGTTCTGCATGATAGAGAGGGACCACGTCATCGTCATCTCCGTGAATCACCACACACTTTCCGCATACGCTTTTTATTTTATCCCAATCAAATTCATGATCAGCAAAATGGTCAATCTTTCTTTCTTCTGGCTCTTCATCTTCAAGAAGTGGTTTGTAGAATCCAGAAACGAGCACCGCCCCACCAATTTTTTCGCCTTCGTTTAATGATTCAAGATAATTCAAAATCGTTGGGACTCCAAGGCTGTGCCCTACCAGGTAAACATCTTCATTTGGATTTTGCACAGCATCGGAAATTGATTTGACCCATTCATCTCGCACAGGATCATTTGGAGTGGGCATTTTCAAAAGCTCCACGACGTCACCTTGTGCTTCTAGATTCTCTTTGAGCCACGGACGCCAATCACTTTCTGGTGTACTTTGAAATCCATGAATTATAAATACTTTTTTTGACATGGTTATATTTATTATTAAATACACTATTTTTATTCTTCGCCTTACATAAAACTCAACATTGCGTCAATTATTATAATTCTTTAACTGAGTGCAAGTATTTTTGCTTCTCATCACCAGTAGAAATTGTTCGGAAAAATTGATATTGTTCTTCCGTAAGAAAATACGCATTTATCCCCTCATCTTTCCACGTTTCAAGAATTGATTCAAAGATCTCCACTTCTAGTGGTTTAACTGGTACCGTAGAAAACCATTCATATTCCTTTCTGTCTTCGCTTGAGTCAAAAAACTCTGGTGACATTTTATAGATTGCGCCACCTTTGTCATTTCTGCGAAAATCTTCCTCACTCACAGGAATCACAGCAAATATCTCACCGTCACCAAAAACTCCAGAATTCCAACTTTTTCTCTCGCCGTTTATTTCTCCATCAAACAAATAAGGTAATGCCTTTTTATAATATGGAGTGGCAACAATAAAATTATCCTTGATTGAGTGATTAAAAGTTGTTGGTCTCGGTTCAAATTCTTCAATGTTTTTATTTGAAGAACCATGATAGAGCATGGGCGGTTTTTCTATTTTGTTCTCATTTGTATGAACTTGTTCCATATTTATATTTTAATCTTAAACACATTTTCGTCGACTTTAATTTCTTGTCCGTTATTGTTTTCAAATACCACCGAATCAGCTTGGACAATTTTTTTAAGTTCGTTCATAAATGTTTCGACAACCTTCTTTCCTTCTTCGTTTGTTTCGATTGAAAGATTGATACGGTCGTTTGGAGTAAGTCCACTCGTTTTTCGTAAATCTTGAATTCCTCGTGCGAGTTCGCGAAAATCCCCTTCCATTTTTAATTCGGGAGTTATTTCGGTATCAAGAATAACGTCAGCTTCTAGTGACATATCTTCAACAATTTCTTTAAGGTTCAATTCATCCTTGAGAATTTCAAAATATTCTTCTTTCAATTTTTCACTTTTCACCTTGAGTGTGCCAAGTGGCTGACGAACTTTGATTCCAGATTTTTGCCGAGCCTCAAGTCCTTTTGTCACAATATCACGCACCATTTCCATATCAGAAAGAATTTGAGTGTCCCATGTTCCATGTTCTGTGCTCCAATCCTCAAGATGAACTGACTCTTTTGTTCCGCCAATCTTTTGATACAAATCATCTGCATAAAATGGCGTAAATGGTGCCATATATTTTGCGAGTTCAAGTATCACATAGCGAGTTGTCGCAAGTGCATTGTTTTTGTCTTCAACATCATCAGACTTGAATCGGTCGCGTGATCTTCGGATATACCACGTTGAAAAATCATTCACGAAATCTTTGATGAGTCGTGACGCAGTAAACAAATCATATTTCTCAAGTGCATCTGTTCCCTCTTTAATCATTTTGTGAAGCAACGAAACAATCCATTTGTCCAAGACATGAGAAGTATTCGGAAGCTCAAAGCTTGAACTAGAAATGTTTGAATCATTTTTATACTGATCATAAAATGTATAGCAGTTGTCGAGTAGCGCAAATACTTTTCGTGAAAGTTCAAGGATAATTTTCTCATCATAATTCTTCCCTTCGCCTGGCTGATTGACCGAGTACATCCAAAGTCGAATTGTATCAACGCCATACTTTGCCATTTGTTCCCATGGTTCAACGACATTCCCGATAGATTTCGACATTTTCTTTCCGTCTTTATCAAGAAGGTGTCCGAGACAAATCACGTTTTTGTATGGAGTTCCTCGCTCCATAAGTACTCCTACTGCAAGAAGCGTGTAGAACCACCCACGAGTCTGATCGATAGCTTCAGAAATAAAATCCGCTGGATACGGAGTCCGTTTCCACAAATCCTCAAATGATTCATATCCGCGACCATCGGCGTCAAATCTGCGTTCATCCGCGTACTGAGCGAAAGGCATCGCACCACTATCAAACCACACATCCATCACCACATTTTCGCGAATCATTGGCTCGCCCTTTTCATCGACAAGTTGCAGATCATCTATAAATGGTCTGTGCGGATCAAATTCATATTTTTCGTTGTGAGAAAGTGGGACAAACGACAATTGCTTGATTTCAGCATTTTGAAAATAATGAAATTCCGATATATCTTTAATCATCCCTAGTGTATCCTCTCTATTTTTTCCAGATGCCACAGAAAAGAGCATCCATGCAGGCGCGCCGTGTGTCACAATCAAAATATTTTTATTTTGATATTTTGATTCAATGTCATAAAGAAATTCTCCCACGCGCTTCTTTACATCTTCATACGATTCATCATTCTCTTTCTTCTGATCAAAATTTTCGACTGTCTTCGGAAAATCGTTGTGGTATTCTTCCCAAGTTTTCCCTTCGTATGTTCCTACCTGCATTTCTATTATTCTATTCTCAGCAATCACACACTCATCAGAAAGTCCGAGATCTTTTTGGACAATTTCTGCGGTCTCTTTTGTGCGAGCAAGTGGTGACGTGAAAATCAAATCAATATTTTTATCTTGGAAAAACTGAGAACTCTTGAGCACCTGATCAACACCATTTTCTGTGAGTGTTGTGCCATTTGAAAGAAGCGAGTCGATACGTCCCTCGACATTACTCTTTGTCTCACCGTGGCGCATGACAAAATATGTGTTGCCAGATTTTTTTGTGTGTCTTTTTATTTCATCAAGATTTCCAAGTACTACAAATGTTCCGTCAGTTTTCTTCCACACAGGAAGTGGTGTTCCCCAATATCTCTCACGAGAAAATGCCCAATCTTTGGCTTCACGAATCCACTCACCAAATCGTCCATCTTTAATATGTGTTGGTTCCCAATTTATTTTTTCATTTTCACTGACCAAAACATTCCTAAGTTTTGACATCGCAACATACCAAGAATCCCGCGCATAGTACAAAAGCGGAGTTTTACATCTCCAACAATGCGGATATGAGTGTTCGTATTTTTCTTTTTTGAAAAGGAGTCCCCTGTGTGCAAGGTCTTTGATGATATCAATCGCCACTTCCTCATCTTTTACAAAACGAGCAGATAGAAAATCCATTCCATCCAAGAAATGTCCATCCTCTTTTACTACGTGAAATTTTGGCAAACCAAGCGATGTTCCGAGTGCAAAGTCATCTGCACCATACATCACCGCCGTGTGCACAATTCCTGTTCCATCTTCTGTGGTCACAAAATCCGCGACATACACTTTGAATGCAGTGTCTAGCGATTGACTACTCGCAGCTAGCTCAGAGAAAAATGGGTAAAGTGGTTCGTACTTCATTCCCACCATTTCACTTCCCTTGTGGGTTGCAATAATTTCATATGGATCTGCAATCACACTCAATCGCTCTTTTGCAAGAACCAAAATTTCTTCCCCCACTTTTATTTCTACGTATTCGATATCAGCTCCGACTGCAAGTGCGACATTTCCTGGAAGTGTCCATGGTGTAGTAGTCCACGCGAGAAAATAAGTATTTTCCGCGTCAGTTCCGCGTAATTTCCGCGTCGATTCCGCGGTCAGCTTAAATTTTGCAGTTACGCTCAAATCTTTTACATCCAAATATCCTTGTGCAAGTTCGTGAGAAGAAAGTCCTGTACCACAACGTGCACACCACGGCACAATACGATAATCTTTGTAGAGCAACCCTCTGTCATTTATTTTTTTTACCACACCCCAAAGAGCTTCGACGTAATGTGAGTCAAAAGTAAAGTATGCATCATCTTTGTCTACCCAATAGCCAATTCTGTCAGTAAAATCTTCCCAGTCTTTAATGAACTCAAAAACGCTTTCACGACATTTTGCATTGAACTTTGCAATTCCATATTTCTCAATATCTTTTTTTGAAGTGAGTCCAAGTGCTTTTTCAATCTGAAGCTCCACAGGAAGTCCGTGAGTGTCCCATCCCGCTTTTCGGCGAACATTGTATCCTTGCATTGTTTTGAACCGTGGAATCACATCCTTGAACGCACGCGCTTCGAGATGGTGGAGTGCGGGCTTTGCATTTGCAGTCGGAGGACCTTCGAAAAAGACAAACTCTTTTTTGTCTTTGTTTTTTTCAAGAGACTTTTTGAAAATATCTTTTTCTTTCCATTGTGCGAGAATCTTTTCTTCGCGAAGCGCTCCTGGTGATTTGTTTTCTTGGTCGTTGTTCATAATTTATAAATAATTAGTAAAATAAAAAACTCGTCGCTGTATAACAAAAAATGTCATACAAGGACGAGTCTTCTACCCGATCACCATTTTTGGTGCTTTAGGGTTCTCGTGGTACCACCTTGTTTTAGCTATAAGAAATTTGCATCGTGTCATCCTGAACTTGTTTCAGGATCTATGCACCTAGATTCCGGACCTCCGTGAGTACACTGCGTCCGGAATGACACCATGCGAAAAGATAAACTTATAGATTCTCATTACTGCTATGACGGGCGTACCCGCTAGATTCTACGTCCACCCTTGTGGATTTCTCTCTAGTGCTCCGAGGTGATTAGTCTCATCGATGCGTGTATATTCATCATAGTCAAAAATGGCAAAATACGCAAATTAAAAAACCCGGCAAACGCCGGGTTACATTTTCAATGCTGATGTTTAAAATCATATATACATGACTCAAACACTCCTATCAATTCACTGACTCGTGCTTTTGTAAATTCTAACTTTGATTTTTCAAGAGAGTCCATCAGTGCAACAAAATTTTTCTTCAGCGATTCATAACATTCACAATAACAACCTTGATGACATCTCAACACTCTTGGTGAGTAACACCGAACAGTGTTTGATATTTGCTCCAAATAATTATCGACAGTACTCGTATCAAAATATACCTTCAAATTTCTATTCGCATTTACACTATTTTCAATACACACTAAAGACTCACCGATTATCTCAAAGAAATACTTATTGAACATTTTCTGTGTATCTTTTTCTGATCTTTTCCTCACGTGGATTGAAAAAAGATGCATCTCATGTTTTATCTGGCGAGAAGAATAATTTCTAATTTTTCTCAATTTTCCATCGATTTCAGAATTATTAAGTTTAATTTTCTTAATCTCATCTAGATACACTCTAACCCACCATTCATGATACGGTCTTTTTTTAGAATCAATAAATTTTTTAATTATTGTTACAATGAAAAAACAAACCCAGACAAGAGCAACCAGTGTCAGTATTTTAACTATTTCATCCTGAGTCTGATTTTCAATATTAAATAAATTTTGATTTCTAAGTACTATGCTTAAGTTTCCCATTTGTTCTATTTTTTGTTCATAGTATATAATCCTTGCTGTGTTGTCAAAAACAAAAAAGAGCGAGCCTGTGGCTCGCTCTATTTTGTTTACGTTTTTACATCTTTTCTGGTGTTCGTATCCCAAGTAGTGTGAGACCATTTTTCATAATCTCCACAAACGATTTTGTGATCATCAGGTTGTATGGCGAATCAAGATTTTCTTTTTGTGCGATTGGGTTGTGAGCATAAAATGCATTGAATGCACCAGAAAGAGCAAGTAGATATGTGACGATATGGTGTGGTGCGAATTCTTCGTGTGCTCGAGAAACAACAGACGGAAATCGTCCGAGAAGTTGTTCGAGTGGTGTGAGTTTTGAAACTGGGTTTTGTACAGATTCTTCAATTCCTGCTTCAAGAGCTTTGGCGATTGCGGATTTTGCACGTGTGACACTATAGAGTAAATATGGTCCTGAATCTCCCTCAAATGAAATCGAGTTTTCAAAATCAAATACAATATCACCTCCGGTCGCCTGGCGAAGAATTGAAAATTTGATTGCCGAAACTGCTACAATTTCTGAAATTGTTTTTCTCTCCTCTTCTGACATATCTCGCTCTTTCATTATTTCACTCACTACAGACACAGCATCACCTACCAATGATTCACCAGTGATCACGTTGCCTTTTCGAGAAGACATTTTTCCAGTCGCAAAACGCATCATTCCGTGATTGATGTGCATTATTTTCCCAGAATATTCTGGATAAAGTATTTCAACAGCCTTGAGCACAACACGCATATATTCCTTTTGTTCCACCGCAGTCGTCACAATAGAAAGGTCAGGATTTTCTACATCAAATTTTTTCTTGGTGAGTCCAAGTTCTTTTGCCTCATATGTTGGCAGGCCTTGAGAATTAACAAAGACTCTGGTGTGAAGTGTTGGGTCGTATTTCTCTCCATGAAAAACCACTGCTCCATCACTATTTTCAAACACACCATTTTTCAATCCTTCTTCAACTATTTTCTTTCCGGAGACGGCCGTATCACTTTCAAAAAAATAATAGTCAAACCTTGTTCCAAGCAATGTATACAATATCTCAAATGCCTTGAGTGTCACTTCTCTTCCCCACACATAGAGCTCGTTTACTGATTCATCACTTTTTTCATAGATAGCTTTGTTGATTCGATCAATTTCGGTCTTCGCGTCTTCGTTTGTCTCGTACTCATTATTTCCCCACGCATAATACTCGCCTATTATTTGCGCTTGTTCAAAAAGCGGAATGGTCGCATCTGGTTTCCCTTTTTTAATAATTCCATAAATAGCTTTGGCCACATGCGGACCAATATCGCCTTGATAGTTTGCGCGGATTACTTGTGCACCTTGAGATTCAATAATTCTTGAAATTGATTCACCAATCGCATTCGACATCAAATGCCCAATATGAAATGGTTTAAATGGATTAGGCTGAGTGTATTCAATCATCACCTTCTTTCCAGAAAGCTCTGTGCTTTGACCAAACTCATTTCCTTTTTCTATTATTTCTTTGAGTATATTTGAATAATATTCACGAGAAAGTGAGAAGTTGATGAAGCCGGGACCCGCGACTTCTATTTTTGAAATATATGAAATAGAACGGGCCGACAATTTTTCACAGATTTCTTCAGCGAGTTCTTTTGGATTCTTTCCAAGTTCTTTTGCATATGCCATCGCCACATTTGTGGTAAATTCACCAAACGAAAGATCTTCCGGGTACGACAATACCACCTTCGGATTTTCTATCCCAAGCTCCCCAAGTACGTCTTTGATTGCGCCCACTAGAGTATCTTTCATCACTTCGCCCATCATAGCAAAAAATAGGTAATAAAAAAACCCGCCATACTATTATATATTTCGGGTTAAATAAATCGTTCTTTAAATACTCGATATAGTTCAAACTTTGGATGATTATCTTGCAATGATAACTTTTCTAGGTCTAAATGATAATCAATGCTTGTTTTAATCAACGCCCTAACTTGCGCATCTTCATATTCTTTCTTCAGTAATATTTCACGGAGTGTTCTGCGAGCCAACTCTAAACTTCTATTTTTGTTATTTCTGCAACTCGTAAAAATCTCAAGTATGTCAACTTTGAAATGAATAGCTGCTTCATGTGCAATCCAGATCACAAACTCAACATCGTCTTCATCAAGAGTATTATCATAACGAGCTACTCTGTCATTAAATCTTTCGGCTCGCGACATAAGGATGGTGGTTAGATTTTCTTTGTAGAGCATTTTCTGATAACTTTATAAATAATTCACACAAAAGTCAAAAGCCTCGAAAATTCGAGGCTTATTTTCATACAAAAAACAATAATTCTTTTTCTGACGGCTTATCAACAATGAGTACTCTTTTAATTCCCTTTTGTCGTAAATACTCTCTATACTTCCAAATGTAGTCCTGATATTCCTTATCTTTTGTTTCAATAAACAAAGAATGTTTTTTCAGTCCATGCAAAACCGTCGCGTGGTTACGATTAACCAATGCTCCAATCTGGTTTTTGCCATATCTAAGTCGTATAAGCTCAAGGTATAGTATTGACCTTACATGACATGATTCCGTGTCTCTTTTCCTTGAAATAATCACTTTTACTGAAACTCTGTTAAAGTTGGCTATATCAATGAGCACATCCGCGGCTTCTTCCTTCCTGTTATTAGGAAAAAGAATATTCGTTTTGTGTTTGTTGTAATACTCAGAAAGATATTTATTCAAGCTTTCAACAATCAACGTTCTCTCATTTGTTGTATCAGTCACTACGAGATTCTTTTCCATTGTTCTGTTTTGATTGCACAATACTCTCTCCTGGCACAATAGTCAACACTATTCCTTACCTGTACTCCCCCACCCACTTTCTCCACGAGTTGTATCTGAGAGTTCTTCGACTTCTGAAAAAGTTACATGTTCGATTTTCTGAATAAGTATTTGCGCCACTTTCTCTCCTTTTTTAATTGTGTACGGAGTAATTGAAAAATTATAAAGTCCAATAATAATTTCTCCACGATATCCAGCGTCAATCACGCCACCCATGGTTTTCAGTCCATGATTAAAAGAAATGGATGATTTGTCCCACACTAGTCCGACATACCCATCAGGTATCTCAAGCGCAATTCCTGTCGGTACGCGCATTTTTGCACCAGCCTCAAAATGCACATCCTCTGTCGCATACATATCAAAACCCGCATCATGAGAATGCGCATACATGGGCACCTTGGCATCAGGGTGAAGTTTTTTGAAGTTGAGGTTCATACCGCTATTCTAACAGAAAAAGAAAAGTCCCGAAAACTCGGAACTTTGTATCTGCACTACAACATAGGATTAACTTTCTCTTTAAAATGTACTAGCGCAAACACAACATAATTGTATGTATCTATAATCGCGTCAATAATCTTAGGTGACAAATCTTCTGTTTTTGAAGAATCTTTTTTGATATCATCTTCCATTTTTCGAATCCTCACCAGCTTTGAAAGAATCTCGTCAGTAATATCAGAAATACGCATTTCTCGCCATGCCTCACCATAATCATGATTTTTCCTAATCATGGTATCTCTGACTTTAGAAATGTAACTTTTAAGTTTTTCAACTTCTATAGACTTTGGCTTTTTTTCGAAGCATCTTTCAATTCGAAAAAGTATATATCCCAGTGACTCTTGGAGTGTGTCTTCAATTGGTTCATCTACTTTCTGACCTCCAACTTCTTGAATTGATTGTACACGCAATATTTTTGTGTAAATTCTTGTTGTAATTGCACCTGGACGATACACGAGAATGCTCAATCCATAATCAGCTTTTTTGCTTTCAATAATTTCAAGTATCTTTTGTGATATTTCGTCAAAGTACTCTTCTGTAGTAAATTTTTTATTTCCCATTTTCTAACGATTTTTCCTCATAGTACCCAATTTTGCGACATAACGCAAAGTTTGACTAATACCTGAAAATACGTAGTATTAGCTCAAACTTAAATTCTTAAAAAAATGAACAAGAAATCAATTATTCCGAATTCGCCTATGGAAATCATCTGCTTAGATGATTTTTCACCTGAGGTGGTAGCGATGCTACAAGCACTCTATTCAAGAGATCCGCGCTCTGTACTAATACATATACAGAACATTAAAGAAGGCGGAGCTGAGAAGTTTATGTCAAGTTACTATGTTGGGTATGGACATAAGTCAATCGGTGATTGCGGCACGATTACTCTATGCGTTGAAAACGTAAGTATGTTCACCGCAAAAGCAATCCAGGATTGGCCACTGTATTCAGGGCAAGAAGCAAGCACGCGATATTTAGACATGGGAGCACAGCCCGTGATAAATATATTGGACACAGACGAGGGAAAGAATATCCTTGTTGATCAAATGAAATTTTATAGTGACTTACTTGAAACCCTAATCCGACAACTACCTGAAGAATATCCAAGATACGATTCTGAGGATGAGAAAATCTACAACAAAACAATCAAAGCAAAAGCTTTTGATATTGCACGTGGATTCCTACCAGCGGGTGTGACGACATATGTGAGTTGGCACACAAATCTTCGCCAAGCAGCAGATCATTTAAAAGAAATGCGTTATCATCCACTTAGAGAAATTCGGGAAGTTGCAGAAAAAATTACCGCGACGCTCAAAGAAAAGTATCCGAGTAGCTTTGGACACAAACGGTATGATAAAGATGAAGAGTATTTGGAAAAAGTAATACCCATTGTATCATTCAATGATGACATGCTTTTCAATGACGGGCATGATGAGCTTTCTGCGACAATATCAATAGATACTGATTTTATCAAAAAATACAAATCATTGTTTCTACTGAGACCTGAAAATTCAGAGCTTCCTAAACAGGCAAGATTGTGTGGTGATGTAACATTCAAATTTCTTCTAGACTTTGGATCATTTAGGGACTGGCAAAGACAGCGTGCGGTGACTACTGCAATGCCGTTACTAAGCACAAATTTTGGATTTGAAAAATGGTATCTTAATCAAATTAGAGACACTGAAACTAGAAAATATGCTGAAAGATTTATTTCTGAAATGGAAACTAGAGTCAACAATCTTGAATGTTCAAATGAAGATCGTCAATATTATATTCCTATGGGATACAGAACCCCATGTGAAGTTCGTGGTCCGATATCAGCTGCAATATATGCATGCGAATTACGCACAAAACAAACAGTTCATCCAACCCTGAGAATAGTGGCGAAACAAATGGGACGAAACATTGAACATCATCTTGCACAAGCCCTTGGTGAAAAATATAGTCTTCATTGCGACTACTCAGAAGATGAATGGAGTCTGCGACGTGGCACACAAGATATTGTAAAAAAGGAATCATAACAACTTTATGAATTAAAAATCCCCCGAACTAAATTCGTTCGGGGGATTATTTTATTCAAAATCAAAGTCTGTGGTATTTCTCAACAGTTTTCGTGCCATCTCCGTTTTCTCAATAAGTTTTGATTGTTCTGGAATTGGATTATTGGACCACTCATACGAACCATAAGACCTTTTTTCACTTGCTCCATTTAGAGGACTTTTTAATTCCTCAAAAGTTATTTGTCCTATTGGCATTCCCCAATATAAATACACCGGTCCATTTGAAAGATTTTTTATTTCCATGGTCAAATGAAGTACATGGCCAGGATTTAACTTACTCGCAGTCACATGACTTGTAATTCCGGCTCGGCCAAGCGATGACGTACCGTCTATTCTCCCTTCATATTTTCCAGTCGGAACTCCAATCAATTCAACAGTCGTACCGAGCACAAAATCTCCTGCTTTTAATTCATACCTGCCATGTTTTTTAAAATCATGATACGCGTCTATTGTGCTAAACAATCTTAGCGTTCGCGCCAGATGTAAGTCATATGAACTTGGTCCAAGAAACTCTTCAATAAATGGCTTTATTACGATGTCATGGGTGCCTAGCCCTTTTTCAATGTCAATTCTAGATAGAATCATAATGTTCAGTTTTAAGTTTCCTCTACCCTACCACACATTCCGGACAAAAGAAAAGCCCGCCAAAAATGGCGGGGTGTCACACTATACTAGAGCTCCTTCTAATTCCTTAAAATTAAACTCTCCTTTGAAAATGCTTGAGAGTTTGCGCCCAAAATCCTGAGTGTCATTGTAAAGTACGATGTTTGCCGGTTGCAATATGGGGCAAAGTGCATCACTCATCATTTTTTTACTGTTTTCAGATTCAGTTGCAAATCCAGATTTCATGCAGGCTACAACTTCCGGTATTAGATTCTTGACGGTTTTGATTTCTCTTATAAACCTGAGGCGTATATCATTTTCTATAACTGATGAAAAATCTATAACTATAATCTCGCTATCTGCAACAAGTCTTTTGACAAGTTCCTTGAGTGCAACATTGCCCATCTCGTATTCGTCGATTCGATTGAGTGTTATTGGGCAATTTTTGTATTCCCTGCAAATAGTATTTAAAATATCGAGTTGCTCATTATACAATTCCTTGTTTCTCTTACTAAGCAATACTGTTGTTTTCTTCATTTTCTTATTTTGTTGTTTAAGGTTCATTTTTTATATTTATTTTTAGAATGTACATTTTTTGGGGGAATATCAGTATAACACATTCTCATACAAATAGCAAAGCCCACACATTTGTGTGGGCTTTGCTATTTGTATGAGTCTTAGTCAATCACTGTGATTCCAGCAGCTCGTGCTGAACCTTCGATGATTTTCATTGCTCCTTCGATGTCTTTTGCATTCAAGTCAGGCATCTTCTTTTCGGCGATTTCACGAATCTTTGCTTTTGTGATTTTACCTACTTTTGAAGTGTTTGGTTTTCCTGAACCTTTTTCAACTCCAGCTGCTTTGAAGATAAGTTCTGATGCTTTTGGTGTCTTCACTACGAAATCGTATGTTCGATCTTCGTATACAGTGATAAGAACACGAACGTTTTCACCGGCCATAGATTGTGATGCAGCATTAAACTTCGTCACAAAATCTCCGATGTTGATACCAGCCTGTCCGAGTGTAGGTCCGAGTGGTGGAGCTGGTGTAGCTTTCCCTGCTGGAGCCATCACTTTTACTCTTTTGATAATTTTCTTTGCCATGTAAAAAGTGTTTAGTTAATAGTTGTTAGTTTTTAGAGGAAAACTAGACCCTAGAAGCAAACGCGTAACAGACAGTATATTACTTGAATTTACTTGAAATGTCAACGCGAGAAGAGTAGCTAGTCTTTAGACTTTAGTTTTTAGTCTAATACAAAAAGCGACACACAAGTGTGCCGCTTTTGTTGTTTGTTGTCATTCTTACATTTTCTTCACTTGCAAGAAATCAAGCTCAACTGGAGTCTCACGTCCGAACATAGAAACGAGTACTTTAACCTTACCTCGTTCATGATCAATATCATTGACCTTTCCTTCGAGGTCTTTAAATGGTCCGTCTGCAATGATCACGATTTCACCTTTTTCAACTTCAATTGCGTGACGTGTAGTAGCCTTGTCCATTCGTCCAAAAAGAAAATCAACTTCTTCTTTTTTTAGTGGCACAGGGTTGACTCCTGCTCCCACAAACCCAGTCACACGCGGAGTATTTCGCACAACAAACCATGAATCATCTGTTACCACCATGTCTACAAGAATATACCCAGGATAAATCTTTTCTTCAATTTCAACACGCTTTCCGCCTTTGATTTTGATTTTCTTCTCTGTTGGAACGATAACATTAAATATTTTATCTTCCATTCCGAGTGAGTCGATTCGCTGTCGAAGATTTCGAAGAACGGCATTTTCATATCCCGCGTATGTATGGATTGCATACCAATTACGCTCTTGATTTTGCTCTTGTTTAGACATAATGTTGATTGATTAAGATACTAATTGTTTTATTGCATTCGCAAATAGGTAGTCAAAAAATCCCAAGAATACCGCAGTGATGAGTGAGAGTATAATAACAATAACAGTAAACGAAATCACTTGCTTTCGAGTTGGCCAAGTAACATGCTTCATTTCAGTTTTTGTCTCTCTAAAATAGTTAAAAATTCCCATAATGTATCAAAAATTAAGTAATATAAAGGTTTTCCCTTACAAAAAACCGCCCCGGAGGGCATATATTCATATTACTTTTTATATGGGCGGATGTCAAATAAAGGCAGGGATTAGGGAATAGGTCATAGCGGATAGGGAGATACGCAGAACGCTGATCGTAGAACGCAGAACGTAAAACATAAAATTCTCTGTTCTTCTAAACTTGTTTCAGGATCTCAAACATAATGAGGAGAATGCAAATACCAAATGAGCGGCGCCTACGGCGCCGCTCTTATGGTATTTTTACAAATATTCTCAAACAATTCCGCGAAATCTTTCCGCGTTAATTCCGCGTAGTTCCGCGCTAAGTTAACGAATCTTATATGTGATTGTCACACGTGAAGTAAGTTTGTTTTCACCACGTGGGAGCTCTGGTGCAGAAGATTCTGCAACCGCATCACCCGCCATCCCTGCCTTTGAGTAGTACATTGGATATGGAGTTGAACCATCTTCACTAAATGATACTATTTCAACAAGTCTCACATCGAGATCCTTTGCAAGCACTTTTGCTTTTTCTTTTGCATCATCGATTGCCAATTTTCGTGCCTGTGCATTTAATCCATCTTCATCACCGATTGTGAAATTTGGACCATTCATGTCTGATACACCAATCTTTGCAAGACCTTCCAATACAGAACTCACGTTTTCGGTATCAGTAATTTTTACAGTAATCATTTGTGACACTTCATACCCCACAATCACCGGAGTACCTGGTCGAGGTGTTGGACACCCAATCGCCATACATACCACTTCAGTATTACCGTAGTCATACTTTGGGTATGATGTATAAGATTGTGTTTTTATATTTTTTTCTTCAATTCCAAGATCCTTCAAAAGTTTAAGTGTTTGAGCAACTTTATCGCTTACAACTTTTTGAGCATCCGCAAGAACTTTTGCATCATTTCGAACTGAGAAACTTATTTCAGCTGTATCAGGGACTGCGAACACCTCGCCCTCTCCTGTGACAGAAATTGTGCTTTGTTCTAACTCATTATTTCCACGGACATCTGAAATAATTTGAATCGCAAACATTACAGTAAGTACCCCGATTAGTCCGAGTAGTGCGTTACCGATTTTTTTAATAAGTGGGTTTTGTAAATCCATAGTATATTGATTATTCTAATAACTACCTATCTAACGCATCCACAAAGTGAATGTGACACTCTTATTTTGATTCTGGCTCTACAAGCGAAGTGACAACTGAGTCGGAAACTGACAATCCAGAAATAACTTCCCTGAGAGCTCCATCTGCCAAAAATCCGATTGACACATCACGTCGTTCATACTTTTTCTTATCAAGATTTGTAACGACATATACAAATGATACACCGTTCTCTTCGTAGACAGCACGGACAGGGACAGACAATGTGCTTTCTTTTTTATCAATCAAAATAGTCGCGGTCGCGGTCATCCCAGTTTTAATTTCTGTTGCGTCATCAAACGATGCAGTGATTTGATAATTCACTACGTCAGAATCTCTTGTTGAAGAAAGATTCACCTCTTTTACTTTTGCGTTCACGACTTTTGAATCACCGAATGCATCAAATACCACATCGGCGTTTTGTCCTTCTTTGATCAAAGAAATATTTTCTTCATTTACAAGACCTTCGAAATAAAGATTTGAAATATCCTGCAACACCATGACATCAGTATCTGCTTTTGCCACTTCACCAATCTTGATTTCAACTGCGGTAATAGTGCCGTCCACAGGTGCACGCAAAATCTTGTCCTCTACTTTTGCAAGTGCTGACTCAACTTTTCCTTGTGCACTCACCACTTCGGCGTATGCAATTTCACTCTCAATATTTTCAACTGAAAATTCTGCTTTTTTCTCAACAATTGCTCGCTCTGCATTTTCGATTTCTGTTTTCTTTGTTTCGAGTGCCAGATTGTATGCATTTAGATTTGTCGCGTATGTACTACTTCTTTTATTGGGAATTGATACTACCCATGTCTCACTTCCTTCAAATCCTGTGGGCCATTTGATATACAACCCTCGAGTCCCGAGCGAGACTGACGATGTAGTACTCACTGTACCAGAACCTTTTTCAAGACCAGAGAGTTTGAATGAGTATCCTGAATTTGCATTTGATGCATACATGGTAATAACATAGTCTCCTTGAATAGTTGAGTTGTATACACCTGAAATTACAGGTGGAAGAGATGATCCATTGTCGACTGATTCTGGTACCGCCTCAAGTTCATCCGAAAGAAGATTCCGCTCTGCGTTTTTGACCAACACTTCTTGCTGCGCCACCACATTTTCAAGGGTGCCTTCTGCTGATTCAAGGGTGCGAAATGCCTTTTTGTAATTTGCTTGTGCGACGAGAAGTGCCCCACGTGCCTGCGTGAGTTCTGCTTGTTCTTCTCGCTGATCAATTGTGGCAAGAATTTGTCCTTTTGTAACTTTGTCGCCAACTTTCACTCGAATATCTTTGACTTCCCCGTTTTGATCAAAGCTCAAACCCAAATTTGTCTCACTTGTCACCTCACCTGTGGCGACGACAGTCTTTTTGAGTTCTCCATAACCAACTTTCTCTACAACAATTTCATTGCGAGAATTTCCATTTTTGACAACGATAAAAACAATGATGAGTACCAAAAGTACACTCATCCAGTATCGCTTACGAGAGAAAAGTGTTTGTATAAATGCTCTGATTTTTTCAGAAAAACTTTGTATCATAATTACTTAATTGAAACGAGCTCAATATCAAATACGAGTGTTGCACCACCTGGGATAACACCTGGGATACCACTTGCACCATACCCTAGTGTTGCTGGAATAGTGAGTACTCTTTTTTCTCCCATTTTCATACCGAGCACACCCTGCTCCCAACCTTGAATAACTCGATTTTGACCAAGTACAAATTCGAAAGGTTCTACATGATTAAATTTTGGATCAACGTTTGAATCAAACGCCGTTCCGTCTTCAAGACGTCCTGTATAATTCATGACGGCAGTCTGACCAGTCTTGATTGGTTCCCCGCTTCCTTCTTTTGTAATTTCAATGCCGAGGTTTTGTTGTGTATTCATAGTTGTTTCTTGTGAATTATCTGATTGTTCATTTTGCGCACTCTCTTGATTCATTTCTTCTGTGTTTTCTGTTGTGGTAGTATTTTCCTTTTGAGGAGCCTGTGTGACTACAAAATATCCAAGCGCTCCAACAATAATAACAATAAGCACAGATGACCATGTTTTCATATTAAATAAATATAATTAGCGAATAACATAGTAACTATACCTTAAAAAGTGATTTTTGAGAATAAAATACGCCTCGAGTGAGGCGTATTTTATTTAACTATTATTTTTCCGTTCAGCACTCCATTCTTGATTTGATGCACATTTTCATACACCTTCGTATATGATTCATCTGGATTTTTTCTCTCAATCGACACAACATATGTTCCATTTTGCATCAGACAATAAAATCGTCCTGTCGCATTGGTAACCTTGTGTGAAATTTCTGTTCCATCTGTGAGCTTCACTCTCAAGATGGCAAATGAAAGTGGATTTCCATCAGCATCTTTGACACTTCCAAACGATGAGCTCTTCAATCCCATCTCTTTCAAGATAAGAGTGATTACATAGAGCAAGAAAATAATAATGTTGTAGATTGTTGGCGCAGAAATAATTGCGATTACTGCAACAACGAATCCTACTGAGAACAAGAAGTCGGCAATCTGACTAATAATGAAATCTCTCTTTGAGAAAAATCTCATTTTCTTTTGATCATTTTTTGCAAACTCATTCCAGTCAAAATTTTCAGGGTCCATAGGAATGTTTTTTGTAATCACTTCTCCTTCTTTTGTGATTTCAAATACATATCCGAAATACAAATCTAGATACAACTCATCTCGTGTTTTACCAATCAACTTAAGTGATGGGAACGCGTAATGAGATTTTTTTGGAAGCAAGCGATACTTACCTGGACCAACGAGGAATCCATATCTTCCATCAATGTCTGTGGTTGATGTCGCCACTGGTCTACCTTCCAAATCAAGAAGTTCTACAATTGCAGGATCAAGAGGCTGTTTCGTGATTGAGTCATACACCGTACCCCATGGACGTACCTGTTTTTTGAGTCCAAATATACTCATCAAGATTGACCAGAGTCTATATGGAAGAAGTGCAACTTCTGAGAACGAGAACGGCGTGAGGAACAAGTATGGTACAGCGGTGAATATTGCACCCATTACTAGACCCACAACTGCAATAATTTTCGCCAAGAAATTACCGGATGGATTGTTTAGTACACTTTGGATATATCGTGTGGTCTCATCGATAATATTCTCTACTTCACAAAGAGTTCCTTCCACTTGAATTACAATTACTTCACCAAGCGGTGTGATTGTAGTGATTTCTCTAAAACACCCACCACCTTCAGACAACACAACTGGGTCATCCTCTGGTTCTTCGTCTTCTACTGGCGGTTCGACATCAACTGGTGGCTCCTCGTCCCCTGGCTCTTCTGTATCAATACCTCCCCCGCCTCCACCATCATCTACTGGATCATCGGGTGGTTCAGGATCATCAGGTGGCGTGACGATGATTACGTTTGTCTCACTTGGATCAGTTGGTCCGTAACATCCAAGATCAAATCCATAATCAATGAGCCCATCATTGTCGTTGTCCTTACCATCACTACATGCATAATCTCTTTCGTCATTATCACTTAGATTTTCACACCCTATATCGTCGGGGTAATCAATGAATATATCACCATCATTATTGTTGATACCGTCATTACATTGAGTGACCACAATACTAAATTCTGAATCATCATCGGCATTTGTACATCCATCATCTGCTCCGAAATCGGTGAATTCATCACCATCGTTGTCCATGCCATCACTACACTCTGGTGCTTCATTGTTCTCCTCATCGTCGTCATTTGCGTTTGCACATCCAGAATCCGACATGTCCACAAGTCCATCTCCGTCGTTGTCTTCACTGTCACTACATTCTGGTGCTTCACTGTCATCATTTATATTTTCGCAATTCGTGTCTGCGGGAAAATCCACAAGTCCATCTCCGTCGTTGTCGAGATCATCATTACATGCAGATGGTGATCCTCCACCTGTGGTGGTTGTTTCGCTGTCATCATTTGCATTATCACATCCAGTATCTGCTGGGTAGTCAATGAGACCATTTCCATCGTTGTCCATGCCATCACTACACTCTGCATCTGGTCCTGCATCTGCGTTGATGGTCAATGAATATGTTTCTTTATCCCACAAAAGTGGCCACACATTACCAGCAACGAGTGATCCACTTGTATCATATGCACGAACAGTAAATGTATATGTTCCAGCTGTTGTTGGTGTTCCAGACAATACTCCGGCAGATGAAAGAGTGAGTCCTGGCGGTAAATCAGAATCTTGTGTTGCATCAGACGCAGCAAAAGCGACATTTTCTCCACGATATACTAAGTTGTTTTGATTGTTTGTTGATGCAAGGTTTTGAGAATATGCGACCCCTTCTGTTCCTGCTGAAAATGATGCTGTCGTCAGATCGACAAGGTCAAACACCATTACACGTTTGTTTCCAGAATCAAGTACATACAATTCTCGCGTGTTTGAATTGACTACCATATCACGAGGTTCAAACATACGACTCGATGTTCTGTCATCAACATCGCCATCCATAATCGAAACAATGGTATCCCCAATAAGAGAAATTGGTGTTATTTCTTCAGCTGAACCAGTGAGAGACGCAAGGTCAAGCGTGTGCACGACATCTTGCCCGCTTGCACCACTTAGTGGATCGTTTACTGAAAAATATAGTGTCTCTGTATCTGTATCAAGACCCAATCCGTGAATTCCATATAGATTTGAATCATCACTGATTAGTTGAGTTGCGTTTTCATTATCTGAAATTGAGTTTGTATCGTATCGAAGAATTCGTCCCGAATTTCCCGAATTCACTTCGTTCAACACATAGAGCAATTTATTGGTTTGATCAAATTCAAGCTCTGTTGGCGAAGCCATATCGTTTGAATCAGCGATTGCGTACACTCGAGCAACAAACGACGCTTGTCCTAATACATTTTGAGCATTCTCACCATTTGTGATTGACGCAACATCATATACAAGTACACGGTTGTTTCCAGTATCGGATACAAACAATTTATCTCCTACTGTATCAAGCTCGAGCCCTTGTGGGAATCTCATTCCTGATTGTGTTGTTGCAACAGCACTTGCGGTATACGTAGCTTGTCCAAGCACATAAGACGCACTCATTCCTGTTGCAAGTGATGCAGTGTTGTAGACAACGACACGATGATTTCCAGAATCTGCAACATAAAGAAGATTTGTTCCCGAATCAAACACCATGGCTGTCGGGCGATCCAAACCAGCTTGTGTTGTTGCGGCAGAAGTATTTGAAGAATTTGACTGACCCAAATAATAATCAGGTGTGTAATTATCTATTTTTCCAGTTCCAGAATTAAGATTAAACACCATAATGCGATTGTTGTATGTATCAGCAACAAACAAACGATTATTGGTAGTATCAAGCTCAATCGCTTCTGGGTATCCGATTGCAACAGAGTTTGTGGCTCCAGTGTATCCTCCAAAATCTACCCGCGATGTAAATGCAGCCGTTTGTCCTACTGATGCGATTTCCGTTGGAGTAGAAATTGAACTTGAAAGTGTGAGTTTGTTTGCATAAAAATTTCCTGCAACACCTCCGAGCGTGTCGAGTACTTGTGTGACTATTGAATATGAACCATTCAATGTAACAAATCCAGAAAATTGCGGAACAGTTGATGACTCTTTATATCCAGGAGGATATACACCTGTACCAAATACTGCTGAGAGTGTACCCTGGTATGTTGCAGTGGTATTTGCCCAGACCACTCTCGCCATTGAAACATTTGTTACAAACGGCAAGCTATATATAAGAACACGGTTATTGTTACTATCTGTTACATAAAGTTTGTTGTTTGTTGTATCTACTGACACACCCACAGGTGAGTCAAACGTACTAATTGTTGTACTAGCAGTCGAAGTAGTAAATGCGTCCTGACCAAATACTGACACTGCTGCCTCACCATCAGTTAGAGTAGAAATATCAAAACCCAACACTCTGTTTTGTTCTGGATCAGCAACATACAAAATACTATTGTTGGTATTGAGCTCAAGTCCTCCTGGGCCAGATTGGCCAAAATTTGAGCTTGTCACACTCGGCGTACTTAGTGGTGCACCAGTTGTAAAGTTTGTTTGCCCGAGAACATTACGAGCAATTTCATTTGTCACAGGGGATCCTCCCGGAAAGTCATATTTAAGCACTCGACTATTTCCTGTGTCAGACACTACAAGTGAGAGCATGCTTTCAGAATCAAGATATGCGTCGACATCACTTGGTGAGTTTAGTTTTTGTATGGTTGTACCAGCTGAACTCGTAACAAAATCAGGTTGTCCAATTACGGCAACAGCAGTTTCTCCATCAGTGACGGTTTTAACATTGTATGCAAGCACGCGATTGCTTCCAGTGTCTGAGACAAACAAATATACTTCTGAACCTTTAATTGCTACATCCAATCCTTCTGGACTAGTAAATCCCATATCATCAAGTCTTGGTGTGCTTGATGTGAAATTTATTTGACCGAGCACATTTACTGCGGACTCACAATCGGTAATGGATGTGACATTAAACACTAAAATACGGTTGTTGCCAGTATCCGAAACAAACAACATTTGCGTAGCTCCTGAGTCGTACATTGCAAGACCTGTTGGGCGATCAAAGTATTGTGCTCCCGTATCAGATGGTGCATTTGAATTAAAATCACACTGCCCAAGAACATTGTCTGCAGTCCTGTCTAGTGGAATATTTGAACTTGAAAGATTATATACCAATACGCGATTGTTGGCCGAATCCGAAACATACATTTTGTGATTGACGGTGTCGACATATGTATGTGAAGAATTACCAATAATGTCTAAACCTGTACTTGAAATTTGATTATTAAATGGAAAATAATTTTCAACTGTTTCGAGATCAACATTCCCATCAGTGATTTGTCCAAATACATCCTCAGCAGATACCCCACTCCACGCAGAACTCGCATCAAAAACCACAACACGATGATCGTTGTCACCACTTACAAAAAGAGAGTCCGTAAGGGTAAAATAATTTAAATAGGTAGGAGTGCTTGTAAAATAAGTGTTTCCTGGTGTTTCTCCTGTAATATCTGTGTGTCCAAACACGCGCTCAATCTCAAGTCCTTCTGGCATGGGCTTGACCGTAAAACCAACAACTCTATAGTGATTAGAATCAGACACCCACAGTGTGTATGTTGGGCCTTTTATTTGAATATCCACTGACACAGGAATACAAAACGAACTGGCACCAAACGCACAATCAATATTAAAACTCGTAGCATCTTCTTGACCTAGAAAGAGGATTCCGGCTTCACCATTTGAGACTGAGTCAATATCGTACACAACAACGCGATTATTACCACTATCAGCAACTACTAGGTAATTTTTTTCTGTATCATTGAACGCCACCACATCGGCAGGTGCATATAGTCCCGTAGCTGTCAGTGTTCCAGTAGATGATATTAGATCAGCTTGCCCTAACACTCGAGTTGCTGACTCACCCGTAGTGACACCGCTCGCATCTGTTCCAAGTGAGTACATGAGAACTCGACTATTATCATAATCAGCCACAAACAATGAGTCAGTAGTTGAATTAAAAAAATCTATACCGTTTGGATTTCCCATTCCGTCAGCAGTGGTATTAAAATCATTACTAACCAAATCTGGCTGCCCGAGCACCTTAACAGCTGATTCACCCGTAGTAACTGTAGCCACATCAAATACAAGTACACGATTGTTGCCGGAATCAGATACATACAAATAATTTCTCACAGAGTCAAATTCAACATCTTCAGGTGTATTGAGAGTTGCTGCAGTAGTACCACTGGCGAATCCATAAAAATCCTGCTGTCCTAGAACTGCATCGGCATAGTGATCAAGAGGGTTACCTCCAACGTCTGTATTAAACACCAAAATACGATGTGTGGCACTATCAACAATAAATATTTTTTGCCCTGTTGGATCAAATGCAACACCTCCCGGATTCACCATTCCGAAATTTGAATTAGTAACAATTCCATCATTTCTTGTTCCTCCCACATAATCAGCTCCTCCACTTCCGTCAGTCTGTCCAATCACATCTGAAGAACTGTAAGCTGCTAAAAGTATTCCAAAATGAAATATACAAGTAACCACAAAAAGCGCGAGCAGTGATCCTACCAGTTTCATTTTCAAATATTTTTTAAGTAATTGCATTACACTATTATTGTACGAAATTAATCAAAAGTATCAAAAGAAATAGTGGGGATTGGGCAAGCGGATAAATTGCAAAAAATAACGCAGATGACATGCGGAGTTGATATTCAAATTGAATTATTTATTTTAAAAATGATATAGTGACACCATGAACATAGTTGTATTTGTCGGAAGCTTTTTAGGAATGATTGGGCTCACGTCGTATGTGGTATTTCGCGTTGGTCAAACTGTAGGACTACTCAAAGGCACCGGCGCGCTCGTTGCGGGTGTACTCATGATACTTTTACCATTGTTTCTTGTACTCACAATGGCACTCGGACGCTCACAGTGGAGCCCTGTCACGCAATACTTCTATGTACCGGGGGCAGTATGGCTTCCCTACTTGTTGTATCTTTTTATCGCATCAGTAATTGTGGGAATACTCTACTTTGTGTCGATCAAATTTTCACTTGGTATCCCTGTCAAAGAAATCGCGCTCGGAATGTTTATTGTTGTGACTGCACTTATTGGATATGGGTTGTGGAATGCACGAAATCCACAAATAATCACCTACGAAATCGATTCAGCAAAGCTTGCAAAAGACTGGAGTGGTAAAACAATCGTGCTTGTCGCTGATACACATCTTGGTGTCGTGTGGCGAGAAAAATTTATGTCGAAAGTCGTTCGACTTATAAATCAACAGAAAGCAGATCTTGTACTTTTGCCAGGAGATATTATTGATGGACCAGTATTTCCTTATGAAAAAGGCTTGGCGCCACTTGGCGATATCAATTCAACATTTGGCGTGGTGTTTACACCTGGAAATCACGAAGGTTATAGCAATGACCAACAAAAATTTTATTCTGCAATCTCAAATGTGACTACCGTACTCATCGACAAAACTCTTGATATCAACAACACACACATTGTCGGACTGGATTACCGAGCGCAAGAAACAGAAGAACAATTCCTTGCTCGACTCAAACTCTCGGGGTTTACAGATGATATGCCTAGTATTGTAATGCTTCATGATCCAAAAAATTCACACTTTTTACAAGACACTGGTGTCACTCTCACGGTATCAGGACACACGCATTGTGGACAATTTTGGCCAGTGAGTGCGATTGTTAAAAGTATGTACAAAGAATACACGCACGGTGTGGTAGAAAAAAATGGTAACTTTCATATCACCACATGTGGTGCAGGTACTGCAATGTCTCCTGTCCGAATCGGAACAACTCCTGAAATCGTGGTTATAAAAATAAAATAAAAAAACACCGCACGATTTTACTCGTACGGTGTATCACCTTCCAACTTCACATTTTAACCAAGATTGTTTCCAAATGCAGTCATAAATGCTAAAGAAACAATTCCGATTATTCCAAGAACCAAGTAAACTAGGTTCGGATTGATGGTAATTTCCTGTGCATTAGCTGCAGATGTGTGTGTTGTGTTTTTCATGTCTTATCTATGTTTATATATATAATAGCATATTATATCTAATTTGTCAATAGTCTATAGGACGCCATATATTAATCCCAGAAAACCCTTAAATACCAACATTTTTTGACAAAATCCTCCAAAATAGTCAAATTCCTATTTCCCAAACAAAAAAGCCCACCCTTTACGGGTAGGCTTTTTGAAATAAAGCTACTTACTCTTCCACCGAGCAAAAATTCCCGCAGGAAGCAGTCTTCCGTCAGATGACGCCTCGATAGCAAGCTCACCGCGCTCAAATACTCCCTTCTTCCCTTGCACGACTGGCACAAGCATATTCAAATATGAAATCGACGAGAAACCCGATGCGTATCCATTGAGCACTACAAACAATGCATCTTTGTCCAACACACTAGAAACAAGTTCCAAAAGCTCTCGCAAGTGTTCTTCAATTTTCCATGGTTCATCTTTTGGTCCATAGCCAAACGACGGCGGATCCATCACAATTCCATGATAGGTATTTCCACGTCGAATCTCGCGTGCCACAAACGCACGCGCATCATCAATAAGAAATCGAATCGGCGCATCTTCAAGTCCTGAAAGTTTTGCGTTATCTTTCGCCCAACCAACAGAAGCCTTTGATCCATCAACATGAGTTACATGAGCACCAGCTTTGGCACACGCCATACTTGCACCACCAGTGTACCCAAAAAGATTGAGTACTTTTATTTCTTTCGTTTTCGAATTTGAAATTACTTCACTCATCCATTTCCAGTTTGAAAGTTGTTCTGGAAACACGCCCGTGTGTTTGAATGAAGTTGGTTTTATCCAAAATGAAATATCTCCAAGGTTGACCGTCCATTCCTCTGGCATGTGTGTATTGTTCAATTTCCATTCTGTCGAATTCCCTTTTCGCACAAAGTACGCATCTGCTTCGTTCCATTTTTCTTCACTCATACTCGGAGTCCACAGTGCCTGCGGATCAGGTCGTGACAACACTACATCACCAAACCGCTCAAGCTTACGGCCATTTCCTGAATCCAAAAGCTCATACTCTTTTTGCGGTACGAGAACTTCTTGAAGTGGTTTTTGATTTTTGTGTATATCAGTATTTGGCATTATGTAGACTACAGTATCACAGAGTGCAAAGAGAAGCTAGAAAAGTCTTCTCTATTGCTAGATTGGCTTTGTGAAAAGTAGCACGTTGACGTTTGTGTATCGAATCGAAGAATTACTTTTCAAGTAACACACAAAATATGGTTCACGTCCGGTTGGCACATTGACGGTGAGCAGTCGCATCGAATTGTATGAATCTTCGTCCACACCGGCAAGTACTGGTACGAGATCGTATTTTTTGAGTATTGATTGCGCGCCCGAAAACGAGATTCCCTGCTTGAAACCTACAAGTATTCTTCCTTTTTCGTATTCAGTTTTGTCGGCCTTGAGTTTTGCAATCAAATCCTTTTCGCATGAGTCTTCGGCGACCACAGGTGTAGTTTCCTCTTCAATAAACGCTTCCTCCATTTTTTGAGGTGGGTTTGGTGTAGTGTCAGTATCAGGAGATGCAGGTGTCGTATTTTCTTCAACAGAATCTACTCGCGTATAAGTCTCTTTTGAGTTTTTGCTCGATGTGGTATACATACTATATCCCATCGCAAGTACGATGAGCACAAGGACAAAAATGATACCTTTAAGTGTAGTTTTTTTGGCTGCCATGCTTATATCGTACCACATTACTTCTTACGAATGGAAACTCATACCCCTATGGAAAAATTTTTTAAATATATTTTATTTGTACCGTTTGCGCTGATTTTTATTCCATCATTTTTAGTAGTAACCTACTTAAACAAACAATGGTCGACAATGCTCAGTGAACTTTTCGGTTTATAAAAATAACACCTCGCGGTGTTATTTTTTATTTCTCTCGTCTTTAATTATTTTTCCGTCTGACAACACAATTGTCCTGTCGGTAAGTGCAGCATACTCAGACTCGTGAGTCACCATGACGATTGTCTGCCCTTCCTTGTGTAAGTCCAAAAATGTATCGAGCACTGTTTGGGACGTCTCACTATCGAGGTTTGCAGTAGGTTCGTCGGCGAAAATTATCTTTGGCGAATGAGCAATAGCACGAGCAATAGCGACACGCTGTTGCTGACCACCCGAGAGTTGTGAAGGATAATTTTCCATTCGGTCACCAAGACCAACTTTGATCAACGCAATCTCCGCTTTTTCTTTTGAATACTGACTTGATTTACCTTGCATCAAAAGCGGGAGCATCACATTTTCTTTTGCGGTCAGTGCCGGCAAAATTGCATAATCTTGAAACACATATCCGAGCTCATGAAGACGAAACTCAGTTCTGTCTTCGCTTGATAAGCCCATGACCTCCACGCCATCAATGACTATCTCGCCATCGGTTGGATGATCAAGAAGTGAAAGCTGATAGAGCAATGTCGATTTGCCCGAACCAGAACGTCCAGTGATTGACACAAACTCTCCTTCGGCGACGGCAAAATCAATCCCCGCAAGCGCAGTGATTTCACCTGATCCACTTTTAAATTTTTTAACAATGTTTTTTGCGTTAATCATATAGTTTATCTTCCCAAAATTGCATCAAGAGTATTTTGTCGTATCACGATTCGCGCCGGAATAAATCCTGCGATAAGTGTTGCAACGAGCAAAATCATCGCGCGTATAAATGTCCCCACAGGTGTCGCGACCAGAATTCCATCCGAAAACGGGAAATTGATTGGATTTGCATCAAAGTACGGCTTGAGAAAACCAAAAATTATAATTGTACCGATAAGTACTCCGAGAAGTGCATAAAAAAGTGATTGCAAAATATATGAGAATATAATCGCTCGTGAATCGATTCCAATTCCCTTCAAGATTCCAATAAAACGTCTTCGCGTAATTGCGTTTACGAATATCACAATAAAAATGGTGATTGACGCCACCGCAAGTCCAATCGAACCAATAACATTTCCGAGAATCGAAAATGTCGCCTTGATGTCTTGGAGAAATTTTGGTTCTGCATCTTCTGCAGTTTGCACGCGCGCATATTTTTCTACACCACTTCGCACAAGTGCATCTTTTGCAACAGAAATATACGCATCGTCTTTAAGTACAATCGCGATTTCATCAACATTCAAATCATTTCTGCCGGCAAGTTTTCTAAGTTCACTATCAATCATGAAAATGCGCTGATCCACATCACCTGCCTTTGATTTGATTATTCCCTTCACGTAATACTCTTTTACATTCGAACCAACAGTCAGTCGTACTCGTGACCCAACTTCAATATTTTTTAATGTTGAAAAACTTGGTGACTCAATTGGAGTATATTTGTACAAAAGATCAGCACCAATAAGAATTTTGTCTGTATCTCCCGGCATCAAATATGTTCCTTCAATCAACACTTCCGAAAGACCCGTGACTTTGTCTTCAAGTACTGGGTTAATTCCCGCAACAATGCCACCCACAGAATTTATTTTTTCATCTGGAAGAAGTGTTTCTTTGTAATTACTTTCGACACGACCTGATTGAGCATATCTATATGTATGCAAAAGATACCCCGGAATTGTTTTTGTGATTGAAATAATCTCCTGACTATTTTCAACATATTCTTTTGTCAGAAGTGGTGAAATAATTATGTCTCCTGAATATCGCTTTTTATTTGATTCAACTGATCCTTGAATAAGTCCTACAAGAATTCCGCTAATCACAATAAGGTTGAGAAATGTGAGTGTCATCACAAATACAATAAGTGCAGTTGTCCATTTGTTTGCATTCTTAATATCCCGGTATGCCAAAAAAGAACCGACTTTAATAGCGGTGTGAAATCTATCCCAAAATGACTCTTGATGTTTTTTGTACATATTATTTTTCTTCCAAGTACGCGTCGATCCCGCGTGCAGTATATGATTCTTGTGTTGAATCTACGAGTCCTTTTGCCACATAACTAAAAACAAAAGCAAACAGTATTGCATTTACAAGCACAAGAAAGAATATAACGAGATTTCTTTTACTCATACTGCCCCAGTATATCAGTTTGGGATTGTATGAGAAAGTAGTCATATACGATATGATATGGTAATCTTTAACCAAAATAATTAGACATATGAACATACACAAAATATTTATCACCGGAGGCACAGGTGACTTGGGAACTGCCCTTGTCAGAGAAGTTCTCGCAAAAAAAGACACACATGTAGTGACAAACGGCCGAGACCAATCAAAAGCCGAGCTCTTAAGAGGCGTGCTCACCGATGAGCAAAAAACAAGATTTCATTTTATCCAAGCAGACATGAACAAGGAAACTCCCGAAGATATTGCCTCGCGTGCATATGAGAAACTTGGAGGAATTGATATGTTGATTTCAAACCTTGCAGTATTTAATTTTGATGATGTTCTTGAGAAAAGCGACACTGAGATGACACAGCTCTACGACACAAACATGAGTGCGTTGAAACTAGCAGATGCAGCGGTCAATCTCGTCACAGGCAAAGGTATGCACCTTGTACTTTGTGACATCGGTTCTACGAGCGTTGTTGCAGACATGCTGGGCAAACCATTTCAAAATACGATGCACTACGGCAAAACAAAAGCCGATGTAGTACGACACTCAATAGAACTCGCACACACAAATCCGCTCGTGACATTTCGTGCCGTACATCCTGGATCAATTGCAGGTAAATCTGCACATCAAATCAAAGATAAATATGGCGATACAACTGTGACCACACCACAAATCACCGCAAAGTATGCGATTGATTTTTTCTTCAAAGAACGCAGCGAAAAAGTACTCCAATCAATCTACACCTCTGAAGAGTATTTTGCATGGACAGCCGAAGGACCTTGGTACAACAAAAAAAGTGAAATTGCTCAATCAATAGAAGGTCTGACACCTGAAGCAATTGTCACAATCCCTGTTGATGGAATCAATTCCTTCAAAATTTCAAAAGAAGCATAATAATAAAAAGCACCCCGTATTCTCGGGGTGCTATTTTTTTACAATTTCACTGAGTGCATATCCTTCAACTTGAAATGTTCGCTTTCGGGGAATCGATGGTGCGTCCTTTGGATTTTTTCGCTCGAGGTATTCAATACTAAATGTGTTGTCTGGCAATTCGAGCATCCTTTGAATCAATGACCCTTCTCCGAGTGAAATCGTATTGGTGTTTGTAAGTGTGCCGTCTTGTCCGACCAACACCACACTTGCATAAAAATACACCGTGCCGTCCTCTCTGTCATTTTTAATAATCACTGCACGGTCCATCACGCGGTCACTATTGAAATCTATTTCAAGAGATTTAGACATAATTTTTACACTACCCGGCAATCCTTCAACTCTCGCAGTACCATCATCAAACTTTACATCCACGCCTTGGATAGAAAAATTCATATTACCCGCTTCGGCAACTACATCGCGTGACACAGTCGGGGCAGTGCGAACATACGTTTCCTTTTTAAGTACACGGTTCACCACGACATACGCACCAACCAGCACCACCAAGAGTGCAACAATGAGCAAAATTTTTCTTTTAGTTGAAATAGAAGATTTCATATGTGTAAGTATATCATTTTGAAACACACAAACTACTCCACAAAAAGTCGCGCCAAGCGTATTTCATCATATGAATACTTTCCCTTGAGCGACTCAAACACCTCGGTAAGTTTGTGTGTGTCGAGCGAATTGAATTCTTGGACTATGCGCTCAATCTTTTTTGAAAGTGCCGATGTCACAAGTCGAGAAAGCTCATCCTTTGCAATTTTTTTCTTTTCCAACAATTCTTCAACATGTGACAGTATCGTTTCTTTTTTTAACTTTCGTGTCTTGGCAATTTGGTCCAGCGTCTGCCCTTCTTTCCAAAGCGCCAAAGTAATTTCCGTGGTATGCGCCTTTTTGAATTGTTGTTTTTCTGATTTGTCCGCGACTTCTCTCATCACACCACCAGACGCTGAAATAAAATTGCGATGCATTTTTTCTATGTCTTCTTTCGAAAGTTTTTCAAAACCTTCTTCTGCCTCTTCAGATGCCATTTTAAATTTTTCATCAATCTCGGCAATTTCTGGATGTACTTGAAATGCCCGTTCGTTCCATCCAATCAAATGAATACCATCGAGTCTTCTCACGCGCGAAAGTGCCACGTATCCTTGTCCAAACTCAAACACAGACGAGAGATCAATCACTGCTTCATCAAGACTCATTCCCTGACTTTTGTGTACAGTAATCGCCCACGCAAGCCGAAGTGGAAATTGTGAAATACTTGCTTTTATTTTTCCATTTTCCTCAACCATCCAATCCATCGGCTCAATCACGATTTCTTTTTCATCACGTGTTTTGATGATTGGATACTGTGTGCCATTTTGAAAACCCACGAGCTCGCCGATAGTACCGTTTACATACCCCGCCTTTTGATTGTTTTTTGTGCACATTACTTGAGCGCCCACTTTGAGAATGAGAGATTCTGGTGACATACACCCCTTTTTCAAAATTGCTACGAGAATTTCATGACCATGTGAAGTCATTGGAAACAATTTTTTTGGTGCACTAATCCTCTCGAGCATTTCATTGTTTACTCTATCCACATCTGCATTGTGAGAAAAAAGTCGGAGTGTATCTTTTGATATTTTTTCTGCAGGAATTTTGCGTGTTGTTATGTGTCCAAGCTCGGCTCCCCCAAATGATCCTGCGCGAATAGCCGAAAGCACTGATAAAAAAATATCATCCTCTTGTCTGTGTTGCTCGGTCAAATAGCACACAATCGGTGTTGCAGATTTCCAAGAATTTGAGTCGTATGCAAATCTCGGTCGTGGTGCAACTTCATCTTCAAAAAGTTCAGATTGATCATCTTCGTTCCATTTTCTTTTTTCGATTGGTGGAAGCTGAAAAAAATCTCCAATAAATACCACCTGAAGACCTCCAAACACTTCTGTGCTTTGCCTCACTTCTTTACACACCATATCCACCATATCGATAGTATTTGGTCCAAGCATTGATATTTCATCTATCACGAGAACTTTTGCTCTGCGGACGCGACGCGAAATATATTCACTCGATGCAATCTTGTCCAAATCTTGGGGCGTAAGCATTTCTCTCACGCCAATTCCGCTCCATGAGTGAATTGTCATTCCGCCGATATGAGTAGCTGCAATTCCCGTAGATGCAGTAATCGCCACTTCAACACCACATGCTTTCAAGTGCGAAACGTACTGATTGATTACAAACGTCTTTCCTGCACCAGGCTCTCCTGTCAAAAATACATTTGCTCCTGTTTTCAAAATTGTGAGTGCCTGTGCTTGTGTCATAGATATACAATACCAATAGTTGTCGCTATTTGAAATATGCTACAATCTGGCCTATGACACACGCCGAAGCAAAAAGAATCAAATCACTCCACCAAAAGAAGAACCGAAAAGAAGAAGGGCTATTTTTGGTTGAGGGCGAGAAAAGCATTCTCGAACTTATTGATTCCGATTTTGAAATAGAAAAAATATACATAACACACGAACTTCTTGAAAAACACAAAGAAATACTAGGCCCTGTAAAAAATCTCATCGAACTTATTTCTGTTGGAGAAATCGCAAAAATGAGCTCACTTGAATTTAATGACACAGGAATTGCAGTAGTGAAGCAAAAAGAAAATCGCGCATTTGAAATAAATGACACGGACATCATTTTGGCACTTGATGATATTCGTGATCCGGGAAACCTCGGGACGATTATTCGAACTGCGGATTGGTATGGTGTAACAAAAATTGTCTGCTCACCTACCACCGCAGAGTTTTATAATATGAAAACTATTTCTGCGACAATGGGATCATTTACTCGTGTACAGATTTTTTATACTGAACTTCCAGATTTTTTGAAACAAATTAATTTGCCGATTGTTGGCGCACTTCTTGATGGAGAAAACGCTCACACGTTTTTATTTCCTAAAAATGGTGTGCTCTTGATGGGCAACGAATCAAACGGAATTAGTGACTCAGCCATTTCACTCATCACTCACAAAGTCACAATTCCAAAATACGGAAATGCCGAGTCGCTCAATGTAGCAATTGCGACGGGGATATTGCTTGATAATTGGAGGAAATAAAAAAAGTATGCATTTTACGCGATAGCGTAAAATGCATACTTTTTTTTAATTAAAGTGGTTTATATTCTTTTGGATTTATGTTCTTTATGTACTCAAATACGCATCAAAAAATCCGCCGTATGGCGGATTTTTTGATGCGTATTCTGGGGGACTAGAGGGAATTGAACCCTCGATACCGGTTCCACAAACCGGAGTTTTACCACTAAACTATAGTCCCCATCAATATATGACCCCCTACTGGTACGTCGGAGGTGTCTCAGTTATACCAGAAAAGTGGTTGCTAAGTCTAGCAAGTGCGTATAGCGCACTTGAAAGGCGGTTTAGATATCGCAGGGTTTCTTCTGAAACCACTGCGCCACTTTCTTTTACGCGAATCACACAACGCTCAGTTCTTCGAGAGATTGTTCTCGCCGTATCAAAATATGCTCCGAGTTCACTTGCACCTGGAATGAAAAATGTCGTAATTGGTGGAAGATTTTTTTCGGACTCGTTTGTCACCCACTCAAGATATTCCACTTTTTCTTTTGACATAGACATATCAGCACCAGCGAGTTCAGCCTGAGCAATAAACAAATCCTGCTGGAGTCTGAAAACGATATTAAAAAATAGCTGATCCTGCAATGAGTATGTCGTCTTTGCACAATGCGCGCGACAGACACCCAAAAAAGAATTGAGTTCATCAAGAGTTCCGAGTGCTTCAAAAATATTTGAACTTTTTGAAACTCTTTCCCCGCTTGGAGTGTTGAACAATTTACTGGTTCCCCCGTCACCTTTTCCTGTATATAGCATACGTAAAAGTATACCAGATGGATTTCGCTTTCAAAAAATTTAACTAATTGAAGATTGCGATTGAGATGAAAAATGTCTATCCATCAACTGACTAATCAAAACCGACACAAGAATCATTCCAATATAAAGTGACAGAAGTGTCGTGGTGGCAAGCGGGACGGATTTCACACTGCCCAAAATAAAAATCATATACCATGAGCTAATTGAGATCGCACCGAGCGCAAACGCTACTCGTCTCAATCGCACAAGTTCACCTTGTATGTGACGATGTGACTCTCCAAACGAAATATGCATGAGTCGTGGAGACACAATAAGATTGAGCGCGACACCATTTGCGATCAAGATAAGCACTCCAACCATCTTGGTGACAAATTTTGAAGACGCAAGCAAATTGGTTTCTGATGAAAGAAAAAGTCCAATCCCTGTCACCACAAGCAATCCGAGCGCACCCCAAATAACTTTTGAAAGAATGTTGAGTACATCGGCTTCAAATACTGAAATCTTTCTATCACTTAGAAATCTAAAGAAAAATATATCTGTAACCGTTGCTCCACCCACGCCCACTGTCGCAGCCACCGCATGAAGTATCACCACAAACACCTTATATTCTTTTAGAATAGAAATAAAATCAGTATCGTGAGCGATTAGTGATAGGGCAAATATAATCGTTGAGATAAAGGCAGACATGAGACACCATGTACACCATGCGCGTAGTGCAAATGCCTGCACGCAAATCAGATAGATTGACACGACAAATGCCACAAGTGACGCAAGCACTAGAAGAAACGATATAAAGGTCGAATGCACACCGGGAAATATTGCCAAGAATCCATACACGACTCCAAGTACACCGTAGTACCACATACCAAAAACCTCGAGCGGCACACCAAACATTTTTGAGTAATCACTCGTTACGACTTCGGCACACGAAGTACGCATGGGGCAAATGAGTGGCTTCTTCTCACTTTTCTTTTTGTGAATATATCTCGCAAGAGAAAATCCAGCGATTCCTAAAAATGAAATTATTGTTACGATTGAAATCATATTAATTTAAACTATTCTAAAATTCCGTCAATTTTTGATGCGAGAATAAAATCATTTTCTGTAAGCCCAGAGATTGCATGTGTTGAAATATCCAGCGTTACCTTGTTGTAAAAACAATGTATATCAGGATGATGATCCTCGGCCGACGCAACAGAAGCTACTTTGTTGATAAAGTCTATCGATTGCTCAAATGTTTCAAACATAAAATCTTTTGTTACATGATTATTATCTAAAGATATTGTCCATCCAGACAATTCTTCATTGAGACGTGCAGTGTCTTCGCGTGAGAGTGGTTCTATGTTTTTGTCGTGACATGGAATACATTTTTTACTCCTTAACATATTCTTCATAATACCACGCATTGTTATATACAACGAGCCGTTTTTGGAATCGCCTTCACCAACACAATTTCACTACTTGCATCAACACACATATATTCTCCTGTTGTTTGATATGGAATCGTCACACTAAATCCATTTGCATCATCAAGACATGTTGCAGATGAGCCGTACGAATTTTTTAGTTCGATTAAGTCTTTTGCAATTCCTGAAGAGATATTTGAACACACTCCTTTTGTGGTAGTTTTGATGCTTGTGTATGAAGAAACTTTTGTTGCAATGTTCTTGAGTGTGCTTTCTGCGGTATTCACAACAGGCGCAGGTGGAACTGTTGTAGTATTTTCTGTTTGTGTATTCACTGCTGTCCCGCTTGGTTCTTCTTGGGTATTTTCAGTATTTTCTGTTTGAATATTTTCTTCTGGTGCCACTTCCTGTTTTGCTTTTTCTATCAATTCTCTAATTTGAAGTTTTTGTATAAGCGATTGAACTAATGGTTTTTGATATGTTACAAGATAGTATCCCTCGCCAGCTAGTATGAGTATGAAAATAAAAAATAACACGATTCCAAAATGACTTTTTTTCGGCGGAACTGAAGAAAGTGGGCTATTAAACTTGTCCATCGAGGGACTGTATGGACTTTGTGCACCTCCAAAACGCGAGTAGAGACGGTTTGGGTTTGGAGTTTCGGGCGCCTGAATTGAGTTATTCTCAATCATGTGAAGACTTGAAAGTGGTTGCGACATGATTGTTTCTCGCTTGATAGGAAATCGAGATGAAGCTTCAAGTGATGTTGCATTATCAGACAAATCTCCAAGTTTTTCTTCGAAGCTCGGCGTACTTCCTGTAGCCTGTGCGATAAATGGATTTGGATTTATCTGTGTCTGTGTTGGCGAAACTGGATTAACAATATGCTTTTCAGGAGAAAAAATTGAATCTGATGAAATTTTTCTAAGTCGTTCTTTTAAATCAACAGGCAATTCTTTTCCCATTGGAGTACCAATGTTTTTTGAGGTGAATTGTTCTTTGACACTATTGTCGATTGGCTCTCGATATGAGTCTTTTGCCAAAGATGAACCAGAAGACACAAAGTCTCCTCCTTGTCCGACAATCTCAGGCCGTGCCTGAGCAGTCATGTTTGGAGAAAGTGAAGCGACTTTTGTTCGAAGTTCTTGTGACGTCACAATTTTACTCTCTTCTACTTTGAAAAGTGAATCAAACGCCTTGTCTACATCAATCTTGAGCCATCCATTTGCAAGCAAAATAGCCCGAATGCTTTCTTCGGGAACACGATTTGCCTGCTGTCTTTTAATGTACGCGAGGAGTTCTTCTGTGACCATATATAAAATAAACTATCTCAAATCTATGACGGGAGATGCTGCTTGGCTTTCTAGTTCCATTGTATTGTTTCTGTATTGATCGAGCATTTCTGGTGCTTGCGCTTTTTGTGAAGTGACCAAGTATATAAAAATACAAATCAAAAGTGCAATAATAATCGATAGAAGCATGTTTGTGGTGTTGCCTTGTTTGTTATCCATATAAAATAGGAATTAGCTTATAGCTAAAGTATATCATGAGAAGAAAATTTAAAAAGTGATTTTTGTATTTATTTCTATGTACTAAAATACTTCAAATTTCATATAGTTATTTTTCATCCCCAACAAAATAGTAAATCTTCCATTCATGAAAAATATTTTTGTATCCTTGCTCAATAAATAGTTTTTTAACAGCTTTAAAAATTTTTGCTTGTTTTTCAAAATTACCCGTTCTTAAAATATCAAAATAATCGGAAATGAACTCTTCCGTATTAAAAGGTAAAAATTTTAGAGGAAAATTTTTAAGTTCCCATTCAAAATATTTATTATATGGTTTTAATCGTCCTTCAAGTGCATACAAAGCAGTCATAAGAACTGGTAAAGATTCCACTGCATCTAAGTAACCGGCATTTTCTTTTCCATCTCTAAAATATTTTGCGGAACGATAAACTTTGTTTATGTATGCATCAAGTGAATCTCTAATGACTGACAATTTTTCACTTTCTGGTAAAGTTCCTTTTTCTTCCATTATTTTTGTCAGTTCACCAGTTTTATCAACTATTGGTTTATTGTGTGCAAAATTGTACCTATCCCATTCATGACTACTTCCCCAAATTGCGTGATTAACCAATTCAGTCAAAGTCAAAACTCTGATTTCAAACCAGTCGGATAAATAACTTTCCATTTTTTCTCTTACTTCTTTTGGTGCCGAATCAGACAAAATGACATAAACATCCATGTCGGAGTTTTGAGTAATAAAGTCATTACTTTTTCCTCGTGAACCACCAAGAAAAAATCCGATGATATTTTCATTTTCGGTGCAATCTCTCAAAACTGATTGGTATTTCTCTTCCAAGTTTTCCATAGAATGATTTTATCATTTTATGAGCTATTTTACAGCTTCCTTCTATGTAAGAAAAATCACCCAATGCTCTCGATAAGGACTTTCTCCTTACAGGAGCAGTACAGGTTTCCCATTTTTGTTCGCAGGCTCACAAAAATATGGGAGGACTTGGTCACTCTCATGGGTCTCGTTTCGTTTTACGCTTTGCTTCAAACTCACTACGACCTCATTCGCTCGACCCCCACTCGACGGCACCACTTCGTGGGCTTCGCGCCGTCTCGGTTCAAGTCCTCTCCTGGTCTATAAAATAAATCACCCAATGCTTTCGCATAAGGACTTTCTCCTTACAGGAGCAGTACACCTTTCGTGTCGTACTCGCTTCGCTTCGTGCGACATACTCAAGGTCTTCAAGTCCTCTCGCGCAAGCCAAGCAGCTGGCTTGCTCTGGGCACCAAAATAAAAAACGTCATTTTAAAATGACGTTTTTTATTTTGGTGTCTCTATTGTACCAAACTCGCACCTATTTCCAAAACAAAGTGAGGTAATGACTTCGCACGCTCCGCGTGCGTGGTGAAGCGAAACTAAAGCGTACGCTCGGAGAAAGCCCCACGCACT